>WTFV01000049.1 GCA_011523845.1 Acidobacteriota bacterium | reverse complement strand
GTCTGAAACTCGGGGGCACGGGCGGCACGGGCAGCGCTAGGTACGGCCCTTCAGCCGGCGGAGCTGCCGGCGCTGCTGCTTGTCGGGTGCGGGTGCGCGCCCTGCACGCCGCAGCAGCATCCTGAACTCCCGCTCCTCCCGCGTCGGCGGCGGCGTCCGATCGTCGTACAGCGCGCGGGCGTCGGCCTTCGGCAGGTGACGCTCGGCGAGTGCGGTCACCGCCACCACCTGCGTCACCCCGTTGCCGCGGGTGATCCGGATCTCGTCACCCGGCCTGATCTCGCGGTGCGGCTTGGCCCGCTGCCCGTTGATCTCGACCTTGCCGCCCTTGGCGGCGCGCTGCGCCTCGGATCGCGTCCGGAAGAGGCAGGCGACGTCGAGCCACACATCGATGCGTACCGACTGCAACGGGTTCGCGCCTGCCTCCGGTCGGGCGGTCCGGTCATGCACGTCTGAACCTGGGGACTCTCCCGATGACCCTACCCACCTGACGATCCCCCGAGGATGCTGGAAAGGTGTCTTCTGAGCGCAACTTCGACCTCGGGTTTGCCCCGGATCGAATCGTCGTAGAAGATGACGCGGTGCCCGCTGATGTCGAACGGAAGTGTGCCGTTGCGACGCGCGAGCAGGATCGTCGGCGTGTTTCGGGCATGCGCGTACCCGAGCTCGTAGAAGACGTTCGCGTTCGTCGGCGTAATCTCCGCGATAATCACGTCGGACTCCACCAGCCCGGCGATGATGTCCTGCAGGATCAGGCCCGGACGAAACACGTCATCAGCACGGTACGCGGCGAACCGAAGCTCCTCGCACACGGGACGGATGACCTCCGCGTAGAGGCTGTCGAAGGGTTCCGTGAACTGCATGACGACGAAGGCTCTCGGACGCTCGCCGGACCACCCGAAGTTCTCGAACGTGATCGGCCCCGGTCCCCACGCGAACAGTCCGGCCTGATCGCCTTCGAGCGGGTGGGGCAGGTGCCGATCGATGAGCTCGATGCCATTCACCGCCAGGCACAGCCTCTGGCCTCTGACGTCCACCTCGACTTCGTACGCCGCCGAGGCCTGGAGTTGCGACACTTGCCCCTCGTGCTTCACGGCCTGCCAGCCGAGTCCGGGCACGTGTTCGTCGATCACATAGGCGCGGCCGTAGCCTCCCAATCCCGCGGAGTAGTAGCCGCCCGTCGCGGTGTTGTACCCGAGCAGCAGGCGTCCGGCGTTCTCGTCGGGATTGCCCAGCCGGATGCGCGCCGACATGCGGCCGTTTCGAATGCGAGCGGAGGACAGCGCCACACCGACCGGTTGAGGAGATCCGCCCGCTCCGGCGTACTCGGCACGCGACTCCTGAAACGACCACGCGCCGGAGATGGCGGCCCAGGCAGGTCGATTCCCATTCCCATTCCCGTTTGCCATTGTCGTACTGATCCAATCGTCGATGTTGTCTGCGTTGCCCGGGGGATTCGAAGCGCAGCAACACGGCCACAAGCTGGAGCCATGCTCTCGTCAAGATTCCTCGAGCATACGGTTGATTGCCGTGTAGCACTGCGGCACGAGGGAGTTGATCCGGTCGACCTCTCGTCCGCCGGCCTGTGCGAAGTCGGGCCGTCCTCCACCCCGTCCACCGACGATGGGGGCGAGCTCCTGGACCAGCCTACCGGCGGGTACGCGATCCGCGACGTCTGGTGTTACCGACGCGACCAGCGCGGCCTTGCCCCCGTTGTCACAAGCCATGACGACGACGCCGCTTCCGAGACGATCTCGGCGCGAATCGGCGAGAGTGCGCAACGCCCCCGGATCCATGCCTGACACCCTACGCGCCACGACTCTGATTCCATGGACCTCGTGGACATCGAAATCGTCCTGCCGTGCCGTTCCGGTCCCCATTGCGGCCTGCACCTTCAAGCGCTCGTTCTCGCGCTCCAGGTCCTTGGCCCGCTTGGCCAGCTTGTTGACCGCTTCGACTGCCTTCTGGGCACGGGATGCATTGACCGGCCGACGGAAGCGCAGGTTGTGCAACGTCTGGACGGACGCCAGGGCCTGATCCGCCAATGCGCCCAGACCGGCCGCTTGGTCACCGCGACCCTGGAACAGTGTCACGGCCTCAGCGCCCGTTACCGCCTCGATGCGGCGGACGCCGGCCGCCACGCCGGACTCGTGGCTGATGACGAACGGTCCGATGTCGCCGGTCGCCCGGCAGTGCGTGCCGCCGCAGAGCTCGACCGAGAAGCCGGGTACGGTCACTACGCGCACGCGGTCGCCGTACTTCTCGTCGAAAAAGGCCATCGCGCCCTCCGCTCTTGCTTCTTCGGTCGACCGTTCCTCCGTCTCGACTGTTTGGTTCGTCATGAAGACGTGCTCGTTCACGAGCCGCTCGATCTCGCTCAATTGATCGGGGGTGACTGCCTCATGATGGGAGATGTCGAACCGCAGCCGGTCCGGGGCGACGAGCGATCCCTTCTGCCTGACGTGCGTGCCCACGATCTGGCGTAGCGCCGCGTGCAGCAGGTGCGTTGCGGTGTGATTCCGGCGAATGGCGTCACGGCGCTCGGCGTCGACCTCGGCCTCCACCGTATCGCCGACCCGCAACGTGCCGTCGCGCACGGCGATGACGTGCGTGCGCGGCCAGCCGGGCTGGATCCTTTCGATGTTCCGGACATCGGCCTCGACGGCGCCGTTCCGGAAGAGTCGGCCGGTGTCGGAGACTTGCCCGCCCGCTTCCAGGTAGAACGGCGTCTTGGCCAGAACGGCGTGTCCCTCCTCGCCGGCGTTCAGGACGTCTACGGGAGTGAGAGTCGGTCCTGAATCGTCACGCCGGAAGATGTGTGTGACGACGCTCTTTGCCGAGGTGGTCTCGTAGCCGACGAACGATTCCGGATCGAAGTCGACCCCGGCTCCACCGGGCACGATGTCGACCTGCGCCTGGTCACGGCCGAACGTCGCCCCCGCGCGAGCGCGGGTACGCTGCTCTTCGAACGCCGCTTCGAACCCCTTTTCGTCGAAGTCGACCGACCGGGACTGCGCCATGTCCTCGATGAAGTCGCGGGGTATTCCGAACGTGTCATAGAGCCGGAACGCCAATCTGCCGTCCAGGACTCTCTGCATGCTCTCCGCGCCGGCCAGCGCCTCCTCCAGGTGCGGCAACCCCTCCCGCAGTACCCGGTCGAACTGCCTCTCCTCGCGACGCACCACCGAGGCGATCACTTCGCGGCTGTCATCCAGCTCGGGATACGCGATCGCCATCTCCGCAATCACCACGCCGGTCAGCTCGTGCAGGAACGGTTCGGTCAGCCCGAGCTTCTTCCCGTGCCGCATCGCCCGCCGCATGACCTTGCGGAGCACGTAGCCGCGCCATTCGTTCGACGGGACGACGCCGTCGGCGATGAGGAAGGTCATCGCGCGCAGGTGGTCGGCGATGACGCGCAGCGAGACGTCGCTCGTCGCGTTCGACGGGCGACCCGCGAGCGGGCCGTACCGCGTGCCCGCCCGCTCGCCGATGGCGGCCAGCAGCGGCCCGAAGAGGTCCGTGTCGTAGTTCGACAGCTTGTCCTGCAGCACCGCGACGATGCGCTCGAGGCCCATGCCGGTGTCGATCGACGGGGCCGGCAGCGGGGTGAGGGCGCCATCGGCGCGCCGCTCGAACTCCATGAAGACGTTGTTCCAGATCTCGACGTAGCGGTCGCAGTCGCAGTCGATGCCGAGGCAGCGCTCCGCCGTGCAGGGCAGGTGGTCGCCGCGGTGATAGTGGATCTCAGAGCAACGGCCGCAGGGCCCCGTCTCGCCCATCGCCCAGAAGTTCTCCGCCGCGCCCAGCTCGGCGATGCGCGACACCGGGACCAGTCCCCGCCAGATGTCGTACGCCTCGTCGTCGCGCGGGATGCCGTCCTCGCCCTTGAACACGGTGGCGTAGAGCCGCTCGGCCGGCAGTTTCCAGACGTCCGTCAGCAGGTTCCAGGCGAAGGGGATGGCGTCGGCCTTGAAATAGTCGCCGAAGGAGAAGTTGCCGAGCATCTCGAAGAACGTGTGGTGCCGGAGGGAGGGTCCGACGTTCTCGAGGTCGTTGTGCTTGCCGCTGACGCGCATGCACTTCTGCGCGGTGGTGGCGCGCCGGTACTCGCGGCGGTCGGCGCCGAGGAACACGTCCTTGAACTGGTTCATCCCGGCATTGGTGAACAGCAGCGTCGGATCGTCCCCGGGAACGAGCGGGGAGCTGGCCACGATGCGGTGTCCGCGCTCGCGAAAGTAGTCGAGGAAGCTCTGTCGAATCTCGGCCGAAGTCATCCGCGTCATTTTGACACACGGTCCGGTCGGACGGAGTTTCGCCTGGGCTCTTGCCACGCAGCCACCGGTCACGGGCCGCAACCGCGGTAGCGACGAGTTTCGCCTGGAGCGTCGCTTGGGCTCCTGCCACGGGCTCCCGGGGTTCCGCCTGCCGCCCGACGACCCTGCGGGAGCCCCCGCAGTTCCACGACGCAGACTCCCGGCCGGGATGTCAGGACGCCGTCTCGTCCGGGTCGGGCGGCGCGTGCGTTGCGGCGCGGGCGCGCAGGGTGGCCGACACCGCGGGCGGGTCGAAGCCCTGGCGAACGAGGTAGCGGTACAACCTGGCGAACTGGGCGCGGCTCTCGACCGGGGCGCCTTCGGCGAGCCGCCGTGCGAGTGCCCGCTCGAGCACGGTCTGCGCGCCCTCCTCGGCGTAGACCTCGGCGACCGCTGCCCCGGCTACCGCGGGAGAAATGCCGAGGGCGGCGATTTCCCGCTCGGCCCGCAGGGGGCCGCGGCGCCTGATGCGGGCCGAGCGCCGGGCGTGGACGGTGGCCGTCCGGTGATCGTCGAGGGCGTGCTCGTCCCGCAGGCGCTCCACGGCGGCTTCGACGTCACCGGGCGCGAAGCCCCGGCGTCGCAGTCTCTCGACTACCTCCGCCGTGGACAACTCGCACCGGGCGAGCATCGCCAGGCCCGCCGCGTAGGGGTCGGAAGGCAAGGGAGGTCCGCACCGTCCCTGCGGCGCAGACTCCTACCCCGCACCGGCCGCGGCGCCGGCCGTGGCCGGCGTCACCGCCGCAGGATCGCCGTAGACGAACTTGAGCCAGCCGTGGGTGTCGGCCACCCGGCCGTTGATCACGTCGAAGAACCGCCGCTGAATGGCCGCGGTTATCGGCCCGCGCTTGCCGCTGCCGATGGAAATCTTGTCGATGGACCGGATGGGGGAGATCTCCGCCGCGGTCCCGGTGAAGAAGACCTCGTCGGCGATGTAGAGCGCCTCGCGCGGCAGCGTCTCCTCGCGGACCTCGAACCCGAGATCGCCCGCGAGCGTGATGACCACGTCGCGCGTGATGCCGGGCAGGATGGAATCGGCCGACGGCGGGGTCGTGATGACGCCGTTCCGCACCGCGAAGATGTTCTGGCCGCTGCCTTCGCTCACGAAGCCCCGCGGATCCAGGGCGATGCCCTCGGCGTAGCCGTTGAGGGTCGCCTCCATCTTGATGAGCTGCGAGTTGGCGTAGTTGGCGGTCGACTTGGCCACCGACGGGAACCGGTTGGGCGCGCCCCGGCCCCAGGAGCTGACCTGGACGTCGACGCCGTGCTCGAGCGCGTCGTCGCCCAGATAGGCGCCCCATTCCCAGACCAGGATCGCCGCCTCGACCGGGCAACTGAACGGGTTGACGCCGAGCGTGTCGTAGCCCCGGTAGATCAGCGGGCGAATGTAGCAGGCGTTGTACCGGTTGGCGCGTATCGTGTCGAGAATCGCCTCGTGGAACTCGTCCTGGCCGAGCGCCTGGTAGTCCATGCGGTAGATCTTCGCCGAGTCGTACAGTCGCCGGACGTGCGTGTCGAGGCGGAAGACCGCGGCTCCGTCTGGCGTGTCGTAGCAGCGGGCGCCCTCGAAGACGCCACTGCCGTAGTGGATGACGTGGGAGCCGATGTGGACCTTCGCGTCGGCCCAATCGACCAGCTTGCCGTTCATCCAGATGCGGCCGGTCCCGAAGCTCATGGCTGACCTGCGAAATCGTGTGGAGTGGAGAAGTTGCGTTCCCAGTGTAAAGAGTCCGGCGCGCAGTTTGCAAGCGCGCCCCGGAAAGCGCCGCGTGCGGCTCGGCCTGCCGTCCGATCACCCCGCCGGGGAGCGTCCGCACCGGTCCGCGGCGCAGACCTGCCGGCCGGCCTACCAGCTCTC
Source organism: Acidobacteriota bacterium (assembly GCA_011523845.1). GTDB lineage: Bacteria > Acidobacteriota > Vicinamibacteria > Vicinamibacterales > UBA8438 > WTFV01. The sequence goes on along the minus strand of WTFV01000049.1, from coordinate 54,028 downwards.
TCCGCAGAACGGACAGCGGTCGGCGCGCGCGTGCAGCGGCTTGCGACAGCGCAGGCAGAAGCGCCCCGTCGACGGCGCGTCGGTGCGGAGACGACGGGGGGTGACGTGGACCCGCGCGCGCGCCGTCTCGCGCGCCGGTTCCGCGGCTCGGCTCGGCGTCGGCTGCGGGCGGGCCGCCGGCGCGGATGCCTGCTCCAGGTCGCTCAGCAACTCGCCGGCCCGCTGGTAGCGGGCCGACAGCTCCGGCGCGAGCGCCTTCATCACGATGTCGTTGAGTCGTTTCGGCACTTCCGGATTGCAGAGTCGGGGCGGCCGGACCAGCTCGCCGCGCCGGAGCCTGTCGAGATCGCTCGGCGCGGGGGATTCGTAGGGGAGCGCGGCGGTGAGCATCTGGTACATGGTGATGCCCAGCGAGTAGATGTCGGACGCGAACACCGCCTTGCCTTCGAACTGCTCGGGGGCCATGTAGGGCGGGCTGCCGATGACCGTCGTGCCGTGCGCGGCGATCTCCAAGAAGCGCGAGGTGCCGAAGTCGGCGACCTTCAGCACGCCCGCGTCCGAGACCAGCACGTTGGCGGGCCGCAGGTCGCGGTGGATCACGCCCTGCGCGTGCGCGTGTTCCATGGCCCGGCCGATCTGCATCGTATAGTCGACCGTCCGCGCCGTGTCGAGTCCGCGGTTGCTCGTGATGACCTCCTCCAGGGTATGTCCGGCGACGTACTCCATCACGATGAAGAAGACGTTGTCCTGCTTCTCGGCCGTCGTAATCGAGACGATGTTGGGATGGTCGAGAGCCGCCAGCAGGCGCGGCTCCCGCAGGAGCTCGCCGAAGTTCAGGTTCTGCCGGTGGGGCACCTTGATCGCCACGTCCTTGTCGATCCAGGTGTCGCGAGCGAGATAGACCGCGCCGAACCCTCCGCTGCCGAGGGGCGCCGTGATTCTGTATTTTCCTAGCGTCTGCCCTCGGAACAGCATGCGGGTATCGCAAGTATAGCTTGGGGCCCCGAGGCGCCCGCGGGCTCAGAGGTCGTCCCAGGTGAAGCGCAGGATCGCGAGGGCGGCGACCGGCGCGATCTCGGAGCGCAGCGTGCGCCGGCCGAGGGTCAGAGGCCGGAAGCCGGCCTCCTCGGCGGCGCGGATCTCGTCCTCCGTCCATCCGCCTTCCGGACCAATCGCGAGCGCCACGGTCGCCGGCCGCGATCCGCTCCGGAGCGCGTCCGCTCCACCCCGCGCGGCGCTTCCGGCCGCCGCCGGCTCCACCAGCAACAGCCGGACGGCGTGCGACCGGGCGTGGCCCAGGAACCGTCGGAACGTCGCCGGGGGGTATATCTCGGGCACCACCGCGCGCCCGCACTGCTTGGCGGAAGCGACGGCGATGCCGAGCCAGCGGTCGCCGAGGCGCCCCCCGGCGCGCTCCTCGCCGCCCGGCTGCGTCCGCTGGCTCAGGAGCGGCACGATCCCGGTCACGCCGAGCGTCGTGGCGTCGCGAACCACCGCGTCGAGTTTGCGTCCCTTGAGGATCGTCATCCCGAGCGTCACGCGCACCAGGGGCTCGGCCGGCGCCGCGACCGGCGCGCCGAGGAGCAGCACGGGGCGCCGCGGGTCGTCGCCGGTGACCGTGGCCTCGTGCTGGCGGCCCCGGCCGTCGAAGACCAGGACGCGGGTCCCGCTGCGCAGCCGGAGCACGCGGGTCAGGTGGCGCCCCTCCGCGGGCGACAGACGGAGGTCGCTTCCGGGCGCCGGGAGCTGCGCCGCGTAGAAGCGGTGGACCGTCATCGGTTCCCGGTACGAACGCCCCGCGCCGGCCGCTCGAAGACCAGGCCTACCCAGTCGTCCTCCGCCGTCCGCTCACGAAGCACGAACGGCGGCTCCAGTGCGGTCCTCACGTCCTGCTCCTCGCCGGCCGCGATGCCGCTCGCGAGCAGCAGGCCCGCCGGCCGGACCAGACGCTGCACTGCCGCGGCGTGGTCCACGAACGACGCGCCGGTGAGATTCGCGGTGACGACGTCGCCGGAGTCCAGCGACGGATCGGCCAGGTCGCCCGCGAGCAGGGTGACCCTTTCCGCGACGCGGTTGCGGCGGACGTTGCGACGCGCGTTGGCGAGGGCATCGGGATCGCGCTCGACAGCCACTACCGCCTCGGCGCCGAGCAGGGCCGCGGCTATCGCCAGAACCCCGGATCCGGCGCCGAGGTCCAGGACGCGGCTCGTCGACAGGCGGTTGCCGATGCCCTGCAGCGCCCGCAGGCACAGGCGCGTGGAGGCGTGATGACCGGTGCCGAATCCCGTCGACGGTTCGATGACCACGACGGTGCGGATCGCGCCGGCCGGCGAGGGAACGTCCCACGGAGGGGCCACCACGAGGTCGCCGATCCGCACGCCGCGCAGCCTCGCCTGCGACCGCGCCGCCCAGCCGTCGTCGGGGACGTCGATCGGGGTGGCCCGGACGCCGTCGGCCCCCAGGGTCTGCCGTATATTCCGGCGCGCCGCGTCGCGCGCTTCGGCCGAGAAGAAGTACACGCGCCGCGCCAGGCACGCGGCCACGCGTCCGCTGCCGGTCCCGCTCGCTGCGTCGCCCCCCTCGTCGTGGATGGCGAAGGGGTCGTGGTCGTCGAGCAACGCGTCGAGTCTGCACAGGAGCGACGCCGGCGCGGCCGGCAGGCTGACATCGAGGGCCGGTCGCCTACCCAAAAATGTCCTTCACCCGGCTGAAGAAGGGGCGGCTGTCGTCGTCTCCATGCTCGTTCGGCTCGAACGACCGCTGCGGCATGAGCCGGTCGAGGCCCTCGATCAGCTCTCTCTGCTCGCTCGATACGGAGGTGGGAACGGCCACCTTCACGTCGATGTAGAGGTCCCCGCGCCCCCGCCCGGAGACGTGCGGCAGCCCCTTGCCGCGCACGCGCAACCGGGCATCGCCCTGCGTGCCCTTCGGGACGTGCAGGGTCTCGTCGCCGTTCAGGGTCGGCACGGTGATCGTCCCGCCGAGCACCAGCGTGGGATAGCTCACCGGGATGGCGCACAGCAGATCGCTGCCCTCGCGCCTGAACACTGCGTGGTCCTGCACGTGAATGACGACGTAGAGGTCGCCCGGCTCGCCGCCCTGCGGCCCGTGCTCGCCTTCGCCCTGCAGGCGGAGCTGCTGTCCGGTGTCGATGCCCGCGGGCACCTTCACCTTGAGCTTCCGCTCGCGCGCCACGCGCCCGTTCCCGCGGCAGGCGCTGCACGGATTGCGGATGACCTTGCCGGCCCCCCGGCATCCGCCGCAGGGGCGCGCGACGGTGAGGAAGCCCTGCTGGTAGCGGACCTGTCCGCGACCGTGGCATTGCGGGCAGGTCTCCGGCCCGGAGCCGGCCGCGGCGCCCGACCCGGCGCACCGCTCGCACGGCTCCTCGCGCGGGACCTGCAGTGTCGCCTCCGTGCCGGCGGCGGCGTCCTCGAGCGAGATCGGGAGGTCGTACCGCAGATCCGCGCCGCGCCGCGGACCGCGGCGGCGACGGCCCGATCCGAAGATGTCCCCGAATCCGAAGATGTCGCCGAGGTTGCCGAAGATGTCCCCGAAGTCGGCGAACGTCGACGGATCGAAGCCGGCCGCACCGCCGCCGCCGACTCCCGCGTGCCCGAACTTGTCGTAGCGGGCGCGCTTGTCCGGATCCGCCAGGACGGCATAGGCCTCGGCGGCCTCCTTGAACCGTTCCTCCGCGGTCCGGTCGTTCGGATTCCGGTCCGGGTGGTACTGCAGCGCCAGCTTGCGATAGGCGCTCTTCAGCTCCTGCTCGCCGACGTCGCGCGATACGCCGAGCACCTCGTAGTAGTCGCGCTTGCTCACGCCTTGGCCACCCTCACCATCGCCGCCCGCAGCAGCATCTCGTCGAACAGGTACCCGCGCCGGAGCTCGTCGATGACGTCCCCGTCCTCGTGGCCCTCGCTGGTCTGGTACGCCACCGCCTCGTGGAGATTGGGATCGAACCGCACGCCGGCCGTCTCGATCGGCACGACCCCGCGCTTGCGGAGAATCTCCAGCAACTGGCGGTGGATGAGCTCGATCCCGTCGCGGTACGCTTCCGCGCCGCCCGACTCGACGGGTGCTCCCAGCGCCCGCTCGAAGTCGTCCAGCAAAGGCAGCAGCGCCACGATCAACGCCTTCTCGGCCTGTCGGTTGGCCCTGGCGCGGTCGCGCTCGACGCGCTTCTTGTAGTTGTCGAACTCGGCCTGCTTGCGCTGCAGCAGGTCGCGGTACTCGTCGCGCTCCGCGGCCGGATCCGGAACCGGCTCCGATTCGGCGGCGCTCGGCGCGGTGTCGATCGATACGGCCTGGGCCTGCCCGGGTCCCGCGTCTTCCGCGGACTCCAAACGGCTCGAATCGTCGTCGAACTGCGCCGGGCCGGGATCTTCTTCGGGCTGCTCCGGGCTCGCTGCCGGCTCGGGCTGCCCCGGGTTCGCGCCTGCTTCAGGCTGTGCCAGGTTCACGTCGTCTGTCATGTTCGGATGATGCCGTCTGCTCGACGAGCACCCGGCTCGCCGCGCGCGAGACCCGATCCACGGCCGAGATCGCTCGCGAATAGCGCATGCGCCGAGGGCCGATGATGCCGATGCGCCCCGTGCGGGAGCCGTCGAAGTAGGTGGAAGCCACCAGACTGAAGGCCTGCATCTCCGGCGACGAGTTCTCCGTGCCGATGACGACCGTCAGACCCGGGCCGTCGAGGTATTCGTCGAGGACGCGCACCAGCAGATCCTTGCGTTCGATCATCGCCAGCAGCGTCCGGAGGATTTCCAGCGGGACGCGGTCTTCGCCGTCGGAGACCTCCTCGGCGAGGAACCACGCACCTTCCACGAAGAGGTGGTTCGGCGGCACCATCTCTTCGAGCGTCAGACTGGCCAGACGCAGGGCGCGCGAGCGGAGCTGATCGTAGAGCATCCGCTCCTGACGCAGTTGCTCGACCACCGCCGTTCGAACGTCCCACAGCGGCAGGCCCGCGAACGTCTCCGAAAGGTAGCGGGCGCCCTGCTCCAGCGCCCGGCGGTCCGCTTCCTCGCCCAGGTCGACGGTCTTGTGAGCGACTTCGTCGTCCTCGGTCGTGACCACCACCAGGATCCTGGTGGTGCCGAGCGGCACGAACTCGATGCGCCGGAAGGTCCCCGCCGCCACGCGCGGCAGGCAGGCGAACGCCAGGTGGTGCGAGGCGACCGAGAGCTCGTGGGACACGTTCGACAGGACGTCGCTCACCGTGCCGGCCTGCCGCAGCCGCGCCTCGACGTCCGGTGCGGCGTGCATGTCGCGCCGGCGGCTCAGGAGCCGGTCCACGAAGTACCGGTAACCGCGGTCGGTCGGGATGCGACCGGCGGAAGTATGCGGCTGCGAGATGTAACCCGCCTGCTCGAGCTCGGCCATGACGTTGCGCACCGAGGCGGAAGACAGACCCACGTTCCCGTGCTGGGCGAGCCACAGCGAGGACACCGGCTCGGCCCGGTCGATGTACCGGGTGACCAGCGCGGCCAGAATCCGACTGGCGCGATCCGTCAACCGGCCGACGTCGGGATCGTGAATCGTGGCGCGAGATGCCATGGTGCGTGCCGTCGCCGGACGCGACCAGCCCCGCCAGGCCGCGTGCCGCTACAGATCCTCGATTATAGCAGCGGGCGCCGCCGCGCTCGCGAAGGCGCTCGCGACGGCGCCGGGCTCCGCGGTCGCGGGCGTCGCGGGCGCCGCCGTCGACGGCTGCGTGGGCGGAAGCCACCGCAACGGCTTCACGGCCGCCTGCGCGGCGGCATCGATCCCGGCGGCCGCGTCCAGCTTGCTGTACTTGACGGCGATCAGCTCGGCCAGAATGCTGACGGCGATCTCCTGGGGGGTGATTGCGCCGATGTCGAGGCCTACCGGCGCGTGCAGCCGCTCCGGGTGGGCGACCGTGACGCCCTCTTCGCGCAGGGCGTCATGCAGGCGCGCCACCTTCGCCTTGCTGCCGATGAGGCCGAGGTAGCGGAGCGGGCGCGGCGCGAGCGCGCGCAACGCGTCGAGATCGTGCCGGTGGCCGCGGGTCAGGATGACCGCGTAGGCGGTGGCCGGAAAATCCGTGCTCTCCAACCACGTCGGGATGTCGTCGACGGCGACCTCGACGGCGTCCGGGAACCGCTCGGCGTTGGAGAACTTCTCGCGGTCGTCGATCACGTGCACCTGGAATCCGGCCGGCGTCGCAAGACGCCCGAGATGCAGCGCGACGTGGCCGGCGCCCACCAGGTACAGGTGCGGCGAGGCCTCGAGCGGCTCGATGTAGACCTCCATCTGGCCTCCACAGATGAGTCCCGACTCCTCGGCGAGGTCGTCGGCCAGCTCGTACCGCGCAACGAGCGGCTTGCGCGATTCCAGCGCGCGCCGCGCCTTCCAGAAGGCGTCGTTCTCGTAGCACCCGCCGCCGATCGTGCCGATCGTGCGTCCGTCGGCAAAGACCAGCATCTTCGCGCCTACGCGCTGCGGGGTCGAGCCCTGGGTACGGATGATCGTGACCAGCGCCGCGGACTCTCCGCGGGCGAACACGTCGTTCACGGCCCGAAAGACTTCTTCGTTCATCTCGATCCGGCCCAGTATACTGCGCCGGCCTCGTCCGGCCCGTTCCCGTTCCCGTTCCTAGATCGTCAGCAGCCAGTGGTGGCCGGGGTCGAGCGGCAGGCTCGCGAGCAGCCGGTCGACGAGGGCGAAGCCGTAGCGATTCAGAAAATGGATGCCGGAGAGGCTCCGCTCCTGGGGGACGCCTCCCGGGAAGCTCTGCGCCCGCGCGCGCTCGAACTGCCGGCGGAGCGTCGAATCCCGTCGTTTCGCCGCGGCCACGACCTTCCCGCGCAGGTTCCCGAGCTCCCGCTCGATACGTCCCCGCGCGGAGCCGACGGCGCCGGTCAGCGTCGGGTCGAGGGTCGGGACGGCGCTGCCGATGGCGTCGAGATGTCCGGCCGCGGACCGCTCGGCCGCGGCAATCGCCTGCTCGATGCTCTCCGGTATCTGCAGCGCCAGCAGCCGGTTCAGCGCGGCGTCGTCCCGCGGCTGAAGCTGCGCGAAGTCGACGCCGTAGCGGTTGAGGAACTTCACGGTCGCGGCGTCGACGAGGGTGGCGCTCGCACGGGGATGGATGACCGGCATGGGGACGTCGAACGCCGCGTAGATCCGGCGCAGTTGTCCCAGATAGGCCAGCTCGTTGGGACCCGCCACGTAGGCCACGGTCGGCAGCAGCGTGTCCTGGACGATGGGCCGCAACAGCACGTTCGGACTGAAGCGCGCCGGGTTGGCGTCGATGTCGGCCCACAGGGCCGCGGCGTCGAGCGTGAGCCCACCGGTCGAGAAGGTCCCGTCGACCGCCCGAATCGCCTGGCGGGCTCCGTCGAGTCGAAACAGTGCGACGGCGCCGGGTGCGGGGGAAACCTGCGCATGGTAGCCGAGGGCGGCCAGCTCGGCGCCGGTTTCGGCGGCCAGCTCGGCCGTGTGTCCCGGCCTCCCGACCTCGCGCTCGAAGAGCGACCGGAAGAACGGCTTGGCGGCGGGGTCCGAGGCGTCGTACACGACCAGGCCGTGCCGGCCGAGCAGCCGGTCGAGCCAACGCGAGAAGGCTTCGACCAGACGCCTTCCGGGCGCGTACGACGAGGCCAGGGCATCCGTCACCTCGGCGGTGAATTCCGTTGCAGGGAGGGCGACGCGCAAGGCGTCGAGCGTTTCCCGGATCGACTCGTCGAGCGTTACCGCCGCCGCGCTCGTGCCGGGTGAGGCGCCGAGGTCCAGCGCGACGGGTACTCGCTGCAGCTCGCCGTTGAGGACGTGACAGCCGCGGACCTCGTCGAGGTCGTGGTCCTCGGCGTCCACCCAGAAGACGGGGACGACCGCGGCGCCATGCTCCTCTGAGAGCCGTCGGGCGAGCCGCATGGCGGTGACCGCCTTGAGCAGCGTGAAGAGCGGGCCCCCGAACAGGCCTGCCTGCTGTCCGGTGACCACCGCCGTCGCCCCCGCGTCGCGCAGGCGCGCGGCGGCGGTGCGTGACGGGGTCGGCGCCCCGCGCGCGGCCAGTTGCCGTTCGATGACGCCGACCGTCGCCGCGTCGGGCCTGCGGCGGCGTCTGGCGTCGAATGCGTCGGTCCAGCTCGACGGGTGCGCGGGAGACCCGGCGAAGTAGGGGGCGAGCCGCTCGAACGCGTGACAGTAGTCGCGAACGAAGCGACCGGTCCAGGGGAGTTGCCGGTCGTCTATCCGAATGCCCGGGTCCAGTTGCTCGCCATCCATTGAACGGGGAACCGCCCCCATGGTACCATCCGGAAACCAGCCGGGAGATTTCGACCACTGACACGCGAGGATGCCGGGACGTTTCCAGTTCCTGGTGCATTCGGCCCGTACCGGGTCCTGCATCAGGTAGGTACCGGCGTTCTCGGCCCCGTCTACCGCGCCCGCGAATCCGACGGCGACCGGACGGTCGCCATCAAGGCCTTCGAGCTCGATCTGACGCCCGAGCAGGTCGAGATCTTCGCCAATGCGCTGGCCGACATCGTCAACGTCGAGATGTCGCACCCCGCGATCGTGGCGCCGCTGGCCGCGGGACTCGAAGCGGGCATGCCGTTCATGGCCTGCGAGTACATCGCCGCCGAGTCGCTCGACGTCGTGCTGCGGCGCGAGGCGCGCCCCGCCGAGGCGCTGGAGTGGATCGCGGCGCTCGCCGGGGGAGTCGACGCGGCCCACGCGCGCGGCGTCGTGCACGGCGCCCTGCACCTGCGCGACGTGCTGGTCTCGCCGGAGGGGGTCTGCGCTACCGGGTTCGGTATCGCGAGCGCCCTCGAGCACGTGCGGCTGCGTGTTCCGGTGCGCAGGCCGTACACGGCCGGCGAGGTGACGGCCGGACGTCGCTGGGGTCCGCCCGCGGACCGCTTCTCCCTCGCCGTGCTGGCCTACGAGCTGTTGACCGGAACGCGACCTTCCGCGAGCGGCGACGAGGCCATCGCCGATCTGCCCGAGCTCCGCCCCGACGTTGCCGACCCCGCGGGATTCCAGCAGGCCTTCCGCAATGCGTTGGCGGTGGAGCCGGCCATCCGGTCGGCGTCGGCGACCGCGTTCGTGCAGGCGGTGGCGCGCGCCGTCGGTGACGAGGGACCTGCGGGATCCGTGTCGACGAGGGCGCCCGGCCGCGAGCCGGTGGCGGACGATGCGCCGGACCATTTCGGGGAAGCGTCGGACCTGCAGCACGGGATGGGTCTCGGGGACGCCGGCCGCGGGGACGGCGTCGCGGCGTTCGATGCTCCGGAGTCCGTCGGACCCGCGGGGCGCGAGTTTCCCGGTTCCGGGCACGGTTCCGAGTTGCCGGTGCAGATTGCCCTGCCCGGCGGGGTCGTCGCCCCGGCGGGCCCGTCCGCGGGCAGGGAACGTTCCGACGACGAGGAAGACGGGGCGCGCGACGAGCGGCCGCCCCGGTCGCGGCGCCGCCCGCTGCGCCGGGCCGCCGCGCCGCGCCGCGCCGGCCCGGTGGTGGCGGTGCGGGACGACGTGCACTTCGATCCGCTCGATGACCGGGACGTCCTGGCGCCGGCGGTCCGGCAGGCAACCAGCGAGGAAGACGTGCCCCCCCCGCCGTCGCCCACGTCGATGCGCACCATGGCGCCCATGATCGCCGCCGTGGTGCTGGGCATGCTGGCGGCGTACCTGGTGTTCACGAGCCTGTGGACCGCGGGGGAGGAGACGTCGGGGGCCGCTCCGGGACCGGCCGAGGCCGCCGGTGCGGGTGTGGAGTTCAGTGAGGAGACGGTGGCTCCCCCGCCCGCGCAGGGCTCGCCCTCGGCCGCCGAGCGTCTCGCGCTGGTCGAGGAGCCGATCGTGTCGGTCGGTGACCCGCCGCTTCGTGGCGCCGAGTCGCTTCCCCCGCCGGCGCCGGCGCCGGAGCCGCTTCCGGCTGCGGACGCGCCGGAGCCGCTTGCGGCGGCCGATCCGCCGGCGCCCGGATTGCGCGCGGCCGGCGCCGCGCCGCAGGGGGTGAACCCGCCGTCGTCGGCCGCGGACCCGCCTGCCGCGGCCGAGACCCCGGCGGCGAGCGCCGGACCGGATGACCCGGCGCCGGGCCCGCCGCCCGCCGGCGCGCCGGCCGGCGGGTCGTTGCGGGTCGAATCCCGTCCACGCGGGGCGGCCGTGCGCGTCGACGACGTCGTGATGGGGGTGACGCCGGTCGACATAGCCGACGTCGCGCCGGGTGTGCGCCGGGTGCGGATCGAGCTGCCGGGCTACCGCCCGTGGATCACCGAGGTGGACGTCTCGGGGACGGAACGGATTCGGGTCGGGGCCTCGCTCCAGCCGGAGGACCGGCAATGAAGGCGGTGCTCGCTCTCGAGAACGGAACCTGGTACGCCGGCCGCGCGGTGGGCGCGACCGGCGTCACGGCCGGCGAGGTGGTCTTCAACACCAGCATGACCGGCTACCAGGAGATCCTGACGGACCCGTCGTACGCGGGACAGATCGTCACCATGACGTGCCCGCAGATCGGCAACTACGGCGTCGCCGAGGCGGAGGACCGGGAGTCGGCCGCACCCCGCGTGGCGGGGTTCGTCATGCGCGCGGATTCGCCGATCGCCAGCAACTGGCGCGCCACCGGGACCCTGCACGACTATCTCGCGGCCCACGGCGTCGTGGGCATCTCGGGCATCGACACGCGGGCGCTGACCCGGCTGCTGCGCAGCGCCGGGGTCATGCGCGGCGTCATCGGCACGGGGAGGATCGAGCCCGAGGAGCTCGTGGCGCAGGCGCAGGCCGCGCCCCGGATGGAGGGCAGCGATCTGGTCCGTTCGGTCACCTGCGCCGCGCCGTTCGACTGGTGCGCCGGGGACGACACGCCCGCGGCCGGGTTCGGGGTGGAACCCGCGCAGCGCGCCACCCGTCCGCTGCGGGTCGCCGCCTACGATCTCGGGATGAAGCGCAACATCCTGCGGCGGCTGGCGGCCCACGGCTGCGACGTGCGGGTGTTTCCCGCGACCGCGCCGGCGTCCGACCTGCTGGCGATGCGACCGGACGGCGTCTTCTTCAGCAACGGTCCCGGCGATCCGGCCCCGCTCGACTACGTCGTCCGCAACGCACGCGAGGTCATCGACGGCGGCGGCCCGGTGTTCGGCATCTGCCTCGGCCACCAGGTGCTCGGCCTGGCGCTGGGGGCGCGGACCTACAAGCTCAAGTTCGGCCACCGCGGGGCCAACCATCCCGTGCGGAACGTGGCCACCGAGCGGATCGAGATCACCTCGCAGAACCACGGGTTCGCGGTCGATCCGGACTCGGTGCCGGACGACGTGGAAGTCACGCACGTGAATCTCTACGACGGGACCATCGAGGGCCTGCGTCACGCGCGGCTGCCGGTCTCGTGCGTGCAGTATCATCCCGAGGCGTCTCCCGGACCGCACGACGCCGACTACCTCTTCAGCGGCTTCATCGAGGCGATGGAGCGGAGAACAGGCCATTCCGCGCGCGCCTAAAGCCATCGACACCGTTTCCCGACGTTCGCCATGCCCCGCCGCACCGACATTCAACGCGTGCTCGTCATCGGCTCCGGCCCGATCGTCATCGGCCAGGCGTGCGAGTTCGACTACTCCGGCACGCAGGCCTGCAAGGCGCTCCGCAGCGAGGGCCTCGACGTCGTCCTCATGAACAGCAACCCGGCGACGATCATGACCGACCCCGACGTCGCCGACCGGACCTACGTGGAGCCGCTCACCTGGGAGTACGCCCGCTCGGTCATGGAGAAGGAGAAACCGGACGCGCTGCTGCCGACCGTGGGCGGGCAGACGGCGCTGAACCTGGCGATCGAGCTCGGCGACCGCGGGGTGTTCGAGGAACTCGACGTCAAGCTGATCGGCGCATCGCTCGACGCGATCCGCATCGCGGAGGATCGGCTCGAGTTCCGCGGGGCGATGGAGTCCATCGGGGTCGAGGTGCCCGACAGCGCCTACGCGCGGTCTTTCGACGAGGCGGTCGAGCTGGTCGACCGGTTCGGGTTCCCGGTGGTGATCCGCCCGTCCTTCACGCTGGGCGGCGTCGGCGGCGGCATCGCCTACAACATGGAGGAGTTCCGCGATCTGTCGCGGCGCGGCATCGAGCTCAGCCCCGTCCACGAGGTGCTCATCGAGGAATCGGTCATCGGGTGGAAGGAGTTCGAGCTCGAGGTGATGCGCGACGGGGCGGACAACTTCGTCGTCATCTGCCCGATCGAGAACATCGACCCGATGGGGGTGCACACCGGCGACAGCATCACCGTCGCCCCCGCGCTCACGCTGACCGACAAGGAGTACCAGCGGATGCGCGACGCGGCCAGGCGCATCATCAACCGCGTGGGGGTCGAGACCGGCGGCTCGAACATCCAGTTCGCGGTGGATCCCGACACCGGCCGGATGGTCGCCATCGAGATGAATCCGCGCGTCTCGCGGTCGTCCGCCCTGGCGTCGAAGGCGACCGGGTTCCCGATTGCCAAGATCGCGGCCAAGCTGGCCCTGGGCTACCGGCTCGACGAGATTCCCAACGACATCACCCGGCTGACGCCCGCTTCGTTCGAGCCGACCATCGACTACGTGGTCGTGAAGGTGCCGCGCTGGACGTTCGAGAAGTTCCCCCGGGCCGAGCGGACGCTGACCACGCAGATGAAGTCGGTCGGCGAGGCGATGGCCATCGGGCGCACCTTCAAGGAGGCCTTTCTCAAGGGTATGCGCTCGCTCGAGATCGGTCGCAGCGGCCTGCTGTTCGGCGGCGCCCCCGAGGGCGTCGAGTCGGAGCCGGGCGAGCTGCGGCGGCGGCTCGCCCTGCCGACCGACCGGCGGATGTGGGCGGTCTTCGAGGCGCTGGTCGCCGGCTGGTCGGTCGAGGAGCTGTACGAGGCGAGCCGCATCGACCGCTGGTTCCTCACCCAGTTCGCCGGGATCGTCGAGCTCTACCGCCGGGCGTCGGCGGCGGGGCCGGACGGGCTCTCGAAGGAACTGCTGCTCGAGCTCAAGCGCGCCGGCTTCGGGGACGAGCAGCTCGCCGCCATCCTCGGTGTCGACGCAACCGCGGTTGCCGCCCGGCGGTCGGACGCGGGCCTGCGTCCGGTCTACAAGCGCATCGACACCTGCGCGGCCGAGTTCGAATCGTTCACGCCCTATCTCTACGGCACTTACGAGCTCGAGTGCGAAGCGGAACCGAACGACCGCCCCAAGGTCGTCATCCTCGGCAGCGGGCCGAACCGCATCGGGCAGGGGATCGAGTTCGACTACTGCTGTTGTCATGCCGCGTTCGCACTCCGCGAGGAGGGCTACGAGACGGTCATGATCAACTGCAACCCGGAGACGGTGTCGACCGACTACGACACCGTCGACCGGCTCTACTTCGAGCCCCTGACGCAGGAGGACGTCCAGGCGGTCATCGGGCGCGAGCGGTCGGCGGGCGGTGAAGTGTCGTGCATCGTGCAGTTCGGCGGCCAGACCCCGTTGAAGCTCGCGCTCGGGCTGCAGTCGGCCGGGGTGGCGATCATCGGCACGTCGCCGGACTCGATCGATCTGGCGGAGGACCGCGAGCGGTTCGCCCGGCTTCTCGGCGAGCTGGGGATTCCCCAGGCGCCTCACGGCCTCGCGGCCTCGCGGGAGGAGGCGCGCGGCATCGCGGAGGAGATCGGCTATCCGGTGCTGGTCCGGCCGTCCTACGTCCTCGGCGGCCGGGCGATGGCCATCGTCTACGACCCGGGCGCGCTCGACCGGTACATGACCGAGGCGGTCGACGCGTCGCCGCAGCATCCCATCCTGGTCGACAAGTTTCTCGAGGATGCCTTCGAGATCGACGTGGACGCGGTCGCCGACCGCACCGGCGCCGTCGTCATCGGCGGCATCATGGAGCACATCGAGGAGGCGGGCATCCACTCCGGCGACAGCTTCTGCGTCGTGCCGCCGTACCTGGTGCCGGAGCGGCAGGTAGCCGTGATTCGCGACTACACGCGCCGGATTGCCCGGGCCCTGAAGGTGGTGGGACTCCTGAACATCCAGTTCGCCATCAAGGGCGACACCGTCTATCTCATCGAGGTGAATCCGCGCGCGTCGCGGACGGTGCCCTATCTCTCGAAGGCCACCGGCGTGCCGCTCGCCAAGGTCGCGGCGCGGTTGATGGTTGGCAGGACGCTGGCGGAACTGGGGTTGACGGCCGACCTGGAAGTGTCCGGCGTCTTCGTCAAGGGACCGGTCTTCCCGTTCGTTCGCTTCCCCGGGGTCGACACCATTCTGGGGCCGGAGATGAAGTCGACCGGCGAGGTGATGGGGGGCGGCGAGAACTTCGGAACCGCATTCGCCAAGGCCCAGCTCTCGGCCGGCCAGCGGCTGCCCGACCGGGGGCGCGCCTTCATCAGCGTCAACGACGAGGACAAGCGGAACGTGGTCTCGATTGCCCGCGACCTGGCGGGGCTCGGCTTCGAGATCGTCGCGTCCCGCGGTACGGCCGCCTATCTGCGCGCCCACGGGCTCGACGTCGAGGTGGTCTACAAGATCAACGAGGGGCGTCCCCACGTCGGAGACCGGCTCGTCGACCGCCAGATCGACCTGATCATCAACACCCCGCTGGGCCGCGAGTCGTACTTCGACGACCTGACCATGCGGCGCGTCGCGATGCTCTACGGCATCCCCTGCGTCACCACGTTGACCGGGGCCGCCGCCGCCGTCAGCGCCATCCGCGCCCTGCGCGCCGAAAAACCCACCGTGCGGCCCTTGCAGGAATACCACGCCGGCGTCGCGGCGCGCGGCTGACCGGCGCCGGCGGCCGGCCTCCGCTCGACGCACGACTCGCCGGCGGAGAACCGGCGCGGGCGCGTTCGGGAGTGATCCGGCGCCTGCGAGCCGAGGATCGCAGCCTGTCGTCCGGCGGCGAATCGGCGGCGAGTTTGCATGAGCTCGCCGCGTGGATCGTCCTGCATTGCCGCCCGCCGTCGCGCTCCTTGCTGGCGCCGGTGCCGGCTGGTCGTTCCCGGCGCCGAGCCCCGCGCTCATGCTGGTGGCGGCCGTTGTCACGGCGGCGGCCGCGGTCCTGGGCGTTGCCGCCGACCGGCGAGGGTTCGCGGCAGCCGTCTGCCTGCTCGGCTACGCGCTGACCGGGGCGCTAGCCGGCCAGCGGTCCCGCGCGGAGCTGCCCGCCCCGATCGTGGAGTGGTTCGAAAGGGAGGTCGCGGCGGACGCTCCCGACGCCGTCACCTGGATCGTCGGACGGCTGCAGCGGGACGCCGCGCCCACCGACTTCGGCGCAAGCTTCACGGTCGAGGTCGACCGGGTCGCGCGGGGGAAGGCCGGGCTTCCGATGCGCGGCGCGGTGCGCGCCAGCGTGGGCGGCTCGCTCGTCGGCGACCACATCGCCGAGTGGCGGCAGGGGCGCACCGTGCGCCTTCCGGTGCGGCTGCGCCGTCCGCCCCGCTACGCGAACCACGGGACCCCGGATCAGGCGTGGCGGTCGCAGGTCCGCGGCGTGGATCTTCTCGGGTCGGTCACGAGCGCCCTGCAGGTGGAGGCGCTCGGGAAGGGGTCGTGGCGCGAGGAGTGGGGCGGCCGGGCCAGGGTCCTCGTCCGGCGGGTCGTCGCCGGGACGGTAGGCGCGCACGACGCGCGATCCGCCGCCATCGTCACCGCCGTGCTCATCGGCGATCGCGCCGGGCTCGACCGCGAGACCACCGAGCGCCTGCAGCAGGGCGGGATCTACCACGTCATCGCCATCTCGGGCGGCAACATCGCGGTGCTGACCGCGACTCTCCTGGTCGTGCTGCGGCTGGCCGGCGCGAGTACGCGGCTCGCGGCGCTGCTGGCGATTCCCTGCCTGGCGGCCTACGCGCAGGTCGCGGCGCCGGAGGCTTCGGTGACGCGGGCGGTACTCGTCGCCGTCGTGTTCCTGGCGGCTCGCGTCGCCGACCAGCGGACGGATCCTCTGAACACCCTGGCCCTGGCGGCGGGTTGCCTCGCGGCCGCGGACCCGCGGTCACTGGTCGATCCCGGCTTTCAGCTCACCTTCGGTGCAACGGCGGGCCTGCTGGTCGGGATGCCGAGGCTCATGGCGTGGGCCAACGACGCCGAGGCGGCGGCGACGCCCGCGCGCGGTTCGGATCGGGGGCGGAGCGCGCGTGCGGCGCGGTTCCTGCTGGTTCCCGCCGCGGGCCTGCTCGCGGCGACCGTCTGCGCGGAGCTCGCGCTGTTCCCGATCGGCGCGTTCCACTTCGCGCGGGTCACCGTGGCCGGCCTGGGCCTGAACTTCGCCGCCATTCCCCTGATGTCGGTTACCCAGTTGGCGGGCATGGCTGCGGTGGGACTGGCGCCGGTCAGCTTGGCCGCGGCGGAAGCGGCGGGGTGGGTGGCGCATCTCGCCGCGGCGGGCATCGTCGAGTCCACGCGCGTCCTGGCGTGGGCGCCCTGGCTGTCATGGCGGCTCCCGGCGCCCGGGTTGGCCGTCGTGGCCGCCTACTATGCCGGGTGGGTGCTCTGGCTCACCGCCGGCCGCGGCCCGACGTCCCTGCCGGTCGGCGAGCCCCGGGTGGGCGAAGCCGTCGGTCGGGGAGTGTTCCGCCCCGCGAGCGGGCTCGTGCGGTGGGTCGGGGTGTCGATGGTCGCGACGAGCGCGGCCGCGATTCTGGCCGCGCCGATCCCGGGCTGGGCCGGGTGGCGCCCCGCGGGTGCGTGCGCGCTGCTGCCGTCCGGGGCCGGCCGGGAGAAATCGTTGCGGGTGGACTTCCTGGATGTCGACCAGGCCGATGCCACCCTGGTGCGCTTCCCGGACGGCCGGTCGCTGCTGGTGGACGCCGCGGGTCGGGTTCGCGGCCGGGCGGATGTCGGCGGGCGGGTGGTCGTACCGGCGATCTGGGCCCTCGGGGTGCGGCGACTCGACTACCTGGCGCTCACCCACGGCCATCCGGACCACGTCGGCGGCGCCGGGGCGGTGCTGCGCGACCTGCGCCCGCGGGAGGTGTGGGAGGGGATCCCGGTCCCGTCGTCGGAGCCGCTGGCGGCGCTGCGCGGCGACGCACGCGCGGTCGGGGCGGCGTGGCGGACGCTCGGCGCGGGCGACGCCGAATCCGTCGGCGCGGTGCGCGTCAACGTGGTGCATCCGCCCGCCCCGGACTGGGAGCGTCCGAGGGTGCGCAACGAGGACTCGCTCGTACTGGAACTGCGGTACGGCGACGTGTCGGTGTTGCTGCCCGGCGACATCGAGGTCGGCGTCGAAGGGGCGGTCGCGGCGGTCCTCGAGCCGGCAGCGCGGCGCGTGGTGAAGGTGCCGCATCACGGCAGCCGGACCTCGAGTTCATGGTCGTTCGTCGACGCGCTGGAGCCGGCCCTCGCGGTGGTGAGCGCCGGCCGGGACCACGTCTTCGGCCACCCGCATCCCGAGGTGGTGGCCCGTTACGAGGCGGCGGGTGCGGTGGTGCTGGCCACCGGCGAGGAGGGTGCCGTGGCCGTCTGCACCGACGGCCGCGGCCTCGCCGCGGCGACCAGGGAAGGCCGCCGTCTCACGTTCGGTCCGTGAGCCTGACGGCATGTTATCGTGAGGGATTCAGAATGAGCGACACCAGAACGATCGTCGTTTCGATCGTCGGAACCGGCTTGGCCACCGTGACGGTGATGGTGGCCTTCACCGCAATCATCGCCAGCGGGATCAACGCGCGCTTCGATGACCTCGCCAGCGGGATCAACGCGCGCTTCGACGACCTCGCCAGCGGGATCAACGCGCGCTTCGACGACGTCAACAGACGAATCGACGACGTCAACAGACGGATCGACGACGTCAACAGGAACGTGAACGGCAGGATCGACGACCTCGACGCCCGGATGACCCGGGTCGAGGCCGACATCCGTGAGTTGCGTACGCTGGTGATCGAGGCGATCGAGGGCAAGACCGCTCCGGACTGAGCCATTGCCGGCCACCGGTCGGCGCGGCCGTCAGGCTCCGGCCTGGCAGCCCGTGGCCAAATCCCCGCTGTATTCGAGCGGCGATGCATCCCGCCTGACCGCGTTGTTCGTCGGTTACATATGCCCAATATGCGCCCTCCTCACGCCGGGTACCGGGTGTCCGGGCGCCTCGCCGCTCTCGGTGCGACGCGGGGTTTCGCCACGGGCTGCTTGACCCGCGCCCACTCGGCTTCCATCTCGTCGAGCGTCGCCTCGCGCAGCGCCACGCCCCGCTCCCGCAGGCGCGACTCCAGCGCCGCGAAACGCTCGGAGAACTTCCGGTTGGCGGCCCGCAGCGCCGACTCCGGTTCCACGTCGAGATGCCGCGCGAGGTTGGCCACGGCGAAGAGGAGGTCCCCGATTTCCTCCTCGACGTCCGCCCTCGACCCTCCGGCGCGCGCCTCGGCGAGCTCGACCAGCTCCTCGGCGACCTTGGCCTCCACGCCGGCCACGTCCGGCCAGTCGAAACCGACCGTCGCGGCGCGCTTGCCGAGTCGATAGGCCCGCAGCAACGCCGGCAGGTTCTCGGGGACCGAGCCGAGCACGCTGGGCGGGCGGCCCGCGTTCCGCTGCTCCTCGGCCTTGATCCGCTCCCACTGCCGCTTGACCTCGCCCGCGTCGGGAGCGCGCCCGTCTCCCGCCTGCTCGCCGAAGACGTGCGGGTGGCGGCGCACGAGCTTGTCGCCTATCGCTCGCAGCGAGTCGCTGATGTCGAAGTCGCCCTGCTCGGCGCTGATCTGGGCCAGGAACACCGCCTCGAGCAGGAAGTCGCCCAGCTCGTCGCGCAGGGCGTCGGGATCGCCGCGGTCGATGGCGTCGACGACCTCGTAGGTTTCTTCGATCACGAACGGGCGCAGCGATTCCAGCGTCTGCTCCCGGTCCCAGGCGCAGCCGTCGTCGGCACGCAGCCGCTGCATCAGCTCGACGAGCCGCTGGAAGCCGGCGCCGGCGGTCTCGCGGGGCTTCTCCGGTTCGATTGACATGGTGGCGTATGCTAGGAGTCTGCGCCGCAGAACGCAACGGGGTGAGTTCTGCGGCGTGGACTCATGGAGCGGGGGGGATGGGCCGAAACGCCGAGCCGGCGAGGCGTTTCGGGGCGCTAGACTAGAGCACCCCATGTCGGAAGTCACCTTCAACGCGCTCGTCGTCTCCCTGGCGACGACGGCCGCCGTCCACTTCGGCGACATGGCCGATCCGGCGACCGGCCGGCCCGGCAGGACGAACCTCGAAGGCGCCGGACAGGCCATCGAGATGCTCGCGCTGCTGGAACGCAAGACGGCCGGGAACCTGACCCGGGGCGAGTCGGCGTTCCTGGTCCAGGTGCTCGCCGAGCTGCGGCGACGACTGCTGGATGCGCACCGGGCACGGAACGGGACCGGCCGCGCGGACGGCAGCGGCCGCCCGCCGGCCGCTGCGACGTAGTACGGCAGGACGGCATGGCCGGGAGTTGCCCGCCCGGGACGGCCGCGCCCCGCGACGACCGTGCAGATCACGTTTCTCGGAACCGGAACCTCGGCCGGCGTGCCCGTCATCGCCTGCGACTGTGCCACCTGCCGGTCGGAGGATCCGCGGGACAAGCGCTGGCGCCCGTCGCTGGCGCTCGCCTTCGACGACGGCACCTCCGTGCTGGTCGACGCCTCGCCGGACCTGCGCGCGCAGGCCCTGCGGTTCCGGATCACGCGGGTGGACGCCATCCTGCTGACCCACGCCCATGCCGACCACGTGCTCGGGCTCGACGACGTGCGGATCTACAACTTCCGGCAGGGAGGAGCGATCCCCTGCCATGGCGCGGCGCGGGCGCTGGCCCGCGTGCGGCGGATGTTCGACTACGTGTTCGACCCGGCCACCCCGAAGGGCGGGGGGTTGCCGCAGCTCGCCCTGCGTGAGCTGGTCGGTCCGTTCTCGCTGGGCGGCGCTACCGTCATCCCGGTTCCCCTCCTGCACGGCACGCTGCCCGTGCTCGGTTTCCGGATCGGGTCGTTCGCCTACCTGACCGACTGCAACGCGATTCCGGACGCGTCGTGGCCGCTGCTCGAAGGCCTCGACACGCTCGTGCTCGACGCCCTGCGGCACAAGGCGCACCGGACCCACTTCACCGTCGACGAGGCCGTCGCCGTCGCCCGCCGTATCGGCGCCGGGCGCACGTTGTTCACCCACATGACGCACGACCTGCCGCACGCGGCGACGTGCGCTGCGCTGCCCGCCGGCATATCGTTGGCCTACGACGGTCTGCAACTGGAGCTGGCGCCGGCCGCGACGGCCGGTCTGCTGGCCGCGGGCTGCGCCGCTGCCGGTCTCTATTGAATCCGCCCGGGTACCGCTGCATTCGGGCGGTAATCCATCCGGTCCGGGCTGCGTCGCTCCCCGGTCGAAGATGCCCGGCCCCGCCTCTGGATTATCATGGCGGGATCGCGCATGGAAGTCATTCACTATCCTGACGACCCGCCGCCGGCGCGCTGGACGCAGACGGTCCTGGCGCTCGGCAACTTCGACGGCCTGCACCGGGGGCACACGCGGATCGTCGAGCGGGTGCGGCGCCGCGCGGACGAGCGGCACGCGACGGCGGCGGCACTGACCTTCGATCCGCATCCGCCGCGCGTCGTGCGGCCCGACAAGGCCCCGCCGCTGCTGATGACCGAGGCCCAGAAACTGGAGGCACTCGCGGCCGCCGGCATGGACGGCGCCGCCATCGTGCGCTTCACGCCGGCGCTCTCCCAGTGGGATCCGGATCGATTCGTCCGCACCGTGCTCGTCGAGTGGCTGCAGGTGGCGGAGGTCTGCGTCGGCGCGAACTTCCTGTTCGGCCGGCACCGCAGCGGCAACTTCTCGCTGCTTCGCTCGCTCGGCGCCCGCTACGGTTTCGAGGCCGAGAAGATCGACCCGGTGCGGTACAAGGAGTTCGTCGTCAGCAGCACGCGGCTGCGGCGGTTGATTGCCGACGGGCGCGTCGACGAAGCGGGCGCGCTGCTCGGCCATCACTACATGATCGACGGTACGGTGGAGCGGGGGGAGGGGCGGGGCCGGAACCACGGCGTGCCCACCGCCAACCTGCGTACGGACAACGAGCTGGTGCCGCCGGACGGCGTCTATGCAACGACGACGAGGGTGGACGGCGTGCTGCACGCCTCGGTGACGAACATCGGCGTGCGGCCGACGTTCGGGCCCGACGGTCCGAGAACCATCGAGACGCACCTGTTCGACGCGGACCTCGATCTCTACGGTCGATCCCTGCGGCTGGCGTTCATCCAGCGGCTGCGCGGCGAGCAGGCGTTCGAGGACGCGGCCGCGCTGCGGCGGCAGATCGACCGGGACTGCAACCGGGCGCGGGCGCTCTTCGAGCAGATTTCCCTGTAGTGTTATGGCCGTGTCCGACGCCGAGCGAGCGGATCCGAGCGCCGTCCGGTTGGAGGTGACCCTACCCTGCGATACGCGATTTCGGGCGCTGCGCGACTCCGTGGTGGAGCGGCTGGCCTGCTCCCTGGGGTGCACCGCGGCGGGCGCGGCGACGCGCGCCGTCACGCTGGCCACGAGCGGGGTGCTCGATCACCCCGCCGGATCGGTCTACTCGAGCGTGGCGATAACCTTCACCACCGGCCCGGGCGCGCTCACGATCCGCGTGCGTTATCTGGTCGATCCGGGGGCGCCCGGACCGGTGTCCGGGCCGGCCGTCCAGCGGATCCTGAGCGAAGGGGGAGGCGACGCGCCTCTCGCCGCCATGCGCCGCCTCGCAAGCCGGCTCGAGTTCGGTCGCGTGGACGGCGCCGAGTGCTGCACGCTGGTCACGCCGCTTCCCGCCGCGACCTGACCTGCACGACATCCAACTGCCGTCGATTTCGCGATCCCGATGCGTCTCTACAACACGCTCACACGCCGGATTGAGGACTTCGCCCCGCTCCGCGACGACACGGTGCGCATGTACGCCTGCGGCCTGACCGTCTACGCGCGGGGCCACATCGGCAACTTCCGCACCTTCGTCTGTCTCGACGTGCTGCGCCGCGCGCTGCGGCACGTCGGCGGTCACCGCATGCGGCAGGTCGTCAACTTCACGGACGTCGACGACAAGACGATCGCCGGGGCCCGCAGGGACGGCGTTCCGCTGCGCGAGTACACCGACCGCTACATCGCCGCGTTCCGGGAGGACGCCGAGACGCTCGGCATCGAGCCGGCGGAGGAGTCTCCGCGCGCGACCGACGAGGCGAACCTGCGGGCGATGGTGGAGACCATCCGGGCGCTCGAGGCGCGCGGGCACGCCTATCGCAGCGACGGGTCGGTCTACTTCCGGATTGCCAGCCTCCCGGACTACGGCAAGCTGGCGCGGCTCGATCACGCCGGCATGCAGGATGGCGCGCGTATCGACAGCGACGAGTACGCCAAGGACGCGGCGCGCGACTTCGTTCTGTGGAAGGCGACCGGACCGGACGAGCCGACGTGGGACTACGGCGTCGGTCCCGGGCGTCCCGGCTGGCACATCGAGTGCTCGGCGATGGCGTTGCGGCTGCTCGACGGGTCGCCCATCGACATCCACGCGGGTGGCGTCGACCTCATCTTTCCGCACCACGAGAACGAGATCGCACAGTCGGAGGGCTCCACCGGCGAGCAGTTCGCGCGGTTCTGGGTGCACGTGGAGCACCTGCTGCTGGGCAGCGACGTGAAGATGTCGAAGTCGCTCGGCAACGTCCTGAACGTGCGCGACGTTCTGGAGCGCGGCTACCGGCCGTCCGCGCTGCGCTACGTGCTGCTGTCGACCCACTATCGCAAGCAGCTCCGCTTCGGCTGGGACAGCCTCGGGCAGGCCGAGGAGGCGTTGCGGCGCCTGATGGACTGCCTGGCGCGGCTGGACGCCGTGACCGCGCCGGGCGCCCAAGCGGACGTCGCGGAGCGGGTGGGGGCGGCGCGCGAGGCGTTCCGGGCCCGGATCGCCGATGACCTCAACACGCCCGGGGCCATCGGCGCGATCTTCGAGCTGGTGCGCGACGTGAACACCGCGATCGACGCCGGCGACCTCGGCGTGGAGGACGCGGCCACCGTGCGGGAAGCGTTCGAGAGCTTCGACGACGTGCTGGGGGTCATCGCGCTCCGGCGTCGCGAGGAGGCCGCCCCGCCGGTCGACGTGCTCGAGATCGAGAGCCTGATCGAGGAACGCCGCGCGGCGCGGCGGCAGCGGGACTTCCCGACCGCGGATCGCATCCGCGACGAGCTGGACGCGCGCGGCATCGTGCTGGAGGACACGCCGGCCGGCACGCGCTGGAAACGGAAGTAGGCCCGGCCTGCCTTGCAGCGGCACCGTCGAGCGGCCGGCCGGGCAGGCGGCGCCCGCCGTTTCATCCCCGCTGCATTCGAGCGCCGATGCATCCCGCCTGACTGCGTTGTTCGTCGGTTGCATTTGCCCAACATGCGCCTTCCTCACGCCGGGTGCCGGGTGTCGGGGCGCCTCGTCGCTCTCGGTGCCACGCGGGGTTTCGCCACGGGCCGCCAGGTGGTCTGCGGTTTGCATTCCTCCAGGCCACCATGCCGACGCCTCATCAGGAACGCCTCGGAAGACAGGGGGAGGATCTCGCCTGCCGGGAGTTGCGCCGCCGCGGGTACGTCATTCTCGCGCGCCGTTTCCGAACCCGCCATGGCGAAATCGACATCATCGCGCGCGACGGCGACGTGCTCGTTTTCGTCGAGGTCAAGGCGCGAACGTCCCGCGGCTTCGGCGGAGCGCTCGGGGCGGTGACGCCGCGCAAGCAGCGGCAGGTCATCGCGATGGCGCAGCGCTACATGGCGCGGGCGGGTTGGTCCGCGCGGCCCTGCCGCTTCGACGTCGTGGCCGTGCAGGCCGGCGCCGACGACGCGCCGGACGTCACGCTGGTACGAAACGCGTTCAGCGCCGGCTGGCCTGGGCGCTGACCGGATCGGCGCCGGCCGGACGGGGGATCTTGAAGACGCACTGCGCCCTGTGGTACCTTTGAAGCCAGCGCTTCGGGGCGAGCGGGAATAACTCAGTGGTAGAGTGCGACCTTGCCATGGTCGAAGTCGCGGGTTCGAATCCCGTTTCCCGCTCCATCTTCTGTCTTCCCGAGTCGCCTGCGCTGCCGTCCTGACGGCGCCGTCGCCAAGTGGTAAGGCAGAGGTCTGCAAAACCTCCATCCCCGGTTCAAATCCGGGCGGCGCCTCCAGCCTCCCCGTCCGGCGTGACTGACGACAACCGGAGTTGCCTTCCGGATGCCGGCCCGGTGGCCACCCGCGGTGTCCGGATTGCCCCGTGCGTGGCGGCGCGGCGCACCGTGCCGCTTCCCGGTTCCGGCACGCCTGTTGCTTCATGTCGGACGCAGCGTCCGCGTCGAGGTCCGCTACCCGAGGTCGTTTCGCGGTTCCGGCGCGGTGTTGCGTCCTGTCGGGGCGCTGGACACTGCGTCCCGTGCCCGAAAGCGGAGAGTGAGGGAAGATGGAGACACCTGTTGCCGCACCTGCCTGTATCCGGTTCCTGCTGTTCCTGGCGGCGGTCGGATGCGGGGTCGGCGTTGAACCTCGACTGCCGGAGCCCGCGGCATCGGGACGGTCACCCGCGATCCGGGCAGTGTCCGGTCCGTCGGGCGCCCCCGTAGCGTCGGGTCCGTCGCCCGCCGCCTTCACGGAGGACGTGATCGACGTCGCACGGCGTTTCGTGCAGCCGTCGAACGACGGGCGGCTCGCCGCGCTGGAGGACGAGCTGCAACGGCGGGAGCTGCCCTACGTGCTGCAGACGTTTCCGCGCACGAACGCGAACGACGACCGGCCGAGCGGCCACAACGTGGTCGTCGGTCTCGGCGCCGGCCCGCCGCGGGTCATCGTCGGCGGCCACTTCGATGCGGCCCGGCTGGAAGGTGGCGATCTCAGCCACGGCGTCGTGGACAACGCGGCAGGCGTCCTGGTGCTGCTGCGAGCGGCGGAGACCTTGCGGGGCGCGGCGCTGCGCGGGACGGTGCACGTCGTCTTCTTCGACATGGAGGAGCTCGGTCTGCTCGGGTCACGCGCCTACGTGCAGTCGCTCGATCCCGCCCCCGGGGCCGTGATGGTCAACGTGGACATCGTCGGGTACGGGGACGCCCTGCTGTACGGTCCCGGCGATCTCTCGCCCGAGCATCCCCTCGCGGGCCGCGTGCACCGCGTATGCGCCCGCCACGCCGTCGCCTGCGTGGGCTCGCCCCGCATGCCGCCGAGCGACGACCGGAGCTTCCAGCGGGCCGGAATCCCCGCCATCTCGCTCGCCGTGCTGCCGGCGGCCGAGGCCCATCGCGTCTGGCTGTTCCTCAATGGCGAGCTGTCCGACGCGCTGCGCGGCGCGCTCGCGCCGCCGATCCTGAGCACGATCCACACCGAGCGCGACACGCTCGACAGGCTGGATCCGCAGGCGCTGACGCGGGCCGCCCGCATCGTGACGGATCTGGTGCTCGACCTCGACGGGGCGCCGCGGTAGCGCCCCGAAACGCCTCGCGGGCTCGGCGTTTCGGCCCATCCCCCCGCTCCACGACCTTGCGTCGCTGAACTTCGCTGCGCTGCGTTCTGCGGCGCAAGCTCCTGGCCCTGACCGCCGGCGGTGCGCCGCAACCGGGCGGCGAGGCAGCGGCGGCCGCGAGTCTGCGGGGCCGCTGCCGGGGTGCTGCCCGGCGTGCGGGCGCGGTCGTGACGGCATGCGCATCGGCGGGCGTGCCGGCGCCGTGCCGCTGTCGGGTGCTGCCCGGCGTGCGGGCCGGCTTCGCGTCATCCGCGCGGTTCGTACGGTGCGGCGCGCGCGTGAGGAGTCCCGGTCGGTCAGGGCAGCAGCCACGGACCGACGACGCCGAAGTAGAGATACAGGCCGGCGACCATGCCCGCAGCCATCGATGCGACCGCCACGAGGCGCCGCCCGCGCGGAAAGAACCGCGCCAGCCAGATGCCCGAGACCAGCAGCGTCAGCAGGGCGAACCCCACGAGGACCTCGACCGGGATGCCGGTCAACGCCGCGACTCTCAGCTCGTCGTAGTTGGCTGGCGTGTCGATGCCGAGCGACTCGCGCACCACGTGCCTGGCGCCGGCCCGGATGCGGAACTGCGAGAGGAGGGCCACTGCGACGAGCGCCGGGTATGGGCGCCACCTCGCGCAGCCGTAGCAGCACCCGACCACGATGCCGCAGGTCGCGATCGGTCCCATGGCATCGGACAGCGCGACGCCCCAGATCGGTGCGACAGCAGCGGCGCCGTCGAAGTCGGCGCGCTGGATCGCTTCCCAGAATTCGCGCAGATCCCACGTGACGGCCGCATGGTGCAGCGCGAGATCGGGAACGCCGAGCGCGAGAAGGACCAGATAGTGGGCCGCCTCGTGCGGAAGGATGGCGAACGGGGCGGCGATCAGGCCGCCCAGTCCCCACCGCAGGGCCACGACCCGGCGCGGGACCGGCGCGCCGGCTGCCGGCCCTCTGCAGGTGTCACCAGCGGTTGCGCTGACGTCATGCGTCGGCGGTCTCGTCATGTCCCGCATCCGATCGGCCGTCGATTCGAGGATGTTCGGTTCCGCTCGGTTCCGGCGGATGCATCAGGCCGCCGGTGACCGCGTCGAGATCCTCGTCGGGGAGTCGTCCGCTGTCCGCCGGTCGATGGTCGGCGCTTGCGTGGTCTTCCGTCTGCTTCATGGTGTTTCTCCTCTGTCCGGTCCACGGGTCGGCACGCGCGACGCCGGGAGGCCGCGCGAGAGCAATCCGTCCAGCGCGCGCTCGAACCAGGCCGTGAACGCTTCGCGATGCAGCGCGAGCTGGGAGCGGATTGTGGGCACGCGCTCCCATTTCCAGCCTTCGACCTCGCGGACGTCGGGGGTGGGAGCTCCCTGATAGCGTCCCGCGATGACATGGTCGTACTCGTGCTCCACCAGCCCGCCGTCCAGCGTTGCCCGATAGACGAAGCCGAACACCGGTTCGAGCGGACAGTCGAAGCCCATTTCCTCCTGCAGTCGTCTGTGGGCGGCGGCCAGCAGAGGCTCTCCGGCTCGCGGGTGGCTGCAGCACGTGTTCGACCAGAGACCGCCCGAGTGGTACTTGCCGCGGGCTCGCCGCTGCAACAGCAGGCGGTCGGCGTCGTCGAAGACGAAGATGGAGAACGCGCGATGCAGGATGCCGTGCCGGTGCGCGGTCATCTTCTCCACCCGACCCGTCTCGCGGTCGCCGATGTCGACGGCGATCAGAGTCGTCTCGAGCTCGGCGGTCTTTTCCGGCATGACTCGCTCCGGACCCCTCAATCGAACGGCTGGCGGCCGCCTGCGGCAGGCACGGTGCCTCGCGAAGAGATAGCCCTTCGCCTCGACGCCGGACTCGGGTTCGTAGACGAACTTGACGTGGTTGACCCGCCGCTCGACCACGCTCCACCAGATCTCGTGCGGCATTATCGCAACCGAGCGCCCGGGCCACTCGAGGAGAGCGTCGCGCTTGTCCCGCGTACAGAGGCCCCGCGCCGTCAGGGCATCCAGAAGCGTGTGCTCGCCTGCGCCGAGACGGCCGGCGAGCTGACAGATCCAGGGGAACTGCCGCTCCATCCCCACGCGTGCGACGAAGCCGTGCCGCTCATCGATGTCGAGGTGCAGCATCGGAACGTACAGCGGCCCGCCGGGACTGTCCGGGAGGGACGCCAGGCGAACGATCTCGGCGACGGTTCCGCCGCCGATTCCCGCCGTGGCGGCGAGGAAGTGCGCGGCGTCGGCCGCCGGCAGCTTCGCGATGCAGACCCGTACGGCGGGCGCCTTGCGGCCGGCCATGAAGCCGACATGGGGCATGCCGGACTCCAGCGGGAGCCGGGCGCAGCAGTCCGAGAGACACTCCCGGACGGAATATGGCGCGGAACGTCCGGTCAGCGCCTCGAGTGCCGACAGTACCTTCCGGCAGAGCCCCGGAGCCGAGCAGGCCCTCCTGTGCGCCCTGCGCAGGCTGCAGAACACGCCCGGCGCCGTCGGGACCGCTGCGTGCCGGGACGGTTCGCCCTCGACGTCGTATTCGAGCCAGATGTGATCGATCAGGTCGCGCAGCGCGGGGTCCGACGCTGTCCACTGCCGGCAGAGGGCGAGAAGCGAGCCCCACCCCGGCGGTTCGTGTCGTGCGCCGGCCGACCTTCTTCCACCCGTGGCGGCCAGGCGCCTGCCGCCATCGAGGCCCACGATGACGACCAGATCGACCCGCGGCGTTCCGCTCTGCAGCCGGCATTCGAAATAGGTGCCGTTCGTGATCTCCGGCTCCAGGTGGTCCACGGCCGCCCGCGCCCGGTCGAAAGCAGCGGCGGAGACCAGCGCGACCGGCAGGTGCGGTCGCAGGGCATCGAGCGTGGCGGCGAGCGACCTCATGCGGCTTACTCCCACAGCAGGACGGAGGGCACGGCGGTCGGAGCCTGCACTCGCAGCAGCTCGTAGCCGATCCCCGACGCGCCCTGAAAGAGGCCGGGACGGAAGCCTTCGTCCGCCCCGGTGGCGTAGCGGCCCTCCACGAGAGCCCGGGTCACCGTTTCGCTGCAGAGGGTCTCGGCGGCCTCGCACAGATCACGCCGTCCCAGTCCGAGGCCGGCCGAGATCAGAAAGTCCGCCCTTCCCAGTCGCCCGCAGCAGAGGCCATCGGCCTCCGCGGCGCCCCGGCTCGGGAAGCTCCGGAGCGCTCCTTCGATGGTGGATCGCACGTTGCCGTCCGCGAGCGCATCGAGGCGGGCAAGCCCCATGCCGGCGGCGCCCTTGCACCAGGACCAGGGCCGGGTCTCCACGTCACGGCTGGTCGAACCGCGTGCCGATCGCGGGACGCAACGTGCGAGCTGCCGCTGCTCGGCTTCCCAGCCCTCTGCTGCGGCCAGTCGGAAACCATCCATGCCCGTGAGGTTCGCGAGTCGATGCAGGGCGCAGCCGATTCCGCTCGGGCCATGTGCGAAGCCGGTCGCAATCCGACCGCGCACCGTGCGCCAGGTACGCAGGCCCGTAGCAGGATCGGTCGTGCGGTTGTCGAGAATGTGCTCCCCGCACCCGATGGCGGTCTGCAGCGAGGATCGGCTGCCGGTTGCGCGGTGCAGCGCGAGCAGACCCAGCAGGGCGCCGGCCGCTCCCGACAGGACATCGAGCGCATCGTCGGCTCGGATCGCGTTTCGAGTGATGCCGTCGGCCGCGGCGGATGCAGCGGCGAGGTAGTCCGGCCTGCCGAGGGATCGGCCGGCATGGACCAGGGCGTACACCAGTCCACCGAGACCGGCCGCTCCGCCGATTCCGATTGCGGGCGCAAGTTCCGCGGAGAATCGGCGTTGGTCGCCGAGACGCTCGCACAGCGGATCGAACACCCGCGTCGCCAGGTCGCGCGCGTCGCGCCGGCCGGTGATCGCGGCGGCCGTGGCCAGGAACAGTGCGATGCCGGACGTACCGCTGAAGAGATCGAACCCCAGCGGATCGAGCCGGGCCGAGCCCGCGCCGGGTGCGCCGAGCCCGCGCCAGGTCGCGGCGCTGTCCTCGCCGACCGCCAGGCGCTTCAGCAGTGCGACGATGGAGTCGACCTCGGCGAGCAGGCGCCTTCGAATCCCTGTCGGATCGGGTCGGCGAGCGGCGCGGACGCGCCGGTTCCGGTGGCGGCGCTTGACCTCCGCGATCGCGAAGGACATGCGCAGGAGATGGAGCTGTTGCTCCAGGTCATCGGGATTCAGCAGACCCAGACGCATCGAGACCGCGTAGCCCGTGGGGTCCAGCCGCTCGTCCAGGCGGACGCCCGACGACGATCGGAGGACCGGGTCGTCCAGGCGACCGAAGAACAGGGGAACGTCGAGCCGTTCGAGCTCGACACGTTCAGCCGTTCGAGTAGCCCAGCAACGGGGGCGTTCGTCCGCAGCGAGCGCCGGCGCCGCCAGGACATCCAGCGCGATGCTCCAGTCGGGGCCCGATGTGACGTTCTGTGGCCTCAGCGCGCGGTCCAGGAGCGCCGCGTAGCTGCGGGTGTCGCGGATCAGGACACGGAAATCCTCGTGCTCCAGCCGGCGGACCGCGGCGGCAGTCGTCAGCCGGCCTCTGTTCCGGCTGAGCGTCCCGTACATCAGCCGAAAACCATCGAGCAACGGTTCCATGCAGGCCGATGCGACTCGGCGACGACCGTCGAGCAGCGGCACGTTCAGTTCCGACCCGCGGCCGCCGGCGAGACCTCGCCACGCCATCCGGCCGGTGTTCAGGCCGGCGGCGGGCGCTCCCTCGGCAGGCCGGGCGCCGCAGGCAGCCAGACCCCCGCCGATGCGAAACGCGCCGTCGATGCCACTGCGGGCGGCGGGCGGCAGACCGGTGCGCAATACGCTTCCCGGCGGTGACGCGAGATGCGCCGGATCGGCGGCGTCGCGAGAGGGGGTAGCCAGGGGCGCCCCCACGAGGCACTCGAGATCGATGGGAACGGGGTGGTCGCCGGAGGCTATCAGGTTCGCGGCATGGAGATCGGAAGCGCCGAGAACATGGGCGAGGCAGGTCAGCATGCCCGCCCGGCGATAGAAGCGTTCGACCGCGGCGGGGTCGGCGCAGGGAACTGCGTCGATCCACTCCATCCACCCGTAATCCCCGCGGTCGAGCACCCTGGGCCGTTTCAGCGTCAGGTCGTGACTCATGCCGTCGATACGCTCGAGCAGGTTCGAGAAACGCTGCTCGAGAGCGAGCGGTCGCGGCTTGTACGCGACGCTCGCTCCGGAGTGGAACCTGATGGCGCAGACCGTGCGTCCGTCGCGGTGCGGGTCGGACAGGTTGGGCGTCACCCCTGCGATTCCCAGAGAGCGCTCCTCGAAGCCGAAGGTCGCGTGAAGGGCGCCCGCGTCCCGATCCAGGCGGCGTACGAGATCGACGGTGGACGCCATCCACTGCCGGCAACAGGTGGCCAGCAGCCGGCCGAGCAGGGGGTAGCGCAGCAGCCAACCCGCCAGGCCCTCCCCGCTCATGTCGCGAACGAAGTTGCGATGGAGCGAATGCTCCCGATTCCGGTTCGCGCGCCCGTCGAGCCGGAGACACCCCGACCGGAGAGCGCGATAGGCGTCGAACTCGACAGCCAGCGTGGGGGCTGCCGTGCGACACAATCTGGCGAGGAGGCCGCGCGCGAGATCGGCGAGCGCCGCGCGCGAGAGCCGGTCGCGGCACCTTCCGAGGCGTGGAAGCGCCCCTCGTATCGCCTCCCGTATCAGCGGCCACAGCAGCTCCTCGAACGCCTGCGGGTCGTGCGGGTCGAAGACGTCCCGGGGAGCGAGGGTGTGGTCCAACGGCGCGTCGTCTTTTTCCGGCGCGGCTGCCGCGTCGAGCAGGCCGACCCACTCGGGCAGCCGATACGGTTCCTTCAGGCGTACGGGCCCGAGCAGCCCGAGCGCGGACTCGACGTCGAGCCCGTCCCAGCGCAGGCGCTTCTCGAACCGTGCGTCGTTCCCCTCGGCGACCCGCTCGCGCCACTTGCGCAAACGTGCCCCGGCGATACCGGCCGACCGGCCGGGACCGCCGGGCACGACGTTGCCGTCGAGGCGTTCCGACAGCGTCATCGATTCCTCCACCATCCAGCGCAGGTCACGCGGTCGGAACCCCACCGTTTGCCTCGACTCCTGCCGGAAACCGCTACGCCGTTTCCCAGCAGATGGTGATGTCGCCGATCTCGATGTCGAAGCAGCCCCCCGCCACCGCTTCGAGCTGCTCGGGGGTCAGCTCGTCGGTGGCGACCGGATCCGGCAGGACGAACATCGCGTCGCAGTCGGAGTCCTTCTCGATGAACTTGACTCGCAGGTTTTCGGGGAGCGGCTTGCCGGCCGCCTGCTCCAGGGTGGTTCGCGGGTCGGTCAGCAGACCGGCGCGGAACTCGCCGTCCACGGCGCTGCGGGCCAGGACCTCCTGCACTCTCGCCTGATCGTTGGTGCTCGTCATTCTTCTGCCTCCTGCGCGGTGTGATTGGGACATCGAAGGGACGCACCCAACGCGCGTCCCCCTCCACAGCCTCGGTCGCAGCAAGCCGCGTGCCATGCCCGGAGATCGGCATCCGGCGGTCGTTGCAGGAAGGGCGCCGGGTCGACGGCGGATGCCGCGGACTTCGGATTGCGGGTGCGCCGGTCAATCCAGGTTGTCCTCCAGGCGGCGACCCCTGGCCCGCGAAGTGCGGCTGGCCGCGACTGCACCCCCGTAATGCCGCGGCCCGCTTCGCTCTGCCGAACCGGCAACCGCCGTGTCGTCCGGCGTGACCGGTGTGGACCCGAACGCGGCCGCGCCGGCCGCCGGCGATTCGAAGAGAACGCCGCTCGACGGCGGCCGGCGGTGGGCTGGCCGGCCGCGCCGCAGTCGTCAACCCCCGTTGCCTTCGCGCGTCCGACGTGCCGCGGGGGCGCCCTGCGGCAGGGCTGGGCGATCGAGCGGTGGCGCTTCTTCCGCACACCTCGGGCCGTGTCTCGGCCCCGTCGACACGTGTAGTCCGATTCGCCGGGCTGCCCGATTCCGGGAGGCCGCGCCGGCTTCGCCGCTGGCACGCGGTTTGTATTCGACTCGGACATGCGTCGAACCGTGTCCTGGCGACTGCGACGAGAGCACATGCGAGCGAAGGCTGCCACAGTGGTCGCACCGGCCGTTCTGCTGGCGCTGACGGTGGGAGCGCAGGCCCAGATCCGCTTCGCCGGCGGGGTCGGGGTCGCGGACGTCGTGTCGACCGTCCTGGCCGGCAGTCCGGACATAGAACAGGCGCGTCTGGCCGTCGAAGCCGAGGCCGGCAACCTTCTCCTGGCCGCGAGCCCCTTCGACCTCGAGGTTCGCACGATGCTGCAACGGGCACGGGAGAGCCTTTCGCTGGCGAGCGCTCGAGACGGCGTTCCGGCGACCGAGACCATCGAGACGAGGACCTCGGCCATCAAGAGCTTCCGCTCGGGGCTGGTCGTGTCGTCGGAGCTGTCCCTCGGCCACAACCGGGGCAGCACGTTCGGGCTGCCGGCCGCCCGAATCGACGCCTCTGTTTCCGTACGCGTACCGCTCGTGGGGGGGCGCGGCGGAAGCGCGGCGTCCGGCGGGGAGCGCGCCGCGCTGGAGTCTGTCGCCGCCAGCCGGCTCGAACGTGACCACATCGTCGCGCGCGCCGTGCACGACGCCGTGCTGGCGTACTGGCGCTACCTCGCCGCGCACGGGAGGCTGCGGACGTACGTCGCGTCCGCCGACCGGGCGCAGCGGCTCGTCGAGGAGACCCGGGTCCTGATTCGGGCGGATGAACGGCCCGCTTCCGATCTGGACCTCGTGGCGAGCAATCGGGCGCAGAAGCTGACCGCGGTCACCGTGGCCCGGCAGACGCTGCTGGATGCGAAGTACGCCCTGGGGATCGCCATGGGTCTGCCGGCCGGGAGCATCCCGACGCTTGGCCCGCCGTTGACCGGGTTTCCCGATGCAACGGGCGAGCACGGGTCCGCGGCGGGAGCGGCGGCGCGGGCGGCGGCCGTGCGCACGGCGCTGGCCGCGCGGCGCGATCTCGCCGCCCTGAGGACGCGCCGCGACGGAGCGCGACTGGCGTGGGAAGGGGCGCTCCGGGAGGTGCGCTCGCGCTGGGACATCGTGACCCGGGTCGGATACACGAGTGTCGCAAGGATGGCGGCTTCCGCGCCGGACGCTTGGTTCGGCCCGGGCGCCGGCGGGGTGAGCAGCCTGCTTCGGATCGAGTACGAGCCGGCGGCCACGAATCGGGCCGTGCGGGGAACGGCGCTCGGCAGGGCGGCACGGTACCGGACGGCCGTCGTGGCCGTCGACGATCTGTCCCGCCGGATCGAGGCCAACGTGCTGGTCGCCATCGAGGCCTGCGACAACGCGGCGCGGGAAGCACGGACGGCGGATGAATCGGTACGGCTGTCCGAGCGTTCCGTGCGCACGGAGCAGGAAAAGTTCCGGCTGGGCCTCGGGACCCTGTTCGACGCGATTCTGGCCGAGGACTCGCTGACGAACGCCCGCTTGCGTTCGACGGACGCCCGCCTGCGTCTGGCCGGGGCGCTGGTGAGGCTGCGATTCGAGACCGGTAGCCTGCTCGACGTCACCGGCGGCCGCGTCTCGGCCGACCCGAACCGGCTTACTTCGTTCGTTCTCGAGGAGCGCGAGTCATGAAGGCCAGCGGTGTATTTCGGAAAGCGTCACTGGATCGGTTCGCCTCGCCCGAGCAACTGGACAGGCTGCTGCAGGTGACGCAGCCACGCGGATGGATTGCCCTGGTCGGGTTCGGTTTCCTGGTGGGATCGGCGGTGCTTTGGGGGTTCGAAGGGAGCATCCCCTCCAGGGTCGCCGGCCAGGGCATCCTTCTCAAGAGCGGCGGCGTGCTCGAGATCGCGGCGAGCGCGGGCGGACGCATCACCGACGTCGCGGTCAACGTCGGTGACGTCGTTCGCGAGGGGCAGGTGGTTGCGCGCGTCGCACAGCCGGAGGTTCTCAATCGGATTCGACAGGTACGCCTACTGCTGGAGAACCTTCGCGTCGAGCAGCGCCTTACTGCCACGCACACGGAGGAAGAAGTCGCCTTGCAGCTCGCGCAACTGAGCCAGCGGCGCGACGGACTCGAACAGTCCATTGCCGCCGTGCTCGACAGCCTGCGCTGGCAGCGGGAGCGGGTTGCGGTGCAGCAGCGGCTCGTCGACCAGGGCCGTCTGACGAGACAGACCGTGCTCGGCAGCCGGCAGCAGATGCACGCGACGGAGGAGCGGCTGCGGGCGCACCGGGAGCAACTGGCCGCGCTTCGTCTCGAGCGGCTGACGATGGAAGCCCGGAACGCGCGGACCCTGCAGGCGACCGACCATCAGGTCGCCAGCGCCATGGTGGAGCTGGAGCAGCTCGAACGGGAGTTGAAAGACCTGTCCGAGATCGTGTCGACCTTCACGGGCCGCATCATCGAGATCATGATCGAACGGGGGGACATGGTGACGCCCGGCGAGCCGTTGCTGCGTCTGGATCGGACCGGACGCACGGTCCAGGGGCTCGAGGCGGTCATCTACGTCTCATCCGAGCACGGCAAGCGGATTCGCGCGGGCATGGAAGTGAGAATCGCGCCCGCGTCGGTGGCGCCGGAAGAGCACGGCTACATGCTCGGGACCGTCACCTACGTCTCGGACTTCCCGACGACGTCGCGAGCGATCCAGCGCACGCTGCGCAATCCGGAGCTCGTCGCCGCACTGTCACGAGGCGACGCGCCCTACGAAGTCCGTGCGGATCTGCAACTGGATCCGGCGACGGTCAGCGGCTACAAGTGGTCTTCCTCGGCGGGCCCCCCTGACGACGTCCTCACCGGGACGCTGTGCATCGCCCGCATCACGGTCGAACGCCGCCGCCCCTTCGAGATGGTGATCCCGATGCTGCGCGAGCAGCTCGGCGTCTAGGAGTCCATGGTGAAGCTGCTGGGCCACCGGCGGGAGCGTCGCGCGCGCGTGCCGACCGTGCTGCAGATGGAGGCAGTCGAATGCGGGGCGGCGGCGTTGGCCATGGTTCTGGCCCATTTCGGACGCTTCGTGCCTCTCGAAGAGCTTCGCGTGGCATGCGGCGTCTCGCGCGACGGGAGCAAGGCGAGCAACCTGCTGAAGGGCGCCCGGTGCTACGGGCTGGTTGCCCGGGGTTACCGGCGGGAGCCGTCGGCGCTGGGGGACCTGCCGCTGCCCATGGTGGTCCATTGGAACTTCAACCACTTCGTCGTGCTGGAGGGGATCCGACGGGGGCGCGTCTTTCTCAACGATCCCGCGACGGGACCGCGGGTAGTGTCCTACCGCGACTTCGACGAAGCGTTTACCGGCGTGGTGCTGACGTTCGAGCCGTCCCCCGACTTCGAGCGCGGCGGGGTTCGGCGGCGACTCCTGTCCTCGCTGCGCCCCAGGCTGGCGCGGTCGTACGCGGCGCTCGCCTACGTGGTCGGGGCCGGTCTCCTGCTGGTGGTGCCCGGTCTCGTCGTGCCGACGTTCTCCCGCGTCTTCGTCGACGACGTGCTGGTACGGCGGGCGGCGGATCTGATGAAGCCGCTCTTCCTCGCGATGGGGCTGACCGTTGCCGTGATCGGTGCGTTGACGTGGCTGCAACACCACTATCTCCTCCGACTCGAGACCCGCTTCGCGGTCACCACCTCCAGCCGGTTCCTGTGGCACGTCCTGCACCTGCCGATGCGCTTCTTCTCGCAGCGCTTCGCCGGGGACATCGGTTCCCGCGTGGCAATCAACGATCGCGTCGCGCGCCTGTTGTCGGGCGAGCTGGCCGGCGCGCTCGTCAGCACCTGCATGGCGGTCTTCTATGCCGCGTTCATGTGGCAGTACGACCGCGCGCTCAGCACCGTCGCCATCGGCACGGCGGGGCTCAACGTCCTTGCCCTCAAGTACTTCTCCGCGAAACGCGTACATCTGAACCAGCAGTTGCTCCACGAGCAGGGACGCCTGCTCGGCACGGCGATGGCAGGTCTGCAGGGTATCGAGACGCTCAAGGCGATGGGGGCCGAGTCGGACTTCTTCGCAAGGTGGTCGGGCTACCAGGCCAGGGCGGTCGGTACGGAGCAGCGCCTCAAGGTGGAAACCGAGATGCTGTCCGCGGTACCGCGCTTCCTCATGCCGGCAAGCACGGCGTTGATTCTGGGCATCGGCGGATTGCGGGTGATGGACGGGGCGGTCAGCATGGGAATGCTGGCGGCCTTCCAGGCGCTCATGCTGGGGTTCATCACCCCGGTCAACAGGATGGTCGACCTGGGAAGCACGCTGCAGGAGGTGCAGGGGGACATCGCCAGGCTCGACGACGTGTTGTCGGCGCCCGCGAACGAAACGGCGACCCGCGGCGAGAGAGACTGCCCGGCCGACTCTCGTGCACGACTGTCGGGGTACCTCGAACTGCGCGACGTCACCTTCGGCTACAGCCCGCTCGATCCGCCCCTGGTCGAGAACTTCAACCTTTCGCTGCGTCCCGGCAGCCGGGTCGCTCTGGTAGGCGGTTCCGGCAGCGGCAAGACGACGATTGCCAGACTGGTCTGCGGACTGTACGAGCCGTGGAGCGGAGAGGTGCTGTTCGACGGTCGTCCCCGTCGCGACTGGTCCGCCCGGGTGATGACGACCTCGTTCGCCGTGGTGGACCAGGAGGTCTCTCTCTTCGAGGGCACCGTCTGCGACAACCTGGCGCTCTGGGACACGACAGTAGAGGAAGCGGACATGGTGCGGGCGGCGAGCGACGCCTGCATGCACGACGAGATCTCGTCCCGCCCCGGGCACTATCGCAGTCGGGTCGAGGAAGGCGGGCGCAACTTCAGCGGCGGTCAGCGTCAGCGGCTCGAGATCGCCCGGGCGCTGGTCACGAATCCGGTCCTGCTGGTGCTCGATGAAGCGACCAGCGCGCTCGATCCCACGACCGAGGCGCTGATTGACGACAACCTGCGCCGGCGGGGCTGCACCTGTCTCATCGTGGCCCATCGCCTGAGCACGATCCGGGACTGCGACGAGATCGTCGTGCTCGAGCGCGGGCGCGTCGTTCAGCGCGGTACGCACGACGAGATGAAGGCGGTCCCGGGCCCCTACAGTCAGTTGATCGCGGCGGGGTAGGAGCCGCACGGAGAACGGTGGTGTCGAAGTTCCTTGCGGGGGAAGGCGAGGCGATGGAGGCCGGCGCGAACCGGTCGTTTCTCCTCGACGTCGGAGGAGTCTGGTTCGTCGAACAGGGGCGGATGGATGTCTTCTGCGTGCGATTGGCGGCCGACGGGACGGTGGCGGGTCGTACGCACGTCGCGCGCGTGCCGGCGGGGCAATGCCTGTTCGGACACGACGCGGAGAGTGTCGGAAGCAGCGATGCGGCCGGCGGGATGGAGCGCGAGGGCGACTCCGGAGCGGCGCCGGCAGCCCCCGGCGATGGGGCTTCCGGGGAGGGCGCGACGGATCCGCGTGAGAACCGGGGCGCCCTGCAGGCGGTCGGGAGCGCGGGGACGACACTCCGATTCCTGGGTGAAGACGCCGCGCGCCGAAGGTTCGAGGAGGGTGCGCTCCGGCCGGAGGGCGCACGGCTGATCGACCAGTGGGTCGACGCGCTCTACGCCGGACTCGTCACCGGGGTGATGCCGCGGGACCGGCAAGCCCTGCGCCCCCCCTCGATCGTGCGCCTTCGGCCTGAGACGATGGCGGGCACGCGCACGGGCGTGGCGTGGATTGGTCACGTGGAAGGGCGGTCGAATCTGTTGGGCAGATCCGGGTTGCCGCTGCTCGGACTCCCCATTCCCTGTTCGGCACGCGCCTGGTTCGTCGCGTCGACGGCAAGCACGGTGAGCGTGACGAGCACTCTCGCCCTCCTGGAGCGGGGTGATCTCTGGACGAGTCTGGAGGCGTTTCAGCGACTGGTCACGCGGGGCTCGCTCCTGGCGATGCATGAACGATCCGCCGGTGACCGGCGCCGCCAGCGGCGCCGGGATGCGGCACGCGATGCGCTCGTGGGTAGCGCGTTCACCGAGCTCGTGGCAGTGCACGGTGCCCCGGCCGATGCGTCGAGCCTGCAGGGTCTGCCGGGGGCGACGGCGGCCGGGCAGGACACGCTTGCGCTCGCCTGTCGACAGGTAGGGGCTGCGCTCGGGTTGTCCTTGGCGCAGGGAGCGCGCGCGCGCGCCGGTTCATCAGCCGATCCCGTCACGGCCATCGCCAGGGCGTCGGGGGTTCGCGTGCGGCAGGTGCTGCTCGAGGAGTGCTGGTGGCGGAGCGACAGCGGGCCGTTGCTCGGCCGTACCGCCCGGGGGGACGAGCACTGGGTCGCGCTGCTGCCGGCGACCTCCCGCCGCTATGCGCTCTGGGATCCCGCGGACGGCACGCGCCGTCGGGTGACGGACGGGGTCGCAGCGACGCTCTCGCCTGTCGCGTATTCCTTCTATCGCTCCTTTCCCACCCGCGGGTTGTCGGTCAAGGACGTGCTTGGCCTGGGCGTGCGGGGTTGCAGGCGCGACCTGCTGCTGGTCGTTTGTCTCGGACTCGGCGGCGGCCTCCTCGGCATGGTTCCGGCCGTTGCCGTCGGCGCGCTGTTCAACTCGATCATCCCCGGGGCGGAGCGCGGCCAGCTCGTTCAGGTGATGCTGATTCTGCTCGCCTGCGCCTGCGCCACCGGCATGTTCGAGGTGGTTAGACGACTGGCGCTGGTGCGAGTGGAGGGCCGCATGGGCGCCGCGGTGCAGGCGGCCGTCTGGGATCGGCTTCTGAGTCTTCCCCTGCAGTTCTTTCGCCCGTACAGCGCCGGCGATCTCGCGGTGCGCGCCATGGGCATCGACGCCATGCGCAAGACGCTGTCCGGGGCCACCGTGACCGCTGCTCTCGGGGGGCTGTTCTCCCTGTCGAACTTCGCGCTCCTGTTCCACTACGGAGGCGCGCTCGCTTGGTGGGCGACCCTGCTGCTGTTCACGGCCGGCGGCGTAACTCTGCTGGTCGGGTACGGACAGCTTCGGTTCCAGCGACGGATCGTGCCGTTGCGGGCCAGGACGTCGGGTCTGGTGCTGCAGTTGCTGACCGGCATCTCCAAGCTCCGGGTCGCCGCGGCGGAGGGGCATGCATTCGCCCAGTGGGCTCGAATGTTCAGTCGGCAGCGGCACCTCCAGTTCCGGTCCAGGGCGGTCGGCAACTGGCTGCGCGTCTTCCACGCCATGTTCCCCGCCCTGTCGCTGCTGGTGATCATGGCGGCGGCGACCGAGGGGGGGAACGCCCTGCCCGACATCGGCACGGGCGACTACCTGGCGTTCTCGGCCGCATTCGGCGCGTGTCTGGCGGCGATGGTCTCCATGAGCACGGCGGTGACCGAGGCGCTCGCCATGGTGCCGGTCTACGAGAGCGCCAGGCCGATTCTCGACGCGGCGCCGGAGGTCCACGGCGCGCGGGGTGACCCGGGCGTGCTGACGGGCGGCATCGAGGTGCGCCACCTCACGTTCCACTACCAGCGCGATCTGCCGCCCGCGCTGCAGGACGTGTCGTTCACCGTGAGCCCCGGCGAATTCATCGCTTTCGTCGGACCGTCGGGGTCGGGCAAGTCGACGCTGCTGCGCGTGCTTCTCGGCTTCGAGCGGCCGGACTCCGGCTCCGTGTACTTCGACGGCCAGGACTTCGGCCGACTCGACGTGCAGGCGGTGCGGAGCCAGATCGGCGTCGTCCTGCAGTCGGGGCGCGTCATGGCCGGCGACTTCTTCACCAACATCGTCGGTTCCACCGCGCACACGCTCGAGGACGCCTGGCACGCCGCGCGCATGGCCGGGCTGGCCGAGGACATCGAGGCGCTGCCGATGGGCATGCACACGGTCGTCAGCGAGGGTGCGAACACGCTGTCCGGCGGGCAGCGCCAGCGCCTCCTTATCGCTCGGGCCATCGTGAGCAGGCCCCGCATGGTCTTCTTCGACGAGGCGACCAGTGCGCTCGACAACCGGACCCAGGCCATCGTGAGCGAGAGCCTGGAGCGGCTCAACACGACGCGAATCGTCATCGCGCACCGGTTGAGCACGATCGTCAACGCCAGCCGGCTCTACGTCATGGAGCGCGGTCGCATCGTGCAGGCCGGGACGTACGACGAGCTCGTCGGCCGTCAAGGACCGTTCGCCGCGCTGGCCCGGCGGCAGATGCACTGACGTCGACGGTGACGGACCATGACCGGCACGAACCTCCGATACCATCGAGCGGCGTTTCATCACGGACTCCTGGTGCTGTGCGTCGCCGTGAGCGCCTGCCGCGAACCGGAGCTGCCTCGGGGGCAGGCGCAGGCGCAGGCCGGCGGCCCGGTCACCATCGCCGCGGCGTGGCCCTGGGAATCACGCACGACCCTCTTGTACGGCCAGGGGCTGCAGATGGCCGTCGATGAAATCAACGCGGCAGGGGGTGTCCTGGAACGTCCGCTGGCCGTGTTGCGCGAGGATGATCACGAGACGGTCGACCGGGGGCGGCTCGTCGCACAGCGCCTCGCGCAGAACAACGACGTGGTGGCGGTGATCGGCCACATGCAATCCTACGTCTCCCTGCCGGCCGCGGCCATCTACGACCTGTTCGGGATCGTCCACGTCGCACCGACGGCAACCGACCCCCGCCTGACCCGGCAGGGATACCGACGGCTGTTCCGCATGACGTTCACCGACCGGGAGACCGGCGCCCAGATGGCCGACTTCGCGGCGACCCGCGGCTCCCGGCGCGTGGCCATCTACTACATCCGCAATGCCTACGGGCGCAGTCTGGCGAACGCCTTCGAGGAGCGCGCCCTCGAGCACGGAGTCGAGATAGCCGACCGCCAGTCCTACGATCCGAATGCCGTGGCCGGAGATCGTGCGCTGACCGACATACTGGCATCGTGGCAGGACCTGAATCTGAGCGCGATCTTCATCGCCGGCGAGCCTCGCGAGGCGGCGGCGATGATCCGGGCCGCCCGCGAGCGGGGGATCGACGTGCCGGTGATGGGCGGTGACGCACTCGGGACTCCCGACTTCGTGAGTCTCGGCGGTCGAGCGGTCGAGGGGACGGTGATCGCCACCGCGTTCCATCCGGCCGACGAGCGCGAGTCGG
Source organism: Acidobacteriota bacterium (assembly GCA_011523845.1). GTDB lineage: Bacteria > Acidobacteriota > Vicinamibacteria > Vicinamibacterales > UBA8438 > WTFV01. The sequence goes on along the minus strand of WTFV01000049.1, from coordinate 12,648 downwards.
CACGGCGATTCACCGCGGCGTTCCGGCAACGCTACGGCCTGCTGCCGGACGCATCGGCCGCGCTCGCCTACGATGCCGTGCGACTGCTGGCGCACGGTATGAGCCGGGCCGAATCCGTGGATCCGGACGCCGTGGCGGCTGCGTTGCACGCGACAACCGGTTGGAGCGGCGTCACCGGGCCGGTCGCCTTCACCGACGAGGGCGACCTCGTCGAACGCGCGATCGGCAGGGTGGTCGTCCGCAACGGAGAGCTCGTCTGGCTGGACGACGGCGCCGCGGGAAACTGACATGTCTCCCTTCGCCGATCGCCTCGCGGTGTTGCAGTCTCTCGGGGCGAGCCCGGCCGAGTGCACCGAGCTGCTGCACTACAACGAGAACCACTTCGATCCAGGGGGGCTGCGGAGAATCGGATCGCTGCCCCTGGCGGACGAGCCCTTCGCGGCCGAGTGGGCACGTTACGCAAGAGAGGCGAGGTCCGCCGGCGCCTGGACCGTCCTGCGCAACGCGCTGGTGCAGCTCCGCTTTGCCGTCCGGCACGGGATGAGTCGGACGCGCGGCTACGACGCGGCCACGCGGAGTCCGGGTCCCGTACGTGACGATCTGCCCCCGCTCCGGCTGCACGCGCCGGACGCCGTCCGGATCGAGATCCATCCGACGCCGGCGGGACGGCTGCCGGCCATCATCGCGCCCCATCGGGGCGATTTCGAGCTGTTGGTGCAGGCGTTGACGAAGCGCAACGAGCCGGTGCCCGTGCCCGTGTCGCTCGGGGCCTGCATGGTCGCCGGCTACACGAACGTCGAGCGCCTGCGACGGTGGAAGGAGGAGTGGTGGAGCGGGCAGCCCTTCCCGACCGAGAGCGGCTGGCGGCGGGAACTGGGGGCGGCGGCGCGGCGCAGGGCGCATTGTCAGGACCGCTTCGTCATCGCGTGCACGGCGCCGTACAGCGCGGTCCCAGCCGCTCGGCTCGCACTCGCCGAGGCCGAATGGGAGCGGTTGTCGCTCGCGATTCGGATCGAGCACGAGTCGATGCACTACTTCACGCGCCGCGTGTTCGGGTCGATGAAGAACCGGCTGCTCGACGAGCTCATCGCCGACTATGCGGGGATCTTTCGCGCAACCGGTCGGTTCCGGGCCGATTGGGCCCTCAGGTTTCTCGGTCTGGAGTCCTATCCGGACTACCGCCCGGGCGGGCGCCTCGAGTGCTATCGCGGGGATCCACCGCTGTCGGACGGCGCCTTTCGGATCCTGCAACACCTCGTGAAGCGTGCCGCCGAGAATCTGGCGACCTGGTCCGCGACCGCGGACGACCCGACGCGCCCGGACGGGCACATCCGGACGGTTCTCGCCCTGACGCGGCTGACGGTGGAGGACCTCGCCGCATCCGATGCCGGGGACCGGCTGCGTGCGGCTGCCTGCGCCGTCGACCCGCACCTTCCCGGCGCACCGCGGCCGGTGCACGCCAGGCCCGCACCATCGGCGCGGGGTTCCCGCTGCGAATGAGCCGTTGGCGCGACACGCTCCGGCGAACGGTCCCCGGTCGTGGAATGCGCGAACGAGCGACGGATGCGACGGATTGACACCCGTGACGCGCACCCGTATAACCTTGGGGACTCGCACCGGAGACACGGGGAATCCCGCACCACGGACGCGCATTCGGGGTGAACGCCATGCCCATTCGATCCGCCGACCCAGCCCGACAATCGTCGCCTCCGGCTCCGCTCGCCGCCCAACCGGGCCTGGCCAGGAGGGCCGAGCCGTTTCCTCGGCGCGGACGCCCAGCCACCCGTCGCGTGCCGCTACCGGTCGCGCCCGGTCTTCTGTTCGCGATCGCCCTCGTTGCGGGCCCGCCCCCGGCGGCCGCGCAGGACGGGGGTGCGCCGACCGTCGATTTCCAGCGGCAGGTGAGGCCGATCCTGGCCGACAACTGCTTCCAGTGCCACGGGCCGGACGAGAGCACCCGGCAGGTTCGGCTGCGACTCGACACCGAGGAGGGCGCCTTCGCCGAGCGGCCCAACGGGCATCCGGTCGTGCGAGGCGACGCAGAGGCCAGCCTGATGTTCCAGCGCGTCACGCACGCCGACTCGCGCCTGCGGATGCCGCCCGCGCAGACGAACAAGACTCTCGGTGACGAGCAGATCGAAGTGCTGCGCCGCTGGATCGAGGAAGGCGCCTCCTGGGATCAGCACTGGGCCTTCAAGCCGATCGTTCGTCCCCATCCGCCGGCCGTCGCCGACTCCGACTGGGCGCGCAATCCGCTGGATCGGTTCGTCCTCGCGCGGCTGGAAGCCGAGGGGCTGGGACCCGCGCCGGCGGCCGACCGGCGCACGCTGGCGCGCCGCGCCGCGCTCGATCTGACCGGGCTGCCGCCGGAGCCCGCGCTGCTGGACGCGTTCCTGAACGATCCTTCCAGGCACGCCTACGAGAAGTTCGTCGACAGGCTGCTCGCCACCGAGCAGTGGGGCGAGCACCGCGCCCGCTACTGGCTCGACGCGGCGCGCTACGGCGACACGCACGGTATCCACATCGACAACTACCGCGAGATGTACCCCTATCGCGACTGGGTGATCCGGGCCTTCAACGAGAACAAGCCGTTCGACGAGTTCACGATGGAGCAGGTGGCGGGCGACCTGTTCGACGAGCCGAGCCTGGACCAGCTCGTCGCCTCCGGGTTCCAGCGCAACAACATCACCACCAACGAGGGCGGGGTCGTTCCGGAGGAGTACGAGGTCATCTACGCCAAGGACCGCGCCGAGACGATCGGCAACGTCTTCCTGGGTCTGACCGTCGGCTGCGCCACCTGCCACGACCACAAGTTCGACCCGATCCGGCAGAGCGAGTTCTACGCAATGACGGCGTTCTTCCGCAACACGACGCAGTACGTGATGGACGGCAACGTGTCCGACCCGCCGCCCATACTCGTGGTGCCGCAGGAGGACGACCGGCAGCTCTGGTACGACCTGCGGGAGGAGGCGGCCGACGTCGAAGTGCGGATGGCGCACCGCGCGGCGGCGGTCGATACGGCCTTCACCGAGTGGCTCGCCACCGGCGAGCACCGGACCCTGCGCTCGCCGCTGGAGGACGAGGCGCAGTGGATGCGGCTCGATCTCGGCGCGGGCGGCGGCCCGGTCTTCGAGCTGGACGGCCAACGGCATCCGGTGGCTCTGGAGGGCGGGGCGCAGATCGAAGGCGGCCCGCACGGACACGCGGCGCTGCGATTCGAGGGCGAATCCTGGGCCGCTCTTCCCTCCGTGCCTCTGGACACCGACACGCCCTTTTCCATCGCGCTCTGGATCCACCAGCCGGAGGAGGAAGGCAACTACGTCGTTGCGGGGCAGTACGACGCCGATGACGACGATCGCGGCTGGTCGATGGACATCGGCTCGCGCCAGCTCTCGTTCCGGATGACCGGCGAGCGGGATCCGGAGGGCGAAGGCCGCCCGTCGCCGCGCGTCGCGCCCAGCAACCTCCGGCGGTTGCCGCCCGGCGAGTGGACGCACGTCGTGGTCACCCACGACGGCACCGGCGAGCGCGCCGGGATGAACGTGTTCCGCAATGGAGACGTGGTCGAGGCGTCGGGCAGCGAGTACTTCACGCGGGCCATCGGCAGCATCCGAACCGGGCTGCCGCTGGAACTCGGCCGCGGGCGGACGCGGGGCCGGGGCGGACGCGACGAGCTGGAGATGCGCTACTTCAGCGGCGGCGGCATCGCCGACCTGCGCGTCTTCAACCGCCCGCTCACCGCGCAGGAGGCCAGGGTCGTCTCGGTCTGGTCGACCCTGGAGCAGGCGCGGGAGAAGCACCCCGACGCGCTCGACGAGGCCGAGCGGGAGGCCCTGCGGCTGTACTACCTGAGCGTGAAGGACGGGCAGTACCGGGGGCTCGTGGCGCGCAGCCAGGAGATCGAGCGCGAGTGGCGCGAGATGCGGCGCCGCGGCGGCGTCACCCACGTGATGAACGAGCGCGCCGACAGCGAGGCCGCGGCGCACGTGCTCGACCGGGGGATGTACGACCAGCCGCTCGATCGCGTGATCGCCGGCACGCCGGCCGCGTTGCCGCCGATGGAGGAGTCGTGGCCGCGCAACCGGCTCGGGCTCGCCCGCTGGCTGGTCGACCCTGGCAACCCGCTGACGGGCCGGGTAACGGCCAACCGCTTCTGGCAGCAGGTGTTCGGGACGGGTCTGGTGACGACCAGCGAGGACTTCGGGGCGCAGGGCGATCCGCCCACGCATCCGGAGCTGCTCGACTGGCTCGCGGTGGAGTTCCGCGAGTCCGGTTGGGACGTCAAGCACGTCTTCCGCACGCTGGTGACGTCGGCCACCTATCGGCAGTCCGCGCTGGCGACGCCCGGGAAGCTGGAGTCGGACCCGGACAACCGGCTCTTCTCGCGCGGCCCGCGCTTCCGCATGGACGCCGAGATGGTCCGCGACTACGCCCTGGCCGCCAGCGGCCTGCTGGTGCGGGAGATCGGCGGCCCGAGCGTGCGGCCGTACCAGCCGGCCGGCGTCTGGTCGACGGTGGCGATGCCGCAGAGCAACACCCGGCTCTATCGGCAGGACGAAGGCGAGGCCCTGTACCGCCGGAGCCTCTACACCTTCTGGAAGCGGTCGGCGCCGCCGCCGTCGCTGGAGATATTCAACGCTCCGACCCGCGAGCACTCCGTCGTGCGGCGGGAGCGCACGAACACGCCGCTGCAGGCGCTGGTCACGATGAACGATCCGCAGTTCGTCGAGGCCTCGCGGCACCTGGCCCAGCGCGCGATGCGCCAGACGGGCGAGCAGTTCGACGCGGGTCTCGACTTCGTGACCCTGCGGCTGCTGGCCCGCCGCTTCGACGATGTCGAACGCGATATCGCCAGGCGGTCGTTCGAAGGACTGGTCGACGCCTATCGCGCGGATGCGGCCGAGGCGGAGCGGCTGCTGCGCGTCGGGGACTCGCTTCCGGACGACACGCTGCCGGCCGCGGAGTCGGCGGCCTGGACGATGCTGGTGACCCAGGTGATGAACCTGGACGAGGTGCTCAACAAGTAGCCGCGCGCCGGGAGTCCGCGCTCCGGAAATCACGGGCGCGGACGATACCGGAAACGGTACGGAACGAACGCGCATCGACGCGCGCGCATCCGACAACGAGAGGTTTCACGATGCATCCAGTCAAAGAGGCGATCCTGGCGGAGACCCGGCGGCAGTTCTTCGGGAAGGTCGCCATGGGGGTCGGCGGACTCGCCCTGTCGAGCCTGATGGCCGAGGACGCGTTCGGGCTGGCGCAGGACGAATCGACGATCGGCGGCCTGCCGTCGTTGCCCCACTTTGCACCGAAAGCGAAGCGCTGCATCTACCTGCACATGATGGGCGCCCCGCCGCAGATGGACCTGCTCGACTACAAGCCGAAGATGCGGGACTGGTACGACAGGGATCTGCCGGACTCGATCCGCCGGGGCCAGCGGCTGACGACGATGACCTCGGGGCAGGCGCGTTTCCCCATCGCGCCGTCCGTCTTCGAGTTCCACCAGCACGGGCAGAGCGGCGCCTGGATCTCCGAGATCCTGCCGTACACCGCGCGGATGGCGGACGACATCGCCATCATCCGCTCGATGCACACCGACGCCATCAACCACGAGCCGGGCATCACGTTCATCCAGACGGGCCAGCAGATTCCGGGACGCCCGTGCATCGGCTCGTGGTTCGCCTACGGCCTCGGCAGCATGAACGAGGACCTGCCGACGTTCGTGGTGATGAACGCCGAGAAGAGCCACCCGAAATCCGGCGTGCAGGCGATCTCGGCCAAGCTGTGGAGCGCCGGGTTCCTTTCGCCGGAGTATGCCGGGGTCCGCATGCGGACCGGCGCGGATCCGGTGCTGTACCTGCGCGACCCGGACGGCGTGTCGCGCGACGTCCGCCGCCGGATGCTGGACGGCCTGGCCGACCTCAACCGGATCCAGCACGAGCAGATCGGCAGCCCGGAGACCCTGGCCCGCATCCAGCAGTACGAGATGGCGTTCCGGATGCAGTCGTCCGTGCCGGAGATGGCCGACCTGTCGAGCGAGCCGGAGAGCACGTTCGACCGGTGGGGCGAGGAGGCGAAGCAGCCCGGCAAGTTCCAGAACGCGGCGCTGATGGCGCGGCGGCTGGTCGAGCGGGGCGTGCGCTTCGTCCAGATCTACCACCGCGGCTGGGACGTGCACGCGTTCGCGCCGGAGGTGCTGCCGGCGCAGGCCGCCGACGTCGACCGCGCGGCGTGGTCGCTCATCCAGGACCTGAAGGAGCGCGGGCTCTTCGACGAGACCCTGGTCATCTGGGGCGGCGAGTTCGGGCGGACCATCTACTCGCAGGGCCGCCTGACGCCGACCGACTACGGGCGCGACCACCATCCGCGCTGCTTCAGCCTGTGGATGGCGGGCGGCGGGGTCAAGGGCGGCGTCGTCTACGGCGAGACCGACGACTTCTCGTACAACATCGTCAAGGACCCGGTGCACATCCGGGACTTCCAGGCGACGATCCTGCACCTGTTCGGCATCGACCACGAGCGGTTCACGCACAAGCACCGCGGACTGGACGCCAAGCTGACCGGCGTCGAGCCGGCGCGCGTGGTCCGGGAGGTGCTGGCGTAGAAGTCTGTTGCACAGGAACGGCGCAGAACGCCCGGTCAGGCTTGGTGGGGCGCAGTCCGAGCCGGAGGCGAGGATTGCCGGGCTGGCGGTCCGGCGGTGGAGACTGGCGTTTGCGCCGGCAACGTAGCGGCGCCCGACGGGCAGTGTTGTCGGCGCTTGCGTGACGGCTCGGCCCCGGTCGGACGGGCGGCGCAGTGATCTGGAGATCTGGAGATCGGGAGGATGTCGTGAGAACAGGGTGGTTGTCGCTGGCCTGTGTCGTCGTGTTTCTCGGTCTCGTCCCGGCAGTGGGCGCGGCGCAGGTGCCTGTCACCGACTGGCGCGGCGAGTCGGTGACCATGGAGGAGGGCGCCGCCGATTCGGACGGCGTCCGGATCGTCTACCACACGGCAGGCGAGGGCCCGCTGGTGGTCTTCGTCCACAGCATCACCGGTCCGTGGTTCGACTGGCGTCACCAGTTGGTCGGGCTGTCGGCGCACTACCGGGTGGTCGCGATGTCCACCCGCGGCACCGACAGGAGCGACAAGCCGGAAGGGGTCGAGAACTACACGATGGCGAAGATCTCGTCCGACATCGCCGCCATCATCGACCACTTCGGCGAGGAGCGCGCCATCATCGTCGGCCAGGACAGCGGCGGGTTCTACGCCTGGCACTTCGCAATGACCCATCCGGAGCGGACCGCCCGCTTGGTCTCGGTCGGGACGATTCACCCGGACGGCCTGATCCGCGAGCTGATCTCGAATACCGAGCAACAGCAGGCGAGCATGTTCCAGCGCGGCATGCAGGAGAACCCGAACGCGGCCGAGGAGTTCGGGGCGCGGATGCGAAGCCGGCCGCCGAGCCCGGGCGATACTTTCGAGCTGGCGGCGTTGCGCCGGCTGGCCTACGAGCGCCTCTACCCCGAGTCGATCGTGAACTTCTACAAGGCCAACTGGCCGCCGCGCCCGTTCACGATGGAGACCGAGGGCTTCGGGTTCCGCATCGGCGAGTTCCCGCCGGTCCAGGCCCCGACCCTGCTGATCTACGGCAGGGACAGCGGTCCCTTCAAGCCCGAGACGCTCGACGGGATCTGGCGCTGGGTCGACGGCCCGCTGACTCTGCGCATCCTGCCCGGCGTCGGTCACGGCCCGCACACGCAGGTGCCGGAGATCGTGACGCCGGCGATTCTGGCGTGGCTGCAGGAGGAGTAGGTCACACCTGACCCGGGATGGCCAGTGCGGCATCGTCGACTCGGGGTCCGTGGTGAAACGCCGCGTTGCACCGAGAGCGGAGAGGCGCCCGCGTGGCAAGGCGCGACGAGGGAGCATACTGGGCATATTCGATTGAGGAGCGACGCCGTCCACGCGGGATGCATCACCGCTCGAATGCAGCGCGGCTCTGCCACGGGCGCCCAGGCCCGCGATCTTGCGCCGGCCGTTGTCTCCCGTGCTTCGTCTCTCCTGACAGGGTGGAAGAAGCCACCCCTGCCAGGAGTCGACGCAGCATGTCCCGTCCGGCGTTTCCTTTCTTCACCACGGTAATCGTCTGTCTGCTCGTCGGTGTTCCGGCCGCCGCTCAGGTGCCTCCCGACGAAGCTTGGCGGTCCGTCGAGACCGAGCACTTTCGCATCACCTTTCCCGAGCCCCTGGAGGCGTTGGCCAGGCGGGCGGGGGACCTGGCCGAGCGGGCCTACCACGAATTGACGGCGCAATTCCGCGAGGGGCCGCCCGGCCTGATCGACATCGTCCTGACCGACCACGTCGACGTCTCCAACGGCTTCGCCCGGCTCTTCCCGTCGAACCGGATCGTGCTCTACGCGCGCCCTCCCGCCGACCACCCCGCGCTGGCCTACTTCGACGACTGGCTCGAGCTGTTGATCACGCACGAGGTGGCGCACATCTTCCACCTCGACTACGGCGGGACGCTGGGCAGGATCTTCCGCACGCTGTTCGGGCGCGCCGAGACGCCCCTCACGTTCCCGGGCGTCGTCGTGCCCGGGTGGGTCATCGAGGGACTCGCGACCTGGTACGAGTCGGCCCTGACCGGCGCCGGCCGCGTGCACGGGACCTTCCACGAAATGGTGCTCCGGACGGCAATGCTGGAGGGCCGGTTCGAGAGCATCGGACAGGCGGGCGGCAACTCGCCGCAGTGGCCCGGCGGCACGCGGCGCTACGCCTACGGATCGCTCTTCTTCGACTACCTGCTCGACAAGCACGGCCCCGACAGCATGGCCGCGTTCGTCGAGGCGGTCGTGCGCCCGGCGGCACAACTGTCGCTGTCGTGGTTGAACGCGGCCGGCCGGCGTGCCTTCGGCGCGACGCTGTCGAGCGAATGGGCCGCCTGGACGAAAGAAGTGCGGGCGCGCCTCGGCCGCCTCGATGAAGAGCTCGCGGCGTTCCGCCCGATCAGCGAGCCGGAGGCGTTGACGCGGAACGCCCGCTACGGGCTGCACCCGATGGCGTCGCCGGACGGCGGCGCCCTGATCTACGTCCGGTCCGACGGACGGTCATATCCGCGGCTGGTGGTCATGGCTCCCGACGGCGGCGATCCGTCCACGGTGACGAGGATCAACAACCGCGCGCCGTTCGATGTGCTGCCGGCCGGGGAGATCGTCTTCGCGCAACGCGACTACACGGACCGCTACCGGATCTTCAGCGATCTGCACGTCGCGACCCTCGACGGGGCGATGCGGCGCGTGACCCGGGGCGCTCGTCTGACCGCGCCGTCCGCCGGCCCCGACGGAACGTCGGCCGTCGCGGTCGCGGAGGGTGGGGGAACGAACGGCCTGGCCCGCGTCGATCTCCTGGACGGATCGATCCGGACGCTGGTGGCGCCGGAAGCCGGGACGTACTGGGCTTACCCCTCGGTTTCGCCCGACGGGCGGTGGATCGCGGTGAGCCGCTGGACGGAGCGCCGGCACGACGTCGTCATCCTCGACGCGGACGGACGCGTGGTGCACGAGGTGACCCGCGACCGGGCGCTCGACCTGGCGCCGCGGTGGAACGCGGACGGTCGCTACCTGGTCTGGTCGTCGGACCGGACCGGCATCCCGAACATCCTGGGAGCGGAGGTCGATCCACGCACCGGGGTCGCCGGCCCGCCCGTCATGCTGACGAACGTGCGGACCGGGGCGGCATTCCCGAGCGTCGATCCCGCCGGCCAGTGGCTCTACTTCTCCGGGTACCACGTCGACGGCTGGGAGGTGGAGCGCGTCCGGTTCGACGCGGTCGCCGCCCCGCCCGCTCCCGCCCCGGCGGCCCGCTTCGACGGAATGGGCGCTTCCGATGCCGCGTGGGCCGGCGCCGGCGCTTCCGACGGCGCGGGTTCCGACAGCGCCCCGGACGACCCGTCTGCCAGGCAGGCTGCGCTGCCGGGCTCGACCCCAGTCCCGGGCCCCGACCCGGACAGCGCCACCGACTCACCGGCCGGGACCGGGGCGCCGGACGCCAGCGAAACGGTCGCGGGCGATGCGGTCGACCAGGGTGCACTCGGTCCGGCCGGGACCGGGGCGCCGGACGCCGGCGAAACGGGCGGAACGATGTCGCGCGACCGGGAGAGCCCGGCCCGCGACTACTCGCCGTTGTCGACCCTGTATCCGCGGTACTGGCTGCCGGTGTTCCGAGAGCCCGTGGCGACTGCGGAGACGACCGTCGGCGGTGTGGAAGTGCCGCGCACCGAGACTCTCGGCTACGCGCTCGGTGGCCGTACCTCGGGCTTCGACCTCGTCGGCAGGCATGCCTACGAGGTCGGGGCGCAGGTCTTCACGTCGGGCGGCCGGGGCGAGGGCGACGTGTCGTACGAGTATCGGGGGCTCGGGAATCCGACCATCGGCGTAACCGCTTCGCAGGCGTGGGACGACGACGGGGTTCGGGTGCGCCGCCCGGAAGAGGGAGCGGAGGGCCCGTCGGAGACCTTCTTCGTCCTCGAGCGGGAGCGTCGGTTGGCCACGTCGGTGCGGGTGCGCCGACCCGGGGTACGCCTGTCGACGTCGCTGAGGCTCTCGGCCGGCCTGGTCCGGAGCGACCGGGAGGTGCTGGACGATGGCTTGCGGGTGACGGACCGCTACCGTCTCGAGCGCCCCGGCAGCCTGCTGAGCGAGTATGCGGTCTCGTTCAGCGTCTCCACGGCACGGTCGCATGCGTTCCAGATGGGCAACGCACGCGGTGCCGCGCTGTACCTGCGCGCCCGGACACGCGACGACCTGGACGTTCCGGACGCGCTCGCCGGTCGCGACGCCGTCGATCTCTCCGTGGACGATCTCATCGGCAGACTGCGGGCCTACGTTCCGCTGCCGGGGCCGGGATTTGCGGCGCCGGTGCTGGCGGTGCGCGCGAGCGGCGGGATGGCGCGCGGCCCGGGCGCGCAGACCGGTTACTTCGGCGTGGGCGGCGCGTCGGGAGAGAGCGTGTCGTTGCCGGGAACGCCCACGCTCGTGGGCAGCTCGGTCTTCCTTCCGGTCCGGGGCTACGAGACGTCCACGCGATCAGGGCGTTACGCCTGGTCCGCCACGGCGGAGTTGCGCGTGCCCCTCGCGCTCGTCAATCGCGGACGCGGAACGCTGCCGCTGCACGTCGACCGCATCTTCGGGTCCGTGTTCCTCGACGGCGGCAACGCGTGGGGCGGCGCGTCGACCGGGGAGGAGAGTCCGAGGCTCCGCTCCCTGGTGTCGGCCGGGTTCGAAGTCAGCACCGACCTGCTCGTTCTCTACGGGGCCCCGCTGCGACTGCGCGCCGGCGCTGCCTTTCCGCTGGTGGAACGCGACGGGCCACGCTACTACGTGCGGGTGGGACTGCCGTTCTGACCGTCCGCCCCGCCGCGTTGACGCCCGCAGACCTGCCGCCGGGGAGCGGCATCGAGAACACGTGTAATATATGTATAACATGCAGCGAAAGCTCACCATCACCATCGACGAGCCTATCGGGCGATGGCCGCGGATGAGCAGCGCGAAGCCGAGGCGTTGGCGTGGGGGGAAGCGACCATCGGAAACATTGACGATGCGGCGCGGTGAGGTGTGGTGGGTGAGCTTCGATCCCTCGGTTGGCGGTGCCGTTCGGTATGCGGCGCGCTGGTGACCCACCTGTTTCCGCAGGAGGCGTACCCCGCTGCACACCCCTTCATGAACCTGGGGCTCAGCCTGCTCGAGGAGGTGGACGTCGAGGTGGAGCGCATCGCCGACAGCACGGGAAGGCTGGCCGGGGTGTGATGTCGGCGCGCGACGCTGTGAACAAACCGGCGTTGCCTGAAGGGTGGAGCGACGCGCGTGTTGCCGACGTGATTGCGCACTACCAGACGCAATCCGAGGACGAGGCGGTAGCGGAGGACGAAGCCGCGCTGTCCCGTCCCGGCCAGACGGTCATGGTGATTCCGACCGGTCTGGTGCCGGCTGTGCGAGAGTTGCTCTGGGAGAATGCCATTCGTACAACGAGACGTCATTCGTAGCGATCTACAATACGTAGGACGACGTGGCCACGCTCAGCATTCGGATCTCCAGGGTCCTCGACGCGCGATTGAATGAGGAGTCCCGCATCGCCAGTCAGCCGAAGTCCCTGCTGGCGCGCAAGGCCCTGGAGCAATTCCTGGCGCGGCAACATCGAGAACGCTTCCTGGCCCAGCTCGCGCGGGCTGCGACCGCGATCGACGGCGACGACGCCAGCGCCCTGGCGGACGAAGCCCTTCCGCTGGACAATGAATCCCTGGCGCTGACGGAACGACGGGACACTGCCGGCCAGCGACGGGGCCAAGACGATGAATCATGACCGCGGCGATCCGACGCGGGCAAGTCTGGACGGCCAACCTGAATCCGAATCGTGGTCATGAAGTAGGCAAGATCCGACCTGTGCTCGTAGTGCAGGGAGATTGGCTGAGTGCCGCCCAGTCTCGTACGGTCGTTGTTCTGCCGCTGACCAGCGACGTGCGTCGAGAGGCAGAACCGCTTCGTGTCACGATTCTTGCTCGCGACAACCTGCGGCTGAATTCTCAGGTGGTCGTCGACCAGCCCCGCACCCTCGACTGAGGTGGTCCCGCTTTTTCGGACCACTGCGTAAGGTGTATTCCAGAACCTCCGG
>WTFV01000042.1 GCA_011523845.1 Acidobacteriota bacterium | reverse complement strand
GTCGAACCCCGCCCGCAACAAGGCGGCGGGTGCAGGCGCACCATTCCCCCTGGCAGCCCTGCCCGTGCCCCACAACTTTTCGCTGAACTTCATGAAGCCACTTCGCTACTCTAGCCAGCATGGAGGTGCAGAATCAGGTCGGGCGCAGCCTGCGGGGCAATCTGGCCACGCTGACCGAGTGGCTGCTCTGCGGCGTCCAGGTAATGCTGGTCGTGGACTGGCCACTGCTGATGTTCGCCGCGGTGATGTCATCCATTCAGCCGGCTGAGCGCGTCGCTCGCCAAACGCTTCCTCCCGCAAGCGAGTGAGGCGCCATCCTGCTTTGAGCACGTGGCCGGCAACGCGGTCGGCCCGGCCTGCGCGCTCGACCGACCGGGTTCGCGCAAATCGCAACGCGGGCAGACTGCCGACGTGTTCGTTTCTGCCTCCTGCGGAACGAGACGCTGCCCTCCGGCGACGCGCACTCCTGACGCGCCGAGACCGCAACGCACCGATATCGCCCACCCACACGGCCGGATTTCCCACTTCCGTTCGTCGGTCCTGGGATTGGCGCGTCCCTTGCCTTCGCTGTCGCCGACGTGTCACCTGCAGACCGCTGGCGGTTCGCGTGCCTGGCGGCCTGGCGAGACTCCGCAACCACCTGGATCGCAACGGAACAGGAGATGGTATCCATGTGCAGACCGCCCAACGTTCCAGTCGAATCGGAGCAGGAGAGACTCAGCATCTTCGCGGCCGGCGTCGCTGACGACGTCGCAGTACTGCGTCGCGTCGCGAATGCCTTCTATGACGCGTGGGCCGAGGGCGGACTCTCGGGCGACACTGCCGAGGACGTCGAAACCGCCGCGGCTGTCTGCCGCGTCCTGGGACTGGGGCTCGAGACGGTCGAGCGGAGCTTGGATTCCCCCTGCACAGGTCGGTTGGGGTCCGCCTGAGAAGCCGCGGTCCCGCCCCGCGTCCCGCCGAGGCACACAATCCCGCACATGGCAGTCGTACCAGGGTGGACTGCGGCCACCGTGCTGGTGATGACAACCGTCGCGGTCGCAGCTGCTCGGCGATCCGTGAGGGATGATCCGGTCGTCGCCGACCCAACGCCCCGGACCTTCACGAGGATGACCCGGCGCATGGACGCGCTACGGCGGGCCCGAGCCGTCGGCGTCTGCGTACACACAGCGGGCCTGGACGCCAGGCTCAACCGCAGCACGGTCAGCGTCTCGTCCGAGCCGGTTGCGGATTGACGCCGCGTTGGCGGGATTCTCCTCCTCCGGCAACCGGACCAAGTCTTCCAGAGCGTACCTACCTATCGCCTCGCCGGCGCTCAAGGCCAGACAGTTCCGCAGATAGCCGGCCACGTTCGGCCACCCCTTTCGAGGCGCTGATCCGGCACGCGCCGCGCGCGTGACGCCGCCAGGACGAGGCTCGGCTCTCCAGCTTCAGTGCAGCCCGAGCGGTCTGGTATGCTCTGCCCGCCATGGGGAACAGCTCGCCGGGACACATGATGCGGCTTACCTTCACCCGAATCACCGCAGCCCTGGTCACCGCTCTGGTGCTGCTTCCGGCACCGCCGGCGGCAGCCCAAACGCGTGATGAATTCTCGTACTGGGACGCCAACGGTAACGGCGACCTGACATGTTCCGAAGCGGAGGGTCGCGATGAGGGACTGAGGCTCCCCGCCTACCAGGACGACCGTGACGGAACCGGCATCATCTACGAGTGGTTGCAGCGCGGCCGATCGAGCGATACGGACAACGACGGCATCGCCTGTGACTCCGCCTCGAACCCGAACGGCTACATTCCGACCGTGGAGCCGGTGGCCCCGGAGGGTTGCCCGGCGGACGCCGAGACCTGGCGCGGCTTGCGGGTCTGCAACGAGCAGCCGCGGGATGGTTACGACCGCGCCGCTTTCGGCTCGGGGTACACCAGCCTGGAAGACGACATCATCGCGGCACTGCCGCCGACGATGTAGTCCGGCGGGCAGGTCTATACGCCGTACTCGTGCATCGCGTTCGACATCACCCCGGCAGGGACCGCCGCAACCGATATCGAACACATCGTTGCCCTTGCCGAGGCGCACGACAGCGGAATCGCCGACGCGCGGCGACGGGACATCGCAAGCGATCTCGACAACCTCACGATCGCGGATCCGACGGTGAACCAGGTGGAGAAGAGTGACCGCGACGCCGCCGAGTGGATGCCGACCCGACACGGGCCCTGGTTCGCGCAGCGCGTCATCGCGGTCAAGGCGGAATACGGGTTGAGCGTCGACCCTGCCGAACGCGACGCGCTCGCCGTTCTGCTGGCGGAAGGAGGGGGGGAGCTCAACTGCGTGGACGCCGACACCACGCCCCCGACGGTCGCGATCAGCACAAACGCCATCGCACCGGTGAGTGGACCCTTCACGGTCACGGTTACGTTCTCCGAGACCGTGACCGGCTTCGATCTCGACGACATGATCGTCGGGAACGGCCGCGCTTCCCAACTGCAAGGAAACGATGCGAGCTACACCGCGACGGTGACTCCTGCCGCATCGGGTCTCGTGACTGTTGACGTCCCCGCCGCAGCCGCACAAGACGCCGCCGGCAACCCGAGCGTCGGGGCCACGCGATTCTCGATCATCGCGGACCTGACGCCGACGGCGTTCACCGACGATCCGCTCCGGCCTGGGGTGACGCCGGTCAAGGCCATTCACTTCACGGAGCTGCGTATGCGAGTTGACGCGCTGCGAAGGGCACCGGGATTGGCGGCATTTCCCTGGACAGACGCGGCCTTGACGCCCGGTGTGACATCGGTCAGTCGCACGCATCTGCTCGAGCTGCGGGACGCGCTGGCCGAGGCATACTCCGCATTCGGAGAGCCAGCACCGGAATGGACCGATGCAGTGACCGTGACCGGGGCGACACCGATCAAGGCGGAGCACCTGATGGAACTGCGGGCTGCGGTGATCGCGCGCGAGTGAGGCAGTGACGAAGCCCGCGGATGGTCGAGCCCGACCGCCGCTCTCGGGTCGCGCCAGCTCGGGACCCGGCCCGCGGCGGACGGGTCGCGCAGTCTGCAGCAGCAGGTACTCGCGCTGCGCCGCTCGACGCGCCAGCGACCGTGTCACGCGGTCGGACAAAGTGACGACTGCGTCCCAGTGGAGCTGGCCATCGCCGTCGAAGGCAACGGCCATACCGACGTGATCGAGGACCAGCATCGGTTGGCGACCGCAACGTTCGCACAGATGCGCGTTGCGCTTGGTCGCGTCGCCTTCGCCGCAGCGCATGAACGTGGTGAACAGCGTTCGGTCAGCGGAGCGCTTCGTGCGGTACTGGCACGTCGCGGTCGGAGACTGCATGGGACCGGAGAGTAGGGGTAGCCGCTTCGGGGCGGGTCGCGCCTGCCGGAGCGGGCGGTTTCATCGCCACAGCGGTCTACGGGTCCGGTTCCGATTCGCCGGCCGGTGGCTGGCCTGGGGCATCCTCGGGCTCGTGCTGTCTTGACGCCCTCCCCGCACCTGGAACTCCTCACGGCGCCGGCGCGGACGCAAGTACCTGCGGATCATCCACCCGCGCCGCCGCGGCCCGCATCGACGACTGGCTCGAACAGCTGCTGGCGAGCCAAGCCCATCCCTACACTCGGTGAACACCACCGGCAACGGCCCGAGCGTTCAACACCACGAAGACCGCATGCCCCGAACGCTGAGCGTCAACGACGCGACCATCCTGAAGCTCGCCATCTTCGCGGTGCTCGAGGGCTACGGCACGACGACACGCGCCGAGACGAAGATCATGGACGCGGCGTACCCACGCCGCCGTGGCCCACGGGCGAGGCGATGGACGCCATCAACCGCCTGCGCGTCGACGGCCAGCCCGTCGTGCGGACGTTCCCGACCACCAGGAACGGCAAGACGCGCTACGAGTTCGACTACCCGCTCGAGGACACGCACCTGGCCGGAGAAGCGCAGGCCGTCTGCCAGGCCCTGTACGAACGCCTGAGACAGCTGTTGCGGCTACCGCCGGCGCCCAGGGACGAGGTCCCGAAGGACATCGACCCGGCGACAGTCGAACGGCTGGCCGCTACCATCGAAATCATCGAACGGCCAGCAACGGTCCACTGACCGAAGGCAATGCGCAAAGCACGCCACAAGGGGCCCGAACCGACCGACCACGAGATGCTGGCCGGACTCGTCGAGCACGTCGGCTTCCACAACAGCGAGACGGGGTTCTGCGTACTGACGGTCAAGGCCAGAGGCCACCCGGATCCGGCCACCGTCGTCGGCTGCGCCGCCACCGTCGCGGCCGGCGAGTGGATCACCGGTACCGGACAGTGGATCAACCACCCGACTTACGGCCGGCAGTTCAAGGCGCGCTTCCTGCGCAGTTCCGCGCCGTCGTCCAGCGAGGGCATCGAGAAGTACCTGCGCTCCGGCATGATGCGCGGCATCGGCAAGATCTACGCACACAGGCTGGTGAGAGCCTTCGGCGACAAGGTGCTCGACGTGATCGACACGCAGCCCGAACGGCTCCGCGAGGTCTCAGGCATCGGCCCCGTCCGCGCCCGGCGCATCACCGAAGCCTGGGCCGAACAGAAGACCGTCCGCGAGATCATGGTGTTCCTGCACGGCCACGGCGTGGGCACGGCACACGCCGCACGGATCTTCAGGACCTACGGCAACGACGCCGTCGAGGTCATCAGCCGAAACCCCTACCGCCTGGCGCGCGACGTCCGCGGCATCGGCTTCAAGGCCGCCGACGCCATCGCGGGCAAGCTCGGCATCGGCAGGACCGACACCAGCCGCCTGCGCGCCGGCATCGGCTACGCGCTCGACGAGGCGGCGAAGACCGGCAACTGCGGACTGCCCATCGACGAGCTCCAGGCGCTGGCGGCCGAGCTGCTCGGCGTGCCCGCCGAGACGGTCCGCACGGCTCTCGACCTGGAGCTGGCCGAAGGCGCCGTCGTCGCCGACACGGTCGCGGACACGCCGTGCGCGTTCCCCGAACGCCTGTACCACGCCGAGAAGCAGATCGCCGGTCGGCTCGTGCAGCTCAGTGCGGGAGACCCGCCCTGGCCCGCCATCGACGTCGACCGCGCGCTGCAGCGCGCCGAAGAACAGACCGGCCTGTCGCTGGCCGCGCAGCAAACGGAAGCGGCGCGGCTGGCGCTGACGTCGAAGGCCACCATCGTGACCGGCGGGCCCGGCGTGGGCAAGACGACGCTGATCGACACCATACTGCGCATCCTCGACGCCGGGGGCATCCAGCTGCAGCTGTGCGCACCGACCGGCCGCGCCGCCCGCAGGATGAGCGACGCCACCGGGATGGAAGCCAGGACCATCCACCGGCTGCTCGAGGCCGACCCGGCCAACGGCAGGTTCAAGCGCGACGGGAGCAATCCGCTCGACTGCGACCTGCTGGTCGTCGACGAGGCCTCGATGGTCGACGTCAGACTGATGCGCGCGCTGCTGGAAGCGGTCCCGAACCGGGCCGCCCTGCTACTCGTCGGCGACGCCGACCAGCTGCCGTCGGTGGGGCCCGGGCAGGTGCTCGCCGACATGATCGCCTCGGGCGCCATCCCAATCGCGCGGCTGACCGAGGTGTTCCGCCAGGCGGCACGAAGCCGCATCGTGACCACCGCGCACGGGATCAACCGCGGGGCGATCCCCGACCTCCGCCGGCAGGACCGCGACAGCGACTTCCACTTCGTGCAGGCCGAGGACCCCGAGACGGCCGTCGCCCGGATCGTCGAGCTGGTAAAGACGCGGATACCCCAAGGCTTCGGACTCCACCCTGTCCGCGACATCCAGGTCCTGTGCCCGATGAACCGGGGCAGGGCCGGAGCCCGGTCGCTGAACGTCGCGCTGCAGGCGGCACTGAACCCGGCACGCGAGCGCAAGGTGGAGCGCTTCGGCTGGACCTTCGCACCCGGCGACAAGGTCATGCAGACCGTCAACGACTACCGCCGCGACGTCTACAACGGCGACACCGGAGAGGTGGCCGACGTCGACCCCGACACCGGGGAGCTCGTCGCGCGGTTCCACGGGCAGGAGCACGCCTACGCCTTCGGCGAGCTCGACGCACTGACACTGGCCTACGCCGCGACGGTGCACAAGAGCCAGGGCTCGGAGTATCCGGCCGTGGTCATCCCGGTGCTCACCCAGCACTACGTGATGCTGCAGCGGAACCTGCTCTACACGGCGATCACGCGAGGCAGGCGGCTGGTGGTGCTCGTGGGCCAGAAGAAGGCGGTGGCCATGGCCGTCCGCAACGCCGCCGGACGCAGGCGGTGGTCCAGGCTGGACGAATGGCTGCGGAACCTGGCGGCCGTGAAACGCGCGAAGGGCGCATCGAGCGACGAGCGCCCCCGAGCGCCGGCGCCGCGCGACGGCCTGCAGGCCAGCCTCCTCGCGTAGGATCCGGCCGCAGCTCGAACCATGCGCCGGCGCGCACCGGGGGGTAAACGGCATGCCACGAGCACTCACCGTCGAGGACGCCACGGTCCTGAAACTGACGCTCTTCGCCCTGTTCGAACGCTACTCCACCTTCGACCGCGCGGACCTGGACGAGATGAACGAGAGAACCCCGACACCGAGCGGTCCGGTCGACCAGCTCATGGACGCGATAACCGCGTCCGGATCGACGGCAAGGCCGTCGTGCGCACCCGGCGCACCATCAGCAAGGACAAGCCGTTCTACGAGTTGCACTACCCGTTCGCCGAAACCGACTTCCCCACCGGACCAAGAACCGTCTGCCTGGCGCTGAGCGTGCGCATCCACGAGCTGATCGGCATGCCGGTGCCGGACGACGAACGCGACGGACCCGACGAGGAGGGCGTCGAGCGGGCGACCATCGACCGGCTGGCCGCCTCCATCGAGATTCTCGAACCCGCCGAAACGGTACACTGACCGCGCCCACCGAGCGGGAACACGCACCGAGCGGAGCGCATCACCAGGACACCGGGCGCTGCCGGCGCCGAGCAGGACATGCAGTCCCCAGGCGCCGAGCGGAACGCCGCCGGACCAGTATCGGAAACGACAACAGGACGTTGCACCTGCAGGTCCGAATGCATCACAATCGGAGGACCATGGCGATGGGAGAGATTCGAGCCAGCGTAACCCTGGAGAACAGAGACGACCGCGGAGCCGTACGCCTCGGACTGCTGGCCGAAGGAGACGTCCGACGAACGACGACCGAAGGGGTCGTCGACACCGGAGCCGTAAGCCTCGTAATCCCCGAAGAGATCGCGACGCAGCTGGGGCTCCAACACTGGGGAACGAGAACAGTCGTCTACGCAGATGAACGCCGCGAGGAACGGCCCCTGACCGACGTCACCATCGAGATAGGAGACCTGGCCACGCGGACCGAAGCCATCGTAGGACCGGCCGGAAGCCAGGTCCTGATCGGACAGACCGTACTCGAAATACTCGACCTGATTGCCGACTGCAAGAACCGCAGGCTGGCGCCGCGCCATCCGGAAGGGCCAGTCCTCGCCATCCGCTGACCCCCCCTTCCGGGCAAACACACGGATCATGGCCGGTCACCGCGTCGTACCGGAACACTGACCCAGCGGTCCGCACGCCGCCCGTCAGAGCGAAGACGCTGTCCGCGCACCGAGCAGGAAGACGCACCCGGCGGAAGACGCCATCAACAGGCACCGAGCCGCAAGCGAGTCCGCACCGAGCGGAACGGACCCTCCGCACGCACCAAGCAGGCCGCCGGCCACCGGGCGGTACGCTGCCGGTCATATCCTGACCACAACGAGCCACGTCGAAGGGATGCGCATCCGCCCGATAGAGGTCGCCGGCGGCCTCGGGGCGAACGCCGTCATCGGCGTCGACGTCGACTACGAGGTGATCAGCAAGCGCGGCTCGATGCTGCTGGTCTCGATCAGCGGGACGGCCGTGACCATCGAACCGGCAATCCAAGCCGACGCGACGCTGCACGGATAGAGCACGGCCCACGCACCGAGCGGCCTTCTTTCGACACGCACCACAAGGAACGCTCCCTACAGCACGTGGAACGCTCCCTACAGAATGCGTCGTGCACCGAGCAGCGCCCCGCCCGGCACGCACCCGGCAGCACGCCCCCGGGACGCCCGTCCAGCACGTCACGGCAAGGACAGGCCCAGGCAACACCCCGCAGGTCTCCACGAAGTGGAGAGCAGGACCAGACGCCGGAGGACACGGCCTGCCCACCGAGAAGCGCACTTCACCGGACGCTTCACGACAGTTCCGGCAGCGCCGCGGACGCACCGGAGAGAAGAGCGCACCGGTCGCATCACGCCACGCAACCCAGCGGATGCAGCCGACGAAGACACGCACAGGGAGGCGTGCCAACCCGACCGCAGTCCACAACGAGCAGCATGACACTACCCTGACGCACCGAGTGACCCGCCGCTCAGGACGGCAGACACGAGTACCGGCGACGCCGGACTCACCAGAGGAACACACTTGCACGGAGGCACACAGTAAAGCGCCCCCGGACACCTGGCCGTACGCACCGAGAGCAGCGCCCCGAAACACGTGGCCGTACGCACCGAGAGCAGCGCCCCGGCAGACCCGGAGAGAGAACCACAAAAACGCCCCGCCCGGGAACCAAATGCGCAAATCCGACGTCTAATAGTCCGTGCGGCACAGAGAAGTACACTTCTCGGTACCGCACAGACCAAGGCCATTCCTGGCGATCCGCCGAGCACGTCCTGCGAACCCGAGAGATCAATCCCCGCTGCCCCGTCGAACCGGGGGAGCGACCCAGCGATCCGCCCGCCGGCCGTCCGAGCGCGGCCCGCGCCGCGGACCAGCGACGTCCGGGTTCTGGTACTCGCCGCGCGGCACCAGACCGGCGGCGCGCCGCTGGCGCACGCGCTCGACGAACAACGGGAAGCCGAGCGCGATGCACTCGCGGAGGATCCAGGAGCGGGACATCCGGAACTCCGCCACGGCCAGATCGACCTGCTCGACCTGGCGTTCCGACAGCCGCAGCTTGAGCGTTCGGTCCAGCGCCTCGGCGTCCGGTTCCCAGACAGGCTGCAACGCCATCGAATAACCTTCCCTCTCGAAGAGCCCGGAGCGCCCGACGCCAACTCCGCACGCGCGGACCGGCTACCCCACCCGGCTACTCCGGCGGCTGCGACGGATCGGCGACCGACTCGACCTGGGGGTCCCCGAACAGCTGCGAGAGGACCTGCAGGACCACATCCTCCAGATCGTCGGCGGCAACGCCGATCACCTGACCATGCACCCGGACGCTCGCACTCACGGCAGCCTCGGGCATCCGGGGATCGGCCTCACGCACCGCGCGGCCGTAATCGACCAGCGCCGAGACCGCCTGGTCCGGATCCAGCACCTTCCTCCGACGGCCACGCCCCGGCCGCCGCGCTCCGGCAACCGGACGGACACCAACAACACCGGCCTCGGCGGACTCCACGAGACGAGCCGCCCGCAGAGCCTGCAGAGCCTGCACCGCCCCGGGCATGCCCTCCGTCAGCGCGAGGCGCACTACCTCGGAACGATTCGAGCCATACCGTTGCGCAACAGTGTCGCAAGCCTTGACGGCCTCCGACGGAAGGAACACGACCACCCGCTTCATGCCCACGGCAACCTCCGGACAGACGCCGCCAGGACGCGTCCCGACACCAGAAAGCACGACGGTCCCGACGGTGCACTAGTGCACTGTGACGCAACAGTCCGATCCGGACGGAAAACCCGGAAAATCGAACTGGGGTCGAGATCGGGTTCATTGACGGGCCCGATACCGGCTCTACAGGTGCAGAAACGCCCCCTCGAAACACACGCACGACAGTGCACCGTGAACATGCACGCCGAAACCGCTCCGAGAGCCCGCCCGAACACGTCCCCCATCAGCAGGAAGGTTAGGGGATCACGACCCCGCAGACGTCCAGGCCGGACACGCCAAACACCTGAAAGCAGCCTGGTTACAAGCAGAAGGGGCAAGGCGGCAGGCACGCCCGACAAGACCTCCAGCGCCAGCTCGCGAGAGCCCGACGGAAACCGCAAGAACGTTGCAACGTTGCACCAGGAGACGCACGTTAGTGCACCCAGTACAGAACACACCCGGAGATCGGAGATCAGAGGGGTGAGCGACCCCGGTTCCGGGGTCGCTCACCCAACATTTTTCCCTGCGGGAAGGCTGGATCCGGCAGAGCCGGCAGAAGCGTTCACCATGGGTGAACACTGAGCGCTTTTCGCCGCGAACCGGCGAAAACTGACAGCTCGCAAACAGTGTACTTCTCTACGCGGGACAACCCGTTAGACGCCGGAAGCGGGCAAAAGGTTCCCGTTCTCGATCGAAATCTCCGAAAGAATCGCGGCGCGGTGCAAGCTCCGTCCACGACATGCGCCGATTCGAAGACGCGAGCCCCAGCCCCGCACGCGGCGAACGGCGACGAACGCGTGACAGCTGCGCTGCGCTTGAAAATGATCCACGAATGCAGCAACGACCGACCGACGCGCCACCCGTCCGGGCACGCACCGAGCCGTACCCCCCGTGGGACCCGGTGTTCCCGTACAACAACCTGCCCCCGGTCCCCCGCGAGCAGCTGACGACTCCCGCCATCGAGGCCCGGTGCAGGCGCGCGACGACAGCGCTCGACACCCTGCGCGACGCGGCCCGCAGGCTCTCCGACCCCCTCGCACTGCTACACACAACTACGCTGATCGAGGCCCAGGCCAGTTCCGCCATCGAGGGCATCGTGACGACCGTGGGCCAGATGCTCGAGCTCATGGACAGGCCGCGGCTGTCGAACGCCACCGACCCGGACGCCGACGACGCGCTTCGCCACCACAAGAGCATCATCGACGCCTGGCAGCGCCGCGGAGCCGAACCCGTCGGCACCGCAATGGCGATCCGCGCGTGCTCGACGACCAAGGGCCGCCGCATGCCGGTGCGCCGCGGACGCGGAACCGTGATCGCCGGACCGCACGGGATCGTCTACACGCCGCCAACCCGCGAGAAGCGGATCCGGTCGATGCTCGACGAGCTCTGGCGCTTCATGCGCGAGGATGCCGGCACGCACCCGCTGGTGCGCATGGCCGCCGGCCACCACCAGTTCGAGTCCATACACCCTTTCGCCGACGGCAACGGCCGGACCGGCCGGCTGATCAACATGCTCTACCTGAGCGAGCAGCAGCTGACCGACCTGCCCGTCCTCTGCCACAGCCGGTACATCCTCCGCAACCGCCCGACGTACTACCCGCTGCTGGACTCGACGAGAAAAACCGGCGACTGGAAGCGGTGGACCCTCTGGATGCTGGACGGCGTGCGGGAAACCGCCGAGTGGATCGCCCGCACTCTGGAACGCCAGGCGGCCATCGCCGAACGAGCCGTCGCGCGGTACCGCGGCGCGAAGCCCCGGCCGGTGACCGGCGACGACACGGTCCGGTTCGTCTCCGGCCGACTCTGCTGCCGGTCGACGGACCTGGTCGACGCGCGGGTGACGGCGAAGCCTGCGACGGCGCTCGCGGTGCTGCGGCCGATCGCCGGTGCCGGAATCCTCCGGGAATGGCCGGGCCACAAGCCGGCGCTGTTCGTCAACCCCGAGGCCCTCGCGCTGTGGACCGGGGAGTGAACACCGAAGCGGCGTCGGCTTCCTGAACCAGACGCAAGGACACATCCATGCACGACGAGACGAAAGAACGCATGCGGAAGGAACGCGAGACCACGAAGCGCGCCGAGTGCTTCGCCAGGCTGATGCTGGCCGACCGGGAGGACCACGAGGGCCGGAAGCTGCTCGACTACGCCGAGCGCACCGCCGACCGCCTGCGGATGCAGTGGGAAAAGACCATCGCGTGGCTATCGCTGGCGCTGTGCGCCGACGGCGTCGACGACAGCACGCTGACCGGGCTCGGATTCGACCGTCAGGAAGTACGGCACGCGACGGTCGTGCAAGCCCGCGAGAACGAGACTGCGATGGCGTACGCCGAGCGGCTGGCCGCCTACAACGAGCCCGAGGCCTTCGCCGTCGGCGAGGCGATGCTCGACGAGATGGCCGAGACCAACCCGACCGTGCCGACCGGCACGACAAACACCGCACGGGACGCGGCGATCGACCGCTTGCGCAAGGCGCACAAGGACTGGGCGCATGAGCGCAGCGGAGACAGACCCGCGACAGGCGGCATCGTCGACGAGCGGCCTACAGCGCCAGGACTGGCCGACGCAGTCCGCCGTCTGGAACACCACGTGCGCATGGCGGGGCTGTGCCTGAACGAGATGCAGCGCGGACCGGGCAACACGCCCTGGGGAATCGCCGAACGCCTGTCACTGGAGGACCTGAACGCGTTCCTCGACAGCGCCGCCGAACTGGCGTTCGACGCAGCGGCGATCGTCATCGAGACCTCGAAACTGAGCACGACGCCGGCCACCGAGCAAGAGCACACCAGGCTGGCAGCCACGCGAGAGCCGGGCACGACTCATCTGGCCAGAACCGCAGCCGCTGGGTCGGTCGCCTACGAAGTGGCTACGCGCCTGCAGACGGAGATCCCGCTCCCAGCAGACGACGACGACCGCGTCCACTGAGGCCGCAATGACGACCGAATGAGGCCTGCGGCGTCATCCCCAACGAGGACGACCACCTGCACCGGATGCCGCTCCAGGATCACGCGAGAGGGATGAGCAAGCGCGACTACATCCGCACGGGCCTGCTGCTGATGATCGCAAAGAACGCGGTGGAGCGAGCCCAGCACGACGGACCCGAGAAGGCGTGAAATCGCCACCCGGTACCAAGAAGTGCACTTCTTTGTGCCGACTACGCGGTTAGACACCGAATCCGGAGAAAGGTTCCACCCCGGAGCCAGAGAATCACAGCGTCGGACGTCACGGAACCCGAAAGAGCGCAGGACGAGGCGCACGCACCCCGAACCGCCCCACCGGCTGGAACCCGGTCCATAAACTTCAGCAGGCAACGCCCGGCAAGGCCTGACCAACGAGAAAGGACGACACCGCATGAGCGACCACATCCCCGGCTCCATCCCCCGCGCGTGCGACTGCACCTACCGGGGCAACCTCGCGGCCAAGCCGCGGCTGATCGAGAAGGACGGACGCAAGTTCGTCTCCGGCCGCATCGGCGTCAACATGGCCGCGCCCAACGTCTCCCCGGAGGAGCGCGAGCAGCTGACCGAGTGGGTCGACGTGATGGCCTTCTCCGAAGCGATGCAGGCGCGGCTGCTCGCCTGCGAGAAGGGCGAGACGATCGCGGTGTCCGGCAACGTCACCAAGAAGTTCTACCAGCGGAACAACGGTGAGACAGTGGAGAGCCGGACCATCATCACCGACTACATCCGCGCCGCTGGCGCAAGCATCGCCGGATCGACGCCGCGCAGGCCCGCCGACAAGGTCGAAGCGGCGCCCGATCCGAACCGGCCGCCCGAGTAGGGCAACCAGCCCAACAACGCGGTAGTCACCGGCGGAGCCATGCACGGCGTCGCCGGCACCCCCTTCACCACAGCGAACCGCCACGAATGAAGACGAGCGGCACACGAACAGGCCGGAGCCTCAACGCCCCCCGGCTTCGGTTCCCGGAGCGCCAGGGACGCCGTCCGAATCCTCCACGCCGGCCAGCTGCCCCTCGACGTAGCACTCCCGCAGGATGATCTCGCCGCCGACCCACGTCCCCGTGACGCAGACGACGCCCCGGTCCTGCGCCAGCGCGATCTCCACGGCGCTGATGCTCACGCCGAAGCCCAGGTACGCGCGGCCCACCGGCGCCGGCAGGTCCAGGTAGATCTCGTCGTAGTCGACCCCGAAGCGCTCGATGCCGTCCCGGATCGGCACGCCGACGTAGGTGGCCAGCACCTCGGCGCGCTCGATATCCAGCAGCGCCGCCTGCCGCTCGCGCTCGACGCGCACAGCCTCGACCGGGTCCAGGATCCAGCCGCAGGTATCCGCGACCAGCGACAGGCGCTCGTACGCCAACGGCGAGACGACGAACTCGGCGAAGACGGCCGTGCCCCGGCGCGAGACCGTCTGCACGACGAGCGAATCGGCTCCCACCAGCAGACGCAGGAACGACAGCGGGCGGTCGACCACCACCGAGCGGCCCGTCGAGCCCACGTCGAAGACCACCGGGCGCACGTCCTGCGGCACGAAGCGGATCAGTACGCGCTTGGTGCGGAGGTCCCCGTCGGTGACGACGTCGTCGCCCAGCTCGACGCCCATGTCCAGCTCCACCTCGCTGCGGTCCCCCATGCAGCGGGCATGGAGCACGACGTCGGGCGAGCCCGACACGTCGTCGGCAGAGCGATAGACGACGACGTTCTCCAGGCCGTCCAGCGCGCGGCGGCCGCGCGAGGTGTACCACCGCACGTCGCGACCGGCGGCCGTCACCGCGAAAGGCGCCGCCTCGGCCTCAACGCCGGGATCGGGCACCGGCGCTTCCGGCGGGCCTTCGGTCTCGCCACCGCACGACACCGCCAGCGCCGCACAAGCGACTGCCGCCAGGTGGCGCTTGCGCATCACTTCTTCTCCCCACTGTCTCCTGCCGGCCCGCCACCGGTACGGACAGCACCGGGCGGATCGGCCGGACGGCCCAGGCGCGAGGCGTCCCCCATCCACTCCAGCGTGCGGATGACGGCGTCCGGGCCCTCGACCCGCGCGGTCACCATGACCGGGCGCACCCCATCGGGACCATCCGCATCCTCTCCGGCGGCCACCCGATCCAGCAGCGCGCGAGCTGCGCGCTTGGTCAGGCGAGAGGGCGCCAGAGCTTCCGGGTCCGACACCAGCCAGACCTTGCGTGCCTTCTTCACCACGCGCCGCACACCGTCGACGCCGGCGACGGTCTCGGCCGGGTCCAGCACGTCCGGCACGCCGCGCGCATCGTCCTGCATCGTCCCTGCCTCCGCAGCCCGCCGTTGCACCGGCTGCTGGAGACAAGCCTACGGCCGCCGGTCCGGAGGACCTCTGCCGGCGACCACGGCGCCCGTACGCACGACGGGCGGACCCGCTGACGCCAGGGTCCGCCCACGCAGCTGCACCGACTGTGCCGGCACGAGCTGCCCACCCTTACGGCAGGTTCTCTCCCGGGCACCTCCCATCCGGGCCCACATCGAGCGGCAGCAGGCAGAAGATCTGCTGGTCCTCGGCGATCACGCTGCCCTCGGGAGGCTTGCCCTGGACACCCGTGCCGGTCCGGTGATTGACCGTGCAACCGCCGGTGCCGCCGGGCACCATCGCACCGTACCAGCTGAGCTGGCCCTGGTGCTCGAGCCGCCCGTAGTCCATCGGGACCTGCGTGACATCGCAGCCGCCCGCCGAAGGACCCGAGCACCAGCCCGGAGCCAGACCCTCGAACGCCTCGGCAGTGGCCAGCCACGACGAGCGGTAGCTGTTCCCCCACGCACCATAGCCGGACCAGATCGCCTGACGCTCGACGTCCAGACTGCGGTAGCCGAACTCCAGATCGAAGAAGCTGCTCCGCAGGAACAGGACCAGCGCTTCGCTGCCGGGGAGCATGCGGTAGGACGTCGGCCGCATCGCTCCGACCGACCCGCTGCGTCCGGTGTCGCTGGACCCGTCGCCGCTGTACTCGAGCATGAAGAACCCGGCATCCCCGCTGGAACCAGACGACGTGCTGTACGCCCCCAGGCCGCTCTGCGGGAAGCAGCGCCTCGTCCCGTCCGCTCCGAGCGCGTCGTAGGCCGCATTGCCCGTGCACGGCGTCCCGCTGGAGAACTGCGTCGGGACGGTGTCCCCGAGGACGACCCCCGGGTCGGGATTCCTCCACGCGTCATTCGGAAACTCCCGGTGATCGAAGCGCGACGTGCCCAGCGCCGTGAGCCCCATGCCGTAGTACCCGCCGTGGGAGGTCTTGCACGCGAAGTCACGCCAGACGGTCGAACCGAGTCGAACATTGTTGTAGTCGGCGTAACGGCGAAGCTCCTCCGGATAATCCGAGCCCGGGTTGATCACCGCCTCGGAGTAGTCCGTCGTCCGGCCCGCGACGTCGGCACGCTGGCCATACAGGTCCCCCTGCTCACCCGCAAGGTGCGCACCGTACGCCTCGAAGCCCGGCCCGTACCACATCCGCCCGCCCTGGCCGGGGATGGAGCTCTGCCCGTGGCCGTAGCCGACGCCGGGCAGCATCGTGGGCACCGACGCGATCAGCGCCTCGTTGTAGGCGCCCCCGGACACGCTCGTGCCGCAGCGGTCCCGAACCGGCGTGCCGCCCCAGCGGCCCAGGGCACGCAAGACAGTGCGCGGAGCCCGATACCCGGCACCGCTCAGAGCCGACGCCAGCTCCGGCAGAACCGCGCTCCGGTAGTCGCCGATGACCTCCCACCCGTAACCGTACCGGAAGTACCTGATCGCCCTCGCCCTCGCCAGAGCCATCCGGTGCGCCGCCGCGGCCCTGCAAGCATCCCCCCGGTCCGGATCCGACCGCGTGTTGGAAGGACAGGCCCGGTAGTCCAGCCGCCCCTCCGACCACGCGCCGTACTCGTCGGGAACCCGGGCCCACCAGGCGTCCCTGGCGGCATACGCAGCAGCGATCAGCCCCATGTCGACATCCGCCTCGAGGAACAGGCACCCGAGCGTCGCACTACGGTGCTCGAACCACCCGAAGCCGGACGGCGGCGCCCACAGCCCCGCGGTCCGCCGCGCCAGCGCGCGCCCCCCGTAGCCCCGGGAGTTGTCCATGGGACCCACCTCGCGCGAGCGCTCCACGGCGCCGTAGCCCATCACCGCACGGTTGACGTTGCCCGTCATCGGGCTGTTCTCGCGGCCGTGGCCGCAATCGACGCGCAGCGTGCCCGTCGCAGCGTCCCACCCCGGCTCGCCGAGCTCGATGCACTCGCGCGCACTCGCGCTCGGGTTGTCCTGCAGCGGGAGCTCGATGGTCCCCTGCCCGTAGGAGGCGCCCCCGAACGGGTCCACGCGGTTCGGGTCCAGAAAGCGGGGCGGCATCGCGCCGCGGGTGGTGCCGATCTCGACCCCGGGGTCCGGGTACGACACCGGCGACCACGGCACCGGCGGCGGCGACGCCTGGGCAAGTTCCGACACCGTGAACAGGGCGATCTCCCCGCGCCGGGCCATCAGGTACGGCGCGGCGTAGTCCGGCGGGAACAGCGGCGTGTACGAACCGGCAACCAGCCAGGGGGGAGGAGGAATCGGCCGCGGAGGAGCGGCATCGAAGATCGCCCGGAACCGCACGGTGTACGCGTAGCGCTCCGCCAGGTTCGGCTCGCAGCGAGCCTCCGAGTTGGCGCGCAGGACCAGCGGTCGCGCGTTGGACCAGCACTCGCCGCCGTCGGCCCCCACCGGGGTGGGCGGCCACACCTTGTCCCGGCCGCCCCCGTCCACGCCGTGCATGTGCACCATCGAGGTCCCGAGGCACGGCATCGCGAAGCCGCCGCCGCCCCAGAGCTGCCACTGCGAATACGCGGGATTGATCCAGGTGACCGAATGGCCGCCGTCGTAGAGCGGCGGCCGCTGTTCGACGCCGGCGCCGTCCCGCGTGGTCACGTCGAACCAGCCGAAGAGAGCCGGATCGTAACGCGCCCGAACGCCGCCGAAGTGGTACGCGCGCGCCGTGGCATCCTCGTAGTACCCGCGGTACTTCATGCCCTGCCACCACTCGCCGATCTGCAGCGACATCTGCAGACCCGCGAAGCCGCCCGCGCCCGAGGGCGTCCGCACGGTACGCGGCGGAGCCACGCCGTCGTCCGGATACGGCGGCCCGACGTTGACCCGCAGGGTCTGGTTCTGACGGTCGCAGGCGCTGTTCTCCGGGGCGCCGCTCACCACGGCGAACCACACCTCGTCGGAAGAAACGTCCGGAAAGGACGTGGCGAGCCCCCAGTCGCCGTTCACCGCCTCGAACATGGACATGTACCACCGGTCGTGATGCCGCGGGTACGAAGAGTCGTTCTCCGGGTACCACCAGAGCGGTCCCCCCGAATCAATCGCGTTGTACGTCTGCGCCGCGACCGAAGCGCCCGTCACCGCCGCCAGCACGGCCGCAATCAGCACACGGCCGAGCATCCCCTTGTCCTCCATGGTGAACCTCCCCCTCGATACCGCCCCCACGGCTCAGCGCGGGTACGCGGGCTCGTCATGCTTGCGACCCCGATCCGGCTGCCCCTTCGACTGCGCCGGCGCCGGAGCCCCCTGGGCGCGCTCGTGCGCGGTCTGCACGCCGCGCTCCTGCAGGCGCTGCTTCGCCCCGTCGGCCACCCACGAGCTGACACGGTCGACCTCCTTGCCCAGCCGCTCGCGCACCTGCGAGTTCCTGAGCATCTGCACGAACTCCTTCCGCTCCTTCCCGCTCACCGGCGGCGACGTGCGGTACGCCACCCCGATGCGTCCCGCAGCACGGTCGGCCGCCATGACCTCCACCAGACGCCGCTCGGCCACGGCCTTGACAGGATCCTGCGAGTACGCACCCTTCGGCGGCACCGGGCGCGGGTCCCCCTCGCCCCGGTTGGGCGACATCGTCGCCCGTACAGCGGCCCCGACCAGCCGGCCGTTACGCTCGGCGACGGACTCGCCCCCGTCCTTCGCAATCACGAGCGTGTCCTGCCAGATGTTCAGGTTCGGATTCAGAGGCTGGAACTCGCTGCGCCCCTGCGGATGATCCATCTCACGCGTGTTCACGCCGACCGACTTGCAGAGGTCCTCGGCGGTCATCTCCGGCACCGCCGCCTCGAGCGGCTGGGACGGGACTTGGCCGCGAGCCAGGTTGGTCCCCGACGAGACGTGGTAGAACACCTGCGGCGTCTTCACGCGGTACTCGACCGGGTCCGCCTTCGCGTCGACCTTCCCGTCCTTGCCGAACGGCTGCGCCGAGACCGGTACCTCGCGCATGACGATCACGCCCTCGGCATCGGGCGACACCCTGCCGCCGGCCGCCTCGATCTGCCCGCGGGTGGCGAAGCGCAGGTCGTGGCCCTCACCCTCGCGGATCGCCTTCGCGCGCAGCAGGTCCCCGTCGACGCCGCCGATCGGCTGCCGATCGAACGCGTTGACCGCCACCCCCGGCATGTAGCCCGCCCGCTCGACGTCGAACGGGGCGCGGGAGTGTTCCACCGCGCCGGCAAGCGTCTCCTGCGCGGCCCGCTCGAGCTCGACCGTCTGCTCGGTGCGCTCGTTCTGCAGCTCCACCAGCTGCGGGTCCGTGCGCCGCTTGTGCGTCTGCGACGCCGCGTCCTCGCCCACCCCCTGCACCGGAACCACGCCCGCCTTGAAACGGACCTCGTACGAACCGTCCTCGCGCGGGATGACGCGGTCGACCCGGTCGTCGTCGTGGACCTTCCACGACCCGTTGGGCGGCGGCTCCGCCTCCTGCGTCATCTTCGGCAGGTCTTCCTCGGCGATCTCGACGTCGCGCAGCGCCTCGGGCGGGATCACGACGCTGGCACCGGGGACCTGGGACGACCCGACACCGGGAGGAGACTGCGACGGACCCGACGAGCCAAGGCGCTCGTCCCGCCACGCACGCTCCCTCGCTTCACGCTCCTCGGAACTGAGTGCGTTGTCGCGAGCATCGCCCGCGTCGTGGAACTTCTCTGCCCACACGCGATCCGCCTGAGCAAGATCCGGAGACTGCCGACAGCGCGCGCACCACGAGTCATGGTCCTGCTCAAGGAACACAAAACCATCCTGGTCAGTGCGGAGCGAGAACCCCTTGTCTGCTCCACCGAGATCCTGCAAACGCGCCTGGAGGATCTCGCGTCCCTCCGCATCGGAGGGATAAGCAACGCCGAGACGATGCGGCGGCTTCGGATCCAGGACGACGTCGGCGCGGTCGGGCGGAAGACACCGAAACCCGTCCCGGGTATCAGTCGCGGCACGATAGAGAGCCTCGTGGAGGGTCTCATCACGAATGTGACGCTCCACATCGAAAGAAGGACCAGGAGGGTTCGGCGCGGCATACAGACGCAGACTGCCCGTCAGATCGTCCTCTACAAGGCGATAACCCGCGGCTTCACCGCCGTGTTCCTCGAAGTACTCCCGAAGGATCTGCTGAGCAGCCGGATCACGCGAGGGCTGGGAAGCAATGCAATCCTCGTCACGCAAGCGGACGGGAACAACGGTAGACGAAGGAGCCGAAGCCCCAGGACGCCGATCCGCGTCCCCCTCCGCCCAGTCGATCTCCGCCCGCAAGTCCGACACCGCCTCGCCGCGCGCGGCGCGCAGGTCCTGGCGCTCCAGATGCAGCGCCTCGACCTGATTGATGCCGGCCTGCGGGTCCGCCGCGACCACGACCTCGCGGCGCAGGCGGTACCCCGCATCGGCGCCGCCGAGCTCGGCGAAGCGCTCCGAGAGCGCCTCCTCTCCCGCCCGGTCGGCGACCGCCGAGTCCACCGGCGACCAGCGCTCCGCCCCGAACCGCTCCTGCAGCTGCGCCGCGCCGGCCCCTTCGACCACCGCCTCGCGCCGGGCCCGCCACGCGTCGTGGACGCTGCGATCCACGCTCCCCTGCTGGAACTGCTCCCCCAGGGTGCTGTCCGCGCTCCACCCGCCGCCCGCCGCCGCCGGGCGGTCGTCCCCGTGCCAGACCTTGTCGACGAAGCGCGCGCTCGCCTCCCGCATCCCCTTCGCCGAAACCAGCCCGCCGTCGAGCGCGTCGCGCTGCGCCGCAAGGTCCGCAACGCCGCCGTCCTGCCCCGTACGCACGTTCTGCAGCCGCGCCACGTCCCGCTTGTGCAACTCGTCCTGCAGCCGCCCCAGCGGCCCGGCCTCGCGCACCGGCTTGCCGGCCAGCAGCCCCTCGATGGCCTGCGGGCCGATCGCCGCGGCGACGACCATCGGATCCAGCCGCGCGCGCACGGCCGCCGCCGCCCGCCGCGGGTTCGACGCCACCGACGTGAGGAACCGCCGCGTCGCCGCAGGACCGCGCGCCATCGCCAGCTTCAGCCGCACCTGGAAGGCGATCCGGCTGGCCGCCATGCGCGGCGAGAAACGCGCGTCGGCCAGCTGCTCCATACGCCCCGCCCCGCGCGCGACGAAGCGCGCCCGCGGGCGCTGCGGACCCCGGCTCGCCGTGCGCCGGTGCTCCCACTCCGCAGGCATCCGCGTCTCGGCCACCGCCTGTCCGCGCATCCGGTTCCAGCGCTCCAAGCCGTACCCTGCGAGCTTGCCCGCATGCGCACCGGCCGGGTCCCACGAGGCCGGCGGCACCGTCGACACCAGCCGCCCCTGCGCCGCCTCGCGCTCGGCCGAGCACGCTGCGCCGTAGGTCGCCTCCATCGCCCCCAGCGCCGTTCCCAGATGCCCCGAGCGCATCGTGGCCCGGCTCGCGGCCCACTTCGCCTCCAGCCGCTTGGCATGCGCCGGGTCCGCCCGGCAGAGCTCCCAGTGCTGCCGCACGCGCCTGGCGGCCAGCGACTCCAGCATCGTCGGCGCCGCATTCGAGCGGCCGCCCGCCGGGGCCACGCCCGCGAGGTCCTCCATCGAGCGTTTCCCGGCCAGCGCGCACAGCAGCAGCGGGTCGTGCTCGCCCGACAGCACCCCGGCCACCCGGACCGGACTCGAGGTCACCCGCCGCGCCAGCGCGTCGAAGGCGTCCTCGCCGGTATGCGCCGCGCTGCGCAGCGCCCAGGCGGTCTCCGCGGCCGAGGTCCGCGCGCGCACCGTGCCCTGCAGCTCCAGCGCGCGCTCCTTGAACTCCTGGGACAGGCGGGCCATCGGCTAGCTCCCTTCCGGCGCCGCCCCGCCTTGCACGGAACGGCTCCAGGTCAGGCGCAAGCATACGGACGCGGGGGCCGAAGCCGTCCCCCCGGCACGGCACAACGAAACGAAGGAGAGAACCGCGCGTCAGGAGGACGCGCTGCGAGAGACTTCGAGGCCGCCGAAGACCACTCGGCCGGCGGCGTGCGGCGTTCCGGCGAGACGCAGCGCGAGCGGCCCGCAGCGCGCCGCCGCCGAAGCCACCGGATCGGCCGTCAGGACCATCCACGGGCCCTCGCCGCCGGCGAGGCCCCACCCGGCGCGCATGGCGGCCAGGACGCCGGCCGACGGCGCCGACGGCGCCACCGTCGCCAGAAGATGCGCCGGCTCGTCGCCGCTCGCCGAGCCGGCGGTGCCGACCACCAGGTCCGAGAGCGGCACTTCGAGATCGACGCGCCTCGCGCGGCGGGGCAGCGAAACCGACAGCACGCCGTCGAGCGGAGAGACGACCACCAGCGGCAGGCTGTCCGCCGGCTCGGCGCCCAGCACCTCGGAGACCACGCGCCGCAGCAGTTGCGCCGAGGGCGGCAGCGGCCACAGCCGCACCCGCAGGCAAGCGGGCGCCGCCGCCGCCGAAGGCCGCTCTGCGGCCAGCCCTTCCGGCATCAGGAACCTCCCGTAGCCGCCCACAGCAGCAGCAGCACGACGAACGCGAAGAAGCCGCCCACGGCCGAGCCGATCACCCCGCCCAGCAGTGCGAGGCGCCGGACCGCGAACCCCGCGCCCGCCACGCGCTGCAGCTCCGTCATGACCCGCGCCGCCTCCTGCTCGACGGCCGTCGCCGCCGCCCCGGCCGAGCCCAGCCGCTCGATGATCGCGTGCACCCGGTTCTCGCACGACTTCAGGTGCCCGCCCGCCTGCTCGAATCCCTTCTCCAGGGCCAGCACCTGCTCGTCGAGCTTCTTCTTCGCAGCCTGCGCGATGGTCTGCGGACTCTCCTCGAGCAGGTCCCGAAGCTGGTCGCGTTCATCGCCGACACGCTTGACCAGCGCCTCCAGGTGCACCTTCTCCTCCTGGAGCCTCTCGCGCACCCCGCCGAGCATCTGCTCGACCCTCTCCCCCTCCGCGTCCAGCAGCACGCGCAGGCCCGCGAACAGCTTGAGGTAGTCCTTCGACTCCCGCTCGAACATGCCGATCCGGTGCCCCAGCGAGACCGAGGCCTGCGTCGCCAGGGAATCGACACGCTCCACCACGCGCAGGAACGCCTGCTGCACCTCGAAGGTCGTCAGCTGCCGGCGGTCGTCCTCCGACATCGTCTCGTAACGCAGCTTCACGACATCGAGGTCGATGCCGAGCGCGTCGAGCTCGGCCCGCAGCTCCTTCTCGAGCTCCGGGTCCACCCGCTCCCCGTCGCGGGTCAGGCCCATGACGTGCTGCACGCTCTCCGCCTCGAAGTCGACCCGGCCGTCGAGCCCGAGGATCCGCCGGACCTCCTTGCGCACCGCCACTTCAGCCTCCGCCGAAGCGGCCTCGCGGCCAGCCGTGGCCTGACGCGTGGACGTCCTCCGAATGGCGGCGAGGTCCTCCGGACTCGGATCGGGAGTCTCGCCGTCCGAGCCGCTCTCCGAGTCCGGCTCCCGCAGGTCGAGCAGGTCCCCGGCACCGTCCCCGGACCCTGCCGACTCCGGACCGCGATCCCCGCCGGAGCCGGGCCCGGCACCAGGCGGAGCATCGCCGCCCCCGCCGTCAGGATGGTCCCCGAACGGCTCACCGCGGCCCGGGTCGCCACCCTCCCGAGTCCCGGCGTCAGCGGGATCGGCGCCGCCCCCGCGCAGGACGTCCAGAGCGGCAGCCTCACCCGCAACGTCCGCCACGACGTCGCCCGGTGCTTCCCGGCGGGCATCGTTCGCCATCAACGGCCCTCCCCGTCGGCCGGCCGCGACACCGGCTCGCCGTGCGGGTAGCCGACCACGCGGCTCCCCGCGCCTTCATCCGTACCGTCCGGCGCAGGAACGTCGGCCGGCGGCTCCGACACCACCTTGCGCCGCCCGAACTGCTCGGCCACCGCCGGCGAAGGCAGACCCGGCGCCGCCGGCGGCGGGACGGTGCCGCGATCCTCCGGGTCCACCTCGACCACACCCTCCCCCGGCCTGGCCCCGGCGCGCACGGCCACCGCCTTGCCGCCCGCGGACACGCCCGAGGCCAGCGGCGGCAGGACGGGGGAAGAGTCCCCGCCGCCGCCCGCATGCCTGCTGCGCCACAGCAGGTCCGCCTTCCACTCGCCGGTGGCCAGGTCGTACCCGTGCACGCGCAGCAGCTCGCTCACCCCCCGCGAGCCGTCCGGACGCCGGTGCTGGTGCACCACGAGGTGGAAGGCGCTGGCCACCCCGCGGCACAGCACGTCCCACGGCAGCCGGTCCTCGGCCTGCATCGCGCACGAGGCCAGCCGCGACAGCGCGTCCTTCGCCGTGTTCGCATGGATGGTCGTCAGGCTCCCCCCGTGCCCGGTGTTGAGCGCCTGCAGCACGTCCTGCGCCTCCGGACCCCGGATCTCGCCCACCACGATGTGGTCCGGCCGCTGCCGCAGCGCGTGCTTGACCATGTCGCGGATCGTCAGGTCGAAGTCCGACAGCTGCCGCGCCTCGAGACGCAGCACGTTCTTCTGGTCCACCTTCAGCTCGATCGTGTCCTCGATGACGACGATCCGATGATCCGGCGGGAACAGCTTGATCAGCGCGTTCAGAAGCGTCGTCTTCCCCGAGCCGGTGCCCCCGGCCACCAGCGCGTTGCCCCCCCGGGCGAGGGTCGCCCCCAGCAGGTCGAGCACCTCCTGCGGCAGCGAGCCGAGCGCGACCAGCTCGGCGCCGGTCATCACCACCTTCGAGAAGCGCCGGATCGTCACCGCCGGCGCCTCGGCGGCCGGCGGCAAACAGATCGCCACCCGGCTGCCGTCGGCCAGCCGCGCATCCGCCAGCGGCACCACGTCGGGGTCCACGCCCAGCGGCCGCCCGATCGAGTAGATCAGCCGCTGCACGTCGCGCCACGTGACGCCGCGCGCCTGCATCTGGTGCAGCACGCCCCGCTTCTCGAAGAACACCAGCACCTCGCCGGTGCGCGCCGAGACCACCATGATCTCGGTGACCGTCTCGTCCTCGATCAGGTCCCCGATCGCCGGGAACACGTTGCGCAGCGACGTGAGCTTCAGCTCCCCGCCGCCCGCGCCGGCGACACCCGCGACCGCCATCGTCAGCCTCCCCTCACACGAGCTCGTCGCGCTCCATCTCGTCGTACCAGCGCCAGTACGGCAAATCGCGCGGCTTGTAGTCCGGCTTCAGGTACACCCGCGTGGCGTCGTGCACCTTGTTGCCGTCGAAGATCTGCGCGACCGCCTGGCAGGTCCCCAGCAGCGAGATGTCCCGCGGATGGAAGAGCGCCTCGCGCTTCTCCGCGTAGGACTTCGAGAGCCCCGCCGAGGCCGAACCGCCCCCGATGCGCCCGGTGAACAGCGACGCCGCGGCCCGCGCCGTGTTCTCCGAGAGCGAGAACGACGCCCGCATCCGGTTGACCTGCCCCAGGAGCTTGCTGGCCGTCTCCAGGCTGGCGTCGTCGGCCATCGACAGGAAGATGCGCGAGCGCAGCGTCTGCAGCAGCGCCCGCCACGACTCGCCGTCGCCGAGCACCGAGCGCATCGACGAGATGCTCTGCGTCGCCACGATCGGGACGCAGCGCGACTGCCGCGTGAGCGCGAACGCCTTCTCGTCGCCCGCCGGGTCCTTCTCCCCCGTGGTCACGAAGCTCTGATACTCGTCGCAGATGAACACCGCGGGCCGGAAGAACTTCTCCGGGTTCAGCTTCATCGCCTTCGGCCGCAGCAGCAGCGTCGACAGCCACGCCCCCTTGAGCATCACCCCGGCCGCGCGCGCCAGCGCCGGGTTGGTCCCGCCCGGCATGTTCAGCGCCAGCACCTTCCCGCTCTCGATGGTCTCGAGCAGCGGCGGGATCAGGCGCTCCTTCTCGGCCTCGGTCATCTGCTCCGGGTTCTTCGGGCAGAAGACCCGCGCGACCCGCGGCTCGACGAAGACTCCCAGGAACACCGAGATCCCCTGCACGATCGACGAGCGCAGCTTCTCGTCGAGGCCGAGCCACTCGTCCTTGTACCACTGGTCGATGCGCGCATTGAGCGCCACCAGGTCCGGCAGCGGCTGGCTGACCACCTCGGCCGCGAAGTCGACGAGGCGCCCCTCCTTGCGCATCTCCCAGGCGAGCACGTTGTAGCCGGACTCGCCCACCCGCACCACGGCGCGCTGCGCGAGGACGGTCCAGTCGAAGACGTGCTCGCGCGGCTGGTACTTCCCGTCCACCGGCGGCCCGAGACAGCGCTCCGACAGCGAGCCGTGCCTGCGCGTCCCGCCGGCCACCGGCGTGCCCGCCAGCGGGGCGTAGTCGAGCATGTCCTGCTCGGTCACCGTGATCCTGCTCAGCCGGTCGCGCTGCGCCTCGAAGACGGCCGCGTCGACGAACACCTCGTACTCGAACTGCCCGTAGACATGGGCCGTGTGCCGGTCGATCAGCTTCTCCAGCTTCGTCTTGCTCAGCATGCAGTCGTACACGTCGGCGAAGGTGACCCACCCGCCCGGCAGCGAGCGGTAGGTCGCCAGGATCCAGCGGATCACGTTCGTGTAGGCCTGCTGCCAGAACGGCTCCTTCGACCCGCCGAACAGCTGGTTGATGATCGACCCGAGCGAGTAGGCCAGCGAGTAGGTGTCCATCCACGGGCAGTACAGCGGGTTCCACTGCCAGACCTCCCGCTTGCCGTAGTCCTCGTCCCCCGGCTCGGGCGGCAGCGACAGCTCCAGGTAGTCGTCCATCCGCCCGTACTGCTGCAGCATCTCCTGCACGTCGTAGCAGAAGTCCCCCTTGACCTCGAGCACGAGCGCGGCGACCCGCTTCTCCCGGTCGCCCGCCTGCCACTCGAGCAGCTGCCGGCAGAACGGCCGCATGCACGAGGTGGTCTTGCCGGTGCCGATCGCCCCGAAGATGATGAGCCCGGTGAACAGGCCCTTCTCGGGCATCCGCAGCCACTTCGGCCGCGCCACCTCGCACAGCTCCGTCTTGTGGTGCACCTCCCCGATGACCAGCGAGGGCTTCGCGTCGGTCCTGCTGAGCGGCCAGGCCGGCAGCCTGCCGGCGACGTGCCAGTCGAGCAGCCGCCCGAAGAAGACCCGCAGCACCGACTCGGCGACCGACGAGCCGACGAAGAAGAGCACCCCCGGCGCGAAGAACGACATCAGCACGAACCAGCGGTAGACCCGCGGCGAGTTGCCCGCCACGTACACGAGCAGCGGATCGACGTCCGGGTCGGCGCCGACGCCGAGGAAGCGCACGCCGGCGTCCATGCGCCACGCCGCCGCCCGGTCCGCCGGGCGGCGCTCGGCCAGCTCCAGCGCCCCGCCCTCGCCCAGCGACAGCGGGAAGGCCAGGAAGCAGGCGATACAGACGACCAACGAGACGGCGAGGCGCTGCAACAGACTCATCAGTGCCCTCCGGCGGCGCGGGCCCACGCCGGCTGCGACAGCCGTTCCGAGTTCCACACCTCGACCGCCATCGCCTCGGGGCCGGCCGCGAGCCGCGCGAGGCTCTTCTCCAGGTCCCGCAGGCGGGCTTGCGCCCCCGGGCGGCCCCCGTACGCCCGCAGCACCGCCGCGCCGTCCGCGGCCCCGTCCAGACGCTCGATCAGGTACCGCTCCACCCGGTTCGCCAGCCGCTCGCGGTCGTCGCGCGACGGCGGGTCCACGTACCTGTCCACGCGCCGCTCCCAGTCCCCCGGGTCGCCGTACTGGCCGACGATGACCACCTGCACCCACAGCCCCATCGCGCGCAGCGCCGCCCACAGCCGGCCGTAGGGCTGCAGCCGGGAGACCGCGGCGCCGACCGTCCGCTCCTCGCAGAACACGAACGGGAAGCAGAGCTTCCAGCTCGCCCCCACCCCCACCGGCAGGTGGTCGACGAACCAGCGCCGCGTCGTCCCGCCGCCGGGACCCTCGCCGCGGTAGTCACGCGACGGCAGCACGTCGCGGGCGACACCGAGCGCGTCGAAGAGCGCCAGCTTCTGGTCGGTCGCCCCGTACCACGTCCAGCGGCTCCCGGTCTGCAGCACGTAGTCGTGCAGGAGCAGCCGCTGCATCGCCGTCGGCGCCGGCGGCAGGCGCCGGTAGCGCGACTCGCCCAGGCCGA
The DNA here is from genome assembly GCA_011523845.1 of Acidobacteriota bacterium. GTDB lineage: Bacteria > Acidobacteriota > Vicinamibacteria > Vicinamibacterales > UBA8438 > WTFV01. Next base: position 32,626 of record WTFV01000042.1, on the reverse strand, counting down.
CCGCCTCGTAGGCCGGCCGCGAGCCCAGGTGGGCGAACTGCCCGCCGGCCGGCATCCGGTGCGTCGAGGCCAGCCGCGTCGGCCGCCGCGTCGAGCCGTACTCGCGGAACAGGCTCTGCAGGAACCGGTTGATGCCGTGCTTGCGCAGCGACGCCCGCTCCCCCTCGCCGCTGTCCCAGCCGGAGACCTGCGCGTCGAGCCACGCCCCGGCCTGCCCGGAGGTGAACACGCCGCCCAGGTGCATCACCGACGCGGCGAAGCGCGCCTGGTTGCGGTCGAGCCCGCCCTCGCAGAACGAGACCAGGCGGTCGAGGTGGACGTCGGCCACCGCGGGCGGCCGGCGCCGCGGGTCGAAGTAGTCGGGCCCCTGCATGCGCATCACCCGAGGCCGTCGACGCCGACCAGCTGCCGCTGCACGTCCATGAACGTGATCACGATCCCCAGCGGGTTCACCAGCAGCGCGGCGGCCGGCACCGAATCGGCGAAGACGAACTGCAGCGACAGCGTCAGCCGCTCGCGCGAGATCTCCATCGGATTGCCCGCGGCCCCGAACTGCTCCACCCGGTCGAAGATGACCTCGGCGCGGTACGGCGGCTGCGGCTGCGGGATCACCCGCACGACGACGTTCTCGACCAGGAACTCCGGTGCGTCCGGATCGGAGACGAACACCGTCAGCTCGTCGACCGCCGCAGCGTAGACCTGCTGCTGCAGCGCCATCGTCATGAACGCGAGCGAACGCTGCCAGCGCTCCGCCCGCAGCGCGTGCCGCCGCTCGAAGTGGTCCCGCACGAAGCTGTTGAGGAAATAGCCGACCACCGGGTCGTTCTGGTCCAGAGACGACCGCTCGACCTGGTAGTCGACCACCTCGGCTCTTCCGACCTCGTCAACCCGCACCACCAGCGGCATCGGCGCCGGGCGCGACGCCTGCACCATCACCACCACCAGCAGCACCAGCACCACCAGTGCGAGGAACACCGTCAGCGACCGGTACCAGCGCCCCGAGTGGATCAGCTCGCCCCACAGGTCCGAGAACTCCTCCGCCCTGGCCCCAGACTCCGCCACTGTTCCAGCCTCCCCGGCAGAACCGGCACGCAGGGTGCGCACCGGGCGCGCGCAGTGTACGAGACCGGTGCCGCGGCTCCGCGATCCGCCGGACCCGCACGACGCCCCGGCCGGGCCGCCCCGCCTCTCGAACGTCGGCGGGGACGCGCCTCGCGGACGTCGGCGCGGGACCGGAGACGGACCACGAGGGGAGGTGAGAAACGGGCGACAATGAACGTACGGACGGGATCGGAACGACGGCGCGACCCGCCGCCACGCCCCAGGACGTTGTCCCTCACGCTCCCACGCGACGGCGGCCCCGGCCGCCCCGAAACGCCACGCCCGAAGCCTTCGGCCCCTGGCCGGAACACGCCGCGGCCGGCACACCGGCGCACAAGGAGAAACCATGATGACCACACTCATCTTCAGCGACGGCGCACGGCTGCTGGAAGACTTCCTCGACCCGGCCGAGGAAGCGGCCTGGCTCGAAGCCATCGACGCCGGCGAGTGGTCGCTCGAGATCGGACGCCGCGTGCAGCACTACGGCTTCCGCTACGACTACTCCCGCCGAACTGCCGGACGCGCGGAGCCGGCTGCGCCCTTCCCCGCCTGGGCGACAGCGGCAGCCGAACGGCTTGAGGACATCTTCGGCGGCACTCGGCCCGAGCAGTGCATCGTGAACGAGTACCTGCCGGGGCAGGGCATCGGAATGCACGCCGACGCCGACGCGTTCGGCGCCGTCATCGTGTCGATCTCACTCGGTAGCGACTGGCCGATGCGCTTCCGGCCGCGCTACGGGCAGCCGTACAGCCGCGACGGCCTCGCCGGCGACAAGGTCGTCACGCTGCCGGCGCGCTCGGCGCTGGTGCTGGCCGGATCCGCCCGCACCCGCTGGATGCACGGCATCGACCGGCGCGACACCGCCGGCGAGCGCCACCGCCGCGTCTCGGCGACCTTCCGCACGCTGGCCTGAGACGGCACACAGCCTCCGGCTCGACTACGCTCCCGACGAAAGGACACCCCATATGCAGACATCCTCCCCAAGCGGCGGCAACCGCAAGACCGCCACTACCGGCAGCTTCCGCTTCGCCCAGGCGCACCTGCGCGGCGTCGTCGTGCGCGACGGCCCCGAACGCAGGGTGTCGCCCAAGGGCGCCGAGTGGATGGAGATGACCATCCTCGTCGGCCTCTACGACGGGCGCCAGAAGTGCGAGCGCGAGCGACCCGCATTCGTGCGCGTCAAGGCCTTCGGCGAGCGCGCCGGCCTGCTCGACGGCATCGGCAAGCGCGACCACGTCAGCGTCGCAGGCGCACTGATCCTCGACGTCTGGACCGACCGCGACAGGAACACCCGCGAGTCCTGGGAGCTCTACGCCGACGCGGTCAGCCGCGAGAAGTTCCCCGACATGGCGGAGCTGATCCGCCGGAACGAGGCGGCCGCTCCGGCCGAAGAGCCCAGCGTCGCCGACGCCTGGGACGACGCGGCCGACCCGGGAGCCGACGTGCCCTGGAACGCAGGCGGCAGCAACGAAGGCGGCGCACCCGCCGACCCGAACGACATGACCGAGGACGACATCCCGTTCTGACAACTTCTGACCACGCCTGACAACTTCTGACGAGTTCTGACGCAGTAAATCCTGATAGGATGCGAAGCACATGATCACGAAGGACAACGCCGCCATGCTGCTCGGCATGGGAGCCATCATCGTCACCCTCGGCATCGGAACCTGCTCGACCAACGCGCGGATCGACAACGGGTTCACGAACGTCAACCGCCGGATGGACGACGGGTTCACGAACGTCAACCGCCGGATGGACGACGGCTTCGACAACGTCAACCGGCGGATCGACGACACCAACCAGCGGATCGACGATATCCAGGAAGACGTGCGCGAGTTGCGCACGATGCTCTTCGAGTTGCTGAAGAACCTCAACCCCGCCAACTGAACGCCATCGGCCGGGCGTCAACCAGCAACCAACGCCCCGCGCTCGACGGAGCACCCCGAAAAATCGACCAGGCTGAATCGCCTCGCCAGCCCCGGTGAATAGTCGATTCGCCCAGGTAAACGTCCATGCGGAATCGACCAACAGGCGATTCCGATCCAACCCGCTTTCCGCCTGCATACGCAGGCATGGCGCCACGGAGAACAGTCATGATCAGACTCATCATCCTCGGAATCGTGCTCTCGATGTTCAGCGGATCCCTGGGCGCCGGCCTCGCCGCCTGCCGCAACCGGACGATGGGCCCGCCGGCCGACACCCACGCGGCCTCGGCCGCATCGCCGGACCCCGCCGGCCTACGCGAAACCCCGCCGAGCGAGACCGACCGGCTGTGGGCCGCGCTGGAACGCGAGCGCGCAGCCCGCCGCGCCGCCGAGCAGCGCCTCGAGCAGATGGCCCAGCCGCAGGAGGCCTACGCCCGCCCCGAACCGGCGCAGCCCGCTGCCCCGCCGGCCCCGCCGGCGAGGCCCGAGCCGCCGCGCAACGAGCCGGCAGCAACCGCGGCGCCCAGACCCGCGCCGGTGCCGCAGGCGGCGCCGGTCACCATCCCGGCCGGGACGGCCATCGCAGCGCGGACCGCGACCGCGGTCACGAGCGCAACGGCGCGCGTCGAGGACAGCGTCTCCGCAACGACCATCGGCGACGTCACCATCGACGGCCGGACCGCCATCCCCGCGGGCAGCCGCCTGCTCGGCTCGGTCACCGCCGTCGAACGCGCCGGCCGCATGAGCGGATCCGACCGCATCGCGGTGCGATTCCACACGCTCGTATACAACGGCGTCGAGACGCCGCTGGAGACAACGCTGTTCACCCGCAACGGGCCAGGACAGGCATCGCAGAATGCGGGTCGCATCGGCGGCGGCGCCGCAGTCGGGGCCGTCCTCGGCGCGATCTTCGGCGGCGGCAGGGGCGCGGCCATCGGCGGCGCGATCGGGGCGGGCGGCGGCAGCGCCGCGGCAGCGGCACAGCGCGCCGCGCCGGTTGTGCTCGAAGCCGGAGAAACGCTGACGCTGCGGACGAGGCGAGAAACAGCTATCGACACACACTGAGCCCGAACGACGGCGCCGCAGGCGTACCGTCAGTTCGACGGAATCACTCGACGAATGCGATCGATCGTCTTGTCACCCGCAGGTATCCGTCCACGGACCAACGCCCTCGCCAACGGAAGCACCTCGGTCCGAACCTCAAGCGGCCGGTAGTCCGTCTGCTCGACGCTCACGTTGATCCAGGGACCGGGCTCCAACGGCTTGAAGTCGTGGGTGTGCCCGTGCACGTTTACGCAACCGGCAGGCACGGCGACCAGAGGCACGTGTGTGACGAGCAGCGGCGGGTCGCTCCGGATCAGAAGGGTCATCGACGATACATCGGCGCCCAGCGGGCGCTCCCGGCAGCGGAACCGCGTGAAGTCGTGGTTCCCGAGCACGATCACCTTCCGCCCGGGAAGGTCCACACAGGGAGGCTGCCAGCGGCCGAGAAAAGCCCGCCTGCCGCCCAGGTCGCCGGCGCACACGACGATGTCGCCCGGAGCGACAGCCTCCCGCCAGCGGGCCCGCAGTCCCTGGTTCATCTCGCGCAGACTGGGAAACGGTCGTTTAACGGTCCACCAGATCCGCTCGTCGTCGAAATGCAGGTCGGACCAGATCCACAGCCGCGTCCCGTCCGCGGGTAACCGAAGCTCCGCACCGGACCGACTGCGGGTCTCACGAGCCATCACAGAGAAGACACGCACGTTCTCGTAGACGGCCCTGGCCTGCACCATCCCGTCGAGATGCGTCGAGTACAACCAGTCAAGTTGCGCCGTGGTCATCGAAGCAGGAACAAGCACCGTCCGATCCACCGTACCACCACAAAGTGCCGCGGCCAAACAGGCCCGCCGGCGCCACAATCCCACCATGAAAGGCCGCCTGAGGCGCGCACGCTGGCGCGAGCCGATACCCGCCCTGTCGCTGGCCGTGACCGCCGTCTCCTGCTGGACCGTCGGCATCGCCCACACCGCCACCTACCGCACCCTGGTCACGGGAGACGAGGCCGCGGCGCTACGCAAGTCTCCCCGCTCGACGGCGTCTGGTTCGCCCTCGGCATCCTCGGCATCCTCGGCGCGCACGAACTCGGACACTGGTGCGCCGCGCGCCGCCACGGACTCGCCGTCTCGCTCCCGGTCTTCATCCCCGGGCCGACATTCGCCGGCACCTTCGGCGCCTTCATGCGCCTGCGCGAAAGACCGCCCACGCGCCGCTGCGCCTTCGACATCGCGGCCGCCGGCCCGCTCGCCGACTTCGGCGCGCTGCTGCCCGTGCTCTGCACCGGGGTAGCGCTGTCCGCGTCGGCCCCACTCGAAGCGATGCAGACCACGCGCACCGTCGGCCACCCCGCCCTGCTGCAGGCCGCCGTCGCGCTCGTCCACGGTCCCATCGACGACGGGTACGCCCTCGCGCTCCACCCGCTGGCGACGGCAGCCTGGATCGGCATGCTGCTGACCGCCCTGAACCTGTTCCCCGCCGGCCAGCTCGACGGCGGACACGTCGCCCACGCCCTGCTGCCGCGGACCGGTGCGCGCGCCGCAGGCCTGGCGGCCACAACCGCGGCAGCCCTGCTCAGTACCGAGTCGACGATCTGGATCGCCTGGACACTGGTGACCAGCGTGATGACCTTCACCAACTGGAACACCACGCCCTGGAACGACCCGCCCGGCGCCGTCGGAGCCGGGCGCCGCATGGTCGCCGGCGTACTGGCGATGACGCTCGCGCTCTGCTTCACGCCGGTCCCGCTCGGCCCGATCCGCTGACCAGACCTCGGCGCCGAACTCCGAAACCGCCGCCCGGCACCCTTCTTCACGAGGAACGAGGAGATGACCAGTACGGATGCTACGCCCGCGGACAAGGGCCTTGCACACGCCGGGAACGACAACTCCACGTGGCTGGCCGCAGCGTGGGTCGACCTGAAGGAACTCGAAGACGCCCATCCGCAGGTCTGCACCGACGGATGGCCCGCCCGGGCGCGGGTGGAAGGCTCCGGACGCCTCCTCGTCGAAATCTACTGCGTCGAGACGTGGCACAAGGGAAACGAGTACGCCCTCTACTGCGACGACTTCAAGACGAACGACCCGCCGCTGCGCTGGCTCGAGTCCGTGGAGAAGACACTGGCAGAGCTCGACAACAATACGCGGAACGGCCGCCGCGACATCCGGCACGACGCCGCCGACGCGCCGAACCCGAAGCCCTCGGTGCGCTGGAAGAGCAGGATGCGCAACGAAGAGGAGTACGTCCACAAGGACATCGAGACGGGCGAACCCATCGTCGACGAGAACAACGAGACGACGTTCGACGAAGAACGGCTCGAGATGGACGCGCACGACGCGGCCTCCTACTCCGGCCCGCCGATCCCCGACGGAACCGACATGGACGCCGTCGTGAAGGCCGGCTACAACGAGATCGCCATCCGGACCAGGCGCGGACAGCTCTGGGAGCTGTGCTCGGTCGACGGCATAGTCCTCTGGGACGACTACCGGGCAAGCTGACCCGCCGACCGGGTGACCGGCAGAAAGAACCGGCACATGAACCGCACAACCGGCGGACTCGGCGCGCCGTACCACTGGCGCGTGGTCGACGCCGACGGCGAGACGCTGTGCGCCCCGAGCCGCGGACTGGCCCGCGGGCCGGCAGCCGTGTACCGGAGGCTATCCGACGCCCGCCGGATCGCCCGCACGCTCCGGCGGCACGGGCACGCCGCGGCCGTCGTCCCCTACGCCAAGGTCGGCGCCGCGGCCGTCGAGTACGCGAACACACACGACGAGGCGTGCAAGTGAAGCGCATGAACCAGCACCGGCCGCCTGCCGCCACAGCAGAGGAAACCCGGGACCGCGTGGGAAGCCGACATCCATCTGCCTGGGCAACGTCGCCCACCCGGACGCGTGGCGCAACCGCCGCCTGACCCTCGACGTCGGCAACTGCCCCGGACGGCGCGGGCTCATCCTCGACAACCACGACCGCGACACGCACGCCCTGCGCCACGCGGGATTCGACATCCAGCACGCCGCCAGCACGCCGCCGCCCTGTGCGGCACCGACCCGCCGCTGGCGCTGACGCACATGCCGTTGCGCCGGGTGCCGCCGACCGCGGTCAACGTCCACGGCCACCTCCACAGGGCCGACGGCCCGAGCCGCCGGCACGTCAACGTCAGCGTCGAGCGAACCGACTACGCGCCCGTCGGCCTGAACTGGATCCTCGAGGTCTGCCGGCGGCAGACGACAGCCTGAGCGGCGACGACGCGCTACTCTACGCGCTCGACCGCATCCAGCAGCGAATCACACGGGATGCAAAGCTGCGGCGGGGCCGGGTACGGCGCCCACACCACCCAGATCATCGCCCACGCCTCGTGCACGAACCGGCCGCAGAGTTCGTAGCGCGGCCGGTGGCGCTTCCCCGTAACGTCCGTGAACCGGCAGGTCCGGCAGTCGGTCGCCGGCGGGTCCGTACGCGGCCGGCGCACACCCGGCAGCGGTCCGACTCCACTTCGGTCGCGGGACTGTTCGCGGCCATGTCCTGACGGAAACCAGGATTCACGACGCGCGCCGCGCCGGCAGCGCGGCCGCACACTCGGCAGCGACCCGCGATCGGCAACCTCCCCCACAGCCGCACCTGACGGAGAAGCCATGCTGAACCTGACGTCATCCCCCATCATGCTCCTGACCGCCAAGGGCCCCTCGAACATCCTCCTGCACCCGGCGGTCCAGACGGCCGCGGAGCACGTACCCGAACGCTACCTCCTGTCCGGGGAACGGATCCGCACCGGCTCCAGCGCCATGAACGCGGCCACGCTGCAACCGCCCGGCGCGGACCACATCCGCGCGCTGAACGACTTCCTCGAACGCGAGATAGAACGCGACCGCGACACCAGCGGCGGCGACGGCACGGTCCTGGTGGACCACGAAGTGCTCCGCCACATCGACACCCGCCTGACGGCCCACGTCGCCGCGGCACACCCCGACGCGCTGCAGGCTGGCGGACCCGGACCGATCAAGGTGAGCCTGCTGATCAGACCGCCCGCCGCCCCCGCGCTCGAACCGGAGGACGAGACAGCAGGGTACACGCTCTACCTGGACCGGGCGGGCGTCTGCACCGACCACCCCGCGACCGACGAAATCGGCCACGCCGAGACCTGGGAGCAGCTGCAGTGGATGGCCCGCGGCGCGGCACCCTTCGAGCGCGCCGGACGCCTCTGGGCGCTGAACAACAGGACCCGGACGGTCCTGCACATGGCCGACATCAAGCTCGATCAGGATCCGCACGCCACTTGGACCAGCCGAGCGGCCCGCAACCTCGAAGACGGCCCGCCGCGCCGACCGGAAGAATCCAGATGACTCCCAACCAGGCCGTATTGCGCGTCCCCATCGACCGCAGCCGCTGGCTGCGCGGCGCAGTCGACGCCACGCTGCGCAACCCCGACACCTGCCACGAGTGCGTCGTCGGCACCATCGCGCGAACCGCGGGGATCCCCGCCGGCCGCCTCGAGAAGCACTGCCGGATCTCGGCGATGCCCGGCCAGCCGCTGCCCGCCGCCCTGCACGAGTTCGACAAGAACCGCAACGACACCTCCTGGACCGAGGACCCGCGAGCGCCCGAGCGGCGCTTTCCGACCCGGTACCTCCTGTACGCCATCAACGACGACCCGCTGCTCGGCGACGCCGCGCGCGAGCGCATGCTCACCGCCGTCGCCGCCGGGATCGGCATCGAGCTGACCTTCACCGGCACTACGCTGCCGCCGCACGCCGTCCCGCCCACCACCGACGGCCGGGCCGGACAGGCCGCACTGTCCCGTGGACACCGGACCGGCAACCCCGCACGGCGGCTGCAACTCGCCACGAGCATCCTCACCCGCAACGGGACGTGGCGGGCGCTGGACGAGACCACGCTGGTGCTCGACACCGACCCGGAGACCGCGTGGGCGTACGCCTGGGACCTGCTGCGCAGCTGCGCCTGCGAGCAGGACGCCGCCGTGCGGCTCACCGTGCGCGACGCCGAGACCGGACGTACCATCGCCGACGCCTACCACGAGCCGGTCCGCTGAACCGGCCCCCCCTGACACCATGAAGACCATGCCCAACCACGAACGCATTGCGTACGCGATGCGCAGCCGGCCCGCCACGCAGTTCGGAACGCTGCCCCCGGGGGTGCACGTCACCGGCTGGAAGCGCGTGCCTCGCGAGCTGGCGCACCGCTTCCCCGACCTGCCGGTGTCGACCCGCACCTTCGGCGAGTTCTTCGCCAACCGGACGCTGACCGACGAGGAGCTGCGCGACTACCAGATCGAGCGCGTCGGCTGAGGCCGGCCGGAAACCGGCGGGCACACTCGAGACAGCCAGGAGGAAGGCAATGATCCACTACCACGTCAGCGATCCCGCCCAGCTCGACCTGCGGCCGAAAGTCGCGATGCCCCACCCGGAACGGGTCTACGCCCGCTACGCCGACGCCGCGGCCGAGGCTGACCGCCTCCGGCGCGACAACGGCAACCACGGGTTCAGCGTCGCCACCTGCGGCACGCCGCCCGAGTGGGCCACCGAGGTCCTGCTCGGAGACGGCACGGTGCAGGAGTTCTACTGATCGCCGGGATCTGCGCCGCAAAGCGGACGAAGATGCGCGGACCGTCCAGCCAGTACCTCGAACAACACGACGATCCGGATCCGCGACCACGCGTTCTGCCGGCTGCGCAACGCAGTACGGCCGTGATCCGGCAATGGCAGGGCGAGCGTCGGCCGCGCTGCGAGCACGGGGTACGGCACTGGACCGTACTGACGGAGATCAGGGTCGAGAGTGACAGAGCCAACCCCGCAAGACGCCAGGACGATGAGCAAGACCAGCATTACCGGAACACCATGCCAGCAGTGCCCGTGGCGGGTCGCCAACCATGGCAAGCGCCACCCGGGCGGCTTCTACCGCAAGGACAACCTGCGCCGCCTCTGGAACCAAATCCGCAAGGGCGGACGCCTCCAGAGTTGCCATCCCACCGACCCGGGGCACCCGGACCACCGCCAGCACGCCGGCGCCAAACCCGGCGCAAAGCCCGTCGAATGCATCGGCAGCGTCATCCTGATACTGCGCGAGATGCGCTACGCCGACACGCTCGACGGCGACACCACGGCCGGAGAGCTCTCCCCCACCGACTTCGACCGCTACATGGCGGAAACGAGGCAGCGAAAAGGGCTCACGCGCGAGGGGCTCCTCTACCAGGGCTGCAGCCGCGCCCTGCCGCGGCCCATCGGCGACGGCGCGCCGCTGCCGGCGGTGAGCGAAGAACTGCTGGACTCCCCCGCCTACGGGCGTCCCGACGAGCCCCCGCTGCTGACGGCGACCACCGCGAAGCGCGATCCCGCAACAGCGACGACCGGCGACTGAGGGACACGTCCCGGCGGCCCCTCCAGCAGGGCCGACGCAAACAGCGGATACCCGGACCCGCGCCCCGTACGCTCCAACGACATCACGCCCGCGCGACCGACACCGCAACCGGACCAGCCGATGAACCACGAACGCCTGCTGGCCATCCGCAACGCGCTCGGCCGGCTGACGGCGCCCGGCGGGAAGAAACCACCCGGCGCGAGGACCGACCCGAACACGCTGGCCACGCGCACGAGCACGCTCGAGCCCATCAACCGCCTCCACATGGAGACGTTCCACAGCTCGGACGGCTGCGACACGGCCGGCTGCATCGCCGGCCTCGCCATCACGCTGTTCCCGCGCGCCGCGCACAAGGCCGCCTGGAACCTGATCGCCCAGCGCCGCTGGCGGCCCGGCCGGCTGCCGCCCCCGATCAGCCGCATCGCCGCGGCCATCCTGGAAGCGCCGCACACCGACGTCTGCAACCTCCTGTACCCCGCGCCCGGACACCACGCCCTCGACCGCATCACGCCCGCAGACGCGATCGCCGCGCTCGACCGATTCGCCGCGGGCGACGCGCCGTGGCCCATCGACAGGCCGTCCCGATGAACAACACGAAACCCGCACCCGGCGTGCTGCCCGTCCAGGAACTGCGCGACCTCGCAGCCGACGGCCGCATCATCGTGCCCGACCCGATACGCGAGGAGCAGTACCAGCCCGCCAGCCTCGACCTGCGCCTCGGCGCCACCGCCCACCGCGTCCAGGCGAGCTTCCTCACCGGGCCGACGGCCAGCGTCCCCGACAAGCTGGGCGAGCTGAGCATGGGACACGTCGAGCTCCGCCACCCGACCATCCTCGAACGCAACTGCATCTACCTGGTCTGCCTGCAGGAGATGCTGTACCTGCCGGAGACGCTCCGCGGCAAGGCCAACCCGAAGAGCACCACCGGACGCCTCGACGTGTTCACCCGCGTCGTCACCGACCACGGCGACGCGTTCGACCGCATACCCGCCGGCTACGACGGACAGCTCTGGCTCGAGATCGTCCCCCGCACGTTCCCGATCGTCGTCCGCGAGGGCGACTGCCTGACGCAGCTGCGCCTCGAACGCGGCGACCCGCGCTGCACCGACGAGGAGCTGCGCGCCCGCCACGACGCCACAGGCCTCTCCCGCACCGCCACCAGTCTGCCGGCCCCCGCCGTGATCGACGACGGACTGCACATCTCGGCCCGCATCGCGGGAGACGGCCCCGGCGACGTCATCGCCTGGCGCGGCCGGACCAACGCACCGGTCATCGACCTGAGCCGCCGCGGCCACTACCGGCCCGCCGACTTCTGGGAGCCGATCGCAGCACCCGCCGGGGGGCGGCTCATCCTCGACCCGGACCACCTGTACCTGCTCAACTCGGACGAACGCCTCAGCATCCCCGTGGACTTCGCGGCCGAGATGGTCCCGTTCGACCCCGCCGTCGGCGAGTTCCGGATCCACTACGCCGGGTTCTTCGACCCCGGCTTCGGCTGCAGCGACGGCCAGCCCGGAACACGGGCGGTCCTCGAGGTCCGCGCCCACGAGACGGCCCTGTCGATGGAGCACGGACAGCGGATCGGCCGCCTCCGTTACAGCCGGATGGCCGCCCGGCCCGAGCACGTCTACGGCAGCGCCATGGGCTCGGCCTACAACCGGCAGCGACTCGCGCTGAGCAAGCAGTTCGCCCGGGAGTGACGACGATGAACGACTCCGACTGCCCCGTCTGCAGCCCGCTCGCCGTCGCAGGCCGCCCCTGGACCGACACCCGCCGGTTCCTCGACAGCGGCTTCGCGTACTGGCGGTTCCTGTGGCGCGAGCACGCCGGCGAGGTCCGGCCAGGCTGACGCCGCCGAACACGGACACCCCTTCCGCGCCGTCGCGCGGATCAACCCCACCCGGAGACACCCATGCCACGCTACCCCGGCTACCGCTTCGCCGGCGAGTTCCACCGCCACGGACGCCCCGTCGACAACACCCTCGAGACCTCGTTCCTGCGCGTCTTCCGCGACGAGGCAGACCTGCTGCGCGCCGGGCTGCACCCGCACGCACAGCGCGAGCCCGCCGATGACTGGAGCGAGGGAATCACCCTCACCGACGCCGCCGACGCCCTCGAGGCGATCGCCGAGCACCCCGACAACCACACCCTGCAGCAGGAGCGCCTGCTCGTCGCCGCCTACCAGCGTCTCGACCACGACACGGCAACGCCCCGCAACGTCTACGTCCCGGCGGAACTGCGCCCCTGGGCGGCGCGGTTCACCCTGCAGCGCCAGCCGATCCTCCTGTACGTGCAGGCCGCCACCGAGACCGGCGCCCGTTGCGCCGCCATAGAGACGGCACGGCTAATGATCCGCGACCAGGAAGAGGCGACCTTCACCCGGATGGAGTAACGCGACCATGTGCGCACGCATCATCCAGGACGTCGACATCCACGCGCTCGGGCGGGTCTACCGCGTCCAGACCGACAACACCGACCCGCAGATCCCCATCCGCTGGAACGGACCGCCCGGCGAGCGGTACCACGTGTGCACGGCCGAGAACGGCACGCGGTCGCTGCGCCGGATGCGCTGGGGCCTGACGCCGGCCCACGCGGCCAGGGCCGACTTCGCGCCCCACAACGCGCGCTGCGAGACCGCCGCCACCAAGCCGACGTTCCGTCACGCATGGAAGCAGCGCCGCGCGGTGCTTCCCGTCGCCGGCTGGTACGAGTGGCGCAAGCGCGACGGCACGCCGTTCCTGATCGCCGACGCGGCGGGCGGGATCCTGCACCTCGCCGCGCTCTGGGAGCGCTGGAACGGCCGCGCGGGCGCAGTCGACGGGTTCGCGGTGCTCACCACGGCCCCGCGGCCCGAGATCGCGCCGATCCACCACCGCCAGCCCTCGGTGCTCGACGACCCTGCCGCCATCGACGAGTGGCTGGACCCGACGACCGCGGACACCCGCCTGCGCGCGCTCGCGCGGGGCTCCGGCAGCGCGCCGGTGCAGGTGCACGAGGTGTCGCGCGCCGTGAACCACTGCCGCAACGACGACCCGTCGGTCGCCCGCCCGGCTGCGCTGCTGTAGTTGACGGCGCCCGAGAGAATCTCCAGATGAAGCCAACAACGCCAGAGGAACGCGCGCCTGGAGTTGAGGAAGGAACCGGCACGCTCGAGAAGACAGGAAGCGGCGCGACGGCTCCGGACGGTCTCCGGGACGCGGATGCAAGCGTGGTCGGAGTGTACCTCGCTGACGAGGACGCACTCGAGTGCCGGCGGTGCCACCTGGAAGCAGCCGCGGGCGACGGCGGAACGCCCGGCGGCGAGACGATCTCCGAAGTCGAGCTGACGCCCGGAGACGGCTGGCTCTGCCGCACCTGCCGCACCGACCTGCGGACGTGCGCGCGGATCGATCGCCTCGAGACAGCACTGCAAATCGCTGCGTCGACCATCGCCAGCACGCGCGACGAGCTCTCGCGAATGCGCGAACACCTCCGCAACGTTTGAGAAGCAAGACACCCGGACGACGACCAGCCGGGTCACCAGCCACGACGAGTCCTGCTCCGACCGCCGCTGACTCCCCGAGACGGTCAGCCCGTGGGTAGTCGAAACCGCCGCCCCCCCTCCAGCCAGACAGATGCCCAAGTCCGCACCGGCACCGCTGCCGCTGGCGCCGCTCGCCCCGCCCGCCGAGGTCTTCGCCGCCGTCGCCCATGCGCTGTGCCGCGAACGCGGCGACCTCGACGACGCAACGGCGTCCGCCATCGAGACCGACACGGCCATCGCCGTGCTCGCACGGCACGCCCCACCGACCGAAACGCAACGCCGCGGCGTCCGGCTCGCACGCCGCGTCATCGACGACGTAGCTGCGGGACGACGCGGGCCGGCCGACCTGTACGGGACCGGGAAGCAGCGCCCGTCGCTGAGCGGCTTCGTGGTCGCCCTGACCGGCAACGAGCCATTCACTTGCAGGGAGCTGATCGACCGACTCTCCCCGTACGTGCGGCTGAACCCGAAGCGGCCCGCCGCGGCGCACAACATCCACGGCGCCGTCAACGCCGACGCGCGCTTCCGCCGCCACGAACGCGGTGTCTACACGCGCATCCACCACGGGTAGAAGCCGCGCGACCCGACGGCGGCATACTCGTCTCCGGAGGAAGAAACCATGAAGATCACGAGAATCATCCCGGCCATCCTGACGAGCGTGGCCATCGCGGCCGCAGCAGGCTGCGTCAACGACGCACAGATCGCATCCAGGAACCTGTCCATGGCGGCCGACAACTTCGAGATCATGAGGCGCGTCGTCTTCCTGAACGGAATCACCGACACGTACCTGCTGTCCATCGAAGGGCTCTGCTCGATTACAGACCAGTCGAACCAGCTCGAGGTCACCTGCCAGGTCGGGGAAACCGAGTACAAGAAGCACTTCCTCGGTCTCAGCGACAACGTGACGTACTTTGCCGAGCAGCTCGACGGGGCGCAAGTGAGCGCGTACCACTACCGGGTCGTCTTCAAGCCGCAGGCCATCCTGCCGGACATCGACTTCCGGGGGAGCGGAGAGGAGCTGCTCGAGAACTCCTCCGAGAACGAGAGCCGCTGACGCCACCGCGCGTCCATCGAGGTCGTGATCAACGACCCGGATCTCATTCGACAGCATCCCTCGCCGCCGATGCGGCTTCCTCCGCCGCATCGGCGCGCGCATCCTCCCGCGCCTCGGTTTCGGTAACGAAGCCCTGGGACCAGACGCCGTCGCCGGGCCACCACGCCCAGGGCAGGCGGACATCCATCTCCGGCTCATCCCGCATGATGGCGTAATCGCCCTCCCAGCCCACCAGGCGGCAATCGAACCCGTCGTTGAACTCGAACAGCCCCGGTTCGACCTCAAGAATCGCGTCGGTGTCACGTCGTACCGACGCCAGCTCCCGCACGAGCCATTCCCGACGCTCTTCAGTTCTCACGGCTGAGGAAGCAGCACCCATCGCACAGCCCTGGTCCGTAGCGTACCCCAGCACGCCGGCAGCCGCCGGCCAGGAGCCACGCGCATGTTCCGAGTAGCCAGACACACCGCCCACCCCACGGTCAGCGACAGCGGCGACTACCACGCCGTCCTGTCCGTCGGCGACCAGTGGACGCCGCTGAACACCGGGCGCGACGGCCCCGACTTCCGCCGCTGGGCGAACCCCTTCTCGTTCATGACCACCTGCTACGAGAACCGCGTCGTCACCCGCCTCGACTTCGACACGAAGGAGGAGTTCGCGCAGCAGATCGAGGACCTGGTCAAGTTCCACGCCATGAACGACGCCTGGGGCGGAATCGACCCACCGAGCGAACACGTGCGCGAGCGGTTCATCGCCACCGGCGCAGGGCGCTTCATGAAGGCGTTGCCGATACTGCGGCCCCCGCCGATGCTCAAGCCGCTGCCGGCGCACCGGCCCAGGCCGCTGAAAGCACGGTACAACGGCGCGAGCCGGACCAAGCATGCCCGGACCGCATGACGCGGCGTCAGGCCCGCCACCACTTCCGGAGCTTGCGCTTCCCCTTGCGACGCTCGTTGTAGACATCGACGACAGCGGCGGCAAGGCACTGCGGCAGCTGGCGGCCAAGCCGCTCGCGGTACGCATACGCGCGGCGCAAGAGGTCATCCACGCCGTTCCGGTCCTTCGCGAGGGCGGCAACGAGAACGTCGTCCTGAAGCTTGTCGTACCTGGCGACAGCCAGACCGACGCCGTCGACGGGCAGACGCCCGAACGCCGCCGACGTCCCGGCATACGCGTCCCGCAGAATGCAGAGCACTCGCCGCAGGACCTCCGCTCCATCCCGCTCGTACACACGGACAAGGGCCCCGACCGAATGAACCCTGCCAGCCTTCTGCTTGTGCCCGATGTCGAGACCCACGCCACGCAGGATCTCCATAATCGCGTTCTCGCGCGGGTACCCGGCCGTCACGGACACCGAAAAGCGATCGAACGCAGTAACGAGCCTGCTGCGGTTGCGGCCCAGGAACAGGTCCGCCATCTCCGACTCGGAAAGCCCGTCGTAGACCTCGCAGTCCACGGTGTCCTCCGCAGAGGCGAAACCCGCCTTCCGGATCGCGTAGACGCGATGCTGCCCGTCGAGAAGCCAGTTCACGCCTCCTGAACAGCACACGACCGGATAGCGGAACTTGCCGCGACTGAAGTACTTGGCGATGGAATCGCCGTAAAGCCGGCTGAACTTGCGTTGCGCAACGCCCGGAGTCGGAACACGTAACGTGTCCAGCCGGATCGGACGAATGACCGACTTCGGAAACTGATCAAGCTTTGAGGCCACCAGCCACCTCCTGCTTCAACCGTTGAATCAGCCGCACGAGATCCCGCCGCCCATGCTCGAGGTCATCTATCCACGCCGACAGCATGCTGCGGTCGAGAGCCGCAAAATCGATCAGATCCTCCTGCGCGAGAAGGTGTTTCGCTTCCAGCGCCACCGCGGACAGAAGCCGGTTCGACCGGTCCTGAGCACGCTGGCTGGGTTGCTTCCCCGACGAAAGAGTGGAAGACACATCCGACGACGGCTCAGGTTCATCCGCTACCAGAGCCGACGCAGAACCTGGACGCTGACCGACCGCGCCGTCAGCAACCTCCAGCACGGCCGGATCCGATGCGCCAACCGCCTCCGGACCCGACGGATCCGAGACAGGAGCCGCAACGGTCTCCGAGCCCTTCGATGAATCGTCGGAGCTGAAGTCGGGAGACACCGACTGAGCAGAAACAGGAGGGGCCGCCGAGTACCACTTCCCATCGTTGCCGACAACACGATCCGGCAGGTCATAACTAGTTTTGACGTGCTCGCGGATCTTGCCGACGTACGGCTGAGTACAGCCGACCTGTCGAGCGACACGGCCCTGACTCAAGAAGGGCCAGGTCCTGAACGCAAGCTCGATACCGCGCCGCTTGTCCGCGCGGCTCAACCGCGCGCCATGCGCCCGGTTCGCACCCAGAGCGAACCACAACGCATCATCGAGGGTGCCGGCATAGACATCAGCTTCAATCTCCTGCCGACCCGCGCGGCGAAACGCCTGCAAGCGGTGAAAACCGTCGGCGAGCCAGCAGCTCGAGCCATCGCTGAAAGCGACCACCGGAGGAAACGCCGCCCCCTCGGCGAGGCGCTCCGCATAGTCCTCGACAACCTGTGCGGAGATCTCCTCGCGCACCTGGGTGCCCGCATCGACGACGACCTCGTCGATGCGCAACATGCGGCGCTCCGGCGCCTGATCGAACCGGTCAGGCGGGACCGCCGACGCTGCCGAACCTGAAGCACTCGACAGCGACATGCACGAGAGCATACGGAGCCGGCACCGCCGGCCCCTCAGCCCACCCCGGCCGGGGTCCCAGCATGATCAAGACCACAACACAGTTCGTGGGCCACAAGGTCGACAACCGCTACGCCTACGACTGCGGGCTCTGCAACAGCAAGAGCGACTGGGCTCAGATGGACACGGCCCAGGACGCCCCCTGGTTCGGCCAGTGGGCCAACCCCTTCGAGCGGCAGCTCCTCTGCTACGCCGAGGGCGACCGCACGCTCATCGAGTGCGACACCGACGCCGAGTTCGCCTCCGAACTCGACCGCATCGCCGCGTTCCACCGCGAGAACGACCAGTGGAAGGGCATCGACACGTGGAGCGTACGCATCCGCGAGCGGTTCGCCGCGGCCGGCGCCCGGCACCTCGTGTACCCGGCCTGCTTCGACATGGAGGACCCCGAAGGCGCAGAGCACAGTCCCGAGACCGACGCCCCGCGGTCGGGAACGGCCGACGCGGCCCACATCCCGGCCGGATGACGCCCCACCCGAACGAACCAGCGGACCGCCCGCCCGGCCACCGGGCGCGCCTGCCCGCCCCGCGCCCCTACGCTTTCGCCATGTCCGAGGACAACCACACCAGCCTCGCCGGCCGCATCGACGCCATCGAACGCAACCTCCAGAAGCTCCGCCGCGAGACCGGTCGCCTGTCGGCCCTGACCACGCGCAACCGCGAAGACCTGGACCACGCCCTGGCCGACGTCGACGAGCTGCTCTACGCCGCGCTGGCCACCGGCCGCGAGATCGCGCCCGGCGACGCCAGCCCGGACACCACCGGCGCCGGGGCGGACCCGCCCCGCTGCACCCACCCGGCGCATGACGCCGAGCCGCCGGAGACACGGCCCGTCGCAGCGTACCTGATGACGCTGCGCTCGCGACACGCCGAGAGCGGCCAGCCGCATCTGCCGCTCCCGCGGTGCGCCGACTGCGCCGCACACGTGCTCAAGGGCCCGTCGGCATCGCGGATCACCGTCAGAAGAATCGACGGCGGCAAGCCCGCCAGCACACCGCGCTGCCAGTCCCCCGCCCACTTCGCGGCCGACCGGCCGCGAGCGACCACCGTCATCGTCACCGCAGGTGTCCGCCCCGGCATCCGTTACTGCGACGCCTGCGCCGAGACGACCAGGGCCACGCTCGAGCACCACCGGATCCCGTGCGAGAGCGCCCCGATCGTCGTGCGGAGCGCCGCCAGGACAGGACCCAGCGCGGGCCGGCGATAGCCGCCGCGAACGCGCCCCGGAGGGCGACATGCAGAGCTTCCAGCACAGCCGAGCCAGGCTCGGCGAGCGAATCCGCAGGCTGCGCGAGGCGACCGCGGCCACCCGCGGACCCGCACCCGAGATATGCGCCGACTGCCAGGGCACCGGATGGGTCATCCGCAACCAGGACGGCGTCAGCCGCGCCAGCCGCTGCGAGTGCTGGATCCGCGAGAAGATCGGCAAGCTCCGGCAGAGCGCCGGGATCCCGATACGCTACGCCAGGTGCACGTTCGACGGCTTCACCGTGTACCCGAACGAGGACCTCGAGCGCGCGTTGCGCCGCGCGCGCGAGTTCGCCGACAGGTTCCCGGTGCGCCAGAACAGCCTGCTGCTCGCCGGCCCGAGCGGGATCGGCAAGACCCATCTGGCGGCCGCGATCCTCAACGAGTGCGCCGGCAAGGGCATCGGGGGCGTCTACTGCGAGAGCGCGACGCTGCTCACCCGGCTGCGCAGCACCTACGACAAGAACTCGGGAACGCAGGACACCGACATCCTGCGGCGGCTGACCAACGCCGACCTGCTCGTGCTGGACGACCTCGGAGGAGAGCAGTTGACCCGCTGGGGCCAGAACATGCTCCACATGGTGCTCAACTCCCGCTACAACCAGGACCTGGCCACGGTCTGCACGACGCGGCTGCCGCCCAGCCCCCACGAGCGCGACTCGCTGCTGTTCGAGATCGGCGGACGGCTGCTGTCGATGCTCCATCAGATGTGCGACGTCGTCGAGTTCGACGGGGCCGACTACCGCCACGCCGGCGAGCACCCCGATGCGGACACGCTGGAGACGCTGTGGGACGAGAGGAGGCGCCGAACGGTCGGCCCGACGCCACAGGCTCGGTTCGTGCCGGAACAGCGGCTACAACCGTAGGACGAACCACAAACAACCACACGAACCCGAGAGACGGGTTGTCAATACTCCCGTCCTGAAGGAAGATCACCCGAGCGCCAGCCGGCGCTGGTGAAGCACGGAGTCACGACGATGGAAACAGACCCGAGCCTTGGATTTGCTCTCCCCGAGGTCGACATCCGGACCACGACGCCGCAAGACCCGCGTCGCGCCTGCTTCCGCGCCCGCAAGGTGCTTGAGGAGATCATCTACGACACAGTCGCACTCGAGAACAACCCATTCACCTTCCCGGAAGTCAAGACGTTGATGGAAGGCACCACCGTCGGTGGCCACAAGATCGAAGACGAACAACAGGTCCTCAACCAGGCGGATTCCTGGCGGAAGATCCTCGACGAAGTCGAAACGGGAACCTTCGTTCCATTCGCCAACGGACTCGACTCCGCCCTTCGACTACACGCGCTGGTCGCCAAAGAAGAAGCCCTTGAGTGGGGCAAGTTCCGCACTTCTCACGTCGGAATCGCCGGAACCGAACATGAACCACCGCCCGCGGACACGCTCCACACCGTGTACCAGGACGGCGCACGTGCTCTGCGCACCATCGAGTGCATCCATACGCAAGCTATCGCCACCTACCTTTTCATCGCCCGCAACCAGTTCTTCTGGGACGGGAACAAGCGTACCGGCCGCCTGTTGATGAACGGCCTGCTGCTCACAAACGGCCACGACGTCATCACAGTGCCGGCCAAGAGACGACAGGACTTCAACACCAAGATGGTCCGCTTCTACGACAGCGCAAACGGGGCAGAAATGGTCGACTTCCTGGCCTCTTGCTCAATCGACAAGAACATCGAGATACTAAGACGAAACTCCCGCACGATACCGCCGACCGAAGAGATCCCGGAGCCGCCGACCAGTTCCTGGAGCCGCTAGCCAACACTAGCCCGCGCACCGTGCTGCTCTACACCTGCATCCGCGCATCGATCGGACGCGGGCACGCCGCGGCGCGCAGCGCCGGAATCAGGATCGGCTGCAGCACCACGATCAGTCTGCAGGCTCACGCACGGGAGCAGCGCCTGCGCCGCCCGGGCGCGCGGCCGGCTGCTCCCGCCGCTGGATCACAACCTGCACCCCTGCCTGGATCAGCGCGTGCATTGGTTGCTGGAATGCACGTTCCAGCAAAGTGATCGGCCGGCTGCAGCAGAACGGCGCGCAGCGCCCGCACGCGCCCGGTGCGCAGCCGGAGGATCGCAGGCCTGCGCCCCCTACGATCACCCGGGAGGCGCAGCCGCTACGGCACCGGAAGGCGCGGCGGGCGATACGACCGGCGGGCCCGTTGCCTGCGCACTTCGATGCTCGCTGCCCTGGTCATCCGGCTGCACCGCATCCTGCGCGCCCTGCTGCGCGCCTCCGTGCTCCGCCACCTGCTCCGCCGGCGGATCCCCGTCCCGATCGCGCTCCCGATCAGCAGCAGGCGCAAGCACCGGCTCGCCGTTCCGGACAACCGACTCCCGGGATTCCGGGTCGGGCTCCGGCACTCGAAGGTCGAGCGCCGCGGCGACCTCGGCGACCGAATCGTCCCCGGCCCGGCCCCGCTCCACCGGCGCGAGCCCGCCGGCGACCGCAAGGGCGCCCTCCCGGCGAGCAACGTCGAGCAGCCGCTCCACGGCGTAGTGCACCGCCCGCGCCAGCGGAACCCCGCTGGCCGCGGCCAGCGCCTTGAGCGCATCCGCCTGACTGACCGGGATCGTCGCATGCACCCGGACCGTCCTCTCCCTGGTGACCATCGGTATCTGCATGCGGCAAGCGTACGCAACGCGAGCCGAAGCCACTGATCCTCGGACCGATCGCGCAACCGATCGCGCGCGTGATCCCCCGCGTGCGCGTGATGCGGCGCCTGCTACAGCCCACAGCGCCGAGCGCCACGCCCGCGGCGACGGTTTCCGGAACCGCCTCCGTACACTCCCGCCGCGACGAGACAGTCGATGAGCCTTGCCGAACCGACCGGCGCAGCCCTGCCGCCCGGCCACGTGACGACCATGCGGATCGGCACGCCCGACCCGCGCGACGCCAAACGCCACATCCTCGTCCCGAGCGGCTGGAGGGGCTACCACGTCGCCGCGTGCCTCATCGACCTGCCGGTGAGCTGCTGCGAGACCGGCACCGCGCCGGCCGACGACGTCGAGTGCCCGCGCTGCCGGGATACGCCCGAGTTCGCGCGGGCCGTCGAACAGGCGCGCAACCCCGATACGGCCTCCCGCCAGAATGCCGCCGCGAAGCCCGCGCCCGAACCGGCGCCGCGAGCGCCACGGCCGGAAGCACCGGCGCGGCCGCGGCGCAAGCCGAACCGCAGGAAGCCGGCCGGCCGGGCTGTCCCCAATCCACAGGGATCACTTTTCTGATGACGAACACGGTCACAGCGCTCTTCCGGCAGATCCAGCTCGAGAACGCCGCGGCGGAAGAACGGCGCTTCCCGCGGATGGCGTACTCCACCCTCGACCCGGCGCCCGACACCGTCGACAAGCACCCCGCCGGAGCGTACCTGCTCACCACCCAGACGCGCATGAGCCGGGAGACGGCGTTCTCGGCCCTGAACATCGCCGCGCGCCTGCTGGGGCAGAAGGACATCAAGTCCACGCCGTGGCACAGGATCCGCTACGTCGAGATGAACGTGCTGCGCACCATGCTCGCCGAGCACTACGCCCCGGCGACCGCCAACAAGATCCTCTCCATGGTCCGGAGCGTATTGCGGCAGGCGTGGAAGCTCGAGCTCATGGACACCGACGCCTACAAGCGCGCCGTGGCGGTACCGGCCATACCCGGGACCCGGCTCCCCGCCGGGCGCGCCCTGGAACCGGCGGAGGTCCGCGCGCTGTTCCACGTCTGCGCCGAACCGGGGCCCCGAGCCGCGCGCGACGCAGCCCTGCTCGCCATCTTCCTCGGCTGCGGACTGCGCCGCACCGAGGCGGCCAGGCTCGACCTCGAGGACTTCGACGCCAGCGAGGAGACGCTGCGCGTCATCGGGAAGGGCAACCACGAACGCATCGCCCACGCGAACGCCGACGTGCAGAACGCGCTCAACGCATGGCTCGAGGCCCGCGGCCACAGGCCGGGCCCGCTGTTGTGCAGCATCAACAAGAGCGCCAGGACGACGTTCCGGCGCCTGCACACCGAGAGCATCCGGCTGATCCTCAAGCAGCGCGCCGAACAGGCCCGCATACGCAAATGCACGCCGCACGATCTGCGACGCACCTTCATCACCAGCCTGCTGGACCAGGGAAACGACATCGCCGTCGCATCACGGATGGCCGGCCACCGCGACATCTCGACGACGACACGCTACGACCGGCGCGACGAACGCACGAACCGCGACGCAGCGGCGACGATCCACATCCCCTACCAGGCACCGCAGTAAGCGAAGACCACTCCAGACCGTGAACGGTCCGTCAACTCCGGCGGGCAGACGCCGCCGCCAGTTCCGCAGCGAGCAACCCGGGGGCGATTCGTTCTCGGCACGCGGCTCACAACCGCGCAACAGTCTGCCCAACAGCTCCAGAGTCACTCGAATCCACGATGCAGGATCCCCACCTTGGTTCCGTAACCCTCAACCCTTGCAGTCTCGAACCAGAGAGCATCTCTCCCAAGCCGCCGCAACGTCAAACGACCATCATCCAAGCAGAACCCCTCCAGGAGGGCCGAGCTGTAGACAAGCCGCTGCGAATCCGCGGAGACCAGTTCAAGTCGGAACACACAAGGCCAGGAGATACGAAGAACAACACTGGGTGGCTCCATCGTGAGCTCGGCAGAATACTCATTCGACGGATACGGCGTATACCCGTACTCCCCGCTCCAGATGCCCGACAACGCCGACGCATCGCCGCCTTCCGCCATCGCGGCAACTCCCAGAAGCTGGCCTGACGCCTCCACAGACCGAGAGTCGTATCCCCATTCGTAGCTGACTCGCTCCGCGGTCAACCGCCGCAAGGTAACCCGTCCATTCGCAGGACATTCATCGCCCTGAGCAAGCTCCTCGCGATAACTCGACCCCGAGACGGGATGCAGGCGCCCGCTGCACCCCGAGACGGGATACCGGATGCGCGCTCCGTCTTCCTCGAAGACTACGTCCACGTAGTACCTCTGGCCAAAGCCTTCGATGCGCCCGAACCAGCGGCCGGCCAGCCCCAAAGCCGGTGCGGGAACCGAGGCGACCGAGTCCAACGAGGTAGTCCCCCCCGGAGGTACCGTCAACTCCTCCCCCACCGGAGCAGCCACAAGGTCAGCATCCCCAGATGCGGATCCGCGCGCTGAATCGGCACGTGGCCCAATCGGAGGGGACTCTGCCACTGTTCGTGCCAGCGCATCCAACAGTTGTGCACCGGTCGCTGTCAGAAACCCCGTCGGCGACACACCCACCTGGCTCTGCCACTGCCGAATCGCCGCCCGCGTGCGACTGCCGAACACGCCATCTACCGGCCCGGGATCGAATCCCGCAATCGCCAGGCCGCTCTGAATGCGACGCCGCGCGGATCCGTCCAGCCCCAAGGCAACTTCAGCCTCAAGCAGCGCCGATTCCCCATTACCCTCCAGCGGAGGTGTCGACTGCGGTGGGGGTTCACCCGTGAGCTGCTCACGCGTGCCTGTCACAGAGTCGAGCAACAAAGCTGCCCCGAACACGGCCAACAGGAGTAGGGGAACCCACCGAAGACGAGGAGACCAACCGAGCGACCCGAAGAACTCGAAGCCCGGGAACCCGAGTTTCCGGGACCACACCAGAACGCGAGATCCGTCACGGTCCCTGAACCGTCCCACCAGGATGAGGACGAGATCAATCACCGTCCAGACGCCAAAACCACCGCCGCTCAGGAGCATCAGGAGCCCGGTACCGACTTTACCCACATAAAAGCGGTGCAATCCCGCGACGGGCGCCGTCAAGAAGAGGGAAAAAAGCCCCACGATGCAGAGCACCGCGGCCACCCCTCTGCTCCTCGCGGAGCCTGCAGGCGGCGGAACCACAATCGGGACACCGCAGTACGGGCACGTCAGAGCACTCGCCGGAATCTCCCGCCAGCACGTCCCACAGTGAACCATTGGTACGCGCTGCCGCTCCGGCGAGTCCGCCTGTCGGCGGTTCACGGAAGGCTGCGGTTGCCGATCAGCTTCACTGGCCGACTCATGAGACGACCCAACACCGTCGTCGATCTTGCTCCGCGCAGCAGCTTTCTCCAGTTCGCGGTCGTAGTCCCGCTTGCTCGTATCGTCCCGGAATATGGACTTGCACTCCCCGGCGAGCTCCTTGCGAGCATCCCAGCGACCACCTCTGAGCCCCTTGCTGTGTATCCTGTTCCATTCGTTCTCCGCCGCGGCGCGCAGATCCGCCGGCGAAGCGCTCCGATCCAGCTTCAGGAACTCATACAGATCCCCACAGTCAAGATCCTTGAGCAGTCTGGTCACCTTTTCCGACGGCATCTGCCACCACCTCTCGGCTCCGCTTCGCAAAGCAGCCCCGGTCGTGCACGCCCACCCAACCACGAAAACTTCAACTCACCGTGATTGCCATGTTCTGAGCCTTCCGCTGCTCAACCTCCTCCGGCGTCAGGATCGCAGTCGTCGCGATGCTGATGTCGACCTTGCCGCCCGTCGTCAAGTCCGTTGCGTGCACGGTGAGCAGCCCATCAGCGGAAAGAAAGAAACGCAATTCCACCGGAGACCCCGACGGCAACGGTCGGGCAAAGCGCAGCTCGGCGTTGCCGATTTCCGTACACCCCTCGAGGTCAACGTCGCCCTTCTCGCGAACTGTGTTCTCCATGCAACGCACAAGCACCGTGGTCTGACCCTCCGCCACCGTGCGGAACTCCTTGGTAACGTCCACCGGCACCTGCTCGTCGACGAGGATCAGGTTGACTACATGGGACTTGCCCGACACGGCGTCCACCGCGACGGTCCCGAAACTCTTCGACGTGACGTTCTGAACCGTCTTGCGGGTCAGGCTCCGTATCTGCACAAGCTGCAGTCCCTGGTCGAGCGCCACGCTCGCCTCGGCGCGCTCCCGTAGCGCCTCGGGAAGCGCCTCGACCGCCACGCCCGACACATCGTTGCCGGTCTGCTCTCCGACTCGCTTCATGATCTCGTCGTCGAGATAGCACTTGTAGCCGAACACCGCGGCCCCCTTGGCCACCGCCTGGTTGGGATCGAGCAGGCCGATGTCACCGATGGAGGGAAACTCCTTCTTCAGGCGGCCCTGCACCTGCGGCATGTAGGTCGACCCGCCCACCAGCAGTATCTTGTCGATGTCGTGCCGGCCCTTGGCCTTCGCCTTCTCGAGGACGCTCCTCGTGAGCATGACAGTGTTCTCGAGGCGGCCGTTGGTAATCGCGTCGAACTCGTCCCGCGTCATCTCGATGCGCGAACGATTCGTTCCATGGGTCACTCGTGTCGAGTGCTTCGTCTTCGAGGTCAGGGATCTCTTCGCCGTTTCGGCCAGGTCGAGCAATTCCTGCCACGTCTCGTCCGAGTCCATCAGCTCGCTGGTCTTCGTGCCATGCTCCTCGCAGAACCTCTCCGCAAACCACGTCGCGACGTCCTCATCCCAGTTGGCGCCGCCGAGGTTGTGATCGCCGTCGACGCAGACGACCTCGATGTTGCCCGCATCGACTTCGATGACGGTCACGTCGAACGTGCCGCCGCCGAGGTCGTACACGAGCACCGTCTGTTTCCCCGAGGTGTCCTCGGTCATGCCGTAGAATATGGCCGCCGCGGTGGGTTCCGGGATCACGTAGCGGACGTTCAGCCCGGCGAGCTCACCGGCCTGGCGGGTGGCCTCCTTCTGCGAGAAGCCGAAATAGGCGGGGCACGTGATGACGACGTCCTTGATCGGTTCCTCCTGGCGGGTGTAGTCCTGACCGTCCTGGACCAGCTTGCGCAGGATATGGGCGGAGACCTCCTGCGGAGTAAGAGGCGTGTCGGCGACTCCGGAAAACCGCACGTCCTTCTCGCCCATGCTCCTCTTGACCAGCGAGATGACCCGTTCCGGACTCGTCTTCAGCTCCTCCTTCGCGGTCTTGCCGACGACCACGTTGCGAGAGTCCTCGAAGTAGACGACCGAAGGCGTGGTGAGGTCGCCGTCGGTGTTGGGCACGACTTCGGTCTTGCCGGCGTCGTTGACGTAGGCGATGCAGGAGTACGTGGTTCCCAGGTCGATGCCGAAGATGCGGTTCTTCTTGTCGCTGCTCGTCATTCCTCCCGTCCTCCCGATGCCGGTGGAACAGTCCGGGGGCGGCCGTCGTTGCGCCGGAGGCAGCAGTCACACCTGTCATGAACCCGACCGCGACGGCTCGTAGCGGTACGCGGACACGCGCGCCTTGACGAGAATCCTGCCGTCGCGTTCGAACCCGGGGCCGAGGCATGCGGCGACGGTTCCGGAACGCTCTTCGTCGGTGGTCGTCAGGGCTCTCCCGACCACGGTCTGGCGCGCCGGGTCGAACGGTTCCGACACTTCGGCGCGGTAGGCGGCCACGCCGTTCTCGCTGAGCACGTCCTCTACGTCTTCCAGCAGGCTCTCGAACAGCTCGCAGACCTTGGCCGACGACATCTCGACGGCGGGCTCGTCGCGGACCGCGGCGAGCAGTTTCCCGATCTCGGCGTGGTGGTGAATCATCCCGTAGATGAACGGACGCGCGGCCTGAGCGACGAGGTCGGCGCGGTGACCCACGAGCTCGTCGTGCTGACGGTCGATGACCTGCTGCTTGGATTCGTCATATCTGAGCTTCTCGTCGAACGCACGGAGGATGCGGTCCACCCCGGCGGCCAGCGTCGCGACGAAGTCGTCCGTCGCATCACGATCCACTCCGCGGCCGTCGCTATCGGTCGCAGCGACGGTCTCGCTGTCGGGCGCCAAGGGTCGCGATTCTTCATGGTCTTCAGCCATGCAATGAATCTCCCGTACCTGCGAATGCGTGGTTCACGAGAACTACCCGTTCTCTTGAACCCGAACCATACCCGCCGGGACACCAAGTTCGGGCACCCAAGCCCGAACGCCCGGGGCTGAGCGCCGGCTGAGCGCCCGCCTCCACTTCAAGCTCTCAGGACGCCGTCACCAACGCGGTATAGAGAAGCACCGAGATCCCAGCCGAGATCCCGTAACCGATCCAGGAGGAACGAATCCGTTTTCCCTTCATCACCGGCGAGTAACCGTCCGCGAAGCACTGCACCTGGGCCCGGTCCAGACCCGTCAGCAGTTGCGTGGGCGGCTCCGGCGTCATCGAATGCGCTGCAATCGGGGCTGCCGGGATGAAGTAGATCGGCAACAACCCCATGACTAGCCAAAGGGCCGTACCACGGTCTTCAGCCTCATCCCGGCCCTCAAGGGTCAGATCCTGGCAGCTACCTCCCTGCGCCTGGACGATCCGCATGCCGCTCTCCAGAGCAGCCCTCCGCATCGCGGATTCGAGAATCGGACCAGCCGTCACGGAAGGCGGCCAAACAAGGATCCCAACAAGAAACGCGACAACAATCCTCTTCACCGAAACAAAGACCGAGCTAGCGGTTGACACAGCGTTTCCCTCCTTCACAAGGGGAGCCGACCCACCGGAAGCATGAACCACACCCCGCCGGTACACCAACTTGGGGTACCTGCCCCAGCCCTGCCAGAAACCACCAAGCGTGAGCCGTTCGAACTTCGACCCCACAGCCGCCCGGCTGCGCCGCCACCTGCGAGAGATGCGCCTGCGAGCCGGTCTGACCCAGACCGCCCTGGGCGAGCGCCTCAACCACACGCAGCAGTGGGTCTACAAGTACGAGGCCGGCGAACGCAGGCTCGACGTGATCGAGTTCATCCAGATCGCCCGCGCGATCGGCTTCGATCCCGGCGAGTTCATCAACACGTTCATGGACGAGCCGGCCGACCTGGACGCAGCCCGCCGCTGCAACGTCCCGCGTCCGGAACCGTCGACCAAGACCCGGACCTGACGCGGACTCCCCGTCCAGGTTCCAACGGTCCCTACACTTCCCGGGAACACGAGACTGCGCCGCAGACTGCGATCATCCCGTCCCGAGAAAATCCGATGATTCCGAACACCGAGACGCTCACGCCGGACCAGAGAGAAAGACAGCAGACCGCCAGCTACCGGCACGACGCAGCCCTCTTCTCGGAAGGGCTCCGCCGCATGCGCCGTCGGGCCGGGCTTACCCAAGCGGCCGTCGCCGCCCGGCTGCGCCGGCCGACGTCCTTCGTCGGCAAGTACGAGAACGGCTACCGCCGCCTCGACGTCATCGAGTTCCTCAAGGTCGCCGCCGCGATCGGTTTCGACCCGGCGGAGTTTCTCGCAACCGTTCTCGAGCACCACCGCGACGCGGCCTGAACGCCGGCAGTCCCGCTCACCACATGAGCCGGGCCGAACGCGCCATCCCCGCCGAGAAGCCCCGCAACGACTCCACGTGCGCCGACCCGTGGATCTTGCAGCAGCGCCCGGATCTTCAGCCGCCGGACGCGGTCCCGCGGCATCCGATTCAGCCACATCGCACCGGCCCCGTCCGCCAGAACCCGAGCCCGAACCGGCGGCACAGCACCGCCTGCTCGGACGCCGCGGAACGGGCGCCGGATGACAGCGAGCGGCACACGCCCCGGAGCTCCCGCCCAACCGAGATCGAATTGCGCAAGGCCGCCCAGCGAGGCGAGACGCCGGCCGCAACTCCACCGGCACCCTGACATCCCGACCACACATCGCCTGCGGACCGCCCGTAGCGCAACCTGACCGCGCCAGGAACCCGTGCACCGCTCAGGTGGCCCTCGTCGGCGCCGAAGGCCGCCGCGATATGATGGACCTTCGGATCGATGAAAGACCCCGGCTACAAGCGCCTGTTCTCTCGCCCACGCATGATCCGCGATCTGCTCTCCGGCTTCGCCGCCCGCGACTGGAGCGAGGCGCTCGACTTCGCGGCGCTGGACGCCCTGCCCGCCAGCTACGTCACCAGGAGCCTCCAGCAACGCCACAGCGACCTGATCTGGCGGATCCGCTTCCATGACGACCGATGGCTCTACGTCGTCGTGCTGCTGGAGTTCCAGTCGACAGTCGACCGGCGGATGGCCCCGTGCGCATGCTGACCTACACCGGCCTGCTGGCACGCCATGACGATCAGGCGCTGACCGAAGCATTCAGCGCCTGGGTCAACGCGCTGCTGCTCCCAGTAGCTCGACGCGAGACAACCCCGACCCGCTGACACGACTCAAGGAGGTACGCACGATGCTGGCTGAGAGAGTCCAGGAATGGACCCGCGAGTGGGTACAACAGGGTTACGCCGAAGGCCTGGAACAAGGGCGCGCCGAAGGGCGAGCCCAAGGGCGCGCCGAAGGGCGAGCCCAAGGGCGAGCCGAAGGGCGAGCCGCTGGCCGGTCACTCCTCCACCGCCAGGCGGCTCGCAAGTTCGAGACCGCGACCGCCGACCAACTGGCGACCGCCATCACCGAACTGCGCGACCCCGAACGGCTGGCCGAAGTCGGAGAGTCGATCATCGACTGCAGCACCGGGAACCAGTTGCTGGAGCGCGTCCGCATCATCTGCGGGCATGAGGCAGCCGAACAGGAGGGCTGACCATCGCATGCGCCGCCGGGCCGGGCTCACCCAGGCGGCCGACCCCGCTCGGTTCCTCGCAACGGTTGTCGAACGCGACCGGAACGCGGCGTGAACGCCGCCGGTCCAGCTCACCCGCCGGCGGCCCCGAACGCGCCGCCCGCGCCGAGGAACCCGCGCAACGACTCCACGCCGGCCGACCCCTGGATCTTGCGCAGCGCGCGCATCTCCAGCCGCCGGAGACTGTCGCGCGACATCCGCTTCAGCAGCCTGTCACCCGACGGATCCGCCAGGCCGGAGAGCCCGAAGCGGCGGCAGAGCGCCGCCTGCTCGACGCCCCGCAGCTCACGCCGCATCAGGTCGAGCAGCACGCCCCGGAACTCCTGCCCGCGGACCTGCGCCTCCGGGTCCGGCGCGTGCGGATCGGCGAGCCGCGAGCCCCAGGTCTCGCCTCCGTCGTCATCCATCCTCACGGGGGCATCGAACGACACCGACTGGCGCGGCACCAGCCGCAGCCGCTCGACCATGGCGGGCTCGACGCCCATCCGCTCGGCCAGGTCGGCCGCGCCCGGACGCGACCCGCCCTCGCGGACCGCGTCCGACTCGGCCGCCGCCGCATCGGCCAGCCGCTCCTGCACGTGGGCGGGAATGCGCACCGTGCGGCCGCTCTCGATAATCGCCTTGCGCATCGACTGGTGGATCCACCACGCGGCATAGGTCGAGAAGCGCGCCTGCGCGGGATCGAAGCGCTCGACCGCCTTCATCAGCCCGACGTTGCCCTCCTGGATCAGGTCCGGGAACGACACGCCGAGGTGCGGGCGGTACGCCCGCTTGGCGAATTTCACGACCAACCGCAGGTTCATCTCGATGAGCCGCCCGCGCGCTTCTTCCGCGGCCCTGCCGCCCGCGACCGCCGCGGCAATCGCGGCATCGAGCAGACCCGCCGGGTCCGGACCCGCGACCCCGGAACGGGTAACCACCCGGCGGCCCCGGCCGCCGCCCTGCGCGGCGCCGTCCTGCGCGATGACCGCGACACGGGACAGCTCGCGACCCGCGGCCGAGACCATCTCCTCGAACACGTCCGGGCACAAACCGAGGGCGCGCACCGCGTGCGACATCCGCACCCGCGCCCGGCCGCACACCAGCCGGTGCGCCGCGTCGCGCCCGAACCAGAACCTCGCGCCGTCGACCACCGCGGCGTCCGCCTCGACGCAGGCGTCGATCGCGGCCTGCGCCCGCGCGGCCGCCGCCGCCAGCGCGGCGCGCCCCCGCTTGCCGACCTCGTCGATCACCACCGCGTGCACCGGGCGTTCGCCCGCCGCCACCGCGCGGCAGGCCGCCACCGCGGCGCGGGCGCCCGCGACGGTCCGCGTGAGCGCGCGCACCCGCCGCCGCACGCCGTTGCGGTACGACCGCGCCACGCGCCACTCGCCGTCCGGACCGAGCAGGTCCTGCCGCCCGATGTCCCGAAAATAGAGGCTGACGACCGACGCGCCGGCCGGACCGTGCCGCTCGTCCTCGGCCAGCGACACCGAGACGCCCGCCGCGCTCAGCTCGGAGACGAACTCGCGCAGGTCGCTCTCGGCCGCCTGCTCGGGAATCACGGCCCGGACGTCGTCGACGCCGACGCTGCCGCGCCTGCGACAGAGCTCGACCAGCGACCGCAGCGCGCCCGCGCGCCAGTCGCCGGGAAAGGACATCGAAGCAGCGGAAGGTTCATTTCTCGAGGGCATGGCGGCTACTGCTCCTGGAATGGCGGCGGGGAAGGTACGCACGAAACGCGGCGGGCGCCAATCAAGGTATGAAGTCTCCAGGGGTCGTGAACCGCAGAATCTACCGAAACACGGTTCAAAGTCAAACCGCGAAACCGCAAGAATAACGGGCGGTTTTTGTTGCCGTTAGCGGCAATAAGATATTTCAGCCGAATCACGACCCGAATACGCGGGCGGTATCGCCCACTGACAAGGGGGAATTGCAACGGAAGAAAGGAGAGAAAGACCGCGCCGTCGGCCCTGGAACGCGGCCCGCCGCTCGCCGGAACTGCCGGCTTACGCCGGCCTGCCGCCGCCGGAACCGGAGCCGGCGCCCGCCCCGCCCCGCGAACGAGGTCCCGGGCCGCCGCCTGATCGCCGGCGCGCGTCCTCGACCGCGCGGCCGGCCCGCTGCCGGTCGGTCACCACCGAGAGCCGACCGGCAGCGGGCCGGCCGCGCGG
>WTFV01000144.1 GCA_011523845.1 Acidobacteriota bacterium | reverse complement strand
GCGGGCCGTCGCTCCCCTGCCCGCCGCCTTCCTGCGGTTCGGGCAGGCGGTCGTAGGCCTGTTCCACGCTGATCCCGTCCCAAGCCTCGGCCTCGGGCGGCAACTTGAAGCCTGCATCGCGCAGCAGGCCGTGGGTGACGAGCTGCGAGGCGTGCTGCCAACGCCCGGGCTCACGGTCGCCACGCCGGGTGTGGTGCTTCAGCGCGCAGGCCAGCACCACACGTCCGATCGCGGTCTTGATGAGATCGGCGTCGGTGTTCGCGACCCAGCCGGGCGAATAGCGGATCTCCCGCCCGTCGCTCGCAAGCGTCTCGCGGGCCGGGTCGGGGCGGATCGGAAGCCTGAGCGCGAGACTGCCGAAGAAGGGCTGGTCGCGCAGCAGCGCGGTCACGCAGTCGCTGACGCGGCGCGCCGATTCCCGGCGAGCGGCCATCACGCGGCCTCCCGGTCGACGTCAGGGGTCCCGAAATACCCCGCGAACTTCTCCATCAGCGCATCGGCATCGCGCTTCACCTGGCGCCGGACGTTCGGGTTGAAGTCGGGCGACGGCCTGAGCGTCGCCGGATCGGCGTGGGCGATCCTGTCCTTCACCTCCTGGCACAGATGCGCGAGCCGGTCGTCCCCGAAGATGTTGAGGCGGGGCACGACGTCGACCAGGTCGCGGACGTTGGAGATCATGGTGTCGCGGAAGACGAGAGGCTTCCCCTCGCCGTCCTCGGTGAGGCGATCGGAAACGCGCTCCACCGCCTCGCCGAGGCGCCGGTAGAGATCGCCCACGGCGTCATGGAGGCGCTCCTCGATCTCGCGCTCGATACCGCGCTTGACCCGGTCCGTGTCGTGGCTCGCGAGCTTCGCCATGAAGTGGTCCGCGTCCGGCACGGGCACGATGCGATAGCGGATCCCGAACTTGCCCTGCAGCGCCTCCTTGGAGGGATAGTCGCCGATGCGGAAGAGCTTGCCCAGGTCGAGCCGGGCCCGGTCGACGTTGTCGTCGTAGTCCTCGATGAAGCGCGCGCGCTCGCGGATCATGCGCTCGCGCAGTCCGTCCATGAGCTCGGTGTAGGCCTCGTAGTTGGCCACCGTGAGCAGCCGGCTCCCCTGGTCGTCCCAGGGAAGCGAGTTGGCGTAGTGCTGAGCGCGGGCCTCGCTCACGGTGGCGGTGAGCGCGGCGAAAGCGGCCTTGGGCAGCAGGCGCTTGTTGTACCTGCCGGCGCTGGCGGCCGCGTCATGGTGGGCGGCGACGTGGTTGGAGGCCTGGCGGTCGTAGAGCCGGCCGGACCAGGCGGTGATGCGCAAGCTGACCAGCATGGCGTCGTGGGTAAGGTTCATGGGTGGAGTCTCCCGGGGAGAAGGGGTTACTGGGTCCGCGCGGCGGCCCAGCGGATGAAGGCGTCGGTGCGCTGGAGATCGGGCTCGCGGCGGATGCACGAGCCCACCAGGAATTCGCCCACCTCGCGCCTGAGCCGCATGGCGTAAGAGACGATGGAGCCGAGGTTGACGTCGTCGGCCATGCGGTAGAGCGAGCCGCAGAGCGCGATCAGCGCGCTCGCGTTCTCGGGCACCAGGGCGTTCTCGGGATCGTCGATGACGGCGCGGGGGTGAGGCAGCTCGCGCCAGACCTTGAGGAAGGCCGAGAACTCGACCGCCGCGGCCTCGCCCACGGCGCCGCGGAACAGCGCCCGCTCCGCGGCCGGGTCGAGGCTGCCGCGCTGCTTCACGACGTTCGAGACGAACTCCCACGTGCGGGGACATGCGAACGCCGCATCGCGCGACTGGGGATCGAACTGGTCGAGAAGCTCCGGCCTGAGCTGGATGAAGAAGAGAGTCTCGGGCGCGATGCCGTTTGCGGCCCCCCATTCGCACCAGTCCGACGGGTCGACCTTGACCTCGAGGTGGACGAAGCGCGAGGCCAGCGGGGTCGGCATGCGATGGGTGACGCCGCGGTCGCCCTCGCGGTTGCCGCAGGCCATGATCGAGGCGCCTTCCGGAAGCTCGTACTCGCCGCACTTGCGGTCGCGGACGAGCTGGAAGAGCGCCGCCTGCACCATGGGCACGGCGGAGGGGAGCTCCTCCAGGTTGACGAGCCAGAGGTCGGTGCTGTCCGAGGGCGGCAGGAAGTCTGGGGCCGCCCAGCGGGTGCGGTTGTCGCTGTCGCGCCAGGGGATGCCGCGCACGTCGACGGGATCGAGCAGCAGCGCCCGGACGTCGCAGTAGCCGCGGCGGCCTTCGTCGGCGACCTGCTGCGCGAGCTCGCTCTTTCCGCAGCCGGGAGATCCCCTGACCATCACGGGCTGTCTGGCATCGATGAGGACCTTGAGGGTGGCGGCGAGCTCGCTCGGCCGCAGCGTGTAGTCGGCGGAGATGGTGTCGGGATCGGTCATGGGCGCGCTCCGAAAGGGGGAATCGGGCGCGGGCACCTCTCCGGGTCGCGCCTCACTCCGGCCAAGCTCCGCATCCCTTTTGCCGGCTCCGGGCAGTGAGCGGGCACGGTCCGGCGACGATGGCGCAAGAGCGGTCAGCCGTTCTTCGGCGCGGCCTGAGTGACAGCGGTGTCGCCGGCGAAGCAGCCGATGCGGATGCGGCCGGCCCAGGCGCCGGAGCGTGCGGCCGGGTCGGCCCAGCAAAGCTGTCGGCCGTGCTGCTTCGTGGTCAGAAGGCGCCGCCGCGGGAGACTCGCGCCCCCGCTACGAGCCTTAACCCCGAGAGATACGACTACCTTCCCGGATCGGGTGGATGGCCGATGCGCCGCGCCCGGGTTCGGAGATGCTGCGGGACCGGATGAGGCGTGTGGACAGGCCTTTAATCCTCGACTTCGACGAGGACCCTGATATCAGCGATGTGCGTGTCGGTGAAGTAGATCGTGACCGACCGATCGGCGAGCGATAGCTCCATTTCGCTACCGTCCAGGGCGAGAAACCTGTCCCTCATCTCGTCCCGGGAGGGGTTGGCATGCATGTACATCGCCGCGTGATTCGGACAAAGAGCCAGGTAGTTCTGATGGTGGCGCTTCTCCATTCCCGGCAGAAACTCCACCGCCTCGAGGAAATAGCTTCCATCGGCCAGCTTGAACGGAAGGCGGTCCTTGCACATCTGGCAGATGGTGACGCCATCGGAGTTGGTGTAGAGATCGCGGAGATAGGGGATGGACTTTTCTCTCTTGATGGCGTCGCGGTCGACGGATACCGACCGCGAACGCATCTCGGTCGTGCGCTCCGGCGCTTTCCTGGCTGCTTCCCGAACCGATTCCGCCCTTCGCCGCCGGTCCCTGGGCGCGCGCCGCGGCAGATCGATCGAGCTTTCGTGCTCCGCGAGAATGCGCTGCCGGGCGGCGGGATCGAGTTCCGCGAACCGCTTTGCGTCGGCCAGCGCGGCCTCGTCGGAAAAGCCGAGTTCGGTGGCCATTTCCAGAGCCTTGCGGCGCTGTCGGGCGCGCTCTTCGGTTTCCGCGCCGAAGCGGACCGCGGCGAGCCAGGGCCAGCCCGAATTGATGGCGAACCCCTCGGGCAGGAGGTCAGTCGAGGCCTCGGCCGGACGAACGAACGCCCCGTCTCCCTGAGGAATCCAGGCGCTCTCGCGCAACTGGTGAACGAGCTGCGAATCGGCGAAGTGCGGTTCGTTGGACTGGTTGTGCCGGTAGCATGCGCGGAGAATGCGTTCGTCGTCCGACCTCCGGCGCAGCGTGTTCCAGACAAGGCGGGAGAGTGGCAGGGTCGGATTATCGAGCAAGGCGTTGAGCTCGGGGATGACGAAGTCGCGGTCCGTTCCGGTTTGCGTGAATGTGTACCCCGGAGCGGAATGAAGATAGCCGGCATGCGGATTCCCGTGGCAACGGGTTTCACGGACTTCGAGGCGAACGGCGGCGCCGCACAATTCAGCGAACTGGACGAATTGCTCCGGCATGTCGAAGCCCTTGTAGCTGTCGGACAATGCCGCCCGGCCCGCCCGGTCCCCGAGGGGTCCGAAATACGCCTCTAGTCCGGTGTCGAGCCAGGGAGCGTCGAGGTAGACGCCGTCGGGCCGGGACCAGAGACCGTCGGCGCGCTGGAAAATCACATAGTCCTCGAAGAGGCTGCGAGCGTCCTTGTTCTTTTCCGCCAACGCGATGAACCGTTTGAGGTCGGATTCATAGGTGTTCCAGGGCGGGACGCGGTCGGGATCGGCGTATCGTTGCCGGAGAACGGCCTCGATCTGCTGAAGTTCTCCAACCTCCCGGACGCCGATGCCTTCCAGGAACCTCCTGGCGCCTTCTTGTTCGGCCTTGCTCCCGCCGGTGAGGATGTCCCTCGCAACGCGGGGATGAACGTCGTCTTCGTGATTCTCCGCGGTGGGGAAAAAGCACTCGCCGCCTGCCCCGTACGCGCCGTCCGACAGTCTGACGATTCGGAGGCCGCGGAAACGATGCAGCCGGTCTTCGAGCTCTCGATGGAAGAGGGCATACAGCGCACCGTGCCAGGCGTCCGGTTTCCGCCCCATCCATTCCAGCAACTTCAGCTCGGGACCGTGAACCCACCTGTTGGCTGGGGAAGAGAGAACGGGTCTCCTCAGCATCCGGTCTTCCAGCACTTCCACGAACTGCTCGATGTCCCAATCCTCGATCGCCAGGCTGCGCAGGAAGCGGTCGACGTCGCTGTTTCTCTGCGTCGCGGCTATGGCCCAGTCGAGCGGACCGCCGTCGTCGTCGATCAGGAAGCGGAGGTCGGCGCCGTCCAGCAGGGCCTTCAGCCAGGCGCCTGCCTGCAGCAGGCGCCTGGCGGGAGCGTGGCCGCCGGAATGGACCGGCGTGAGCGGCAGCTCGTTCATCGCCCTGACGATCGCCTCGCGAATGGGCGCGTACGGGGCGGGGATCGTGTCCCGGTCGTGCGGGAGGACGGCGAGAAACTCCCGGTCGAGCAGGCCAAGATCGCGGATCGCGATCAGCGATCCGGCCGCGAGTCCGGCAAGCTGCCGGAACAGCGGCTCGTTCGCCGGCGTGTCCTTGATGCTGGAGCGGCTGAGCTCGGGCACGAAGGGCGCGTGGAGATGGAAGCGCAGGTTGGAGGTCTCCTTCGCGGCCGTGAAGTAGACCGCGACGCATCCCCGGGCGGCCGGGACGATTCGAAACCGTCTGGCGAACGGATCCTGCTCGTCGGAGGGACCGCCGCCCGCCAGCGGCTCGAGCTCGAACGCGATGGCGGAGTATTGGCGCTCCAATCCCTCGACGCGTTCGGTGAAGCGGAGGAAATGGGAGCTCTCGGTCGGGCTGCCGTCGATCTCGCGCAGGATCTCGATGTGGTGTTCCGAATGCTGAATTCGGAGCAGGCGCCCCTCCCGGCCGCCCACGATGCGCCACTGGATCTCCTCGATGCTGGACAGGAACAGCAGAGTGTTGTCGGAGGTCTCTTCGAGACCGTCACGTACCTCCTGGAAGGCCTGCGCCCGCGGCTTCTTCGCGGAGTTGAAGGGAAACTCGAACCGCGTGCGGCCGCCAAGGTCCGGGCGCGGGGGAAGCTCCGAGGGAAGCACCATTTGGGCGATCCCGAAGCAATAGGTCGGTGACCAGATGCGCGGCGTCTCGGTGTAGGCGAACACGGCCTTGAACCCGATGCCGAAGCGGCCGATGCGCTCCTCGTCGTCCTCCTTGGTTCCCTCCCCGATGTTGGTAATCGCCCGGATGTCGGCTTCGTCGAACGTCCGTCCGTCGTGTTCGAATGCGAGCGAGTCGGGCGAGAGTTCGAAGGATGCCTCGGACGCTCCGGTGTCCTCGGCGTTCTGGAGAAGCTCGTATATGAAATGCGCGGTGTCGGGATAGAGGTCCTCGACGATCCTGCGGATGCCGGAATATTTCGTCAGGACGCGGGCCAGGTCCTCGCGGTCGCGCCGCACCCGTTCGATGACGCTCACGCCGCGTCGCCCCGCGTAAGCGTCAGCAGGCCCTGCACGACGAGGGTGGTATGGATGTCGGCGCTGTCCGCGAGCCTCATCAGATCCGCGATCCGGCGCTCGCAGTCCCGGTCGGCGCGCGCCAACTCTCCCTCCTTCATGCGTCGGATTTTCTCGTCGGTCGCGCTTTCGATCTGGTCTTCCAGCACCTTGCTGCGGGCGCGGTGGCTGATCGTGAGGCTCTGAATGCGGTGCTCGACCAGTTTCCGGTTCTCCGCCATGTGATTCGCACGGGCGGCGCGCCAGAGGGTGTGATGGCGCTCGTCGAGCCGGTCCGTCGCCGCGAGTTCGGGCGGCGCCTCGTCCGGGGCATCGGCTGCCTTCTCCAGCAGGGACAGGATGCATGCTTCAAGGCTCGGGTCGGAGGCGACGGCCACGAGGGAATCGTCGGGCTGCGCGCCCGCCTTGCGCCATTGGTGGAGGGCGAAGCGATGGCCGCCCGGAGGGAGCGAGTCGCTCGGCGCGGTCAGGTTGACCTGCACCGTTTCGGAGCGTTCGAGATGGCGGGCCGCTTGGCGCACCAGGGGGTGTAGGACGTCGAGATGGACGGCATTGGGCTCGGCGGCGGCGGTCTCCTGGTCGAAGGTGACGGGGAGCAACGGCTCGGCGCCCCTCAGCCACTTCTCCCACTGCCGGGCGACGGGATCGCTCGAACGCGGCAGTCGGCGGAAGTCGTCGAGCAGTGCGGAACGGCTGTCTCGGCCCAGCCGCAGCGTCTTGAGCGGTTTGCCGCCCTGAAGAAACCCGCCGCGGGTGCCGGCGATGGCGGAGAGATAGCTGGAGACGCAGCGTTGCAGCGCCTCTGGCGCGAGCCAGAAGCTCTCGGTTTCCGCGATCTCCTCGCGCCAGGACCGGTTGGGAACCGTCAGGCCGAACAGCTCGGCCTGCTTCTCTTCCAGCGCGGTTTCTTCCTGGACCTGGCGAATCTTGTTGTCGCCGAGTTGCTGCAGGCGTTCGGCGCGCTGTTCCGGCGTCAGCGTGAAGCTCTCGGCGATGTCGCGAATCTCCCGCGTGATCTCGCCCAGTATCTCCTCGCTGCCGCCCACCGCGTGGTGGAACACGCCAATCCGCATCAGGCAGCGTTGGTAGATGTCCGCATCGACCGTGCCCGGTGTCACCAGGTTGACGACGGCGACACTCTCGCTCTTCTGGCCGTAGCGGTCGATGCGCCCGATACGCTGCTCGATGCGCATGGGGTTCCACGGCAGGTCGTAGTTGATCAGCAGGTCGCAGAACTGGAAGTCGAGGCCCTCCCCGCCGACCTCCGAGGACAGAAGCACGTCCAGCGCATCCGGGTCCTCCTTCGGCAGGGCGAAGCGCCGGCGGAACTCCGAACGCTCATCGTCCGGGACGGCGCCGTGGACGACTCCGTAGCGCATTCCCGCGTCCGCCACGTGTCTCGCGACGTATGCCAGCGTATGCCGGAAGGTGCTGAAGGCCAGCGCCTTGTTGTTGGCCATTCCGCCCTTGTCCCGCAGGACCTTGACGAAGGCCCGGACCTTGAGGTCGTGGGGATCGAGCGACTCGGCCCGCTCGACGAGGGCTTCGATATCGGCTCGGATCCCGGCAAGGAACTCGGGATCGGCCGTTGGAGCGCCGTCGGAGTTCTCGACCGCTTCGAGGCCGTCCAGCCTTCCGGCGAGCATGTCACGCATGAACGGGGCGAGGCCGTAAAGGCAGCTCGCCGCTTGCCGGCGGAGCGTGGTCATCATGAACCTGACGTTCTGCCGGCCGTGAGTGCGTTCAAGGATGCGGCTCACGACGTCCAGCAGGTCGTCATGCAGGCGGCGCTGGTCCGGGGTGAACTCGACCGTCACCGTTTCGGGCCGCCGCGTCGTGAACTCGCCGATATCCCGGCGGCGCGTCCGGTTGATCATCGGGCTGAAGGTGTAGTGCTCTTCCAGCGACCGGACGATGCGGATGCGGCTCGGCTCGTCGATCCGGTCTTCCTCCAGGAGATCGCAGACGTGCCGGAACGCAGGCGATTCCCGCAGGAACAGGCGGCCCCATTCGGTCCGCTCGGCCCGGTCCAGGCAAGCGCGGGCTTCGGTCCGCCAACCGTCGCCCGCGGCACGGCAGTGGCCCACGGCCGCGTTGATGAACCCGTTGGGCGCGGCCATCTGTTCGAAGCTCGGCCGGTCGATGACCAGGTCGGGGCGCAGCACGTTCAGCAGGGTGAAGAGGTCCCGGCTGCCGAGCTGCACGGGGGTAGCGGTGAGGAAGACCGCAGCCTGGGCGTTGTCGCAGAAATAGCGAACCGCCTGATGCAGATAGGTGTCGGGGTTGCGGATGTGATGCGCCTCATCGACGATCACCAGGTCGAACCTCGGCGGCGGATCGAGGGCGAGCAGCCCCTCGTCATCCGGCGCAGCGCCCCCGTCCCGGCCCAGGAGAAGGTCCGAATCGAACAGGGAGAAGGGAACGATTGCCCTGGCGTAGCGGTCCGGCCATTCCCCTTCCAGACGGGTCTCGCGCAGGCAGTGACGCAGGGTCCGGCCGTCGAGCGCCTCGAAGCGCTCGTCGAAACGCTTCATCTCGACGAACCACTTGCGCTCGGTGACCAGCGCCTTGGGGCAAATCACCAGCACCGAAGAGATGTCGGTCCGTGCGCGCAACTCCTTGACGATCAGCCCAGCCTCGATCGTCTTTCCCACACCCACCTCGTCGGCGATCAACAGGCGCGGCCGGTCGGCTCGGATCAGCCTCAGAACGGGACGATACTGGTAGGGCACGAAGCGGACGCGCCCCGAGCGCAACGAATACAGGTTGGCGGTCGAGGGCGATAGAAGATGCAGGCTGGTCAGAAACGCGCGCAGTTCGTCGGCGCCGAGATGAGACGGTTCGCGGTCGGCCTCTACGGGCCGGAGTTGGCTCTCGTAGTACGAGGTCTGGCGTCCGTCGCGAAACACCCGGTAGCGGGTTTCGGCGCCGCCTTCGTCCACGTCGACGATCGGCAATACCGTGTCCGGATCTGACCGCAACGCCACGAGTTCGCCGATCCTGAAAATGGCCGTCGGGGCTCGCGGAGCCGCCCCTCCGCCGGCGTGGTCGACCGTGTTGCTGGAGCGCGGCCCGGAATTGTTCGGGGTCGTCATGCGGCCTAGAGCCTCCGTTCTCGCCGCTTGGACGACCGCGGCCGTCCCGCTCGCGGCTCCCGGCACAGTGATGACCCGCGCGCACGGCAACGCCCTTCTTGTCGAGAATTGT
>WTFV01000066.1 GCA_011523845.1 Acidobacteriota bacterium | reverse complement strand
ATATAATAGGCTCTCCTAAAACGTGAGTGGGTCGGGTTGAGCCCGGTCGGCGGGTGGTGGCGGGTG
Organism: Acidobacteriota bacterium; assembly: GCA_011523845.1. Classification (GTDB taxonomy): domain Bacteria; phylum Acidobacteriota; class Vicinamibacteria; order Vicinamibacterales; family UBA8438; genus WTFV01. Next base: position 9,088 of record WTFV01000066.1, on the reverse strand, counting down.
GTGTGTGAGGCGGGGTAGCTACGGGACGGGCGGCGTGTCAAGGCGCTGCGCGCCTTCTCCGCTGCGCTTCGACCCTGTCGGGTGACACGCCGCCCGCCCCTCCGCTCAGACAGCAGTTATGGGCCTTGCGGCCCGGCCTGGACGGAAACGTCCCGGCCGTCCACAGAACCGGCTTGCGCACCCGGAAACGACCACCTCCGGTTCAGCGCCGGCCGGCAGCGCCGGGCCGGCGGGCGGGCAGGGTGGCGATGGCTTGGCGCGTACGGTCTGCTCGGGTCTGGTTCGACTCAGCGGTTGCAGAACGCAGGGGCTTCCTGGTCTCATTGGCGTGTTCGACGACGACCAGCGAGGAGGAGAGCCCCATGCGTGTGACCACACTACTACGGCGGTTGCTGGGTGTCACCCAGATGCACGTCCGGGATGCACACGTCGCGACCGACGGCCCGTTGTCGGTCTGGGTACGGCCGTCGTGGCGGCGGTCGCGGTGTGGGACTTGCGGCCGTCGGGGGCCGCGCTACGACCGGCGACCGTTGCGGCAGTGGCGTCATCTGCCGTGGGGGCGGACGCCGGTGTGGCTGCAGTATGCGCCCTGGCGGGTGTCGTGCCGGCAGTGCGGCGTGCGGGTGGAGCGGGTGCCGTGGGCGGCGGGCAACAGCGTGTTCACGGCGGCATTCGAAGAGCTGGCGGCGTATCTGGCGCAGGTGACCGACCGGACGACGGTCAGTCGCGCGTTGGGGATTCGTGGCAGGCGGTCGGGAGCATCGTCGAGCGGATGGTGTCGCGGCGGCTGGACCCGGGGCGGCTCGCCGGGCTGCGGCGTATCGGGGTCGACGAGTTCAGCTACCGCAAACGGCATCACTATCTGACGGTGGTCGTCGACCACGACAAGCGGCGGGTGGTGTGGGCCGGCAAGGGACGCAGCGCCGAGACACTGGAGAAGTTCTTCGACCTGCTGGGACCGTCCGGCTGCGAGCAGATTGTGTTGGTGACGGCGGACCTGGCCGCGAGTTGGCAGAAAGCGTTGCGGGCGCGGATACCGCACGCCGAGGTGGTCTTCGACCGGTTCCATGTAGAACGGCTTGCTTCGGACGCGGTCGACGAGGTCCGGCGTGCGGAGCAACGGCGCCTGGGCGCCAAGGCGGCCAAGACGCTCAAGGGGGCGCGCTTCTGCCTGCTGAAACACCCGGCCCGGCTCAAGCCCGGCGAGAAGCGGCGTCTGGCGGCGCTACGCCGCCAGAATCGTGCCCTCGACCGCGCCTACGAGTTGAAGGAGTACCTGGCGGTCATCCTGGAGCAGGCCACCCCGGACGAGGCGCCCGACATGCTCGACCAGTGGTTGGCGTGGGCGGCGCGGTCGCGCTTGGCGCCGTTCGTCAAGCTGGCGCGGACCATCCGCAAGCACGCGGCTGGCATCCTGGCCTACCTGGACACGAAGATGACCAACGGGCCGGTGGAGGGCTTCAACAACAAGCTGCGCGTAATCGCCCGCCGCGCCTACGGATTCCACTCGCACGGCGCGCTCATCTCGATGCTGTTTCTCTGCTGCGGCGGCATCGAACTGGCCCCGCCCCTACCCACACGTGTTTGAGGAGATTCATATAATACCCGTCCGTCTTGACTGTCGTTTGGCGTTGCGCCTTGTGTCAGGCGCGCGGCCCGGCTTCTTGCCCTCTCGGCTCGCCTTTGGTTCCCCGATGTGGAAGTGTTCCGTCCGCTCCGGGCCCGTCTCTGGCGCGATCCAGCGGTCGGGCCGACCAGCCGCTTGCGCCGATAGTACTATTGTGGCACGTATCCTGCCGAGTCGCGGGAACTGATACGCAGTCGCTCGACACGGTCGCGCTGTCGCCGTTTCGGTGTCTAGCAGCCCGTGGCTGTCAACGGTCGCTGGAAAGTGAAGGACCTCGGACAGGACGGCGACCACAACATGTAGGGGGCGTATGAATGGGCATCGTCAACAAGAGCCAGTCTGGACGAGCGTGCGCGGAGCCGGCGTCAAGGCCGTCAGCCCCGCGCAGCGGGGGCGGAGCGAAGCGACGCGCCTTGACGCCGGTGAGCACACGCGCAGGCTGTTGGCTTGACGATGCCGCCAGTGACCACAACATCTTGCGGTCGGCCGGAGTCGCGTCTCCTTCAGATCCTCGCGCTCGCCAACACGTGGCGAAAGTCGCGGATCCGGCTTGACCCCGGCGCGATCCAATCCCGTACACTGACGGCCAATGGCGATGGGCAAGAGACCGACCGCACGACAGGGGTTCCGCCCCACCATCCACCCGCCGCCCGGTCCACTCCGGCACTCCGGCAGCGGCCTCCCACGGTTGCACACGACCAGCGGATTCCGCACCGAAATCCACGACTACGTCGCTGACCGAGCTGAGCCAGTAGAGCTCGTGCGGCTTGTCGGAGCCGAGCACGGTCCCTGGGGTCGACCAAAGCCGGTTTGTGGGTTGCGCCGTGGACGCTATCGACCCCCGCCGAGCGGGCGGGATCGATGACGGCGCTTCAAGCCGAGTAGTACCAGGCCCGCTGCGCGCTACGGGTAAACGACCGCTCCGTCCCTCAACGTATAGCCCAGGACGAGAGCGTGGTTCCAGCCGTCGCTACGGCGCGGGCGATCCTCAACGCGGAGGGGTGACGAGAAGACGGTCGAGGCGGCGGAGTTCCTTGTCGACCACGCATGGGATGTGCCGCGCGGGAACTGGCACGGGGCCGTCGGCGCCAGGGCGTTGGCGACACACGCGCCGCCCGACTACGAGCGGGGGCCGCGCGTGTTGGGCGTCCTGGACATGGCGCCCCGCCCGAGCGGGACCGGGGTGCCTGTTTCCCCGATAGACGAGTTCTTCGCGGAGGTGGCTTCGAACGCCGACAACCCGGTGCTGCGGGGCGCAGCACAGTACCACCTGGCGGCCGGCCTGATGCGTGAAGCGAAGCGATCCATGATGTCGTCGTCGGCCGAGGACCACGCTGCACGCCGCGAGCGCCCCCTCGGGCAGGCGAAGGGACTCAGCGCCGACGTCGAGGACGAGACCTTCGACGACTCGATGCGCAGAGGGGGCGACGAGACGCCCCGGACGTTCGCGCAGGCCGAGGCCGACCTGATTGCCAGCATCGAGCACGCGACAGTAGGCAGCACGCTGCCGGAGTGGACGGGGCGGCAACTCGATGGGACCGAGGAGCCGCTCTCAGCCTACAGGGGCCGGGTGCTGCTGATCGACTTCTGGGCGACGTGGTGTCCGCCTTGCGTAGACGCGTTGCCGGAGCTCCGCGAGATGGTCGCCGACCTGCCGGCCGATCGGTTTCCGCTGCTGGCCATCAGCGTCGACGAGGAGCTTGAGACGGTGACCGCGTACATGGAGCGGGAGGCGATGCCGTGGTACAACTGGCGCGTCGGCCGTTCCAGCGACCTTGAGCGGATCCTCGATGTTCGCGGCTTCCCGACCTATCTGTTGGCCGACGAAAACGGCAGGGTCTTGTCCAACGGCGACAACTGGCTCGCCCAGTTGCGATGCATGGCCGAGCGGGCAGTAGCGGGTGAGGCGCGCCCGACTGCCCTGCAGCGGGGTGGCTTGGCGCGCAGTGAGCGACCGGCGGGTCGTCGCGATTCTGGTAGTGACGGGCGCCGACAGCCGGCAAACGTCCCGCCGTGCAGGCAGGTCCAGGCGGACTGGCGGGGAGGAGGGACGTCTCATGGGAAGCATCGAGACCCTTGAGCGGAGCCCGCGGACACGGATGGGAGCTTACTTCTACGTAGTCTTCATGTTCGCGGCGGCTGTCTTCAAGACGACTGCCGGTCTGGGCGAGCTTGCCGGCCAGGACTACCTGTGGCGTCTGTTCTGGATCGTCGCGGCCACAGGGTGGGCGCTGCGAACGCTCTGCCTCGCGGACCGGGAACCGGAAGCACTAGTCACGCATTCCCCACAATTCGGAATACGCGGCGCCTGGGCCTTCTGGATGACACCGGGCGCAGTACCTAACCGTCCGCGTCTTGAGGTCTAGGTCAACTCTTCGTCCGCAGTTTCTGCATTTCGGTAACTCTCGCCAGTTTCGACTGAAACCGTACTCGTGGGGATTCTCTGCTGCGTAGTTTAGTACCTCCCTTTGCCATCTTGTCATACAGGTTCTGTATATCCTCGGAAAGAGCGTCCACCATATAGATGCGGCTATTCCTGCATAGAGGATCCCGTGTAAGTACCATGTTACTATTGCCAATAGCAACATTCCGGTCGCATTTGTGAGTGTCAACATATCTGCGAGTCCTATTCCTGACGACCCGATAGGGTGTCCTAACTCAAGTCCCACGTCGCAGATTTTGCAGACGTACAGTCCATGGGATCTGTGATCCTCACGCATGTACCATTTGTGCGTGTTTGCTGAGCAGTTGCGGTCTTGTTGATTCTGTCTCATAGGTCTGAGGTTGCGCTACTGTGTCGGTGTCAGGTTTGCCGGCGTCGGTCGGGGGTCTGGTTCCGCCCTGTCCACGAGGGTTTGAGTCCGTTCTTACGCGGCGAGTCAGACTTCATCGTTCCGTGCACTGTAGGCTGAGGTGGTCGCGCAGTGCAAGCCCGGGCCTCTCAGAGTTGTCGGAAGACCGGGGCAGTAGCCTTTCGTAGAGGGTCGCCTCGGTCATCCGGCAGTGTACCTCCCGACCTCAGAACGGGAACTCCCTACCGTACGCCTTCACGTTGTAGGTGAACGGCCTTCCATCGGCCTTAACCGGTGCGTCGCTGCTAAAGAGCACTAGGTTCACGTCCATGTAGCTGCGGGTACTCGTGAAGCGGATGCCCTTGAATCCGGCGTGTTTCGCTGCATCGGCCACATAGACTGGGATGAAGTACTCGGGCCGCCAGCCTGCCCTTCGGTCTACATCGCGGTTCAGGTGGTCGCCAAAGATCATCGCCGTAGCAAGCAGGGGAAGATCCTCGGCCCGAGCATCCGTAACCGGCTCGGGGTCGTCCGGCCCGAACACGACAAGGTCCAGGATCGAATCAAGCCGTTCAACAGTCCATCGCTGCATCCAAACGATGGCCTCTCCCTTGTCGAGCACCTCCCGGGCTGCCGCATGCTCCGAGCTTGCAAGGTACCAGTGTGCCTGTCCCAAGTGATTGAACCTCCCTGGCGGGATGGCTACCCGTTCAGGGTCCGGCACCCTCATGTCCTCAACGTCCAACTCCCGGCCGTTCTCGATCCGCCGGGCACGAAACCACGTGGATCCCTCCAGACATGCCTTTGGGAAGGACTGAATTCCTTTCAGGATGAGACTCCCAACTTCGTGATTCGCGCCGAGCATTGGGTACTTCTCCAGAAAGCGCGAAAACTCCCAGAGCCGCTCCCCGAACTCCTCTTTTGCCCGATCCACGGCACGTTCGTGTGCGATCTCGAAGTCAAACTTGACGCCCACATCATGGTGCTCGCTCAGGCTATCGCCGCAACCCGGGCAAACGAGGTCTGACAGGATGGCCTCCCGTAGATCCTGATTGTCAAGCGGAACACCACAGTTGTCCATTGCCTCTTCGAGTTCGATCGGCTTCCCAATGACCCAAACCGGACCGTTCTCCCATGGCTGGCAACTCTGACAACTCACGATCGTTGACAGCAGCCGGCCTCGGTAGTCCTCGACGTCTTCCGCGCCATCCATAGCTCGCGGCACCTCCACTCCGACCCGAAGTTTCCCTGCTCTCGACCACTGCCCGTCCGGCATCCACTGCACGCCGCCAAACGCGATGCGGACCGGCTCGGATCCCTCAATCCGATCCAGAGCAACAACGCCCTTGGCCCTCACAGCGGCTTGCGGTCGACGTGAGCAAGACGCCGTCCGGCAACACTACCACTGTACTCGGTGCTCGCCCGGAGTGTACAGGCGTCGACCTGGGTTGCTACCCGGGCTCGCGGGCCGCAACCTGCGAGCAGATGCACGGGATCCTCCACTGGGTCCTCCACGGCGCTTTGGCGGCAGGCCGTGGGCGACGACGAGTACGTGCTCTGCAGCGGTGACGTCGCCCTGGTCGGAAGCCTGAACGCGCTCTGGCTCGATCGGGTGACCACCGCCCTGGGGCGGAAGCTCCTTGTGCTCGGCAATCGCGAGTGGTGGTGCAGACTGGATTTGACGAAGCGTGGTTGACACTGCTGGTCGACACCGACCCGCCACTGGCGTTCACGCACCTCCCCCTCGGAGACGCGCCGGGCCGGCACCGTCCACGGGCACGTCGACAACAACGAGCCGTTGCGCCCCGGCCGCTACGTCAACATATGCCTTGAGCATACCGAGTACGGTCCCTGCCATTGCAGGCGATCGTGCGGCTCGGCGCCGTCGGTCGCGGCGCCCCTCGCGCGTCACCCTTGCACACCGATCCGGCGGGGCCATGATCGGACTGTACGGCGTCATCGCCTACGCGATCGTGCAGCGGACGCAGGAGATCGGGATCCGCATGGCGCTCCGCGCGACGCATCGCGACGTGCGAGGGCTCGTTGTCCGCCAAGGGACCATTCTGGGCGGACCCGGCGCGGCGCTGGGCGCGGTTGCGGCGTTCGCGGCTGCCCGCGCCACGGCCGGGGTACTTTTCGGCATCGACGCGACGGACCCGCTGGCCTGGGGTGGCGCGCTGTCGTGCTGGTCGCCGTCGGCGCCGCGGCGCATGCCGTTCCGGCGCTGGGCGCGGTTCGCGGTTGCGCCTTCAGTCGCGCTGTGCCCAATGAGTGGGTGCGCACGCGCGGCGGAGTTGGTCGCGGCGGGCCGGCAGCCGCCTTCCGCACGCTCCCCGGACCCTTCGGCCGGTAGCACCAACGCTGGGGCAAGCTCGCCTTCGCGGGCCTGTGCCTCTCCTCCGCCACGGGCACCGGCCTGTACGTTCTGGGGTTCGCCTTCTGACGAGAGCGTTACGCCCCGAATCGCACTACGGCGACAGGCCTTGGCCCCTACCAGACAGAGCCCGCCTCGCAGGCTTCCACTACACCGTCCGAACGACGAGGAGACGCTCCAGGCCCGCCAGGTCTTTCGGATTCCTCGTATACAGAGGCAGGTCGTGCGCCATTGCAGTGGGCCGCAATGAGGAGATCGGCGAAGCGGCGGCGGCCGAGCGGCGTCGGCGGGCGCGATGCGGCCGGCTTTCTCTCGCAGATCGTCGATGAGGTGGCTCTTGAGTTCCGGCCACGTGGGTAAGCCAGCGGCAGCACTAAGTCCCGAGCCTATCCATATGACCAACTTGTTGGTCTTTTCTGCGATCAGAGAACGGAGTTCCCGATAAGGGCGTTGGGAAGTATCAAACGACACTGCGTACATCCTCTCGTAGTCGCGAGTGCTACACGGAACGTCAGCTCGAACCGCCTTTGGCGCTGGCGACCGGATAGTATCTTACAACGAACTCGCGGAGGACAGCGTCCTTTTCGGTGGTCGAAGCACTGGGGACCCGCCGGCGCTCCCGGTGGCCTGCCCGACCCCGCGAGACCATCCTGCGGCGTCACCGAGTGTCAACGCGCGTCGGAAAGCGCGTCAACCTGATCATGTCGTCGACCACAACATGTAGGGGGTCAGAATTTGGCATCGTCGGACAGGAGCCAGTCTGGACGGGGGTGCGCGGATCCGGCGTCAAGGCCGCAAGCCCCGCGACAGCGGGGGCGGAGCGGAGCGACGCGCCTTAACGCTGGCGAGCACACGCACACGCTGTTGGTCTGACGATGCCGCCAGCACCACAACATCTTGTGGTCGGCGGAACTCGAGAATTCCGCGGATCCTCGAGCTCGCCAACACACCGAGAAAAGGTACAGGGACCCGCCGTTGGCGGAAGCCGTCGCGGGAATCGAATCCGTCTGCGTACCGGGACGCCCCCGCACCCCCCGCACCCGGCTCGTTCAGTGCATCAATGGTTGAGCTCCTCCTTGCTTGAAGAATGGTTTTCCGGCTGTCGGGCAAGATTGCGTGTGACCGTGCGCGGAGCCGGTGTCAAGGCCGCAGCGCGCGCTGACCGAGCCGTGGTCGCGGCTGGGGCGACCTTGTGTCGCGGTGTCGCACCCTTCGGCCGTCCACACGGTGGCCAGCTTTACCTCGCGCGTCTTGGCCGAGCCGTCGGGGCTGCTTCCCGTAGCGGCCTTCGACCTCGGCCGGGCGCACCGGAGGGGCTTAGCGACGCAGTGCCTCCTCAGAGGCCTCGAAGTCCTGCGCCTCCACGCTCCAGGCGACAGGGGATAGCTCGCTCCGGCTCCGCCCAGGGAGCCGACTGAGCCACCCGCCGGCGCCGTGCTCGACCCTGCAGCCGCGCACCGGCTAAGTGCTGTGCCACGCCTAAATGTTCGGGTGCGCGGTGCTGGGATTCGTCAACGATTACGCGCCTGTAGACCCATGCCCGTGTCCGAAGATTAGGGCGTGAAGGACCACTAGCGAGCTGAGCTAGAGGGACCCGACAGTTGCATTTCGCCGACCGCCTGCAGCCTCTCTCCGACCCGCGCCCCTTCGCCGAGCACCTGCGCCCGGCAGGCAAGACCGAATGGTTCGTCTACCCCAAGCAGCCCTTCGCCGGCCCCGAACAGGTCCTCGACTACTTCGGCCGCTACACCCACCGGATCGCCATCGGCAACCAGCACCTGCCGCAGCCTCGACGACGGGTCAGTGCGTTTTCGCTACACCGACTACCGCGGCAAGGTTCTATCGCGCCGAGGCCAAGCCCGTTCCCCGACTGTCGCCAAAGGCTCTTGTCGACGCCACCTGGCGGGTGACGGCGCTAGCGACGGTCGATCTCTCCATATAGAACGCCGTGAATGCGCCGTTGATGCTACCGCATTGCCTTCCTTGAGCTCGTATCCCCTTCTTCTAGCCAGATAGCTCCGTCGGAGAACGGGTCAGCAACACCGTCCCCCACGAACTTGATCGTAAAGGTCTGAAGGTCGCTTACCTCTCGCCAAAACCTCCGGTAGCGCACTCTGAGATCACAGACGACCATTCCTGTATTCTCATCAGGATCGTCAGTCGCGCCCGTGGGCACCCTTGCAGGGACCATGGGCACGATGATCTCGACCGGTGCCCTAGCAGCCCGTGGAACAAGGTTATCGGCGGCCTGACAGTGGTTGAGGGGGTGCGGATCCGGAAGTATAACATGGGGTT
>WTFV01000156.1 GCA_011523845.1 Acidobacteriota bacterium | reverse complement strand
TCTGACGCTGCCCTACCGGTTCTCCATTCTGCCCACAGATTCTGCGGAAGACCCCCCTCCTCGATGTGGCCGCGTAGCGCCGCCTCGAAACCCGCGGCGTCGCTCTTGGGGACTTTGGCGATGACCTTGAGCACGCGTTTGCGCGGCTCGTCGCCTCCATAGCCGCGCAGGCCGTCGAGGAGCCAGTGGGCGATACCGGTGACATCTTCGGCGCCCTCGAGATCGGGCGCCCACCAGCTCACACCGCGCACCGCATCCTCTACAAGCGCGAGCAGGAGCGTTCGCTCGTTGGCCGTGAAGGCTGCGAGATTGCGATAAACAAGCCGCAGCACCGCGGGCCACGCAGAGCCGTCTGGCACGTTGAGGATCGATCCCTGCCCGACCAGGCTGGCGAGCCAGTCGGGCGTCTTCACGCAGGCCACCCGCAACAGATGAATGACCCGCTTCAGAAGCGTGCGGTCGTTTGCGAGCAGTTGCGCCTCGTGGCGCGCGAGAAAGCCGGGCGCTGACGGCGCCTTGAGCAACGACACCAGCGTGTCGTCGCGGAACTGCATGCTGATCTCGGTCTCCGACACGGCCGCCTCAAACAGCCGATCCGCAGCCGCCCCATCGCGCTCGACGAGTTCAGCCACCCATTTGCGATACGAGCGCCGCACGGCCGGGTGCGTTCCGATGGCGTGGGAGAGCGTCTTGAACGATGCTTCAGAAAGATGCTGCTCCTCGAGCCATTGCAGGATCGCCCAGTCCTCAAGCACGTCGTGGGCCGTCGCCACGAGCAACGGGTTGTCGTCGGAGGACGTTATGAGAGAGTCGGCGCGCAGCGACTCGACCACCGCTGTATCAAGGCCGGTCGCAGGAACATGGGCAGAGAGCGCCCGCGCGCGCCGCACCGCAATGGTCTGGAGCACCTCTTCGCGCAGCCGTCCCATGGCGGGGGCCACACGGTCGCCGCCGCGCACGATCTCGCGCCAGAACAGCGCGCGGAATTCGCGCTCGGTCTGCGGAAGGGATTTCTCGGAGGACCATGGGACGCCGATCGCCTTGTCGAGCACGAAGGGGTTGCGCAGGATGTCGCGCAATGCCGGGCTCTTGAGAGGAAAGGCGAGCGCCGGATACGCGAGCTCCGCCTCTGTGAGTTCGGTGTCCTCGAGCGGCGGAACGCGAATGACCGTGGGATTGATGCGATGCGGCTGCAACAAGCTCGTGCGCACCTGTTCGACCGAGTAGTCGCGGCACGTGAGCAAAATGCGCAGTCCACTGTCGTCCGCCGCCAGCGTCATGAGATCGGTAAACGCGTCGCGCGTTGTCTTCTCGAGCAGGCGCTCGACGCTCTCCACAAGGACAACCTTGCGGTTCTGCGCACCGAGGATGGCGCGAAGTTTCGTCCAGTTCGCAGGCACCTGCGCGGCCGTCAGCGTGGCGTCCAGATGCGCCTGCGCGAATTCCTCGACGCGAAAGCCAAACAAGAAGTGATCCACGGCGAGCAGGCCGACGGCGTCCTTGCCCACGGCCGACTTGCCGCTGCCGGCCGGTCCCGTCACGAGCACGACCTGAGCCTTCTCAAGCGAGTCGAGGAGTTTCTGCACGAGTGCCGCGCGCCGCAGATGAAGATTGCCCCCGAGCGTCGAGCGTATTGCGCGCAGGACGGGTTCGGTGTGATCGCGAAGCGCCTGTAGCCCGCGGCGTTCGTTCGTGCCGACCACGCCGTGGCGCGCCAGCGTGGCGGCGGGCAGGTCATCGCGGCGCAGCCTGCGACTGGCAGCCATCGCCGTGCTCGCCTCTACGATCAGCTCGTTCCAGGAAGCGCTGGCGCTCGCCTCGGGGTCTCCGTCCGTCGCCGTGAGGGCGAGCATGCTCCTGATGTGCGCTTCCGTCTGCCGCGTCGAGCTGTGGAGGTCGAGGCTCAGCACGTGCAGAGCGCGCAGGAACGGCCAGATGTCGGCTGGCGTGACGAGTTTTCCTTCGACGTCGCCGATGACTTTCTGCAGTTCGCGGCAGTAGCGCACGGCCGTGCCGGAGATGAAGCCTTCAGTGGCGAGACGCTGTTCGAACTCGCCACCGCCACGCGCGGCCCGCGCGCAATCGAGGAGCCCGGCGAAGTGCTCGAGAAGCGTATTCGTACCGCGCAGCGTGACAAGGGCGAAGCGGTCGTAATCCTTCGAAAAGTGCGAGGTGTTGAAGTCTTTCCAGAAATCGGTGACGGCCTGTACGCACTGCTGGTCCGACGCGCTGACGGTGAAGCTGCGTTTCACTTGGCCGGCGAGATGGCGTGACACGCCACCGAACGTGCCGACCACCAAGAAGTCGTCGGTGTGCCAGCCCAGACGCTCGGTCTGGAAGCTCACCTCCACGACTGTGGTGTCGATCGCGATTGGCGGGATCCCGCCAACCAGAAGCTGCGCTAGCCAGTAGGCGCCGACATGCTGCTCGAACGTGGTCCCGGCACCGCCGGTGGACGCCGGACTGGACACGCGCGCGGTAGTCGCGTCGACCGCCGGCGCGGCACCGCCCACGGCTGAATCGGCGTCATTGGTCCCGGCATTCATGCTTGGCCTGCGGGGCGAGTCTGTGACGAGATGGCTCCCCAACATGATGAAAGCCGGTGAAGTTGGCCGTCAAGGTCTCCAACGTCAGCCGCGGCGGGTCCTGGTGGCGGGGACGGGCCGAGGGACCGTCCCCACTTCACGGCCGGACCGATCGGGACCTTCTGGGCTGTGGTCGAGCACGGCTGGCCGGAGAGCCAGGCCGACCTGACCGAATCCATGGTGCGCGCTGGCCGCTGCCGCATTGCACCGTTACGCCGCGGCGGCAGGCACCAGGCCGGCACCTGAAGCCGCCCTCGTCGAGCAGACTGCTCGACGACGCCGAAGCGTACACGCGGCAACCGGCGGCGCAGGTGCCGATCTTCGCGGCCTGACCGGCACACACCACCGGCCACCCGACAACTGCCCGGCACGCCCGGCCGACCGCCGACGTGCGCTGACCGGCTGCTGCGAGCACCCCATGGCGTGCAAGAATGAAGAACCCGGAGACAGAGTCATGCCGAAACCGGAGCCCGGGAACACGACACCCGGCGAGTACGAACGGCGGGCTACCGAGCTCGACCGGTTCCGCATGGACACGTTGCGGGCACCGGAGCGCTTCGCCGACACGATGGCGAACGACGAGGAGACCCTCCGCCTGGGCCACGGGAAGGACCTGGTGCAGGTCGGCCCGAAGCGCGTCACCGTCATGCTGCGGGGCTCTCGGCCAGTTGCGCCGGCTGGCGCGATCCGCCGACTGCCGCCGAGTTCCACGACGCCGTACGGGAGCCGCAACCGAGCGCACGCCAGCGGGCGATCCTCAGAGCCTTCGCGCGGGAAGCCGACTGGCGCGATCTCATCACGGCCTGGGCCGAGCGGGCCTACACGATCCGCGAGCTCGTGACGGCACTGCACCGTGCCGGACACGCGAGGTGCCGCGCCGCACGCTGGATCAACGGATGGGCGCGGTGAACGACGCCCCGGAACTGGAGCTGCCCGCCGCGGCCGCCGACCTGGGAGCCGGTCCGGCACGGTACAGCATCGGCGGCGGAACGATCCTGGCCGCCAAATGGAAACACCGCGAGAGCTTCGACATCGACCTCACCCTGGACCCGGAGACCACGCTGGGCAGCCTTCAGGCCGACCAGGGAGACCCGTCAGGGTTCGACCTGGCCTGGTTCAGCGGACGGGAGGAAGGCGTCGACCCCGAGGACGACGGTCTGAAGGTGCACGCAGTCGAGGCCGGCTGGTCTGCTGCGACGGGCTCGCTATCGAGTGCGACGGGCCGCCGCTGGCCGAGGCGCTCTCCGACCGGGCGGAGGTGTGCTCGTCCCGGCAGCCCTCCGCCGAGCAGGCGTAGAGCGCGTCCGGCACCGGCAGTGCGCGGTAGAGCTCGCGGATCTCGTGGTTGCGGGGTTCGTCGGGCATGGTGCGGGCTCCTTGGCCGCGGGTGTGGGCGCGTGGCCGTTCACCTGGTGGGCCGGGTGGATGCGGGTCCTTCCAGCCGGCGGCGCATCGGCGCCGCGGCGGGCATCAGCCACAGCGCCTCGTCCACAAAGGCGCTCTCGGCCTTGTTTGCGAGCGTGAACGGGGCGCCGTTGGCGTGCGGGTTGATTCGCTCGGCCGCCGCGCGTGCTCTTGCCACGCGTTCCTGGTCTTCGCTTCGCATCTGCTGGGTTCATGCCCAGCGGCTCGCGTGCTCGAGCAGCAGCACCGCCTCGTCGGCTTCCTTGACGGCCCGGCTCGTCACGGCCGGTTCCGTTACGCCCGCCGCCTCCAGGCACGCCTGCTCGATCCGTTGCGCTACATCGGTGAGCATGGGACCGAGATGCAGCTTGTACGGTCGCGTCCAGTCGCCGGTGTACGCCTCGGCGGCGTCGTGCATCAGCCCGTGCAGCGCCGCTGCCGGGTCGATCTCCGAGGCGACCGCCGACACCACCAGCGAGTGCCAGGCGACGCTGACGGCCTGTACGGTCGCCCCGTTCCAGCGGTTCGTCAGCGCAAGGCCGTGGGCGATGTCCGCCAGGTCGATGTCCCCGGCCGTCAGCTGCAGCACGTCGACCCAGCCGTTCCTGAACAGGCACACGTGCATCGCTGGAGGCGCGTTCTCGCCGTACTCCGCGCGCAGCGTCGCCGCCTCGCCCGCGGATATCGGCTGGTGCCGGCTGGCCGGTTCGGCCGCGATCGTCGTGTTCTTCATCGTCGTCGGTCTCGTCAGTGTGCGGCTTCGGCCGCCGCTGCACGTTGTAGCCAGCTGCGCACGTCGCGCAGCGGCAGCGACCACTCCGCGTCGCTGATCCGGGCGATGACGTCGCACTTGAACTCCTGGTAGCACCGTTCGCCGGTCTCGCGGTCGGTGACGGCGAGCAGGACGGCCAGGGCCGGCTGCGATGGTCCGCTGCCGCTGTAGCCCCACTCGACGCCGCTCGGGCTGTGGTTGCGCACGGCGAGCGAGGCTTGCCAGTCCAGCGGTGTGCGGCGCGCGTTGACTGTCGCGGGTCGGCGGGGGAGCGGTGTAGTGCTCGCCGTCAGGCAGAGAAGACGTTCTCCATGTGGAGTTCCAGGCCGGGGAGCAGTGATGAGCGCAGTGTCTGTTCGCGGGTGAAGGTGCGGGTGCTCGTTAGAGCGCCATCGCGTTGTCGATGAACCGTGATCGTCTCGGCCAGCGGGTCGACCAGCCAGTACTCCCTCACCCCGTGTCTGCCGTAGAGCTCGCGCTTGTAGCCACGGTCGCGGTCGGCGGTGGCCGGGGACAGTATCTCGATCACGAGATCGGGTGCGCCCTGCACGTTCTCGCCGCCGCTCAGCAGGTGCTCGCGTTCCCGTGAGACGAACAGCAGGTCCGGCTGCACGACGTCGGTCTCGGAGAGGACGACGTCGCAGGGGGCGTAGAAGAGCTTTCCCAGTGAGCGTTCGACGATGAAGTTGCCGAGTTCCCGCCCTATGCGGAACTGGACTTCCTGGTGCTTCAGGTTCGGGGCGGCAACCATGACCAAGTCTCCGTCCAGCAGCTCGCAGCGCTCGTCTTCCGGTGCGCTGCGGTAGTCCTCGTAGGTGAGCCTGACGACGGGTTGCGTGGTCGCCACGTCGGTGCCTTCCGGTTGCCGTGATGGTTGCCAGACGCATCATAGCGCGTCTCGCGGTATGGTCAGCCGTCGAGCGCCAGGGACAGCGACAGGCGCCGCAACACGCCAGTCGCGAGCCGGAAGGCGTGGTCGTCCGGGGCGCGGATATCAGGGTCTCGACGTGGCGGTGGCCGTGGAAGGCAACGCCCTTGCCCGCGTTGACGCGGCAGAGCCGGTAGCGCTGCGGACCGAAGCCGAAGGCGGTCTCCTTGCCGAGGTTGATCCTCTGCGGGTGCAGGCTCAGCCGGATCGCCGTGCGCAGCAACTGCCGGAAGGCGTCGCGCGCGGTATCGTCGCGGATTCGTTCGGCGGCGTCGGCTGCGCCGGGGATGCCGGCGAGGACGTCGTCTGCCTCGGCGCGCTTCGTGTTGCCGGCGATCCGCTGTTGCTGCAACGTCGGAGTCCGGGGGCTGCTGAGCCGCCGTCGGCGCGCGTAGTCCTCGCCGCCGACCAGCTCGGCGGCCGCGTCGGCCGCTTGGTCGTGCGCCTCGTCGCCGCCCGCTTCGGTGTGGTCGCCGTCGAGCGCGCGGGCGATCAGATCGGCTGGCTCGTTCTCGCCGATTCCCGCGTCGGCGGCCAGCTTGATTCCCGTCCTGCCGCCGTGGACGAGCATCATGGTGTGTTTCGTCAGCCTGCTTCGATGTGTCGCGGTTGAGCCTGGATGTTCTGGATCTCCGGTGCTGGGGGGTGCCCGCGCAGCTCCCATCTCGTGATGATCTCGCCGCAGCGTTCCAGCGCCTCGGCCTGCCCGGCAGCCAGGGCCGGGCCGTCGCGGTACGCATCCTCGTGGATCTCGCAGAGCGTCTCCCAGGTCCAGCCTGTCTTGCCCATGACGAACTGCAGGTCGAAGATGTCCTTCATCCGGCCGGCCCGCATCTTCGATGCGCAAACGAACTCGACGCTGGCGCCGAAGACCTTCCGTCCCTCGTGCTCGCCGATCACCGTCGCCTTCTCGTCCTTGCGGTTCGGCATCGAGTGCGCGATCGCGTTCTCGAACGCGATCGCCCATCGCGTCGGCCAGGGCAGCCCCTTGCCCGGGTCGTACTGTTCCATCCAGGCCCACGAACCAGCGACGAGCGGCTCCTCGGCCCCCGTGCGCGGGTCGAAGTCCCGCGGGTCCGGGATCACGTTCCTTCGCCGGAACGCCGTCGGCGCGCTCTCGAGTTGGAGCCGCCGCTCCGCCTCGGGCAGGTCGTGGACCCCGTCCCAGCACCACCAGGGCCGGGCCAGGCCTCGGCGGGGGTCACGGCTCCAGTCGGGCGGCGTCTCGCCGTGGATCACCGCCAGATGCTCGGCGGCGGCCGCCAGCAGGGCGTCCCATTCGGGGAACTCGGTGAGTTCGGGAGCGGAGCTCGCATACAGCGTCCGGCGCCAGCCGGGTCCGTGGTGGTGGCCGAGCCGCAGCAGGTCGATCAGCGTGCGTCGGTACTGCCCCGGGGCGTCCATCGTCTCGTCGCCGTCCCGCGGGTACTCGTAGTGCTTCCACTCGAGGCTCTCGTTTTCGCGCCCCTTCCGTACATACATCGTCGTGCGCCCCCTCTGGCGACGGTTTACGGCCCGCAGCCCTTTCGGGCGGGTCCGGCCTCACCCGACGGCCGGACGCCTTCTGCCGTCCGTTCCTCCGGTCTGCTCGGCTTCTTCTCGTTCTCTCGGGGTCCGCGGACGCGCCTGTCCGCGCCCGGATTGGTCTGGCGCCCCGGTTCCGTGTGCCGGGAAGGCCGGCTACGCGTCGCTACGGCTCCACTTCCCCCGTCTCGCCGGTGCGGCGGAACACGGTGGTCGCCGCGCTGATCATCGCGGCCACGTCGCCCAGGTTGGCCGGCACGATCAGGGTGTTCCCGGCCTTGGCCAGGTTGCCGAAGCGCTGCAGGTAGTCCTCGGCGACCCGCAGCTGCATCGCCTTGTCGCCGCCCTCGGCATTGAGCGCCCCGGCGACCTTGCGCAGGCCCTCGGCGGTGGCGCCGGCGACGGCGAGGATGGCGGCGGCCTCCCCCTCGGCCTCGTTGATCTGCTGCTGCTTGGCGGCCTCCGACTCCTTGATCACCCGCTGCTTCTCCCCTTCCGCGGCGTTGATCTTCGCGTCGCGGTCGCCCTCCGACTCGAGCACGGTGGCGCGCTTCTCGCGCTCGGCGCGCATCTGCTTCTCCATTGCGCTCAGCACATCCTGCGGCGGGTTGATGTTCTTGATCTCGTAGCGCAGCACCTTCACGCCCCACGGGTTCGAAGCCTGGTCGAGCTCCTCGACCACCCGCAGGTTGATGTGGTTGCGCTCCTCGAACGTCTTGTCGAGCTCGATCTTGCCGATCTCGCTGCGGAGCGTCGTCTGTGCCAGCTGCGAGATGGCGAACAGGTAGTCGCCGATGCCGTACGACGCCTTGCGCGCGTCGGTCACCTGCAGGTAGAGCACGCCGTCGACGCCGACCTGCACGTTGTCGGCGGTGATGCACACCTGCTCGGGAACGTCCAGGGCGCGCTCCTTGAGCGTGTGCCGGTAGGCCACGCGCTCGATGAACGGGATCAGCATCGCGAAGCCGGAGTCGAGCGTCCTCGAGTACCTGCCCAGGTTCTCGACTACGAAGGCCTGCTGCTGCGGCACGATCACCGCCGTCTTCACGAGTACGCCGACGACCAGCGCGGCCAGTACGAGAGCGACGATCAGTCCGAAGTCCATTCCACGTCTCCTCGCGACGTTTCACACCGCGCCGTCGGGCTCCCATCGTTCCAGGCGCAGTTCGACGCCGTCGACGGCGACCACTCGTGCCTCTTCGCCTGCGGCGATGGTCCGGTCCCCGCTGTTGATTTCCGGCCACCGCGACCCGTGCAGCATCACCCGCGTGTGCTTCTCCGGGCCCAGCTCTTCTGCCACCATTACGATCGCGTCCAGGGCCGGGTTGCGTACCGTTCCCCCAGCCGGCCGCAGCCGCTCGTAGAGCGCGCGCCGGAAAAGCCCCATCGACAGCAGCGCGATCGTTGAGAACGCGAGCCACTGGGCCCATGGCGGGAGCGGGAGCCCCGCCAGTCCCATCAGACCCACGGCCAACGCGGCGGCGCCGGCGGACAGCAGGTAGAACGCCGTGTCCGAGAGCAGCTCGGCTGCTGCGAGCCCCAGGCCGAGCACGATCCAGGTCCACCATGTCATCGTCCTTCCCTCCGTCGCCGTCCTTCTTCGTGCGTTGCTTCGTGTCGGCCGCGGCGGCTTCCGCGGTCGTGACCCTCTGCCGGGTCGCGTTCCAGCCACTTGGCCGCCCCACTGGTTTCCTGTTCCAGTAGCGCGTTCCACCGGCACCATATCCGGTCGTCACCGTCGACGATGATGCGCAGACTGGCCGCATCGTCGACGCCTGCAGCTTCCCGCGCGGCGTCCACGACCGCCTGGTCCCGCCCCCTCTGCTCGCACGCTGTGGTGGCGAGCCGCTCCACAAGAACGACGGCCGGGCACCCGGACGTCGGCCCAGATTGGCGGCGGGCCAGCCTGCGTCGTGCCCCGTCTGGCACACCGTCCGCAGCCGGCTCGACTCGGGTGCGGGTGAGGCTCTTTTCCGTCGAGTGCTATCTCTCTCATTCGTAAGGGTTTATGCG
>WTFV01000151.1 GCA_011523845.1 Acidobacteriota bacterium | reverse complement strand
GCCGGCCGAGCGCGTGACGCAGGCGTGCGCCGAGGCCGCCGACGGGCAGGTCGTCAGCGCGGCGAATCTGAACGCCCCCGGGCAGGTGGCCATCGCCGGCCACGCGGCGGCGGTCGAGCGGGCGGGCCTGCGGGCGAAGGCGCTCGGCGCGCGTCGCGTCCTGCCGCTGCCGGTGAGCGCCCCGTTCCACTGCGCGTTGATGCAGCCGGCCGAGCAGCGCCTGGCGCCGGAGTTGCGGGGCCTCGTGGTCGCCGATCCCGCGGTGCCGGTGGTGGCCAACGTCGATGCCGAGCCCAAGCGGACCGGGCGGGAGTCGGTCGAGGCGCTCGTTCGCCAGGTGAGCGCCCCCGTGCTGTGGGAAGGCGTCGTCCGCCGGCTGGCGGCGGACGGCGTCACCACGTTCGTCGAAGTCGGGCCGGGCGGCGTGCTGAGCGGGTTGATCCGGAAGATCGATCGGGCGCTCGACGCGCAGTGCGTTCACGATCCGGCGAGTCTGGAGGCGGCCGAGACGACGCTCCTGGCGCAGGGCTGACGATGGGCGAGCTGGCCGGGCGGGTGGCGATCGTGACGGGCGCATCGCGAGGCATAGGGAGGGCGATTGCGCTCCGCCTGGCTTCTGCCGGCGCAGCCGTGGTGGCGGGCGCGCGTGCGGATCACGCGGAGCCGGTTGCGCGGGAGATAGGCTCGACGGGCGCGACGGCGGTCCCGGTGACGCTCGACGTGACCGAGCCGGCGTCGATTGCCGGCGTCGTGCAGACCGCGCTGGACCGTCTGGGCCGCATCGACGTGCTGGTCAACAACGCCGGTATCGTGCGCGACCAGTTGCTGCTGCGGATGAAGCCGGAGGAGTGGGACGCGGTGATCGCCACCAACCTGACGGCGGCGTTCGCCTGCTGCCGGGCGGTGCTGCGTCCGATGGTGAAGCAGCGGTCGGGTCGAATCGTCAACATCGGCTCCGTCGTCGGGCGGACGGGCAACGCCGGTCAGGCCAACTACGCGGCGTCGAAGGCGGGCCTGGAAGGGTTCACCCGGTCTCTGGCCCTGGAGGTGGCCTCGCGGGGGATCACGGCCAACGTCGTCGCGCCGGGGATGATCGAGACGGACATGACGGCGGCGCTCGACGAGCGCGCGCGCGACGGGTTGCGCGGCCGCATTCCCATGGGACGGCTCGGGACGGCGGACGACGTCGCGGGCGCCGTGTGCTTTCTCGCGTCGGACGAGGCGTCGTATATTACTGGGCAGGTTGTGAGCGTCAATGGTGGGATGTACCTCTAGGGGGCCGCACCGTGGAACGGTGCGGACTCCTGGCGAGGGTCGGTTGGGCGGCAAGCGGAGCCGCAGGCGACGAATGACGGGCTAGGAGTCTGCGCCGCGGAACGCAGCGAAGCGAAGTGCTGCGGCGCAGGGTCATGGAGCGGGGGGATGGGCCGAAAACGCCGACTCAGCGAGGCGTTTCGGGGCGCTAGGAGGCTGGTGTATGGCGGTCGTTGACAAGGTCCGGAGCATCATCGTCGAGCAGTTGGGCGTCGACGAGGAAGAGGTCACGTCGGATGCGTCGTTCGTCGACGATCTGGGGGCCGATTCGCTCGATACGGTCGAGCTGGTGATGGCGTTCGAGGAGGAGTTCGGTCTGGAGATCCCGGATGGAGACGCGGAGAAGATCACGCGCGTGAAGGAAGCGGTCGACTACATCGAGTCTCACGCCGGCGACGCGAGCTAGCGTCGCCCGCTCGTGCGATCCCACCAGGAGCAATCGTTGCCAAGGCGCGTGGCGGTCACCGGGGTCGGCCTGATTTCCTCGCTGGGGATCGGGACCGAGGCCAACTGGCAGGCGCTGCTGGCCGGCCGGAGCGGTATCCGGACGATTACCAGCTTCGACGCGTCGACCTACGCGTCCCGGATTGCGGGCGAGGTGCCGGACTTCGATCCCCTGCAGTTTCTCAGCAGGAAGGACGTCCGCAAGATGGACGTCTTCATCCAGTACGCGATAGCCGCATCGGAGTTTGCGCTGCAGGATGCCGGGCTGCCGACGGACGGCGGGCTGGGCACCGAGGTGGGCGTCTTCATCGCTTCCGGGATCGGCGGCTTCAGCACCATCGAACGCGAGCACAAGGCGCTGCTCAACGGCGGCCCGCGCAAGATCTCGCCGTTCTTCATTCCCTCGGCGATCATCAACCTCGCGGCCGGACAGGTCTCCATCCGATTCGGGGCGAAGGGGCCCAACTCGGCGACCTGCACGGCATGTTCCGCGTCCGCGCACGCCATCGGCGACGCCTTCGAGATCATCCGGCGCGGTGACGCCGCGGTCATGGTTGCGGGGGGGTCCGAGGCGGCCATCACGCCGATGGGCGTCGGCGGCTTCGCGGCGATGCGCGCGCTGTCGACGCGCAACGACGAGCCGGAACGCGCCTGCCGCCCGTTCGACCGGGACCGGGACGGCTTCATCATGGGCGAGGGGGCGGGCGTCCTCATCCTCGAGGATCTGGAACGCGCACGGGCCCGCGGATCCCGCATCTACTGCGAGCTGGTCGGCTACGGGATGTCGGCGGACGCCCACCACATGACCGCTCCCTGCGAGGACGGCGCGGGCGCCGTGCGGGTCATGCAGAACGCCCTGCGCTCGGCGGGGATCGAGCCCGCGGCGGTGAGCTACGTCAACGCGCACGGTACTTCGACGCCGCACAACGACCGTATCGAGACCCTTGCCATCAAGACCTGCTTCGGAGATCACGCCACGTCGCTGGCGATCTCCTCGACCAAGTCGATGACCGGGCACCTGCTCGGCGCGGCTGGGGGGCTCGAGGCCGGCATCACCGCGCTCGCGGTGCGCCACCAGATCGCGCCGCCCACGATCAACCTGGACCACCCCGATCCCGACTGCGATCTGGACTACGTGCCGAACGCGCAACGCGAGCTGCCCATCAACTATGCGCTGTCGAACTCGTTCGGGTTCGGCGGCACGAACGCCAGCCTCCTGTTCAAGCGTTGCGACGGCTGATCGGGGCCCGGCGGGGCCGGCGGGATCGCGGGGAGGAAGCGAAGAACGCACGATGAAGATTGCCGTTTGCATCAAGCAGGTGGTGACCCGCGACTGGCCGCTGCGCGCGGCGGAGTCCGCGAAGTGGGTCCGCGACGACGACGCCAGCTTCGAGATGAACGAGCCGGACGCCTATGCGCTCGAGGAGGCGTTGCGCCTGAAGGAACGCCACGGCGGCGAGGTGGTCGTCTGCTCGGCCGGGCCGAGCCGGGTCAGTCAGGTCATCCGGGAAGCGCTCGCCCGCGGCGCGGACCGTGCCGTTCACGTCGCGAGCGACGCGCTCTCCACGGCGGGAGCGGACACCGTGGCGTCGGCGCTGGCCGGCGCGATGCGGGACGAATCGTTCGACCTCGTGCTGACCGGCCTGCAGTCCGACGACCAGGGGTTCGGGCAGACCGGGGTCGTGCTCGCCGAGCGCCTGGGCCTGCCGCACGCCACCATCATCATGGAGGTCGACGTGGCGGCCGACGGCGGCTCCCTGCGGGTCAAGCGAGAGCTGGAGAGCGGCTGGTTCCAGTGGCTGAGCCTCCCGCTGCCGGCCCTGCTCACCATTCAGAGCGGCATCAACCAGCTCCGCTACGCGACGCTTCGGGGCATCATGGCGGCCAAGCGGAAGGAGATTCGCACGGTACCGATGGAGAACGCCGAGGCCCGGGGGCAGCGGATCCTGGAGCTGTACGTTCCGGAGAAGGCGAGCGCCACCCGGTTCATCGACGGCCCGGCCCCCGAGGCCGCGCGCGAGCTGGTGCGGCTGCTGCGGGAAGAAGCGAGGGTGCTGTGATTCTGGTCATCGCGGAGCAGCGGGACGGGGCGCTGAACCCCGCCACCTGGGAGACGCTGGCCGCGGCCCAGCAGATGGACGCGCCGGTGACGGTGGCCGTGCTCGGCGCCGGCGTGCAGGGACCGGCCGGGGAGCTGGCCGCCGCGGACGTCGCCGAGGTCCTCGCGGTCGAGCACGACGCTCTCGAGCCGTACACCCCGGACGGCTTCAGCGGAGCGCTCGCGCAGGTGCTCGAGCAGACCGGCCCCGAGCTGGTGCTGTTCCCGCACACGTACCAGACCCGCGACTACGCACCGGCGCTGGCGGCGCGGTTGGGGCGCATGCTGATTCCCGACTGCATCGGCTCGAAGGACCGCGACGGCCGGCGGGTATTCGTGCGGCCGATGTTCCAGGGCAAGTTCGTGGCGGACGTGCTGCCCGAGGGGTCGGCGCCGCACTTCGCCAGCTTCCAGGTCGGCGCGTACCGGGCCGACGCCTGCCGCCGGGCGGCGGCCCCGGCGGCCGTGCGCGCCGTCGCGGTGGAGGTCGACGCGGCGGCGATTCGCCAGCGGCCGGAGGCGCCGTTCAGGGAGGCGAAGCAGGCCGTCGACCTGACCCAGGCCGAGCGCATCGTCGCGGTCGGCCGCGGCATCAAGGGCCAGGAGCACCTGCCGCTCGCGCAGGACCTGGCAAGGGCGCTCGACGCCGAGCTGGCCGCGTCGCGGCCGATCTGCGACTCCGGCTGGCTGCCGATGGACCGGCAGATCGGCAGCTCGGGCCAGACCGTGGCGCCGAAGCTGTATCTCGCGGTCGGCATCTCGGGCGCGATCCAGCACCTGGTCGGAATGAAGGGCGCCCGCACCATCGTCGCCGTCAACAAGGACGCGGACGCGCCCATCTTCGAGGTGGCCGACTACGGCATCGTCGGCGACCTGTTCGAGGTGGCGCCGGCGATCGTGGCGGCGCTCGAGGGAAGCTGACGTGGAGCGCGAGACGCTCGACGTCGACGTGCTCGTCGTCGGGGGCGGGCCGGCCGGGCTCGCCGCCGCGTATCGTCTCGCACGGCTGAACGAGGAGCGGGGCGGCGAGCCGCTGATGGTGGCCGTCCTGGAGAAGGCCCGGGCGGCCGGCGCCCACCTGCTCTCCGGGGCGGTGCTCGATCCGTCTGCTCTGTCCGAGCTGATGCCGGACTGGAAGGACCGCGGCGCGCCGCTCGACGTGCCGGTGCGCGACGACCGCATCTATTTCCTGACCGCCCGCCGCGCGCTGCCGTTCCCCGTCACGCCCCCCCCGTTGCGGAACCACGGTCACCACGTTGTCTCGCTCAATCGCGTCGTGAAGTGGCTCGGCGAGCAGGTCGAGGCGGCCGGCGTCGACGTGTTCACCGGGTTCTCCGGCACGGAGCTGCTCTACGAGGGGGACCGGGTCGTCGGGGTGCGCACCGGCGACCGCGGCATCGACCGGCACGGAGAACGCAAGTCGGCGTTCGAACCGGGGGTCGACATTCGCGCCCGGGTGACGGTGCTGGCCGACGGCGTACGGGGCAATCTCACCAAGACGCTGATCGGCCGCTTCGACCTCGACGCGGGCCGGTCGCCCCAGAGCTACGCCATCGGCATCAAGGAGCTGTGGGACGTCGACCCGGGGCGTCTGGCCGCGGGATCGGTAATCCATACGATGGGCCATCCGCTCCGCTTCGAGGAGTTCGGGGGCGGGTTCATCTACGCGCTGCCGGCGGGGCGTCTCGCGGTGGGCTTCGTCGCCGGGCTCGACTACCGCGATCCGCTGTTCGATCCGCACGTCGCGTTCCAGCGGTTCAAGCGCCACCCGCTCGTCGCGAACCTGCTCGCCGGGGGGCAGATGGTGCGCTACGGCGCCAAGGCGCTCCCCGAAGGGGGTTGGCACGCCATTCCGCGCTGTCACGTCGACGGGGCGCTGATCGTCGGTGACGCCGCCGGCTTCCTGAACTCGATGCGGCTGAAGGGAATCCATCTCGCGATGCGCAGCGGGATGCACGCGGCGGACGTGGCGTTCGGCGCGGTGCGCGCCAACGACGTCTCCGCGCGGCGGCTGTCGGAGTACGCGCGCCTCGTCGAGGAGGGACCGATCCGGCGCGAGCTGTACCCGGTGCGCAACGTCCACCAGAGCTTCGCCGGGGGCCTGCTGCCCGGCCTGCTCTTTTCCGGGATGTCGCTGCTGACCGGCGGCTGGTGGTTCCGCGATCCCATGCCGTCCCACGCGGGCCACGAGCGGACCCGGAGAATCGAGCAGTACTACCGCGGCGCGCCGCCCGAGCCCCCCGGCGTACCGATAGACCGCGCGCTGACCTTCGACCGGTTGACCAACGTGCACTATTCGGGTACGCGCCACGACGAGGACCAGCCGTCGCACCTGCTCGTGGCCGACACCGACATCTGCCGCACGCGCTGCATCGAGGAGTATCGCAACCCCTGCACCCGCTTCTGTCCCGCCAACGTGTACGAGATCGTCGACGCGGACGCCGGGGAGGGCAAGCGGCTGCAGATCAACGCCTCGAACTGCGTCCACTGCAAGACGTGCGACATCATGGACCCCTACCAGATCATCGACTGGGTGCCGCCCGAGGGCGGCGGCGGTCCGTCCTACGAAGGCATGTGAGCCGCGACGCCCCGCGCCGGCGTCTTTCCTCGCGCGAGATGGCGTCGGCCGCGGCAATCGCGGCGGTCGGCAAGCCGGTGGTTGCCTCCCTCTGCAGCACGATCCGTTGGACCGTCGAGGGACTGCCGCACTACGATGCGATTCAGGCGGCGGGCCGCCAGCCGGTCATGGCGTTCTGGCACGGCCGCATCGTGCACGCCACCTGGTTCTTCCGCCGCCGGGGCATCGTCGTCATGATCAGCGAGAACTTCGACGGCGAGTGGATCGGGCGGCTCATCGAGAAGTTCGGCTATCGCACGGCCCGCGGATCGACGTCGCGCGGGGGCGCCCGCGCGCTGGTCCGCATGCGGCGCCTGGCCGCGGACGGCGCGCCGACCGGGTTCGCTGTGGACGGGCCGCGGGGGCCGGCGCGCTCGGTCCAGCCCGGCGCGGTCTGGCTGGCCAGCCTCACCGGCAACCCGGTGCTGCCGTTTCACAGCGAGGCGGACCGCTTCTGGACCGCCCGGAGCTGGGACGGGACGCAGGTGCCGAAGCCGTTCGCCCGCGCCGCCATGGTGGTCGGCGAGCCGATCGAGGTGCCGCGCGGGGCGGGCCCGGACCTGATCGAGCGGAAGCGTCTCGAGCTGGAGCGGTCGCTGCATGGGCTGGCGGCGCGCGCGCGCGCGGTCCTGCTCGGCGCAGCCGAACGCCGGGAATCCCCGCACCAGGAGTCTGCGCCGTAGAACTGCGTAGACTTCTGGCCAGGCCCGGTTGGGCGGCAAGCGCAGCCGCAGGCGACGATTGTCGGGCCAGGAACAGCGTAGACTCCGGGGGGCTTGGCCGGGCGGCAATCGGAGCCGCGGACGACGCTTTCCGGGCTGGTCGCGCCACCGCCGCACGCGGATCATTCGAGCAGGAAACGACCTGGACCGGGCGTTTGTCTCAGGTCCAGGCGAAAGGAGAGCCGGCGATGGCGAAAACGGACGTGCTGCTGATCTCGTCACCCCGTTTCGTCGATCATCGTACGCCGGGCGGGCACCCCGAGCGGCCGGCGCGCGCGGAGGTCATGGCGCGCGTGTCGGAGCGCTGGACGGCGGGTGGAGGCCGGACGGCGGCTCCCGAACCCGTCGTGGACGAGGCGCTCGCGCGCGTCCACGATGCGCGCTACCTGGAAGCCATCGCGGCGACCGCGGGACGCCGGGCTCAGCTCGATCCCGACACCTACACGTCGCCCGACTCCGTGGCCGTGGCCCGCCTGGCGGCGGGCGCGACGGTGGGCGCCGTCGACCACGCGCTGGACCACGGCGCACCGGGGCTCGCCTTCGTCCGGCCGCCCGGGCACCACGCCGAGCGCGCGCGGGCGATGGGCTTCTGCCTCTACAACAACGCCGCCGTGGCCGCCGCCCATGCGCTCGCGCGCGGCCTCGACCGCGTCGCGGTGGTCGACTACGACGTCCACCACGGCAACGGCATCCAGTGGATCTTCTACGACGATCCGCGGGTCCTGTACGTCTCGACCCATCAATACCCCTTCTACCCGGGCACCGGAGCGGCCGACGACGTAGGGCGCGGGGACGGCGCCGGCACGACCGTGAACGTCCCGCTCGCGGCCGGCGCCGGCGACGCGGATCTCGACCGGGTGTTCCGCGAGGTGGTGATGCCGATCCTGGGCGCCTACGCCCCCGACGCCGTCATCCTCTCGGCCGGCTTCGACGCGCACGCCGCCGATCCGCTCGGCGGCATGCGGCTGTCGACCGAGGGCTACGCCGTGCTGACGCGCCGCCTCCGGGCGTTCGCCGCGGAGCGCTGTTCGGGCCGGCTTGCCGTAACCACCGAGGGGGGCTACGACCTGCAGGCACTGGAGGACTGCCTGGAGAGCGCACTGGAGGTCTGCGCGGCGGATCCGCCGTCGTCCATCCCTGCGGTGGCCGGGCCGACCGCGATCGCCGCCGCCGCCCTCGAGTCGGTGATCCGCGCCCAGTCGCCGTACTGGCCGGGCGTCGGGTGAAGCGAGCCCCGACGCTGACCCCCGGCGACGCCCGGAATCCCTGCCCGAGCTGACCTGCAAGCGTCTTGTTGATGGCAACGAGACTGTTGGGATGGACGCCGTGGTCGACATTCGGCGTCAAGCCGTTGCCCGTCGTCCGTCGTCCGGTGATCGTTGGCGCGTTATGATCGGCTGGTCTGATGGATGATCCCGCGTACAAGCGCCTGTTCTCGCGGCCCCGGATGGTCCGGGACCTGCTGCGCGGCTTCGCTGCCCGGGACTGGAGCGCCGAGCTCGACCTGGACTCGCTGACGCCGCTCCCGGCCAGCTACGTCAGCCACGACCTGCGGCAGCGTCACGGCGACTTGGTCTGGCGTGTCCGTTTCAAGGATGACCGGTGGCTGTACGTGGTGCTGCTCCTGGAGTTCCAGTCGGCGGTCGACCGATCGATGGCGGTCCGCATGCTGACGTACACGGCGCTGCTGTATCAGAGGCTGATTGCCGAGGGAGTGCTACGGGAGCACTCCGGCCTGCCGCCGGTGTTGCCGGTGGTGATCTACAACGGCCGGCGCCCTTGGACGGCGCCGGTGGACGTGGCGGAGCTGATCGCCTCTGGTCGCGGGGCGGCGTTGGCGCGGTATCCGCCGTCGCAGCGGTACTTCCTGGTGGACGAGGCCCGGGTCGGTGGTCGTGATCTGCCGGCGGGCAACCTGGTATCAGCGCTGATCGCACTGGAGGCGAATCGCGACCCGGCGCGGGCGCCGACGTTGCTGGGGGCGTTGATCGATCTGCTGCGGAAGCAGGATGATGAGGAGCTGACGGCGGCGTTCAGCCAATGGGTGGCGCAGGTGCTGCTGCCGCGTCGGTTCAGCGGGTCGGTGACCGGGCCGCTGCCGCGGCTCGAGGAGGTACGGGCGATGTTGGCCGAGACTGTTCAGGAGTGGACTGCGGAGTGGGTCGAACAGGGCCGAGAGCAGGGCCAGCGGG
>WTFV01000123.1 GCA_011523845.1 Acidobacteriota bacterium | reverse complement strand
ATGTGGCCCGACTGCCGCGGCATGGCCGGCGAGAACGTCACGACGGCGCTCCGGGCCGACATCAAGGAACTCCGGGTCGAGATGAGCGCTCGGATCGACACGCTCACCAGCGAGATGAACGCCCGGATCGGCGCACTCACAAGCGCGACGAACGGGCGCTTTGCCGAGACGAACGCCCGGATCGACACCCTTGCCGGCGCGGTTCAGTCTCTCCAGCGTGAGATCAGCACGCTGCGCTGGATGATCCGACACGCCCTGGTACCCGACGATGCGGCTGTTCCGGCGGACCGGACCCGGAGTGAGCCACGGCCCGGCCGTTGGCGCTACTCGGCGGCCTACCGCGGCGAAGGTGGAACGGACTCCGACGCCGTCTGAGTGAAAGTAGCCGTGGACGTTGGCTGCTGGCGGCGGCACCCTTCCTAGCGGTGCGCGATCGTCGGGTCGGTCGCGTTACTCTTGCGCGAGGGCGAAGACGAAGAGTCCATTACCCCCAACCGGACGCCTTTCCTCTGGCATCAGATCGGCAGGGATCATGCCGCCCCAGCTCCCGCCCCCGGTGCCAACCGGCACCGCCAAGTATTGTCGGCCATCGACCGCGTAGCTGATGGGGAACCCCTGGATCGACGTTGGCAGGCGCTGGCTCCACAGAATCTCGCCGTCCGTGATGTCGAAGGCATAGATGTAGCGGTCCCAGCTTCCCGCAAACGCCAGACCGCCGGCGGTGGTCAGCGCCGCGCTGTTGATCGGCGTCTTGAACCGTTGGCGCCAGAGAACCTCGCCGGTCCGCATGCTCATCGACAGCAACTCGCCCAAATGGCCGGGGCTGTCCGGATGGAAATGGTTCGTGCGCCGGACAGGACCTGTGCCGCCGCCTCCCGCGACCCTTTCCACCGGTCCGAAGACGGCAGTCTCGCAGTTGAGATTGATCGGGATGACGAACGCCTCGGTCTCCGGGTGGTACGACATCGCCCGCCAGCTCTTGAACCCGGCCGTGCTCGGGCACCAGAAGATCTCCTCGTAGAGCTCGGGGATCATTCCTTCTCTGTACGTGACTTCGCCGGTCTCGGGGTCGACGTCGGCGAAGGTCTGGTAGCCGAGGTCGTGCGCGTTGCGAAACGCGCCCGTTTCGACATCGAGTTCCCAGAGCACACCCATCTTGCCCATCGTGAAGACGGAGCGTTGCCCGTCGTAGTCGACCAGGATCCGCTCGAAGACCTCGTCCATGTCGAGGGTCTCGCCCGGGATGTGCTGGAAGTACCACTTCATCTCGCCGGTGTCCGGGTCGAGGGCGAGGGTCGAGTTGGTGTAGAGCGCGTCGCCGTCGGTGCCGCGCACCACGCGCGCCCACGGCTTGGCCTGCGACGTGCCGTGGAACAGGGTGCGGGTAACCGGGTCGTAGCTGCCCGGAATCCACGAATCGCTCCCGGCCCGGAACATGACCGGCAGGTCGCCCCACGTGTCGCCGCCTCGCTCGCCGGGCAGGGCGATGGTGGAGGTCCGCCACAGCTCGTCGCCGGTGCGCGCGTCGAGCCCCACGATGTAGCAGGTGTCGTCGCGGTAGCGACCGCAGCCGGTCAGGCCCGACACCAAGCTGCCGTCGGCGACGATCGAGCCGCTGGAGTACTGGAAGCCGACCCCCCGGCCGACGTCGGTATCCCAGACCGCCTCGCCCGTCCGCGCGTCGATGGCGATGATGTGGGCGTCAGCGGTGTTCAGGTAGACCTTGTCCTCGTAAATGGCGATGTTCCGGTGCTGCCGCCCCGGCGGCGGACCGCCGAAGCTGTCCCCGGGCGGGGGAGCATCGCGCCGGTACTCCCAAAGCAGGTCGCCGGTCGCGGCGTCGAGCGCCTGCACGATCTCGCCGGGATTGGCGATGTACAGGATCCCTTCATGTACCAGCGGCGTCGTCTGCTGCGAGCCCGGTCCGAGGCTCCAGCTCCAGACCAGGCGCAACCGGTCGACGTTGTCCGTCGTAATCTGGTCGAGTGGGCTGTAGCCGTGCCCATCCAGCGTGCGCCGCCACGTCAGCCAGTCGCTGGCACTTGGGTTCTCCAAATCCTCGTCGGTAACCGGCCGGATGCGGTCCCCCAACGCGAAGACCGGAGTTATTTCAGCTAGCTGCTCGTCCCCCCCCCCAATGTCTTCCGGGTCCGACTCTTGGGCTAGCCCCAGCGCGCGTGACGCGGCGCGTAGGTCGATCGACCTCATGTGGCGCACGAGTCCCACCGGCGGTTCGCCGGTCAGAAAAGGCACGTAGGCGGCGAAGTCGGCGCTACCGTCGACGGAATGCGACTCGAACTCGCTCAGCACGCCGCTCAGGGCCGCGTTCAAGCTCTCGTCCGCTCCCTCGAAGAGCGGCACTAGTGCTCGGACGATGTGCTCGTCCGGGATGGACAACGCCCGGCGGATAGCGGCGAAGGCCATGCCCTCTCGTGTGCTGGTCGATTGACGGAGGAAGGCGAAGAGTTCTCGAATCAGATCCTCGTGGTCCTCGCCCGCGTTCGCCTGCAACGCCTCGAGAGCAGTGTCCCGCTCCGTCTCGCTCTGCGCGTTGATTGCTCGGTGGATCTCGTCCCGGAGATCCGGAGCCGAAACGCGCTCTTGAGCGCCGGCAACAAGAAGCACCGCTGCGCCGGCTGCGCCGAGGGTGGACAGAATCATGGTCGCTCCTCTTTGCACTTTACACGTTCAGCGGCTCACGTGTGCGGTTAGCTGCGTGTGGATGAAATCGCGCACCTCTTCCAGGTCGTCGATGTTGTAGTGATCCGCTCCTCTGCCCCATCGGACGGTCTCGACTCGGAGCCCCGTCGGTGGCGGCGTGGATCCGGCCACCGGCCCGCCCTGCAACCAGTCCCTCTGCTGGTACTGGTTGGCGTGGAAGCTGGTCATCGGTGGTCTCCGCCGTTCCACTCGAGGGTCGATGTCGGCCTCGTTCCGAATCCCGTCCACGTACGACGTGAAGCTAATCGAGAACGTCCCGATGTTCGCCCGAAAGTCGTTCAGCCGTTCGCACAGGTGGTACGTGGACCCGCCGCCGTGGCTGTAGCCGAAGATCGCGAGTTCTCGTACGGACCGCTTCTGGACCGCGTTCACGACCTCGTCGTAGACAGGGCCGGAGCCGTTTGGTCTGACTTCGTCCTCGTCGCGCATGAGCACGTCGTAGCCTGCCTCGTAGAGCCCGGTTGCCACTTGATAGGTGCCATGGTTCGGGCTGACCGGCCGATTCGGGACCTGGTCCTCGCCGCCCAGCGCGACCACCAGGCTCGTGAACGCGTGAAACACGATCCGGTCGACGACGAGGTTGGATTCAGGTGCGCGGAGCGACAGGCCCGGGAACTCCGGCGCGGCGCCGGTCCATTCGACCCACAGCTTCATCTGGTTGACTGGGCCGAAGACCAGTTGCGTGGAACGACCTCCGGTGAAGTCGAGCGCGGTTTGCGGGAGCTTTTCGCGCGTCTTCCAGACGGACAGATTGCTGTGGCTGCGCTCGAGTACGAAGGATGTATCGGCGGAGGGCCGTGTAACGACCAGTTCAATGAGGTCGTCCTCACCGGCGAAATCCATCTCGTCCGCGCGGTTGACGCGGATCCCGGGGCCGAGGCGGGGGTGTTCTTCGAACTCCTCGGGCACGGGGGTTCGCGCGAAAGGCAAGTAGCCCGGACCGTGCTGAGGGCGGTAGGCCGTGAGCCCGTGCGCGTCGCGGAGCGTTGGCTGCCCGAGTACGGGACGGTGCGCCACGAAGATGAGAACGACGAGAAGGACGGAACGCCTCATGAACGGACTCCTGAACGTGCTCTGCAACGCGACGGCGCAATCAGCTCGCCCCACAGCCGGTCGAGGCTCAAGAACGCCACCCGGTCGCCCAGACGTGGAAAGAAACTGCCGTTGCCACCACGTCGGCGCGGTCTTCTGGTAACCGACGTGGACGACGGGAACCGGCACTGCCCCGCCAGCATACTTTTCGCCGGCCGTGCGCCGGCGCACAACACGCCGTCGAGATCGGCCGAGTTCGTCCACGCGAGCCAGATCCGCCCACCGTTGCCGGCGCCGAAGTCGAGCAGCAGGTGCTCTCCGTGCTGCGTCGCGATGTCGTCCAGCGCCCGACCGTTGAAGTCGACGTCTGCGCTCCGGTCGACGCCCGGCTCGAAGTCCATGATCCAGAGGGTGTCGTCGGCGAAGGCCGTC
This sequence comes from Acidobacteriota bacterium, assembly GCA_011523845.1. Taxonomy (GTDB): domain Bacteria; phylum Acidobacteriota; class Vicinamibacteria; order Vicinamibacterales; family UBA8438; genus WTFV01. The sequence goes on along the minus strand of WTFV01000123.1, from coordinate 5,518 downwards.
GCGGACTGCACGTGATACACGTCCGCTCCGGGACCGCCGAGCACGGTCGTCACGCCGCCGGCGGCGTCATCGGCCGAGATGACCAGCAGGCGATCGTCGCCGGCGCCGCCTGACGCCGACGGGCCAGGGTCACGAAGCAGATCCGGAAGCTCATCGACGGACCCGGCTTCAACCACCTGATCGAGGGCCGGCAGGGACACGTCCTCTTCAACGCCAACGACCACTTCATCGGCAGCTGCCTCGCCGAGTACGGCGAGTGGAGCCCGGCGAGACGGAGCTGTTCCAGCGGCTGGTCCGTCCGGGCCACTACGTCGTCGACGCCGGCGCCCACACGCTCACCTTCGCCCGCCTGGTCGGCCGGCAAGGGAAAGTGTTCGCCTTCGAGCCGCAGCGGCTGCTGCACCAGGTCCTGGCCGCGTAACGTACGCTCAACAGCCTGGGCAACGTCCACACCCACTACATGGCGCTGGGCGCGAAGAGCGGATCGGTCTGGCTGGCCGACAACCTGAACTACGCGCGCGAGGCCAACTTCGGGGGCGTGCCGCTGGCTGCCATCGCCCGCACGCCGGACGACGAACGACCCGGTACCGGCTGCCGATCGTGCGGCTGGACGACTTCTACGACCAGCCCCGGCTCGATTTCCTGAAGATCGACGTGGAAGGGATGGAAGCGGACGTGCTCCGTGGCGCCGAGGGATACCCCGGCGCGCCCGGGTGCTGCTCGAAACCTCGGGGCGGCGCTGTACAAGCTGGGGCGCCGGGACGAGACCATCGAGGTACTGCGGCAGGGGACGCGCGTCTGCCCGGAGTCCGTCGATCCTGCTGTGCAGCGAGCAGGGCCTGGGCGACGTGATACAGTTCGCACGCTACGCCCCGCTCGTGGCGCAACGCGGGGCCGAGGTCCTCCTCTGCTGTCCGCCGCGGCTGACCCGGCTGCTGGAACGCCTGCCCGGCGTCGCCCGCGTGATTCCGCAAGACACCCCCTGGCCTGGCACCGACCGGGGCTGCCTGCTGATGGACGTGCCGGGCATCCTGGGCACGGACCTCGATTCGATACCCGACCGATGCCCGTACCTGTTCTCCCGTACCGGACCACGCCCGCGGCTGCCGCCGACCCGGCAGCTCCGGATCGGCATCGTCTGGGGAGGGCGCATGTCGCCGACCTGCTGCCCACGATGCTCGACCTGGCCGGCGTCGCCTATCCCGAATCCGCCGCCGGCGCGCCGACACCGGCGCTCGACGGCCAGAGCCTGCTGCCGGTGTTCCGGGGCGAGACGCGCCCGGCGCCCGCGATGCTGATCGCCGGCTTGACGGAGCGTTTCCGCATGGTGCGGATGGGCGACTGGAAGATCGTCCGCGTCGTTGCGGAGGAATGGGAGCTCTACAACCTCGCCGACGATCCGACGGAGCTGCACGACCGGGCCACCGAGGGCGCGGCCACCAGGGACGCGCTGGTTGCCGCCTATCACGACTGGATCCGGGATCACGAAGCCGTTGCGACTTCTACGCGCCCAGAAACGACGACGCCGTCCCGAGCGCGGGGCCCGAGGCGAGGCGCGCCCTGCGCGGGCGGCTGGGCATAGGAGATCGGGATCTGAACCAGGACCTGGGTAACACGCTCGCCGACGCCGGCGACCTGGAGGGCGCTCTGGAGCGCTACCGCGCGGCCCTCGCCGCCGATCCGGATCACGTGGGCACCTCGGAATCCTGCTGCCGCGTGCTCCTGCGGCTGAAGCGATTCGAGCAACTCGAGGACGTCTGCCGGACGGCGTTGGGGAGACATCCCGAGAACGACCTTCCTGCACAACGCGCTGGGCGGCGCTGGCGAAGCTGGAGTACGTGGAAGCCGCCGCGGCCGTCGCGCGGCGCGCTTTGGCTCTCGATCCGCGGGCGCCCTCGTTCTTCCATACGAAATCTGCACTGGCACGTCGTGGCCCTGGGACGCTACGCGGAAGGCGAGCGGGTGTTGCGCGAGGCGGCGGCGCGAGACCCGCACTCCACCGAGGTGCTCGCCGCGCTGGGCGACGCGCTGGTCGGCCAAGACCGCCTGGAGCCGGGGGACGCGAGTGTAGACCTCGGCGCTGGCTGAAGGTGGAACGGACTCCGACCGCGGCTCCCGTTGCGGGGGTGAGCCGCCGTGATGGTCGCCCGCACCTGGCCGTGTTCAATCGAGAGCTGCTCAGGTGTCCTTCCAAGGGTCGATCACGGCGATCCCCGTGTCTTCGAAATCCCGCACGTTGCGTGTGGCCACCGCCATGCACCGGGAGCGTGCGATCGCCGTAATCTGGCCGTCCGCCTGCGAGATCGGTCGGCCCATCCGGCGACGGGCGGCGGCGATCACGGCATACGCGCGCGCCGCGTCGCTGTCGAAGGGCAGGACACGGTTTGCAAAGCCCGTTCGCAACATCCGTTCGAATCCGACCGTCAAACCGCCCCGGCGTCTGCCCACTGGCATGATCGCGAGACCGAAGCGCAACTCCGCTTCGGTGACCGCGGTCAGAAATAAGCTCGATGTCGAGCGTTCCGCGACCCACGACGCAACGGCAGGGTGGCCCGCAGGGTGCATCAACTCGGACACCGAATTCGTATCGAGCACGACCATCGTCTCAATCGAATTTCGGAGGCTCGCGCATCGGTTCACGAGGCGGCAGTTCGAGTTCCACCCCGCCGAAGGGCGCAAAACACTCGCGAATGAAACTCGCCAGGTTCTCGGGTTCGGGTTCCCGGTCGACGGCCTCCCGCAGGATCAGGTGCACTTCCGCCTCCATGGAACGACCGTTCCCCGCCGCGCGGGTCCGAAGCCGGGTCTTTACATCGTCGTCGAGATTGCGGATCGTGATGCTCGCCAATTCGCGATTTCCTGTTCGTGCCAGAAACTGCAGGCTACTCGACGATTGCGATGCAATCAAGCGGAGCCGTCGCATTGAAGGCCGAGCGGGACGCCGTCGCGCTTGAGTCCCTGGTAAATGTATGCGCAGTCAGGCCGGATCCAGTCGCGCACCGGCACCGGGCGGCGAAGACAATTGAGCATCGAGCGCCCATGCCTTCAACCTGGCGGCTCGAAGCCGCGACCCCGGTAGCGACATGGTTCTGCGGCGGGGTGAGCCTGGCAGGAAGACGGGCAGCATGTGGTCCGATGGCATCACCATCTGGGTGGAGGAAGAGCTCTCCAGCGGCCCCCACAATCTGGCGGTCAGCGTGCGCGCCTACAACCTGGAAACCGGAGCCCGCGATCCCAGGAAGGATGTCTTGCACCCGACGGGCTACGGGCCGAACGGAGTACGCGGTGGTAATCGCGGTATCTGGTCCGACGGCGCGACCATTGAGTCTCCGTGCAGAAGAGGCGAGGGTGGAGGTGTTGGGCGCATTCCGGGATCCCGACGGGGATCGGCTGAGTTACCGGGCCACTTCGTCGGCATCGGGCGTCGCGTCGGTGTCGGTGTCGGGAAGTGCGGTGGTGGTAACGCCGTGGACCGACGGAGCGGCAACGGTGACGGTGACGGCGACCGACCCCGGTGGTCTGATCGCGTCACAGTCATTTCCCGTGCGGGTGACAGGACGGTTCACCGACGACCCGATACGACCCGGGGTGACGCCGATCCGGGCCGTCCACTTCACGGAGTTGCGGGAGCGGATCAACGGACTCCGGCGCGGGCTGGGCCTGTCGGCCTTCAGTTGGACGGACCCGGTCCTTCAAGCGGGGACGACCCGGGTACTGCTGGTGCATCTTCTGGAGTTGCGGCAGGCGCTGGGCGCGGCGTACGCCGCAGCCGGACGGACCGCGCCGCGCTGGACCGACGCGGCGGCCGTGGAGAGGTCGTTTCCGATTCGGGCGGCACACCTCTCGGAACTGCGTGCCGCGGTGGCGGCGTTGGAGTGAGCGCCAGTCGACGCTGCGCGCCGAGTCGCAGGATGCGTCGCGCACGCGTCGGCCTGCATCGCGAGCATCACGTGCGCGTCCGGATTGACGACATCGCGCAACCCGGCAATTGAAGACCGCGAGCGCCTTCGGGCACGCCGTCGCCCTGGCGCCGGCGACGTCCGGGTACCGAAGGAAACCTGTACTGGAACGTGCTGGTGAAGCTGGGGCGCCATGCGGAGGGCGAACGGGTGTTGCGCGCGGTCGATGGCCGGGACGCGCAGTCGGCGGACGTGCTCGCGGCGCTGGCGAACGCCTGATCGGGCAGGGCCGCCTGGAACAGGGTGCGGCGGGCTGCAACGCGGCGCTGGCGGCCGACCCCGATCATATCGGCGCCCGCCGGAATCGAGCCCAGGCCAACTTCCTCGCCGGCCGCTACGCCGTAGCCTGACCCGACTATTCGTGGCCCCTCCTCCGACACAAGCTGTGGGGTACGCCGCGCCTGACCGGCCGCCTCTGGAAGGGCGAAGACATCGGCGGGCAGTCGATCCTGCTGTGTCGACGGCGGTTCGGCCGCGCCCGCGCCAATTTCCTGGCCGGCAACCCGCGCCCAACGACTGGGCAGGCGTCTTCCGCGAGGTCCGCCGCGCCCTCGTCGCCCGGCTGGCTGAACCCCGCCGCGAGGACGCGGAGCGGGCCGGCCAAGCCGCCGGCAGCGGCCGGGACCCGCGATGACGCACTATGATCGGCGCGTCTGATGGACGACCCTGCGTACAAGCGCCTGTTTTCGCGGCCCCGGATGGTCCGGGACCTGCTGCTCGGCTTCGCTGCCCGGGACTGGAGCGCCGAGCTCGACCTGGCCTCGCTGACGCCGCTGCCGGCCAGCTACGTCAGCCACGACCTGCGGCAGCGTCACGGCGACCTGGTGTGGCGCGTCCGCTTCAAGGATGACCGTTGGCTGTACGTCGTGCTGCTCCTGGAGTTCCAGTCCGCGGTCGACCAGTCGATGGCGGTCCGCATGCTGACATACACCGGGCTGCTGTATCAGAAGCTGATCGCCGAGGGCGTGCTGCGGGAGCGCGCGGCCCTGCCGCCGGTGTTGCCGGTGGTGATCTACAACGGCCGGCGGCCGTGGACGGCGCCGGCGGACGTGGCGGAGCTGATCGCTTCCGGCGGCGGTGCGTCGTTGTCGCGGTATCAGCCGTCGCAGCGGTACTTCCTGCTGGACGAGGGCCGCGTCGGTGGTGCCGATCTTCCGTCGGGCAACCTGGTGTCGGCGCTGATCGCGCTGGAGACGAATCGGGACCGGCTGCGCGCCCCGGCGTTGCTGGGGGCGTTGATCGATCTGCTTCGGAAGCAGGATGATGAGGAGTTGACGGCGGCGTTCAGCGAATGGGCGGCGCAGGTGCTGCTGCCACGGCGTTTCCGCGGGTCGGTGTCCGGGCCGCTGCCGCGGCTCGAGGAGGTGCGGACGATGCTGGCCGAAACCGTTCAGGAGTGGACCGCCAAGTGGGTCGAGCAGGGTCGCGAGCAGGGTCGCGAGCAGGGTCGCGAGCAGGGTCTTGAACAGGGCCGCGAGCAGGGTCTTGAACAGGGCCGCGAGCAGGGTCTTGAACAGGGCCGCGAGGAAGGGATCCAGGGGCAGCGGGCGTTGCTGTGC
>WTFV01000134.1 GCA_011523845.1 Acidobacteriota bacterium | reverse complement strand
GAGCCGGCGATGGCCGTCTTTCGATTGCCCTCGGAGGCGGCCCTGGCGGTGGTCCTGGCGAGCGTGCGCAAGGACGGCATCCTGCTGCTCGCGGAGCCGAGCGTCGCCGCAAGCCTCAGCGCCGTCCAACTGTTGACGGCCGTCTACCTGGCCGGCGTGCTGCTGCCCTGCCTGGCCACCTGCTTGACGATTGCGCGCGAACAGGGCCGCGCGTTCGCGCTGCGGTTGGTGGGTCGGCAGGCTGTGGCGGCCACCGGATTCAGCGCCTTGCTGGCCTGGGGCGGAGCATGGCTGTGAGCCCGATCTCCGGCGCCCGCCGGCGCAAGGGGCAGGAACTGCTGGACCGGCAGTGCTGGAACTGGGGCCGGGACATCGTGCGTCCGGAAGGCAACCTCCTGCTCGAAGCGGGCTTCCTCAAGCGACGGCCGCCCGCAGGAGAAACAGGATCGAGCTGCTACACGCTCGCGCTATCCGACGGCGACAGCCTCATGTTGTGGGGTTTCGGCCTCCTGTACGGAACGCCGCGAAAGGGCGGCGTCTTCCTCAACCGCTTCCAGTTTCGACCCGTTTGGCTGCCGTCGGAGACGGTCCAGGAGCCGATCTGGACGCCCGACCTGATCCCGACTGCACGGACGCCTCCGTCGCCCCGCGTTCCGGTCGACTTGACCGTGGCCGCCATTCGGCGCATCGCGGACTACGAGGAGTGGGCGCTCGCGCGTTGCGGTCTGGCGTATCGGCGCGCCGTCCTGCGCCAATGGCAACGGCCTTCCAAGCGACTGCCGCCCCAGGCGCTTCCCCAGGCCTGGCGCGCGCTCGCCGACGCAATCGACGGCCAACCGCATCCCGAGCCCGCGGAGAAACCGAATTGAACGATCCACGCCTTCCCGTAACCGTGCTCTCCGGCTTCCTCGGCGCCGGCAAGACGACGTTGCTCAACCACGCGCTGCACAACCGCGAGGGCCGCCGCGTCGCGGTCATCGTCAACGACATGAGCGAGGTCAACGTCGACGCCCAGCTCGTTCGCAACGGCGGCGCCGAGCTCAACCGCGTCGACGAGCGGCTGATCGAGATGTCCAACGGCTGCATCTGCTGCACGTTGCGTGAAGACCTGCTCGACGAGGTCGCACGCCTGGCGCGGGAACGTCGCTTCGACTACCTGCTGATCGAATCCACCGGTATCTCCGAGCCGCTTCCCGTCGCGGCCACCTTCGCCTTGTCGGACGAGCTTGGCGCCCAACTGGGCGAGCTGGCCCGGTTGGACACGATGGTCACCGTCGTCGACGGCCCGCGTTTTCTTCGCGACTTCGGCTCCGGAGAAGACCTGCTCGATCGCGGGCTGGGGGTCGACGTCGAAGACGACCGCTCCATCGCCGAGCTCCTCGTCGATCAGGTCGAGCTCGCCAACGTTCTCGTGCTCAACAAGATTGACAAGATGAGTGGGAAAGAAGTCGCACGGTTGACCGGGATCCTGCGCAAGCTCAACCAGACGGCGACGTTGGCCCAGGCGACCTACGGGCGGATTCCGCTCGACCTGGTTTTCGATACGGGCCTGTTCGACTTCGAACGCGTCGAGCAAACGGCGGGTTGGCTTCAGGAACTGCAAGGCGGCCACACGCCAGAGACCGAGGAGTACGGCATCGGCAGCATCGTCTATCGGAGGCGACGGCCCTTCCATCCGGCGCGCCTGGCGGCGATCTTCGAAGGTTGCTTCGAGGGCGTGCTGCGGGCGAAGGGGGTCGTCTGGCTGGCCACCCGCCATGCGGTGGCCGGCGCGCTTTCGATCGCCGGAGACTCCCTGACCCTGGAGCCCGGAGGCCCCTGGTTCGCCGCGCTGGACCCGGCCGAGCTCGCCGACGACCCGGAGACCCTGGAGTGGATCGGCCGGGTATGGGAGCCCGACCACGGCGATCGCCGTCAGGAGCTCGTCTTCATCGGCATCGAGATGCCGCAAGAGGCCATCGAGGCCGCGCTGGACGGCTGTCTGCTGACCGACGCCGAGATGGCGTCCGGCGCTTCCGGGTGGGCTTCGTTGGACGACCCGCTGCCAGGGTGGATGGCGGCGGAAGAAGACGAACCGTAGTCCGTCCGCTTCCCAGCAGAGAATCCGAAGCCGGTTTCGTCAAGCAGTCGCCCGCCGGAGAGGGAACCGGGGGTTCGCTGCCTGGCCGGCCCTGAGCCAGGGCCGGATCGTCCGCCAGGTCCGGCTCGATCGCCCCCATCCCCCGGCGGCCTGCGAGTGCGAAATGCATCAATTGGTATCATCAGCGGGAAAGCGAGGGTTCATCATGGCTCGATCCATCGTCGCGTTCACCCTGACCGCGCTGGTACTCGCCCTGGCCGGCGGCGTCTCGGCGCCGGTCCACGCCCAGGACGGCGACGGCTTCGATCCGCCCCGCCTCGCCGACGGGCAGCCCGATCTGAACGGCACCTGGAACAACGTCGGCTCGGCCCACATCCCGCTCGAGCTGCCGGACGCGCTGGCCGGACAGGACGTTTCGCAGGAAGAGATCGACGCCCTGGTGCAGGAGCGGTCGGACGCGCGCAAGGCGGTCACCTGGCAGGGGCACGAGAACAGCCGCGGCGTCGGCGCCTACGCCAACTACTGGTTCGACTGGTTCTGGAAGGAGCCGGCCGGGGTCGACGCGCCGGCGCTGCTCATCGAGCCGGCCAGCGGCAGGATGCCGGCCATGACGCCGAAGGCGGCCGAGAGCGTCGCCTGGCACCGCGAGCACCTGCACGACTCGTACTCGACGATGGAGACCGGCGACCGCTGCATCTCGCGCGGCACCTACGGCATCATGATGCCGACGGCGTACAACAACGGGAAGATGTTCTTCCACACGCCGAATCACGTCGTCATCCTGAGCGAGATGATTCACAATGCGCGCATCGTCCCGATCGACGCCGGCGCGCACATCGACGACGGTATCGCGTTGTGGAACGGCGACCCGCGGGCGCGCTGGGAGGGTAACACCCTGGTCGTCGAGTCGCGCAACTTCAAGGCGGTCGCGAACCAGCGCGGCCCCGGCTCGCGAGCGCCCCAGACCGAGGCGCGCCACGTCGTCGAGCGCTTCACCCTGCTCGACGCCGACACGTTGCGCTACGAGTTGCGGGTGGACGATCCCGAGACCTACACCGCGCCGTGGACGGTGGCCTTCAACTACAAGCGCGACAACGCGTACCTGCAGTACGAGTACGCCTGCCACGAGGGGAACTACGCCGTGCCGAACTCGCTGAGCGGCGAGCGGGCACAGGAGAGGAAGTAGTCGGAGGATTCAGGAAGGAGGATGAAGTAATCGGGAGGATTCAAGGAGGGAATAATAGCGAGGCTACGGACGAGAAGGCGCGGTTGCGGAAGAAAGCGGACTGCGCAACAGCGTTCGTGCCGTTTGTGCGGGAGTGCAAATCATGCTGAGAAAAATCAACCTGGGGATCACGGTTGCCCTCGCCCTTGGGATAGGGCTGACCGCCATGGTCGGCCAACCGTATCCCAACCCCTATCGCCTGGTCGACGGCTGGGCGAAGTTCTCGGACGGCCGCATCGTCGGCGCGGTCGGGGACGCGACCGTGGACAACGACGGCGAGCACATCTGGGCCATACTGCGTTGCGACGCGGGGCCGGAACGCTTCGGGTGGGAGTGCCTGGAGTCGGATCTGGATTCGGTCATCAAGTTCGCGCCCGACGGCACCGCGGTCGAGAGCTTCGGCGGCGGCATGTTCATCTGGCCGCACGGCATCGACGTCGACCCGGACGGCAACGTCTGGGTGACCGACGCGGTGAGCGAGGCGCGCACGCCGGAAGGCGGCGACCGCGGCCACTCGGTGGTCAAGTTCAGCCCGACCGGCGAGGTCCTCATGGTGCTCGGCACGCCCGGCGAGCCCGGCGACGGGCCGAACCACTTCAATGCGCCGTCCGACGTCGTCGTGGCGGACGACGGCAGCATCTTCGTCGCCGACGGCCACGCCGACAACACCAACAACCGCGTGGTCAAGTTCGACGCCGAGGGCAACTTCCTGAAGGAGTGGGGCACGACCGGCTACGCGCCGGGCGAGTTCCGCACCCTGCACGGCATCGCCATCGACAACGACGGCCGCTTGTTCATCGCCGACCGCTCGAACAACCGCGTGCAGATCTTCGACCAGGAGGGCAACTTCCTGGCGCAGTGGACGCAGTTCGGCCGCCCGAGCGGCATCACCTTCGACGCCCACGGCCGCGTCTACGTCGCCGACTCGGAGTCGGACGATGTGCAGAACCCGGGCTGGGAGCTGGGTATCCGCATCGGCGACGCCCGCACCGGCTGGGTCGACGAATTCATTCCCTTCGTCTGGGGCGACCCGCGCGAGGTCGCCGGCAACGGGGCGGAGTTCGTGGCGGTGGACGCTGCGGGCAACATCTACGGCGGCGAGCCGCGGCCGCGGAACCTCCAGAAGTACGTGCGCGTGAGGCCGTAACGGAACGACCTCGTTCGAACGATGGCCGGACTGATCGCAACCACCGATCGAAAGGAGACCCTGCAATGAAGCGCTGTCTACTGCTCGTGGTCGCGGCCCTGCTGGCCGCCCCCGCCCTCGCCGCGGCGCAACCCTCCGACGAGGAGCTGATCGCGAAGGCCACGATGGCCGCTCCGCCGCGTGTCCGCGCCGGGGCCGGCGTGGTCCGCTGGGACGACAACAACAACCGCATCGTGGTGAAGGAGAGCGAGAACGGCCTGGTCTGCTGGGACCGCTCGGACGTACCGGGCACGCCGCCCTTCGCCGTGCAGTGCTCCGCGGAGGGGAACCTCCCGCGCTTCGAGCAGAACCGGATGTTCGCATTCCAGGCCGCCGACGCCGACGAGCGCCGGGCGCTGGCGGCTGCCGCCGAGGCGGACGGCACACGCGCCCTCGCGGTGTTCGGCACCGTCTGGTACTCGCTGAGCGGTCGCGACCAGGAGAGCGCCAACCCGCACATGACGATCGCCACCCCCAATGCGACCGCCGAGACGGTCGGCCTGCCCGCGTCGCGGCGGTCGGACGGCCTCTGGCTCATGGAGGCAGGCACGTCGAGCGCGCACCTGATGGTGCCGGGGCTGTAAGCTCGCCGGTTCGGCCGCGCGAGGGAAAACGGCCCGGCCCTGCTCGCAAGGGTCCGGGCCGTTTCGTTCTGCGCACCTGCCGGGCCGACCCTGGGCTCTCGACGTCGTGCCAAGACCGACTACCGCCCTCCGGCTCCCAGGCTGAGCAGGTTGGCGAGCAACGCGTACGCCCCCGTCGTGCCCGCGGGAAGCTGGCGCCAGAGCCCGAGTCCGACATAGATCCAGCGTCCGCGGCCCGGTTGCGCCTCCACGAGCGCCCCCCGCTTCAACCCCGGGTTGTACTCGAAGGTGTCCTCCAGCTCGACCAGATCGGCGTAGCGCCCGTCGCGTTCCCCCAGGAAGTACAGCCCGCGCTCCTGCACCCATTGTTCCCAGGTGGCCGGGCCGATCGGATTGGGCCAGGCGAAGACAGGGTGATCGTTGGCGAGAATGCGGATGGCCGCGGTCTCGTCGGTCACCCGGTTGCGGCTGACCACGGCGGGATACGGGCCGTACTGCGCCTGGTTGAACTCGAACTTGTTGTACTGGACGATGACCGTCCCTCCGTCGTCCACGTACTCCAGCAGGCGATCGTTGTTCGCGCGCAGATCCTGGCGCCGCTCGTACGCCCGCACGCCGGTGACGATCACGTCGAAGCGTGACAGGTCGCCCCACGCCAGATCGTCGGCGTCGATGAACTCCAGGTGCGCACCGAGCTGCTCGATGGCCGGCGGCACGGCATCTCCGACCCCTTCGATGTAGCCGACCACGAGGGCCGGCGCGACGGCCACGTCGATGATCTTGAACCTGCCGGCGGCCGGGCGGCCGATGTGCCGCCGCTCGATGTGCGGGTACTCGATCACCTGGAAGCCGCGCGTGAACCGCTCGCTGCCGTTCTCGACCGTCGCACCCACCTGGTATTCGCCTGCCGCGGCGCCATCCGCCGACACACTGAAGCGCACCGTGCGCGACTCGTCTTCACGCGACAGTCGCACGGGCACGCTCGCGGGAGCCGCACTCCATCCCGCGGGCAGATCGAGGACGACGGAACCTTCCGCCGCGTCGGGCCCGGTGTTGGTCACCGTGACGCGAACCTCGCGCGCGGTCCCGGAATCGGCGGGGATGATGGCGATCTCGGGCGTCATGGAGACGGCGAATCGCGGTACGACCTGCAGGTCCATCCGCTTCTCGCCCGTGAACAGGTCGTCGACGTAGCGGTTGCGGACCGGCCTGTCGACGGCGATGCGGGTCCCGTCCAGCTCCACGTCGAAGGTCGCGCGGAACGGTGTAGGCCTGAACGGCGCCCCGAAAGGCACGTCCGGCTCGAAGTCGTAGCGGTCGGCGCCCTCGACGTGGCTCCAGTGGATGTCCGTGAGCCGGGCATCGACCGGAATCCGGACGTTGCGCTCGCAGAGGTACACGCCGCCGGGACCCAGTGGCGCCGCGTCGCAGCGGGAAGCGGCGTCGAAACCGGAAACGCGGACGCCGTGGATGGCCAGGTTCGCGCCGCCGTGGTTCGCGGCCCGCAGCGCCACGCCGACCGGCTGACCGCGCGTCACCACACCGTCATCCGCGAACGCGTCGAGCTGCAGACCGTGGACCAGTACGGCGGCCCGCTCGAACTGCCGTTCCTTGGTTTCCAGGCGGAGATCGATCTCGCGCCGGGCGTCGTCGGTCAACGCCATCGCCGGCAAGCTCCCTCTGAGGGCGCGTACTGCGTCGAGACCGGAGACGGCCGGCTCGCGGGCGCCGGCCATTCCCTCGGCGGCGAACCGCTCGAGCGCCGCGCGCGCCTGCCGCGCCAGCTCGGCCAGCCCGCGGTCGAGCGCGGCCGGCGCGTCTTCGCCGGCGAAGCGCGCGAGCCCTGCGATGGAGGTATCCACCCCGTCGAACAGCGAGGCGTCGGCGGCCGCCGAGTGGTCCGCAAGGGTCGTCTCGGCGAGACGGTAGCGCCCGCCGGCCGAGCCGGACGGCAGAGCGACGAACTGCCCCATGCCCTGGCACTTGTGCATGCCGCGCGCGAGGCTGCCGATCTCCGCCCAGGTCGCGCCGAGCAGCGGGTCGTAGCCACCGAGATCGACCGTGGTCACGTCCGCGTCGCGCGCCGGCCGGAAACGGAATCCCGGCGGACCGACACCCATGCCGAAGGGGAACCCGACGCGGTAGTAGAACTTCCGCGCCTGCCAGGGCGCCAGCCCTTCGGCGATCTGCTCCGGAAAGCGTTCCGGATCCGCGGCGGCGCGCCACGCCTCGTGCGCAAGCACCGCCGACGCCTGGTGATGCTGGCCGCCGCCGCGCCCCTCCGGCGACATGGCGGAGACGACATCGGGGCGGATGGTGCGCATCATCCGGACGAAGTCGCCCAGGATCTCCTCCCGCCCCCACCGCTCGAAGGTCTCCTCGATGCTGAACGAGTACCCGAAGTCGACGGCGCGCGTGAAGTACTGCTCGGCGCCGTCCAGGCGGTGCGCCGCGTGCAGCTCCTCGGTCCGCAGAACGGCCAGGGCATCGAACAGCTCGGGGCCGATCTCGTTCTGGCCTCCGTCACCGCGTGTTGCCGAGAGCAGCACGGTACGGTGGCCTTCTCCCTTCGACAGACGCGCCAGCAGCGCATTGTTCTCGTCGTCGGGATGAGCCACGATCGACAGGAAGACGCCCGTGCTGTTCAGGGCGCGCAGGGCCACCCCGAGCGCCGCCCGACCCTCGCCGGATACGAGCGGCTGGGCTTGGACGGGGGTCTCGAGGACGCCGACGGCGACCAGGAGCGATACGGCAAACGCTGTGAATCGATAGGCGTGCATGGTGCCTCCAGTGTATCGGCCGGCCCGTAGCGAAGAGCCGTCTGCACGTGCCGGAACGGGCGCGAAAACGGTCGAAGAGCCTCGCTCGACCGATCAGCCCCAGCATCCGGTAGGCGCGCACGAGCGCGTCCTCGTTCTGGCCCTGCCGGATGCGGCGCCTGGTGCCTGTTCGACAAGCGGGGGCCGTCGGGTCGGTACGTTCAGCTCTCATGCAGAGTGCTCCTGTGGCTACCGATTATCGACAGGAACTCTTGCCGCATGGTGCAGTCGTCGCGAAATGCTCCAACATGCGGCTGGTGACCATGCTGACACCCGGCTTGCGGATGCCGCGTGTGGTCACGCATTGGTGCGCCGCCTCAATGACGACGCCGACGCCGCGCGGCTCCAGCACCTCCTGGATGGTGTCCGCGATCTGCGACAGTCAGGGCCTTCTGGATCTGCATCCGCTTGGCGAACACCTCGACAAGGCGCGCCAGCTTGGAACTCCCGACGACGCGGTCTGTCGGCACGTGACCGATATGCGCCTTGCCCAGGATGGGGCGCGACCGGGTCTTCGGCATATCCGGCGAAGAACTCCTCGTAGGCCCGCACGACACGTTCGGGCGTTCCCTTCAGTTCCTCCCGGTCGGGATCGTCCCCGGCCCACTCGATCAGTGTGCGAACCGCGGCCGCCGCCTCGGCGCGGCGCGGCCGACGCCGCGCTTCCGACGCGGTGTGCGATGGGGTCGAGGATCGGTGCTCGACGACTGCACTATCCAAATCCCGGCCTTTCATCAACGTCGGGCCACGCCCGGATGGCGCTCTCTTGCGAGACAGACTGCAATGTTATAGTGTTGCTTGTCTGTGTCGCAAGTTGAGACAGGCGATGACGAAACCGCCGACCCGACCCCGGCCCTGCACCGATCCGGATTGCCGCAGGCGGCACTCCCCACGCGAACGGGTCGCGCTCGCGGTATCGATTTGCAGGGGGCGCGGCGTACAGATGACAGCGCTGCGGAGACGTATCCTGGAACTGCTTTGGGCGAGCGGTCGGCCGACGGGCGCCTACGAACTGATCGAATCGGTCACGCGCAGAGATTCGCGTCCGGTCGGACCGCCGACCGTGTACCGGGCGCTTGATTTCCTGACGGCGCAGGGCCTCGTTTCCAGGATCGAAAGCCTGAACGCCTACGTCCCGTGCGTCCATCCCGAGCGCGACCACGATTGCCTGTTCTTCATCTGCAGCCGCTGCCGAGCGTCGGTCGAGCTCGAGGACCCGCGGATCGGAGGACTGCTTGCCGAGGATGCCGCCGTCCTCGGGTTTGTCGCGACACGTCGCACGGTCGAGGTCGAGGGCATGTGTGCACAGTGCGCAGAAGTCGGGGCGGCGTAGGCGGAAACGAGGAAGGCTGTGAGCACTGATGCGAACAAGTACGGTTCGCGAAGGGCATCCAGACGCCGGTGGGGGCGTCTGAGACGACCTTCCCGTTCACTTCGTGGGTCCTCGAGCAGGTCGATGTCGACTTCGAAGCTCTGAGCGGCGCGGTTCCCATCGTGCTCGGGCTCGGATCAGTCCTTGCAGGGAGTCGCTACACAGGGGGGCGCCGGCGGGCAAACCTTCATCTGCATCCATGTCAGCCGTCGGCCCGTCCCGACTCGCCCCGACCTATGCCTGGTGTCAGTCCTGCGGCCTGCGCTATGCGCTGGCGCTCCCCAAGCGCCCGCGGCTGTGCAGCAGGTGTGGCGGCAGTAACCCCGAAGATGACGGCGGCGCTCCAGCAAAGAAGCGCGCCAGGAGCGCACAGACCATCGCTACTCGTCCGCCGGGGAATCGCGGATCGCCGGCATCAGGCCGATCTGCATCCACTGCTTCGGATTGGCCCGCTCCGTAGATCTGGAAGGTCTGACAAGGAATCCAGCCTCCCGAAGAAGAACTCGGGGCAGTTCGGTGCTTCGCGTTCGTCGTGCTGACGGCGGCGCGGTGGGGTGAGGTCCGGTGGGTACGGTAGGCCGAGACATGCACGAAGGCCCACGTGCGGACCATTTCGACCCTGCGGGCGCCAACCAATGACCGTGGCGCGAGCGGCCTGCCCTGACGACCGGAGGGCGGCCGTCGTCAGCCTCCTCGATCCGCGCGCTCCTCGTTGGCGCATACCGAGCACTCGCCGGCCCGGCAGACACGGGCGCTCTGCACGAGAGCGCCTGCGAGGGTCAGGCTGCCGGCGGCGGACGTTGCGGTCTCGGGCAGCGGCTCGAGCCAACCGGCGAGGGAAGCTGCCCAGAGCGCGGCTCCTCCTGCAAGCGTGAGAACCACGGCTGCGTTCTTGCGGGTCGGGCCCAGGACGAGGATCACCGCGCCGCTAAGAACGGTCCCGGCCCAAACGGCTCGCTCGACGCCCTCGGAGAGCGCGAGCGCGGGGGCGACCACGACCAGGAACGGCGTGAGCGCGCAGTGCAGGCCGCACCACGCCGCGGCGCACGCGGTCAGTCGCGATCCGGAAGCCAGGGTCGCGTCAACTGTAAGGCGCCGAGCAGATGTGAGAGCCAGAACCATCATGATGACACACCCCGCAGAGGCCGATCAGCCCTGCCGGTTCACGTTGTCCGCTGGGGCGCCAACAACAACCGGATCATCGTGAAGGCGAGCGAGAACGGCCTGGCCTGCTGGGACCGCCGCGCCGCTCGGACGGCCTCTGGCTCATCGAGGCGGACATGTCGGCCGCGCACCCGATGGTTCCGGGGCTGTAGCCGGCGAACCGCGGAGGGTCGAACGGCCCGGCCCTCCTCGCGAGGGTCGGGCCGTTGTCTCGTACGTGCGTCCGAAGAAGAGTGACCTGCGACGCTACTGACCGCCGCCAGCCTCGTGCGCCTCCTGCAGCCGCGCGCCGCGCAGGGTGTTCTCTATGGCGTAGTTCCCCTCGTGGCAGGCAAACTCGTATATCTGTCCCGTTCCGGGGGCCGGGCGCATGAAGAGCCGCACCGTCCATGGCCGCGTCCACGTCGTCGGATCGTCCATCGTGAACTCGTACTGCAGCCGATCGTCGGCTACCCGCGTGAACCGCTCAACGAGACGCAGATTGCTCGACGCCCCGCTGAAGTTCACGTCGCGCTTGAAGTTGGTGGTCTCGACCACCAGCGTGTCGCCGTCCCAGTGGCCCCGCGAATCCCCGAGGTCCTTGCGGAGAGCGGCAGGCAGGTGCGGGCGGCCGTCCAGGGGAATGATGCGGGTCTCGTGCATCATCTCCATCAGGATGCCGACCGAGTCGGCTGCCTGCACGATCTGGTAGTTGCTGTTGTAGCCCCGGCCGGTCATCGGCACGCGGCCCCCCGAGCAGCGCAGCCCGGCCCCCAGATCCTCCGGCCCGGCCGGGAAGCGAGGACGCTCGACGCCGGCGCGCGCCTCGGCGCGTCGCTTCCCATCCTCGGTCATCTCGGGAATCCGCCCGTCCGGCGGGTCCTCGATGAGCGACGTCCGGTTGTCGAACCAGCGGTCGATCAGCCAGAAGTGGTTGTAGTTGCCGGTCCCCTGCGGGTTCTCCTCGGTCACGCCGTCGCCCGACTGGAAGTCGGTCCGGTCGGCGAGCGCGGCGCGGAACACGCTCTCGCCGAACGCGGCGTCGGTCTCGCCGTTGAAGAGCTCCGCGGCGCGCTCGGCCAGCGTCGCCACCTCCTCGTCGGTCAGAAACGGCGTGTCGGCCAGTGCCTCCGGCCGCTCCAGCGGCGTCGCCGAGTCGCTCGCCCAGACGCCCTGCAGATCGGGATGGCCGTCCGCCGTGCGCGGCACGGTCCAGCCATCGTCGGACGACTGGGCCGCGGCGGGAGCCGCCAGGGCGACCAGGAACCCAACCACCACGAGCCGCGCCAAAAACCGGTTCGTCATCGCACACCTCCTCTTCCGCGTCACTGTCTTCCGCAGCACTGCTGCCGCAGCGTCACTACCGCCGCAGCGTCACTGCTGCGCGTCCGCCTCTTCCTTCCGGGCGCCGCCCAGCGCGTTGGGCACCGAGTAGTTGCCCTCGTGGCAGGCGTACTCGAACTGCACGTAGCTGTCGTCGCGGTCGTAGGGGAACGCGGCGGTCCACTGTCCGGTGTAGGTCTCCGGGTCGTCCATCGTCACCGAGTAGAGCAGCAGGTCCGGTCCGGCGACGGTGAGCCGCTCGACGATGTGCTGCGCCTCGGACTGCCGCGAGCGGATGCCGGCGCTCGGGCCGCGCATGTTGCGGACCGCCTTGAAGTTGGTCGACTCGATCACCAGGGTGTTCCCCTCCCAGCGGCCGCGCGGGACGCCTTCCCACTGCCGGATGCTCTCGTCGACGTCCGCGGCGCCGGCGACCGGGATGATGCGCGCGTTGTGGATCATCTCGCTGTGGAAGACAACGTAGCCGGGCGGCTGCAGGATGAGGGTGCCGTTGTTGTACTCGGTCGGCATCATCATGCCGAGCACGCCGCGCGAGATGCAGCGGTCGCCCGACTCCATGTTGGCGTAGGAGTCGTGGAGCTGGGCCATGTTCAGCGCGATGCGCTCGCTCGCGTCGGCGGTGTACTCGGGAACGCGGCCGGTCGCCGGCTCGACGATGATCGACGGCTGCCCGATGTCGGCCGGATTGTCGAAGTACCAGTCGAACCAGTAGAGCCCGTAGCCGCCGACGCCGCCGCGGTTGTTCTCGTGGCCCCGCCACTCGGAGCGCTCGATGCGCCCGCTGCCGCGGGCCTCGGCCTGCTGCTGCAGCTCGGCGGTCGAGATGTCGTCCCGCCCGGCCAGTTCATCCGACAGCTCGAGCGGCGTGAAGATCGCCCGCGTGTTGTTCCACATCCCCTGGATGTCCGGCTGGCCGTCGGCCAGCCGCTCGGGCTGCCAGTCCTCGGACTGCTGCGCGCCCGCGGACGGCGCGAAGATCGCCATCGCAACCGCCGCCGCCAGGCCCGCCGCCGCACGAATCGGTGAACGCTTCGTCACGTGTCTCTCCTCCCGCGAATGAACCCGAAAAAGAAGCGGCCACCCGGAGCGGCGCGACCGAATCGCACCGCCGCGGATGGCCCCAAGGTAATCCTCACGCGCGTCGGTCAGTCGACGGTGACCGTCACGTCTATCGGCGTGATCTTGATGGAGTCGTCGGCATGGCCGCGCAGGACGTGGACCCCCGGCTCGGAGAAGGTGACCGTGGTCACCACCTCGCCGCCGCGCCCCCCTTCGATGTGCGTGACCGCCGGGTCGAACGTCACCCGCCCCGGCCCGCGGTAGTGGAGCCACGTCACGGCGAGCCCGGTCTCCCCCGCCTCGAACGCGTTGACCACCGCCTGGTTGATCGGGTGCGGGCGCGCCCGGCGCTCCCTCTCGGCCTGGATTCGTTCCGGGCTCGTCGGCTTGGGGCGCGGCCCCGGAATCCCGTCATCGCTCACGCGCGCCGTCAGGGTCAGGGTGTCGGGCAGGGTGAGCGTCAGATCCGTCCCCGGCTCCACCTCGATGTACGGCCACTGGTTGTCGGCCGGCCATCCGTTGGCCCCCATGCCGCGGTTCGCCTTGATGACGCCGTCGTCGAGCTCCCAGTCCCGCCAGAGCGACCCGAACGCCTGGTCGGTCCGGCCGTTGGCGGCCAGGGTCCAGACCAGGTCCTTGTCGCCCCAGTCGGCCGGCACCTGCACGCGGAAGACGAACTGCTGGCGCCGCACGTGGAAGCGGGTCGGCTGGCCGCGGTCGGCCGGGCCCGGCTCGAAGAAGTTGTCCGGGCCGACCGGCACGTGCGGCATCTCGCGGTAGTTGCGGTTCATGTACCCGAAGACCATGTTGAAGGTCCCGTCCGGGTTCCGCTCCCACCCCTCGAAGACCGGCGCGACGTTCTGGCCCCTGTCGAACTTGAGCTGCGCGTGCGCGTCGCTCGCCGCGACACATGCCAACCCGACCGCGCCGCAGAGCAGCATGAAACGCAAACCACCCCTGGACATGATGACGACTCCGTCAGTTGTCGTTGTTGTTGGCGTTCATCGCCTCCCGCTCGGCCACTGCGGCGGCGAACTCATCGTCGTCGAGCTCGTAATAGCTCGTCCACGTGAAGCTCATGTCGTCGCTCGACCGCTGCCCGAACCCGGCCCAGTTCCGCGGATCCGGATTCCATCGGTTGGCGGCCGAGTTGTCGTGCCACGTGATGGTGTGCATCATCGTGCCGGCCGGCAGCAGCGGCTGCACGTCGTCGGCGTAGTTGTAGACGATGTGCCACCCGAAGTCCCACGTCGCGCAACTGAGCATTTCGGTCTGCCCGTCCGGGTAGATGGCCTCGATGCACTGCCGCTTGCCGCGGTTGTGCAGGTGCGGCTGGAAGCCGGTCAGCCGGACGTTGTTCTCGAACTTGTGGTAGCTGTCGTGGCGGACGTTGTCCTCGCCCGGCGGGATGTCGAGGTCGTAGTTCTGCGCCAGCGCCCGCGAGAACGCCTCGTGCTTCGGCGTCTCGCCCTCCGGGTAGAAGGTCAGGCCGACGCTGGTGCGGTCGGTCCGATCCTCGCCGATGGACGCGTAGTGCATGTTGAAGCGGATGACCGTGCCGGCCTTGACGAGGCGCCCGGTCCCGGGCGGGAAGATGTCGCCGTTCTTGCCCTGGGCGTACTCGTTGAGGAAGTCGCCCTCGGTGTCCTCCGGCGTCTCCTGCACGCGGGTGACCGCGTGGTGCACCACCGGGAAGCCCTCGGACGACGGCTTGGTCTCGACCGCGCTGATCCAGACGTCCTCGGTCAGGCCCGAGTCGGCGTAGAAGTCGCCCCACCAGTTGGCGCCGTCGGCGGGCACGGTGAACGGCTCGGGGATCGGGACGATCCAGTCCGGCTCGCCGATGT
Organism: Acidobacteriota bacterium; assembly: GCA_011523845.1. Taxonomy (GTDB): domain Bacteria; phylum Acidobacteriota; class Vicinamibacteria; order Vicinamibacterales; family UBA8438; genus WTFV01. The sequence continues at coordinate 49,589 of WTFV01000134.1, read as the reverse complement.
GCCACTGGTCGCGGTCCGCGAACTCGCGCGGGGGCGGCGCATCCGCCGGGTTGCCGCGCGGCGCGCCGGCGTCGACCCAGGCGGCGACGGTGGCGATCTGCTCGTCGTTCAGCGAGCGGTCGTACTTGAAGCCCTGCACGCCGATGTTCTTGTCGATGTACCACGGCGGCATCGTGCGCGTGACCACCTTCTCGCGGATGGCGCGCGCCCACGGCCGCGACTCCTCGTAGGTCATCAGCGACATCGGCGCGATGGCGCCCTCGCGATGGCACGTCTGGCACGAATCCTGGAAGATCGGAAGCACGTCCTTCGTGAACGTGACGTCCGACTGCGCGAGCGCCGTCCCGGGCGCGGCCGACAGGGCCACCACCGCGAGCACGACGACGCCGAGGGAGCCGAACAGCCGGGTTCCGACGCTGGATGTCATGAAAGTTCCCTCCTGTACTACTACCTGCCTGCAAACTTTGCGCCTACCGCGCGCGATTGTCAATGGGCGGCCGCCGACCACATCGACTACCGCGACCGCATCGACCATCTCGGGCGCACGTTGACCGCGTCGACTCGTCTACCGTTGCGCCGCGGCGGCCTCCGCCCGCCGGCCGAGCCTCCGGACGCGAGCATAGCACGGCGTTGCCTGCGACCGGCCGGCGGGTCCCGGGCGTCGTGGTAGATTACCCGGTTGGGCGCCGCTCGACAGGCCATCTCGACAGGACGCAGGAGCAACAACGTGTCGGATACGTCAACCAGGACCACCCACGAATTCCAGACCGAGGCCCGCCAGCTCCTCGATCTGATGATCCACTCGCTCTACTCGAACAAGGAGATCTTCCTCCGCGAGCTCATCTCGAATGCGTCGGACGCCTGCGACAAGCTGCGCTTCGAGGCGCTGACCGAGGCCGCGCTGCTCGAGGAGGATCCCGAGCTGGCGATCCACGTCGAGGTCGACCGCGACGCGCGCACCATCACCGTCACCGACAACGGCGTCGGCATGTCGCGCCAGGAGGTCATCGACAACATCGGGACCATCGCCAAGTCGGGCACCCGCGAGTTCGTCGCGCAGCTCACCGGCGACCGGACGCAGGACGCGCAGCTCATCGGCCAGTTCGGCGTCGGCTTCTACTCGTCGTTCATCGTGGCCGACCGCGTCACGCTGACGACCCGCCGGGCCGGACTCGGGGCGGCAGACGCGGTGCGCTGGGAGAGCACGGGCGAGGGCGCGTACACCCTCGAGGCGGTTTCCCGAGAGGCGCGCGGCACCTCGGTCACCCTCCACCTGCGCGACGGGGAGGACGAACTGCTCTCCGGCCCGGCGCTCCGGGCCATCCTCCAGAAGTACTCCGACCACATCACGCTCCCGATCCTGATGCGGAAGGAGGCGATCCCCGGCAAGCAGGCGGACACCGGCGACACGGAGACCACCGAGAAGGTCAACCAGGCGTCGGCGCTCTGGGCGCGCCAGAAGAACGAGATCACGAAGGAGCAGTACGACGAGTTCTACAAGCACGTCGCGCACGACTTCGACGTGCCGCTCGCCCACACCCACGCCCGGGTGGAGGGACGGCAGGAGTACACCCTGCTGCTCTACGTCCCGCGGCGGGCGCCGTTCGACCTCTGGGACCGCGAGCAGCGCCACGGCATCAAGCTCTACGTCCGGCGCGTCTTCATCATGGACGGCGCCAAGGAGCTGATGCCCGGCTACCTGCGCTTCGTCCGCGGCCTGATCGACTCGAACGACCTGCCGCTGAACATCTCGCGCGAGATCCTGCAGCACTCGCGCGACGTCGAGGCCATCCGCAACGCGGCGGTGAAGCGGGTGCTCGGATTGCTCGAGGATCTGGCGGACAAGGAGCCGGAGAAGTACGCCGACTTCTGGCGCGAGTTCGGCCGCGTCCTCAAGGAGGGGCTCGGCGAGGATCCCGGCAACCAGGAGCGGCTCGGCAAGCTTCTGCGCTTCGCCTCGACCCACCGGAACACGATCGAGCAGAGCGTCTCGCTCGCCGACTACGTGGCGCGGATGCAGGACGGGCAGGACAGGATCTACTACGTCACCGCCGACAGCTTCGCCGCCGCCCGGAACAGCCCGCACCTGGAGGTGTTCCGCAAGAAGGGCATCGAGGTCCTGCTGCTGCACGACCGGGTCGACGAATGGGTCGTCGCGCACATGCCCGCGTTCGACGGCAAGTCGCTGCAGTCGGTGACGAAGGGCGACCTCGACCTCGGCGGCCTCGCCGACAGCGAGGCGGAGGCGAAGCAGAAGGAAGAGACCGAGGCGAGCCTCAAGCCGCTCGTCGAGCGGATCCGGAAGGCGCTCGGGGACAAGGCGAAGGAAGTGCGGCTGACGCACCGGCTCGTCGACTCGCCGGCGTGCCTCGTGACCGAGCAGGACGGCATCAGCGCCAACCTCGAGCGCGTGCTCCGCGCCGCCGGGCAGGCCGTCCCCAACGTGCCCCTGGTCCTGGAAATCAACCCGGGACACCCGATCGTGACGCGGCTGAAGGACGAGACCGACGACGCCCGATTCAAGGACTGGAGCCACATCCTCTTCGATCAGGCGATGCTGGCCGAGGGCGGCCATCTCGACGACCCGGCCGGGTTCGTCAAGCGGTTGAACGAGCTGCTGCTGGCGATGGCCGGCGAGCCCAGGTCGCAGATCTGGACGCCGGGGAGCTGAGGGCGAACGGGACGGCGGCCGCCGATCACGGCGGATGCAGGATCAGGGCGCGCGTCCGGCAGTCCGCCATGATCTCGCGCGGCACCACCCGGATCGCGCACCAGAGCGCGAAGGGGATGACGAACAGCTCGTCGATATCACGCAGAATCGGCAGGAAGCCGGGAATGAAGTCGCTGGAGCTGACGACGTAGAGCAGCGTCGCGGTGACGAACCAGCGGGTGTACCACGGCGTCCGCGGATCCCGCAGCACGAGCCGGAGCGCCCGCGCTTCCTTCAGGACGGCGCGCACCCAGTCGATCCACTTCAGTCGCGCCCGGACTGACCAGCTTCCCTCTGCCATCGGCCCCAGCCCGGTCTAGCCGACCTCGCCGCGGCGGATCCGCTCGATTCGCTTGTCGCGGTCGCCGGCGAAGCGGGCCAGGTCCCGGCGGTGGTTGGCCTCGATCTCCTGAAGGGCCTGCACGTCGGCGGCGCCCGCCAGTGCCGACTGGTGCAGGATGCGGCACTCTGCGACCCGCGCCTCGCAGGTGCGGCGGGCCTCGGCAATGGCCTCGACCTGGGCAGGGGTCAGCTCGACCGCTTCCACGCCGGCGGCCTCGTCCTGCCGCTTCAGCTTCTCCATCGCGAGCTCGTACGCGCTCTTGGGTGCTCCGTCCGCCACCTCGACTCCTTGCTGCCTGACGGTCCTGTCCGCCCTCAAGCCCGGAACATCGATCTTCTCCCATGAGCAGCCGAATGTCACGCGGAACGCCGGGTACCCTCGATCGCCCGACCGCACACGATCCCACGCCGCCGCTCTGCGCCGCGGGGAACCGGAGCGGCAACGAGCTTCGGAACCGCGCGGCCCCGGCTGCGTATCTGAAGGACGATGACGAAGTTCCTGCTCTGGTGCATCCTGCTCGCGCTGTCCTGGCCGCTCGCGCTGCTGGCCGTGGTCCTGTACCCGATCATCTGGGTCCTGCTGCTTCCGTTCCGACTCCTCGGGGTCGCGGTCGGCGGCGTGCTGGCCCTGGTCGCCGCCGTCATCATGCTGCCGGCCCGCGCACTCGGCGGCCCCCGCTACGTGTAGCGCCGGCCGACTTGCCACACGGGCGGCGGTCAGGTATCGTCAGAGACGGTCGGCGTGTTGGACGTCTGCCCGAGCGTCGTCCTGCTTTGCCACGTTGCGAGTCATCGAGCCCGTCAACCCGATTCTCCTCACTACGCGCGCAAGGCGGCGCGCTCCGTTACAATTGGTGCGCGCACACGACGCCTCAATCGTGTGAGGAGGACCGCCATCTCTACCAGAATCTTCGTCGGCAACCTGGCCTACGAGACGTCACGTCAGGACCTCGAGACCGTATTCTCCAAGGTCGGTCCGGTCGCTGACGTCGTCCTGCCGGTGGATCGCGCCACCGACCGGCCCCGCGGCTTCGCGTTCATCGAGTTCAGCGAGCCCGATCTCGTGTCGAAGGCGATCGAACAGATGGACGGCCTCGAACTCGGCGGCCGGACGCTACGGGTCAGCGAGGCGCGCGAGCGCGCACCCCGACCGTCGTTCGGCGGCGGCTGGGACGAGGGGGGCGGGGGCGCGGACAGCCGGCCCGGATGGGGTCCCGACCGCCCGCCGAAGGCGTCGCGCCCGAAGGGCAGCCGGCGGGGCGTGCGGGGCCGCAAGCGCGGGTTCTAGCAGTCCGCGGCCTCCGCGTCCGCTCAGGGACGCCAGCCCGATTCCGTTCACTTCGTTCCAAACAACCCTGGAGTACAAAAACATGCCAGTTACGGGCACCGTCAAGTGGTTCAACGACAGCAAGGGATTCGGGTTCCTCACCCGCGACGACGGCGAAAAGGACGTCTTCGTGCACCATTCGGTCATCCAGGGCCAGGGCTTCAGAAGCCTCGTCGAGGGCCAGCGGGTCGAGTTCGACGTCGTGCAGGGCCAGAAGGGTCCGGCGGCGGAAAACGTCGTCGCCGTCGGTTGAGGCGTTCCTCGGTACCGACGGTCGTCCGCCGACTGACGGCGGGGCCACGCGGCGTTCCGGAACGCCGGCGGACCGGCCGGCCCGCGACCGCCCTTGGCCCCGCCCGCGCTCACGGTTCCTGCGCCGCCTCCCGCTCTTCTGCCCGGGCCCCGCGCAGCAGGTTCTCCATGCCGTAGTTGCCCTCGTGGCAGGCGTACTCGTACAGCGGCAGGTCGCTCCGGTTCATCGGGAGCCGGCCGCTGAACGAGCGCCTGAAGCTGCCCGGATCGTTCACGGTGAACTCGTAGAGCAGCGTCTCGCCGTCGACGCGCGTGAATCGCTCCTCCAGGTGCAGCTCGCCCGCCGAGCCCAACGCCAGACCGGTCAGGGCGAAGCTGGCCGTCCGGTCGGTGAAGTTGCGGGTGTCGATGACCAGGGTGTCCCCGTCCCATCGGCCGCGCGAGCTGCCCATCCACTGCCGGATGCCGTCGCCAAGGGCCGGCCGGCCGTCGAGCGGCACCACGCGCACGTCGTGGTTCATCTCGATCAGCAACACCACGGCGTCCGGCGTCTGGAAGATCTGCACGTTGTTGTTGTAGCCGCCCGGCAACAGCGGCGGCCCGGTGCTGAAGCCGAGCAGGCAGCGCTCGGCAAGCCCCCGCTCCTCGGGACCGGCCGTGCCGTAGCCCCCCACCCGGATCCGCACGGGCTGCCCGTCCCCGGCCAGCCGCGCCTCCTCGCGCGCTTCCGCCTCCGGTGTCAGCGGCGGAATCCTCCCGTCCGGCGGGTCGACGATCAGCGCCGTCTGCGTCAGCGCCGTCGCCCGTGCCCGATCCGTCCAGACCGCCTGGCTGTACCCGCCCGGGGAACCCGGCGGCGCGGCAAGATCCCGCGCCAGCGCTTCGGCGTTCGCCTCCTGCGCCACGACCGCCGCCTCCTCGGCGGTGAGCGTCGCGCGATCGGCGAACTCCTCCGGCCGCTCGAGCGGCGTGAACGTCCAGTAGTCCCATACGCCGCCCAGGTCCGGATCGCCCCACTGCGTGCGGGGCGCGTCCGCGGACTGCGCCAACGCGGCGGCAGGCAACAGAACCGCCAGCGTCATGATGAGCGCCGGCCAAATCGGTGTACGCTTCGTGTTTCCCTGCATCGGATTCTCCCCCGGCCCTGCGCCCTCCGCGACGGCGTTCGACTATCGACGATCATAGCGCGGTGCCGGACGACCGGCGGCGACAGCCTGCGAACGGTGCACATCGGCGCGCACGTGGCCGCATGCTACGATGAATCGGATGGTGAACATCGACCGTCGCGTCTCCCTCGACGAGCCGGCCACGATGCGCGTCGGGCCGCTGGGATCCACCGTCCACGTCCTCCGGGCCGACGCCGGGACTGTCACCGCACTCGCCGCCATCGACTGGAATCGCTGGTTCCGCCGCGTCCGCCTCGACCCGGTCCGCGGGTTCATCACCCTGATGAGCCCCTCGCGCCTGCACGAAGACCTCGCCGAGATCTTCGGCGACATCGTGGACGCCGCCGTGAGCGCGGTTGCCGGCGCCTCGAAGAGCCTCGGCACCGCACGCCTCCGCGAGCCGAACGACCCGCCGGGCACGGGCCTGGAGCCGGACTGCGCGTTCTACCTCGACGAACGGGCGCGAGCCTATGTTGCGGCCCTCGCCGAGGGCGAAGCGGCGGCCGAGGCGTACTTCCTGAACACGCCGCTCGATCTGGTGGTCGAGGCCGAGATCACCCACGGCGACGACGGTCGCATCGACCGCTACGGCGACCTCGGCGTGCGCGAGCTGTGGCGCCTGCACGGCCGCAAGGGAACGCACGCATTGCGGGCGGACTTCCTCGCCCTGCGGCGCGGGACGCCGCCGCGTCCGCTCGCTGCCTCGGAAGTCCTCGCCGGCCTCACGCCCGCGGACGTCTGCGAGGCCACCGAGCGGGTGCGGCTCAGCACGACCCGCGACGAGCGCAGCGCCGCGGTCGCCGACATCGTGCGCCGCCGCCGGCGCGCCAGCGTGCGCGTTCGCGAGGAAGAGACGCCGTACGGCGCCGCTACCGGATAGCTGCAACCGCGCGGCGTTCGCCGACGACGAGATTTGGATCCCCCTGGCGAGCGTCACGTCCGTGCCCGACCGTGTGAGAGAGCTGGAGGCGCAGCGTCTGCTCAGCGTGGGCGGAAACCGCCGCCTACCAGTTCCGGGGCTTGCCGCGACCCGCGAACCCGCCAGGAGCCTACCCTGACACGCCGCCGTCCGGGGTTCCGCTGGCCTCGCCCAACTCCTCGACCAGCGCGATCAACGCCGACAGATCGCCCCGCCCCCGGCCGCGCCCGTGAAGTCCGTTGATGAACTGCATCGTGACCGCGCCGGCCGGCAGCGAGACGCCGAGGTCGTGGGCCAGGTTCAGGACGATGTCGAGATCCTTGTGATAGAGGCGGCTCTCGATGCCGGCGTCGAAGTCGCGCCGCGCCATCCGGTCACCGAAGAAATCGAGCACGCGGCTCGACGCCATCCCCTGCAACATGGCCTCGCGGACGCGGCCGACGTCCAGGCCGCAGCGCCGGGCGAGGGTCAGCGCCTCCGCGACGCCCTGCGCGGTCACCAGCAGCAACAGTTGGTGACAGGCCTTCGTCGCCTGTCCGGCGCCGTGGTCTCCCATGTGGAGCACCTTCGTGCCGATGCAGTCGAACAGCGGCCGGGCGCGCTCGAGCGCGTCGGCCTTCCCTCCGACCATTATCGACAACGTCGCGTCGCGCGCGCCGTGGGGGCCGCCGGAGACCGGCGCATCCAGCATGTCGATGCCGCGCTCGCCGAGCCGGGCGGCGATCGCGCGGGTTGCGGTCGGATCGATGGTGCTGTTGTCGATGACCAGCGTGCCGGAACGAGCGCCGTGCACGACACCGTCCTCCCCGAGCAGGATCTGCTCCACGTCCGCCGTGCCGGTGAGCATGGTGAAGATCGCGTCGCATTCGGCGGCCAGCGCCGCGGGCGTCGCAGCGGTCGCCGCCCCGCGCTCGACCAGCGGCTCGAGCGAGGCAGATCGCCGTGCGTAGACGGTCAGCTCGTGTCGCCCCCGCAACAGATTGAGCGCCATCGGGCGTCCCATTGCTCCCAGACCGATGAATCCGACTCGCATGGTCGCTTCCTCCGAATCGAGACGGCGCCGACCGCCGTCGGGACACGAAACCTGCAGAAATCCGTCGGGTGCCGGCTGGCTGCAATCCACCTGCCGACTGTAATAGAGTGAACCCGGCAACTCCGCGGGACTTGACGGTACGCGTCGATCCGAACGGGGTGATGCCCGCCGATGGACGCGGCGGCATTACGGCCCTGCCTCGACGAACGACAGCAGTGAGGAAGATCATGACCCATCGACGACTCGGCCACGGACTTCTACTGTGCGCGACGTGCGCGCTCGGCGTCACGGCGGCTGTCGTGATGACCGCGCCGGGGGCCGCTTCCTCGGCCGGCATCGCCGTCCAGTCCGGCGACGACATGCTGGGCGGCGCCGGATTCGCCTTCGACCCGTACTGGCCCAAGCCGCTCCCGGACAACTGGACGCTCGGCAACGTCGTGGGCGTGGCGGTCGACTCGCGCGACCACATCTGGATCGTCCACCGGCCGGGCAGCCTGAACCAGCAGGAAAGCGGCGCCGACGCCGATCCGCCGCTGGCCGAGTGCTGCCGTCCGGCGCCGCCGGTCATCGAGTTCAACCAGGAGGGCGACGTCGTCCAGGCATGGGGCGGCCCGGCCCACGACTACGAGTGGCCGCAGTCGGAGCACGGCATCTTCATCGATCACCTGGACAACGTCTGGCTGGCCGGCAGCGGCGGCGACGACTCGCAGATCCTGAAGTTCACCCGGCACGGGCGGTTCCTGCTGCAGATCGGGGCGCAGGGCCGGGGTCAGGGGAGCAACGACACGGCGAACTTCGGCCAGCCCGCCGAGATCGACGTCGACCCCGAGACCAACGAGGTGTATATCGCCGACGGTTACGGCAACCGCCGGGTCGCGGTCTTCGACGCCGACACCGGCGAGTACCGGCGGCACTGGGGCGCCTACGGCAACGTCCCGACCGACGACGCCTACACCTACGATCCGGACGCGCCGCTCTCGCAGCAGTTCGGCCGGCCCGTGCACTGCGCCACGCTGTCCGCCGACGGACTGCTCTACGTGTGCGACCGCGTCAACGACCGCATACAGGTGTTCCAGCGGGACGGCACCTTCCTCGACGAGGTGCTCATCGCCCCGCGCACGCTCGACTTCGGCTCGGCGTTCGATGTCGACTTCTCGCCCGACCCCGAGCAGCGGTTCCTCTACAACATCGACGGGATGAACCAGAAGGTGTGGATCATCTCGCGCGAGGATCTGTCCATCGTCGATTCGTTCGGTTTCGGAGGACACCGGGCGGGCGGCTTCACCGCCGCGCACAGCCTGGCCGTCGACTCCAGCGGCAACATCTACGTCGGGGAGACGCTGGAGGGCAAGCGGGTGCAGCGCTTCGTCCGGCAGTGAGCGTCCGGCGGCAGGCTCCGGCGCCGCGGCGGGCGCGGTACCGCGGACATGGGCGCGGCCGACACGTACCCGGGAGCGGACCCGGCGTCCCCGGTCCCGCTCCCGCCCCACGCCGTCACGTACAATGAACGGAGCGCGCGGCCGCCCACCGACCGCCGCTGCCGGAATGAACTCGGCAGCAAGACCCCGCGTGGCGCCGAGAGCGGCGAGACGCCCGCGCGGCATGGCGCGACGAGGGAGCATATCGGGCATGTTCGACCGAGGAGCAACCCGGTCCACGCGGGATGCATCCCCGCTCGAATGCAGCGGGGATTCTTCCCCGGGTTGCACAGGAGGGACACAGACCGTGATGTCGAAGGCGACGAAGACGATAACCACCGCGGCGGCCGTGCTGGCCGGGATCGGCGTCCTGGCGGCGGGTCCGGCCGCGGCGCAATCGGCGGACTTCGAGCCGCCCCGGCTGTCGAACGGGAACCCGGACCTGAACGGCATCTGGCAGGCGCTGAACGCGGCGCACTACGACGTGGAGCCGCACATCGCACGTCCCGCGATGCAGCTTCGCCGGGGCCCGCGCAGCCTGCTGCCGGACGTCCCTGTCCTGCGCCTGGGGGCGGTGGGAGCCGTGCCCGGCAGCATGGGCGTCATCGCGGGCGGCGGGCGGATTCCGTACACGCGGGAGGCCCGTGCCATCAAGGAAGAGAACCAGGCGAACTGGGTGGATCGCGATCCCGAGATCAAGTGCTACATGCCGGGCGTGCCGCGCGCCACCTACATGCCCTTCCCGTTCCAGATCTTCCAGAACGAGAACAACATCTTCATCGCCTACGAGTTCGCGGGCGCGGTGCGCGACATCTACCTGGAGGACGTCGGGCCGGCCGAGACCGACTCGTGGATGGGCCAGTCGGTGGGCCGCTGGGAAGGCGACACGCTGGTCGTCGAGGTCACCGGCCAGAACGATCAGACCTGGTTCGACCGCGCCGGCAGCCATCACACCAACCAGCTTCGCGTCGTCGAACGCTACACGCTGATCGGCCCGAACCACATCCAGTACGAGGCGACGATGGAGGACCCCAACGTCTTCACGGAGCCCTGGACCATCGGCATGCCGCTCTACCGGCGGATCGAGCCGGGGGCGCGGCTGATGGACTTCAAGTGCGTCGAGTTCGTCGAGGAGCTGCTGTTCGGCGATCTCCGCCGGAACCCGCTGCCGCGCTAGGAGTCTGCGCCGTAGCACGGCGTAGACTCCTGGAGAGGGTCGGTTGGGCGGGAATCGGAGCCGTCAGGCGACGATTTCCGGGCCAGGAGGCCGCGGTGCAGGAAATCGTGCCGGCGTAGACGTTGCCGGCCCAGGCGGACGGCGACGGTGTCCGCCCGGAGAACAGGGAGGTTCGGATGCGAAATCCAATCCGACACGGAATGACGGCCGCGGCGCTCGCGCTGGCGCTGGCGGTCGCGGCGGGCGCGACCGCCGAAGCGCAGGAGATCCCGCGCACGGCCAGCGGGCGCCCCGACCTGTCGGGCACCTACGACACGGCGACGCTCACGCCGCTGGAACGGCCCGTCGAGTTCGGCGACCGCCTCGCGTTGACTGAAGAAGAAGCCGCGGCGATCGCCGACGGCGAGCCGGTGGCGCTCGCCGCGGCGTTCGGCATCCCGGCCGAGCGGAACATCGAGAGCGCGCCCCCCAGCGCGGCGCCGCCGGTGGGCGGGGACGGCTCGACCGGCGCCGCGGGGGCGGTCGGCGGCTACAACACCTTCTGGATGGACCGCGGCAGCTCGGCTTTCCGGATCGACGGCCAGTGGCGAACCTCGATCATCACCGACCCGCCGAACGGCCGGCGGCCTCCGCTGACCGCCGAGGCACAGGCGGCCCGGGCCGCGCTGGCCGGCTTCCTCCGGCCGAACACCGGCACCGCCTGGTGGCTGATCGAGAACGGCCCGGATGCCCCCGGCCCCTACGACGATCCCGAGATCCGGCCGCTGGCCGAGCGCTGCCTGCTCGGCTTCGGCTCGACGTCCGGGCCACCGATGCTGCCGGTCCTCTACAACAACCTGAAGCGGATCGTACAGACCGACGACCACGTGATGATCCTGGTGGAGATGGTGCACGACGCCCGCGTCGTCCGCATGAACGACGAGCACGCGCCGCCCGAGATCCGGAGCTGGCTCGGCGACTCGGTCGGCCACTGGGAGGGCGACACGCTCGTGGTCGACACCACCAACTTCAACGACACGCCCGCGCTGAGCGGGGCGTCCCGCAATCTGCACGTCGTCGAACGCTTCACGCGGATGGACGCCGACGCGCTGCTCTACCAGTTCACGGTCGATGATCCGACGGTCTGGAGCGCGCCGTGGAGCGGCGAGTACATCTGGCCGGCCACCGGCGACCGGGTCTACGAGTACGCCTGTCACGAGGCGAACTACTCCTTCCGCGGCATCCTGGGCGGGGCGCGGATTCTGGAGCAGGACGTCCGCGAGGGACGCCAGCCGTAGGACCGGCCGCCGGTCGTAGAGGCAAGCGGAATCGATGGAGGCTCTCATGCACAGTGCACTTCGGACGCCGGCCGTTATCGTGTGCGCGATCGCCTTGTCGGGCGCGGCGCCCGCGCTGGCACAGTCCGACGACATGCCTCGCACCGCCAGCGGCCGGCCGGACCTGTCCGGCACCTACGACATCGCCACGCTGACGCCGCTGCAACGGCCGGAACGCTTCGGCGACAAGGCGTTCCTGACCGAGGAGGAAGCGGCGGAGATCGCGCGTCAGGAGTTCGATCGCAACCTGCAGCGCAACGAGGCGAGCGATCCGAACCGCGAGGCGCCCCCCGTCGGTGGCGACGGGTCTCCGGGCGCGGCCGGCAACGTCGGGGGCTACAACACGTTCTGGATCGATCGCGGCAACGACGCGTTCCGGATCGACGGCCAGTGGCGGACGTCCATCATCGTCGACCCGCCCAACGGCCGGCAGCCGCCGCTGACCGCCGAGGCGCAGGCTCGCCAGGCCGAGCTGGCCGGCCTTCGCCGCCCGAACACCGGCACCGCGTGGTGGATGATCGAGAACGGCCCCGACGCCCCCGGCCCCTACGACGACCCGGAGATCCGGCCGCTCGCCGAGCGCTGCCTGCTGGGGTTCGGCTCCACCGGCGGGCCGCCGATGCTGCCCGTGCTCTACAACAACCTGAAGCGGATCGTGCAGACCGACGACCACGTCATGATCCTGGTCGAGATGGTGCACGACGCGCGCATCATCCGCATGAACGCCCAGCACGCCCCGCCCGAGATCCGGAGCTGGCTCGGCGACTCGGTCGGTCACTGGGAAGGCGACACGCTCGTCGTCGACACCACCAACTTCAACGACACGCCGGCGCTCCGGCAGGCGACGCGCGACCTCCACGTCGTGGAGCGGTTCACCCGGCTCGACGCCGACACGCTGCTCTATCGGTTCACGGTCGAGGACCCGAACGTCTGGACCGCGCCGTGGACCGGCGAGTACGCCTGGCCGGCCAGCGACACCCGCGTCTACGAGTACGCCTGCCACGAGGCGAACTACTCGTTCCGCGGCATCCTGGGCGGCGCGAGGATTCTGGAGCAGGACGTCCGCGAGGGGCGCGTCCCCGAGCCGCCGCGGTAGGACCCTGCGCCGCAGAAACGGTACCGGCGCTGGGCAACGCTCGCCAGGAGCATGGACCGTGGATACTGGAGGCCGCCGCAGGCGACGCCGCGAGGTCCCGGGCGGCTTCCCCGGAGGTCCGGCCACGGCAGTGAACACGGAAACAGGGACAGAAAACCGAGACAGGAGAAATCGGAGGCACACGTCATGACCACGCAGCCACGCCGCCCGTCACGCACCACGCTCTGCCTGCTCGCCGCCGGGTTGCTCGCGATTGCCGCGACCAGCGTCCCGGTCGTTGCGCACCACGCCTTCGGCGCCGAGTTCGATCCGAACCGCCCGGTCCTCCTGCGGGGCCCGATCGTGCGGGTCGAGTGGGTCAACCCGCATACCTGGATCCACCTGGAACATACCAACGAGGACGGCACCAAGGAGGTGTGGATGGTCGAGGGCGGCACGCCGAACACGCTGCTGCGCCGCGGCCTGCGCCGGGACTACGTGCAGCCGGGCACGGTGGTCGTGGTCGACGGCTACCAGAGCAAGGACCGCACCGCCCGGGCCAACGCGCGGGACCTGACCTTCGAGGACGGGCGCAAGTTCTTCATGGGCTCGTCCGGCACGGGCGCGCCGTACGACAACGAGCGGCGGGACCGGTAACGTCGCCGCCGTCGCAAGGCTCCGTGTTTGGCCCGCCCCCACCGTCCCAGGGGCTTGCGCCGCAGGACTCGTTCCGCTGTGTTCTACGGCGCAGACTCCTGGTCGCCAACGTCTGACAGGTAGTGCGGGCGGCCCGTCGGCCGCCCGTATCGCGTGGCAACAGTGGGACGGCCCTGCAGCCGCCCGCCGAAACGGTCTCGGCTGCCGCGAAACTCCCTACTCGTAGAACGCCGGCGCCGTCCGGAGCGTCTCGAACAGCGCCAGGTCGTGCTCGATCCAGAACGTGGCGTTTCGCTCGGCCACGAACGTCTCGACCCTCTCCATCGACTCCAGCGTCATCTCCGCGTCGAAGTTGAACGTCGGCACCCGGCGCTCCTCACGGCTCAACCGGAAGTGGTAGAGGTCGCCCGACAACACGAGCGGGCCGGTCTCCGCGAGATCCAGGAACAGCACCTGGTGCCCCGGCGTGTGACCCGGCGCCGAGATAATCTGCACGCGGTCGTCGCCGAAGACGTCGTGGTCGCCGTCGAGGACCATCCGCTCGAGGTTGCGCATGTTGTCGAGCAGCGGCTCGGCCGCCTCGGCGCCCGGCCCCTCGGGGAACGCCGCATCGAGGTCGCCCTGCTGCACCAGCCAGGTGCCCCCGGTCAACTCGCCCGCCACCCCGACGTGGTCGAAGTGGATGTGGGAGAACGCCACGTAGTCGAACGACCCGAGATCGACGCCGAGGTCGTACTCGGCGAGCTGCTCGGCGAAGGTCCGGTCGAGGCGCTGGTTGTTGTCGCCCCAGCCTTCGTTTTCGGCCACGGCCGACGGCAGCCCGCCGTCCCACAACAGTGTGCCGTCGGGATGGTCGACCACGTAGCAGGGCACGATCAGCTCGCGGACGTCGGTCTCGTCGTCGGCAATGCTGAAGCGCTCGACGGTGTCGAAGCGCAGCCGCCCGCACTCGAAGACGTACAGCTTCAGCGATTCCTCGACCGCCGACTCCTCAGCGGGCGCGGCGGCCGGATCTTCTCCGCCGCCGCATCCGGCCGCGCCGAGCAGCAGTGCGACAAGGACAACCGTCAGTCCGCCGCGCATGTTGCACAACGGGTAGCCCGCGGTCACTGCTCGCCCGCTTCCTGCTCCTCGAGTCGCGCGCCGCCGAGGATGCCCGGCATCGAGTAGTTCCCCTCGTGGCAGGCGTACTCGAAGATCGGATCCATGGTCGATTCGTGGAGCAGCTCCACCGTCCACGGCCGGGTCCAGGTGTCCGCGTCGTTCAGCGTGATCTCGTGCCGCAGCACGTCCGGACTGATCCGTGTGTAGCGCTCGACGAGGCGCAGGTTCTCGGTCGCGCCGCTGAAGCGCGTCTGCGGCGAGTAGTTCAGCGTCTCGACGACCAGGGTGTCCCCTTCCCACCGACCGCGGGCGTCGCCGGCCCACTGCCGGATGTCGTCGTCGATGTGCGACCGGCCGTCCAGCGGGATCACCCGCGTGAAGTGGCCCATCTCCTGAAAGATCGCCACGTGGGTCGGGGTCTGCACGAGCTGGAAGTAGCTGTTGTAGCCGGCTCCCATGCGCGGCGCGTCGAAGTGCAGGCAGCGGTCGCCCAGGGTGCGGTCCTCGGGACCGTCCGACGGATGCTCGGCCAGGTAGGCCCGCCGCTCGGCCGCGCGCGCCGTGGCCTCCTCCGTCAAGGCAGGAATGCGGCCGTCGGGCGGATCGATGATGAGCGACGTCCGGTTGTCGAGGTGACGCTCCACCAGCCAGAACGCGTTGTAGTTGCCGGTGATGACGTCGAAGTCCTGGAACTCGGGATTGCCCAGCGCCTGCTGGATGAGCCGGTCGCCCAGCAGATCGCCGGCCTGCTCGTTGTCGCGGAACTCCGCGATCCGCTGCGTCAGCTCCGCGAGCTCTTCGTCCGACAGCGTCGCCTGGCCCGCGAGCTGCTCGGGGCGCTCCATCGGCGTCGCGCTGTTGTTCATCCAGATGCCCGACAGGTCGGGCTGCCCGAAGGGTGTACGGGGCGCCGTGTAGTCGTCCTGGCCGAACGCCGCGACCGGCGCCAGCGAGAGAACGGCGGCCATCGCCGCCCATGCCGTGAAACTGCGGCCACTCATCGAAACCTCCCTCGGGCCATGGTGGAATACCGCCCGGCAGGACGCCGCCGGCCCGTCATCGGATCACGATAGACGGCTGCGGCCGCGGGCGCAAGCGCGCCGTGGTACAGTCGCCGACATGTCGACGCCGCCGCGACTGCCCTGCTCCCGCGCATCCGGTTCGTCACCGGCGCAATCATGCGGTGGAATCGGGTTGCCGGCCCCACATCGCGGCGGGTGCGATCCCGGCGCGCCGTGGCGGTGGCGGCCGCGGCCGAAAACCGAGGACACGACCATGCACATTCACCATCGACGGCAACCGTCGCGCGTCGCCAGCGGCGCACTCGTCATCACCGTCCTGCTGACCGTGACACACGCCATGACCGCAACAGCCCAGAACCGCATGCCTCCGCTCTCGGAGGACCAGATGACCCCGGAGCAGCGAGCCGCCGTCGAGGAGTTCAAGGCGGCGCGCAACACCGACCGTTTCGGCGGGCCCTTCATGGTGCTGCTCCGCAGCCCCGAGATGATGAACCGCGCGCGCAACGTCGGCGACTACGTCCGTTTCCGGAGCGCCCTGCCGCCGCGTCTGAGCGAGTTCGTCATCCTGCTCACCGCGCGCCACTGGACGCAGAACTACGAGTGGTACGTGCACGCCCCGATCGCCGAGCGCGAGGGACTCGACGCCGCCATCATCGAGGCGGTGGCCGACGGGCGCCGCCCGGCGGAGCTCGCCGGCGACGAGGCCGCGGTCTACGACTTCTGCATGGAGCTTCTGCGCAACCACGAGGTCAGCGACCCGACCTACGCCCGGATGGTGGAACACCTGGGCGAGAAAGGGGTGATCGACGCCATCGGCATCCTGGGCTACTACCAGATGCTGGCGATGGCGATGAACACCGCGCGAACCCCGCTGCCGGAGGGGGTGGAGCCGGGGCTGCAGTCGTTTCCCCGGTGATCCGAAGCTGCCGGCTTCCGGTTTCGACGCCGCGCGGTACTCCTCATTGCAGCGGGTTCTTCCAGCGCACTCCTTCGAAGCGTCCGAAGTCCCGGTCGTTCGAATACACCGTACCGGCGTGCTCTATCGCGTACGCGGCGATGTGCGCATCCGTCGTCAGGTTCGTGCCGGCGGCGGATGACCGCAGGAGGCCGGACAGAATGGGCCAATGCCGCGCCGTCGGCCCCACGAGAATCACGTTCGGCTGGTCGAGCCAGCTCTGTACTCGATCCACGGCGTCACCGACACCGAGCGGCGAATCGAACATGCGGCGGCTCGTCGTGAGTCGAATGAACCCGAGCATGCTGGGAAAGCACAACCCGACGCTGAGAGTCGACGAGAGCGCGTCGTCCCACCACCGGCGCGCCCGCGCATGGAACGGACTCGTCGCATCCACGGCGTAGACGAGCAGGTTGACGTCCGGCAGCATCATTTGCGGAGCTCGGCTTCCCGCTCCAGTTGCGCTTCGGTCTCCAGTTCGTCCACCAGTTGATTGAGTCTGGCGGGATCGAAGCCCGCCCGCATCCCAAGTTTGTGCGGCCTGGTGCGGTATCTCTTCGCCCGGGGCGCTTGCCGTCCGCTTCGCAGTCCTTCGCGAAGCAGCGTGTTGATGACCTGCTTCAACGAGAGTCCGTCGCGCAGCCGGCGCTCTTCAATCCGGCCTGCGAGGTCATCGTCGATCGTCAACGTGGTTCGCATCATTGCATCGTATTGGTCGACTCGATTGATGTCAATGATGTCACCTGCCCTGCGGCCGCCATCTCATTGGCGAGGGTTCTTGCGCGGGGTCGGCAAGGTCATATGCGCGCTCGCCGGCAAGCTGCGCGGGATGCGACGCCCATGACCCCACCGCGTCAACGGAGCACAACGCCGGGCGAAACGACTACAGCGGTCCTTGGCCGGCGCCAGGTGACGGCGGCTGCCGGCCAATGCCCCTCTCGAAGGAGGACAATGCGTGGGCGGCCGCCACCCGGCCGCCCACGCCGGGAAATGCGCTACCGCCCGGGAAAGCGCCTACTCCGGAAGCGCCAGCGACACGAGCGACCCGGGCAGACGGCCGGAACCGCCCGCGATCGGGACGACGACGTACTGCCGGCCCTCGTGCATGTAGCTCATCGGGATGCTGGTGGCCGGCGCCGGCAGCTCGACGGTCCCCAGCCGCGTGCCGTCGGCCTTGTTCACCGCATAGAGCAACGGCCGGGCGCCGCGCCCCTCGCTGTACATCAGCAGCGTCTTGCTGACCAGGGTGAGCGCCTGGCTCCGAACCCCGGTATTCGGCAGGTCGACGCCCTCCAGGGCCGGATGGTTCTCGATCCGCTCCGGGGTGTCGCCGTTCGGAATCATCCAGAGCGTGTCGCCCGTGTTCATGTCGATGGCCGTGATCCGGCCGTAGGGCGGCTTGAAGAGCGGCAGCCCCTGCGGGCCCTGCAGGAAGCCGTTGTCGGTGGCGTACTTCGCCACGGTGCGGCCGATCGGGTTCGGATCGGCGGCGTCGCCCACCTCGCCCGGGCTCAGGATCGGCGCCGCGCACAGGGTCATCGACGCCGCGTAGAGGATGCCGGTCTCCGGGTCGGCGGCCGTGCCGCCCGTGATGTTGGTGCCGCCGCCCGGCCCGGGACAGTGGATCGCCCCCCGCTTGCCGAGCTCGTTGTCGGGGTGCAGGGGCGGCGTGAACATCGAGCCGTACTCGTACTGGTCGAGAATCTCCAGCGCCTGCTGCCGCAGCGCCGGCGTGAAGTCGATCAGCTCGTCCTCGGTGACGTCCTGCAGGTCGTAGGCGGCCGGCTTCGTCGGGAACGGCTGGGTCGGCGAGTACCACTCGCCCGGCACGTGCCCGCGCGGAACCGGGCGCTCCTCGATGGGCCAGATCGGCTCGCCGGTCTCGCGGTTGAAGACGTAGGCGAAGGCCTGCTTCGTCGTCTGCACCAGGATCGGCACCTCGCGGCCGTCGATGGTGACGTCGAGCAGGTTCGGAGCGGTCGGGTTGTCGCGGTTCCAGATGTCGTGGTGCACGGTCTGGAAGTGCCACTCGCGTTGGCCGGTGCGCACGTCGAGGGCCAGAATGCTCGTTGCGAACAGGTTGTCGCCCGGATGGAAGCCGCCCCAGTAGTCGTTGGTCGGCGGGTCGGTCACGACGTAGACGAGCCCGCGCTCCGAGTCGGCGGACAGCGGCGCCCACGCCGAGACGTTGCCGGTCCACCGCCACGCGTCGTTCTCCCAGGTGTCGAAGCCGAATTCGCTCTCCGACTGCGGGATCACGTTGAACTTCCAGAGGTGGTCGCCGGTTGCGGCGTCATAGGCCAGGATGTGCCCCGGCACGTTCTCCTGACGGGTCTGCCGGTAGCCCTGCTCATGCGAGTTGCCGACCACGACCACGCCGTTGACGACGATCGGCGGCGAGGAGTTGGTGATGTAGCCGACCGTCGACGGCAACCCGTCGGTCGGGTGGTACTCGTAGCCGAAGTCTTCCAGCAGATCGACCGTGCCGTTGTTTCCGAAGCTCTCGATCAGCGCGCCGTTGTCGGGGTCGAGCGCGTGGAGAAAGAACCCGGGCGTGACGACGTAGATGCGGCCCTCGCCGTTCACCACGTCGTAGGCGACGCCCTTGCCGTAGTTCTTCCGCATGGAGTCCTCCCACCGCTTGGTGGGCGGCTCGCGGAAGGTCCAGAGCGTCTCGCCGGTCGCCGGGTCCATGGCCACGACGGTGCGGCGGTAGCCGGCCACGCCGAACAGCTTGCCCTCGGCGTAGATCGGCGTCGACCGCATGACGTTGTCGAGGGACGGACCGTAGTTGTCGCCGCGCCACAGCCAGGCGACCTCCAGGTCCTCGAAGTTCTCGGCGTCGATCTGGTCGAACGGCGCGTAGCGGGTGCTGCCTTCGTCCGCTCCCCAGTGGGTCCAGCCGCCGTCCTGCGCCGAAGCCGCGCCGCCGTTCACGAGCCCGGCCAGGACCAGCCCGGCGACCAGGGCGACCAGGGCTCTGCTCCATCGCAATCGTGTCATCGTGTCGATTCTCCCCTGTAGCGAAACCGGATCATTATCTCCCATTATGATGGGCCGAATCGGGCGGCCGGGCCGTGACAGGCGCCGGACGGGCGGCGTCTGCGTCGACACCGTGATCCCGCGGCGCAGGCTCCCGCCCGCCCTTCCGCGACATCGACAACGCCGGCACGGTGGAGGAACGTGGAGGAACGAGCATGCCGACGATTCTGCTCATCGTCGCGATGGCGACCGCCATCCTCACTGGACGCACCGCACCCGCCGCGGCCCAGGACGAGAACGAGCGCGAATACCTGACCGACCTGCGCGAGATCAACGTGTTCGTCGACGACCTGGCCGCGGACGCCGAGGCGGCAGGGCTGACGCGCAACGGCATCGAGGCGGCCGTCGAGGCTCGCCTGCGGGAACGGCGCGTGCCGCTGGGCCGCTCGCAGTTCGCCGGCGACCTCTACGTACGCGTCGCGACGCACCGCGGCACGACCGGCCTGTACGCGTACTTCGCGCGCGTGTCGCTGCAGCAGCTCGTCACCATCGAAGGGAACCAGGAGCGGGCGTTCGTCGACACCTGGGACCTCGACTCGCTCGGGACGGTCGGCGAGGCCAACCTGCCGCAGGTGCAGCGGGTCGTGCTGCAGATCGTCGACGTGTTCATCGACGACTATTTCTCGGTGAACGACCCGCGTTAGCGCACCTGCGGTCGAGTTGGAAGCCCTCACCGGCGCCAGACCTCCGCGGCGCAGACTCCCAGGGGCACCGAACCGACGGGGTCGCCCTGGCGCCCTCCGGGCGGTCCGCGGACTCCGGGTGGATCGGCCGTGCGGCGCGTTTCGGTAGAATCAGCAGCGGCTGAAGTCACCGCTCACGGAGGAAGGTCATGCGATTCGCATTTCTTGCCGTCGTCACAACTGCCGCTGTCGCCGTTCTGCTCGCCGGGGCCGCTCCCGCCGCCGCCCAGTCGTGGACCCCGCCGTCCCCCGACGAGCGCTGCCCCAGCAAGTGGGGCGCCGACGACGAGCGGGGCGCGGCCAACCACATGGGTCCGGAGACCGTGCTCAAGGCAGCGAGCCTGATCCGGACCGGCCGGGTGATCGAGCTCGGACAGGTGCTGAGAAGCGCGATGCCTCTCGGCGCCCGGCACTTCGACCTCTACGTCAAGCCGACCGGCCCGCTCGTGGGCTCGAACCGGCGCGGCTCGAACGAGGAGCTGGTCGTCGCCGAGATGGGGCAGGTGGGCACGCAGTTCGACGGCTTCACCCACCAGACCATCGGCGACAGCCTCTACAACTGCGTCGACCAGAACGAGGTCATGACGCGGAGCGGCTTCACGCGTCTGGGCGTCGAGAACGTCGGCACGCTCATGACCCGCGGCGTGCTCATCGACGTGGCGGCGCTGAAGGGCGTCGACATGCTCCCCGACACGTACGAGATCACGGTCGACGACCTGCAGCAGGCGCTCGACCGGCAGGGGGTGGCGCTGGAGCCGGGCGACGCGGTGCTGATTCACACCGGTTGGGGCGTGCTCTGGGACACCGACTTCGAGCGCTTCATGGCGACCAACCCGGGCATCGGCGTCGCGGCCGCGCAGTGGCTCGTCGAACAGGATCCGATGCTGCTCGGGGCCGACAACCAGCCGGTCGAGGTCTCGCCCAATCCGGACCCGGAGATCTCGCTGCCGATCCACCAGATCATGCTGGTGGTCAACGGCATCCACCTGGTGGAACGGATGCGGCTCGACGAGCTGGCCGCGGCCGGCGTCTACGAGTTCGCGTTCGTCGTGCAGCCGCTGAAGATCGAAGGCGCCACGGGGTCCACCGTCGCGCCGGTCGCGATCTACTGAGGGGTGGACGGGTACGGGCGAGCGTCGAGACGCCGTCGCCCGTACCCCCGGGATCTATTGCTGCCCGCCGGCCGCCTCCCGGGCCTCCACGGCGCGCGCGCCGCCGAGCATGAGGGGCATCGAGTGGTGTCCCTCGTGGCAGGCGTACTCCCACTTCTCGCCGTCGAGCGCCTTCATCGGCACCTCGAAGGTCCACGGACTCTCCCAGGTCTCCGGGTCGTTCACGGTGGCCCGGTAGAGCAGCGTGTCTTCGTCGATGCGGGTCAACCGCTCGGTCAGGTGCATGCTGCCGGTGGTGGACCGCCACAGCCTGCGCGGGTCGAAGTTCGCGGTCTCGATCACCAGCGTGTCGCCCTCCCAGTGTCCGCGCGACTCCCCCGACCACTGCAGCATGTCGGACGGTAGCGTGGGACGCCCGTCGAGCGGGACGATGCGCGCGGTGTTCACCATCTCGGTGACGATCGCGACGTGGTCCGGCGTCTGGAACAACTGCATGTTGTTGTTGTAGGCGCTCGGCGTCATCGGCGGCCCGGCGTTGAAGCCCAGGAGGCAGCGGTCGTAGGTGCTGAAGTCCAGCCACGAGTCGGCCGGCTGGTTGCGCCGGTGCTCGCGCCATGCGTCGACGCGGCGCTGACCCTCGGGCGTCAGCGGCGGATACCGTCCGTTGGGCGGGTCGATGATCAGCGAGGTCCGCCCCGTGTCGACCGCTTCCAGCCCCTGGTCGAGCCAAGTGTGGTTGTAGGAGCCGTTCCCGCCGTCCGGCCGCCGGTCGACGTTGCCGCCCACCTCGGTGCGCTGCGCGGGCAGGTCCAGGAAGTTGTTCAGGCGATCGAGCGCCCGCTGCTCCAGGTTGGCGATGTCCTCCGCGGTCAGGAATTGCTGGTCGCCGAACTCTTCGGGTCGCTCCATCCGGGTGATGCTGCGGAAATCCCAGACGCCGCTCAGGTCGGGGGCGCCCCAGGCGGTCCGCGGCGGCTCGGTCTGGGCGCCCGCCGGCGCCGGCGCCACGAGGGCGAACGCCGCCGCAACGGCGAACGCGAATGTCAAGATTCGATAGCTCATCTCGTCCTCCCGATCTTTGGGCCGACCGCGCCGATGCGTGCGGCAGCGTGATCAGCCATCAATTGTAAGCCGGCCGCGCTCCGATCCGTCCCTCTGCCACCCTCTGCCACCCTCTGCCTGGCCCCACCCCTTCCAGTCGCCGTCCGGAGCACCGATGCGTCCGTCCACTCTGCGGGCGAAAAGGCCGAGCGGATCCGGAACGCCCGGCACCACCCACTCGCCGGTCTCCGGCAGCAGAGCCAGCAGCGAATCCGATCCGGAGCCGGACGCAATCGCCGTGTTGGCTCCGAGTTCCAGCGTGTCGAACTGATCCACCGGGCTATCATCGGCCGGCGCGCGGCGGCGAGGCCGCCGCGGCTCGCAATCGCGGCTCTGGACAGTTCCGGTAGGATGGGCTCCGTCGTGCTCGGCCTCCCTGGGCTCGCGTGAAGAAGAATGTGAAAACAACAGCACGCTGGGCGCCCCCGATACTCGACGAGCGCAGCGCGACCTGCCGAAGCCAGGCCGACCCGCGGGAGATCGAGCGGTTCCGTGTAGCAGGGAGGAGCATGGCCGGCGCCCTTGCCGCACCGAGCCGGCCGGGCGTTCGACTGGAAACCGGGCGCGCTGCGCGGAACCGCCTTGGCGGCACTGCGAGAGCTTGCGGCGAGCGCGCCGATCGAGGATGGGCCACTGTTGCGCCGTCTCATCGCTCGACGCTGCATCTATGGGGTCGATCTGAACGGGCTCTCGGTGCAGCCCGGCTGACGGTTCGGTCCGCACGAACACCGGGGAGCTGGCGATGGAATCCGGCGACCCGTCACGACACCGATGGGGACGTCGCCGTGTTTCACTTCAGCAACATTCGCCGTGTCTTCCGCGCGGGGGGTGGTCTTCCGTGTCGCCGCGCGATCGATTCCGGATGTCGCCTGACAACAGGGATAGACTCTATCGAAGCCCTTGAACTGTCCGGACAACCGGGACCACTTCAGAGGAATGGAAATGACATCTTCACCCATATCTGGCAATATCCGGCCGATGCTCGCGTGTGCGGGGCTCCTGATAGCAACGACCGTTTTGCCGTCGCCCGCAGAAGGTCAATTGCGCTTTACCCTCGGTGTAGAAGTTGCCTCCCCGGTCGTACTGGTCAACTCGGAGAGCTGCCATAGATTCGTGGTACAGGACCCAATCCATACAGAGAGAGGAGCGCACCTCGACCTGTATACCGGCCTCGACACCGTGTATGCAGGTGCGTGCGCCGGACACCCCTTCCTCGGACAACAGATCTCCATACAGGGGACACCCGACCGAGTTCCGCCTGCCTACCCGCTGATTGGGACGACCTGCAAGACCTCCTTCTTCAACAGCGATACGTCGTCTTGCGAAGACGGCACTTCGAGGCGAGTGGAGATATTCGTGGACGGGGTTGATCTGGCGGTTTCAGACCTGACTGCACCACCCGGCGTACTCGCCGGGTGGCCGTTTGACCTTACGGCCAAGGTGTCGGGTGAAGGCTACGGGGAGTCAGAGCCGGCCAACCTGATCATTCACCAGCAGATCGGGGAAAGAAGTTATAGAGAAGCGGGCGCGGTACAAGTGTCGAACTTCTCTGCGGGCACAGAACGAACGGTATCGGTCAGCGTAACCGCACCCACCGACGAGGGGACGTACAACTACTTCGCCCGAGTGGATCTTCACTCTGATATTCCGTGGCTTAGTTCCAACAACCACACACCAGACCTGCCGGTGACCGTTTTCTTCAATCCATGCGCAGATCAAGCGGCGAGCAGCTCCCATGGTGCCAGAGGGTTCGTAGAGGAATGCAAGAAGAAGCTGAAGAACCTGAAGGAGACATTGGAAAGACTGCATGAATGCTTGACTGACCCTGAGTGCAAGTGGATTGGAGTAAACCGCAACGAAATAAGTCAGTTCTGCGAAAACGGGACGTATACGCCAGAGGAGTGCAGAAAGGCCTGCAAGGTTCCCATTTTCAGGGGCGAGTGGTGCAAGCAATACGAACGCAACGACGGTCGAGACGGAAGAACGCGCGGCCAGGACGCCGCCGTAGCGCGTTCCGGCTTCACGGACGACCCAATTGTGGCTGGAGAAACCGTGGTCAAGGCCGTGCATTTCAACGAGCTTCGGAAGCGGATTGGCGAGCACAGAGCCGCACTTGGCTTGCCGCAGTTCTTGTGGACGGATGCGGCGATTACTTCCGATTCTCCCATCCGGGCACACCACATCATGGAGATGCGGCCGGCGTTGGGGGAAGTCTATGACGAGTTGGCGCTGCCGCAGCCAAACTGGACCGAAGCAGTGCAGACCGGCGCGACGGCCATCAAGGCAGCGCACATCAACGAGATGCGGAGTGCTGTAGTCGATCTGGGTATCGGCGGGCTCGTCACTACCAAGCTGGAAGCGGCGTCGTCCGATCCCGATGTGGTTGAAGCCGCCGTGCTGGGAGGTCGCCTGTATCTTCGGCCGAAGCGGTCGGGCACCGCAGTCATCACTATCTCGGCTACGCGCGGAGGCATCAGGCTGCCGGTGGTGTTGGAGATGCCGTTGAGCATCTGAGGTGTAGGTGCCGGCGGGCCGAGCGACAAGGGACGGCATCCGGACCTGCCGGCTGCACTCTTGCCACGCGGGCGCGTTGCCCGTTCGCGCAATACTCGGGGGTCGCAAGCTCCGGGCACGCCTCGCAGCCACTTGCCCGCCCGAGTTCTCCAGCGTCACAATTCCGCCTGACTCTTGGGCACCTGGGGCTCTGGTATGGGGGGACAGCTCGAACAGTGCGTCGTCGAAGGACCGCGACGAGGGCGCCTCCGCCACCCGTCGGCGCACCTCCAGCGAGTACCGCTCAGCCGGCAGGTTCAGCGCAGCATCCAGCCAACAAACTGCGGCCCGACCATATCACTCCGCGAGCGGATCGGGGCGGAGCTGGAAGTGGATGATCGAGCTCCGCCGCCCCTTGCCGCCCTCGATGTGCCAGTTCAGGTTCGAGCCGTAGTTGGCCCAGAGGCCGCGCCCCTTCCACCCGCCGTCGGGATCGTCGATCCGTCCGTCCAGCCCGCGGGCGAAGAAGCCGAGCGGATACGGCACCCGCAGCACGACCCATTCCTCGGTCTCGGGGAGCAGGGCGAGCAGCGAGTCCGAGCCGGATCCCGGCGCGATCGGCACGTTGCTCCCCAACCCGAGCGTATCGAACTGGTCTACCCAGTTGTAATAGTGGTAGTCGGCGCTGCCGGGATCGGTCACGCCCTTCATCTGCGGTCCCGGCGTCGGGTACAGCGTCCAGCCTTCCGGACAGTGCTGGCCGGTCGCCTCCGGACCGTTCAGGACGCCGCACCTGCTGCGGTCGAAGCTGGCCATGTGCCCGCTGCCGGAGAGCGCGGTCCAGATGACCCCGTTCCGGTCGACGTCGACGCCGCGCGGCGCGTGCCCGGTCTGCGCGGGATCGACGCCGGGATTCTCGATGGAAGGCGGCTCGTAGACCTCGGCGATGCACGTTTCCGGCGGGTTGTCGCCCCGGTCCAGGCGAACGAGCCGGCCGGGGAACGGTCCGGTCCGGGCGATCCAGGCCGAGTCGTCCACCGGGTTGGCGATGATGCCGTAGGCGAACCCGGCCAGGCGGGTGTCGCGCGCCGGGTCGACCTGCTCACCCGGCTCGTTCCACGGCCGGGTGATCCGCCCGTCGCCGTTGGTGTCGATCACCGTCGGGCACCAGCCCTGCGACGCCTGCTCGTTGCCGGTCTCGTCGTACAGCTTCGTGTCGAGCCAGCCGACCACGTTCGGGTCGCCGCTGAACCACAGCGTGTCGCTCTCGTCCTCGGCGAACTGCAGATGGTGCGTCCCGTAGCAACTGTCGATGAGCGTGAACGTCTCGGTCGCCGGGTCGTAGATCGATATCTGCCGGCCGCTGCGCTCGACCGGGAAGTAGCGCGCCGACGGATGCGCCGAGCCTTCCCGGCACCAGTCGGGATTGCTGCGGCGACGGATCGTGGAGGTGAGCCAGACGCGGCCACGCGCGTCCATCATCGGGTTGTGCGGGTTGGCCGGCGCGTTGAAGATGATTTCGTCGCCCCAGTACGGGGACGGCTCGAAACCGGGCGCGGTCGGGAACATCGACGGCACCATCTCGGCCGGCTCGCGGAGCGGAATGGGAATCTCGATCGATTCGTGCCGCGCCGTGTCGGTGACCACCAGGGTGTCCTCGGTGATCGAGACGCCGTACACGAGACCATCGGCGTTGACCGTCGGTTGCCGCTTGTCGGTGGTGATCTCGTCGTGGACGTAGGAGGTCTCCCCCGCCCACTCCCACATGGTCAATACGACGTTTCGCTCGACACCCCGCGGGCGCGGCGGGGCCTCCGGCACCTCGCCGGCGGCGATGCGGTCGCTCCAGTCGGCGAACATCGCCAGACCGCGCCCGCGGCCGAACCGGTTCAGCACGCCGCTCATCTGCGCGCCCCGCTGCCCGAACGTGACCCGATGGTCCCAGGCCTCGACCGAGGAGTCGAACCCGTCGAGATGGCCGATGTCGAAGGTGAACCGGTTGCCCATCTGGTGGCAGAGCTGGCAGCCCTGCTTGGTGATGTCGACCCAGGCCGCCTGGCTGCGGAGTGTCGGGGGGATGCCGTTGCCGTCGGGTCCGGTGCCTGGGAACTCGTCGGGCGCGGGGGGCTCGAGCAGCGAGTACCAGTAGTTGGCCGGGTAGACCGCGGCGGCCTCCTGCGGCGTCGCGGCCGGCGTCGCCTCGAGAGTCACGGTGTGCCCCGGCCGGGCGGTCACCGGCTCGGAATCGACCAGCCCGTAGCCGCGGACCCAGACACGATACGCCGCGTCCGGCAGGTCCGGAACGAGGAACCGCCCGTCGTCGCCGGTGACGACGATCTTGCGGAACAGGGTGTCGAGATCTTCGGTCTCGGCGATGACCCACACGCCCGCCTCGGGACCGTCCGGGCTGCGAACGACGCCGCGGAGATCGGCCTCCGGCTCCTGCGCCGCTCCGAGCGAGACGGCGCACGCGACCACGAACGCCGCCGCGAGCGCCGCCAAACCCGGCGCCGGGGCGCCGCGTTCGGCCCCAGTCCCCACCGCCCCTGGCCATTTGATTCGCGCGTACCGCATCATCGACCTCCTTCGGTTCCCCGGCTGACGGCAACTGTTCAGTGATTCTGCACCGGTTGCGGGCGATCCTCCAACCGATCGGGCTGACAGGGGTTACGCCGATGTTGCGTTGCCCGACGGGGTGACGCGGCACGCGGAACTTCATTGGTACGAAGCGCACGGCAGGGGTGGGCTTGAACTCGCTCTTGAACCAGGGACGAGGCGTGGGTATTCTTGTTGTTACTCTCTCCGAGAATACCGACATGCCACTGTGCAAGACCGCGATCGCGCTGCCCGCCGACCTGCTCGCAGAAATCGACCGCGCCGCCCGGGCCCGACACGAGTCCAGGAACCGGTTCGTGACGCGCGTGCTGGAGGCCGCAGTGCGCGCGCGGCGGGACGCCGACGTTACCCGACGCTTGAACGAGCTGCTGGCAGATCCCGACCTGAGTCAGGAACAGCTCGGGACGGCGGCGGAACTGGATGCGGCAGGCACGGATTGGAGTGACGAGCGCTGGTGATCCGTCAAGGAGAGATCCATTGGCTGTGCTTCGGCGCACCGGAGGGCTCGGCGGCCGCCGGGCGACGACCTGCCCTGGTCGTCCAGCACGACCGCTTCAATCGAAGCGCGATCTCGACCGTGCTGGTAGCCGCGATCACGTCGAATCTGCGCCTCGCAGCCATGCCCGGCAACGTTCGCCTGCGTAGTGGAGAGGGCGGTCTCCCGCGTCCGAGCGTGGTTAACGTCTCCCAGCTTCGGACCGTCGATCGGCGGCAACTCGCCGAGCGGGTCGGAACGCTCGGTCACGACCGGATACGGGACGTACTGCAGGGTCTGGCTCTACTGCTGGGCACGGACCGGTTGTCGGACCCGGACACGCCGTGGTGATCCTCGCGGCGGCGGCCGAATGCTCGTACAATAGTGGCGCTCTCGGGAACGAAAGACCACAGACAGGATCTGGAGCAGTCAACGATGAGATGTCTCTTGCGAGGGTTCATGGCGGCGGTGGTTGCGGCGCTGCTCGTCGGCGCCGTCTCGAGCGCGGCGGCGCAGGACTGGCCCCAGTGGCGCGGGCCGGCGCGCGACGGCGTGGCGGCGGCCTTCGACGTGCCGGCGAGTTGGCCGGACATGCTGCAGCGGCACTGGTCGGTGGAGATCGGGCTCGGTTACGCCAGCCCGGTGCTGATTGGGGATCGCCTGTACCTGTTCACCCGCCAGGGCAACGACGAGGTGATGACCGCGCTCGACGCCGCGACCGGCGAGACGCTGTGGCGGACGAGCTACGCGGCGCCGTTCAACATGAACCCGTCGACCGCGCGGCACCGTGCAGGACCGAAGTCCACGCCGACCTACTCCAACGGCCGCCTCTTCGCGCACGGCATGACCGGCGCCGTGACCGCGTACGACGCGGCCAGCGGGGAGCAGCTCTGGCAGTACCCCGGCACGGGACTGACGCCGCTCTTCCACACGTCGATGTCGCCGCTGGTGGTCGGCGACCTGGTCGTCGTCCACGTCGGCGGACACAACGACGGCGCGTTGACGGCGTTCGACGTCGCCTCCGGCGCCGTTCGCTGGAGCTGGGACGGCGACGGCCCCGCCTACGGATCGCCGATGCTGTTCGAGCTGGGCGGAACGCGGCAGGTGGTCGTCTTCACGCAGGAGCACTTCGTCGGCGTGTCGCTGGAGACCGGCACGTTGCTCTGGAGCCGGCCGTTCACGACGCCGGCCGTCACCACGTCGCAGACACCGCTCCTCCACGAGGACATGGTGATTCAGACCGGCCGGGCCAATGGCGTGACCGCGTTCCGCGTCCGCCCCGACAGCGGCGGCTGGACCACCGAAGACGTCTGGCACACCGACGAAGTCGGGCTCCACATGACCAACGGCGTCATCAACGAGGGCGTCCTCTACGGGCTCTCGCATCTGAACAGCGGCCAGTACTTCGGCCTCGACCTCGACACCGGCGAGGTCCTCTGGACCAGCCCCCCGCGGCAGGCCGAGAATGCCTCGATCCTGCGCTCCGGCGACACCATCCTCTCGCTGGAGGACGACGCCGAGCTCGTGGTCCTGGCTCACAGCCGCAGCGGATTCAGCCCGGTGCAGCGCTACGAGGTGGCCGACAGCGAGACATGGACGGCGCCGACGCTCACCGGCAACCGGCTCTTCATCAAGGACATTTCGTCGCTGGCGCTCTGGACGCTCGACTGATCCGGGCCGCGCCCCGTCATCTTCGAAGGGAGTGGGCAGAATGACGCGGACAACCCGTACGCAGCTTCGTCTCGGTCTCGCCGTTGCGTGCCTCGCCGTCGCCGGCGCCCTCCACGTCGCGGCGGATCCCGGCGGCTCGGTCGCCGCCGCCCAGAGCAATTTCGTCGGCGGCGATCCGACCCGTCCCGACTCGTCGGACATGCGCGCCGTCCGCCTGCGTTTCGAGGCCGGCGCGCGGTCGAACTGGCACAGCCACGGCAACTGGCAGATCATCATGGCGGAGGAGGGCGAGGGACGCACCCAGGTCCGCGGCGAGCCGCTGCAGATTCTGGAGCCGGGCAACCCGGTATACGCCGGCCCGGGCGTCGTCCACTGGCACGGCGCGGCGCCCGATCAGCACATGATCCAGCTCACCTTCGTCAGCGGCCAGACGAATTGGCAAGGGCCTGTCAGTGATGACGACTACCTCGGCCGCTAGCGGCAACGGAGAGTCGCCGGGCACGACGGCCGGCACGGCGAGCCGCAGGAAGGCGGGCCTCGCGGCCGCGACGGCCTGCATCGGCGCGCTGGCTCTCGCCGCCGCAACGCCGAGCGCGGCGCAGGAGACGGAGGAGCCGTCGGTCTGGGACGGCGTGTACTCGGCCCAGCAGGCGGAGCGCGGCAAGAAGCTCTACGAAGCGACGTGCGCCCGGTGCCACGGAGAGGATCTCTCGGGCGCCAACGCGCGGCCGCTGGCCGGCGAGAGCTTCATCCGCGACTGGGGCGGTCTGAAGCTGGACGGCGTGCTCACGCGCGCGAAGACGATGCCCCCCGGCGCCTCGGGCGCCCTCGGCGAAGCCGGCTACGTCGACATCATCGCCTACGTGCTCGAGGTGAACGAGTTCCCGCACGGCGAGGCCGAGCTGACCGCCGAGCGCGCCGGCGACGTGCTCGTCTACGGCGTGGACGGCCCCGACGCAGTGCCGAACTTCGCCATGGTGCAGGTGGTCGGCTGCCTCTCGCGCGACGACCGCACCTGGATAGTCACCGACGGCAGCGAGCCGATTCGCACGCGCGACCCGGATGCCTCGACCGGCGACGTGCTCGCGCTCACGCAGGCCATGGCGCTGGGCGGCAACACGTTCGAGTTGATGTACGTCTTCCCCGATCCCGACCCCTACGAGGGCCACCGGGTCGAGGCCAAGGGATTCCTGATCCGGCGGGACGAGGATCCCGGCGCGCTGGACGCGATCAACGTGACGGCGGTAGCCAGCCTGGAGGCCGCCTGCCGGCCGTAGGAACCGCGCAGCCTGCCGCATCGTGAGGATGTGCATGGCCAGCCGTTACGCCCGTCTCCTGATTCTCGGCGGATTCGTGGTCACGTTGCTCGCCGCGTGCGGCGGGTCCGCCGATCCCGGGGATATGGCCGGGACATCCGCGGCCGAACCCCTGTCCGAGGCACAGCGCCGGCTCGTGGGTACGTGGTCCCTGGCGAGCATCGAACGGCGCAGCGCCGACGACGAGCTCCTCGCCGCGCCGCTCGATGACCGCCTCGGATACCTCATCTACGATGCGTCCGGGTACATGGGCGTGACGATCATGCGCCCGGGCCGGGCGGCGTACTCGGAGCACGGGCCGACCGCGGACGAGGCCCTGGCGCAGTTCGGCAGCTACACGTCGTACTTCGGACCGTTCACCGTCGACGATGCCGAGGGAAGCGTCACGCATCACGTCGAGGGAAGCCTCGACCCGCGAGGCACAGGATCGGACTACAAGCGCTTCTACACCCTCGCCGAAGATCGCCTGACCCTGCAGCCGCCGCCGGGGGCCGACGGTTCGAGGACGTTCGTGACCTGGATACGGCAGCCCGACCTGCCGGCCGCCGACACAACCGCTACGCACCGGCAGCTCTTCGGCGCGTACCGCGTCGATTCGGTGTCGCGGCACACCACCGACGGCTTCGCGGTCGAGATCGACCAGTACGAGACCGGCACCATCTTCTACGCGCCGTCGGAACACATGTCGGTGCACCTCGTGCGCCCCGGCCGGGCGCCGTTCGCCGGGGATACGCCGACCGCCGACGAGGCGCTCCGTTCGACCGAGACCTACGGGAGCTACTTCGGGCCGTTCTCGGTGCGCGAGATGGCGGGCTGCATCACGTGTCCCGGCCCACGCGATCAGGGCTATCTGACCCACCATCTGATCGGGAGCACGAATCCGCGGGGTACCGGCACGGACGCGCGGCGCTACTACGAGCTGACCGACACCGACCTCACGTTGCGGCCTCCGGTGAGCACGGACGACGAGGGCCGCGAAGTGGTCACCGCCATCCGCTGGGAGCGGCTGCCTCCTCGGTGAGCCGTCCGGCCCCCAACGTCGGGTTTCGTCGCCAGCAGCCTCTCCGCCGCACAGTAGACTTCCCGCCGACCGGCGCGAGACTTCCCGCCGACCGGCGCGCCCCGGGCTTGAGTGATTTCCACCACTACCCAAAACACTCATGAGCAATTTATCCTGCAGTCAAAAATACATGTAACATGTCTCCGTGGCGCACAGGCCCCGCTACCTGGCCACGCAGGTAGAGCAGGATCTTTCCCGGAAGATGGTCTTCGTGGCCGGCCCCCGGCAGGTCGGCAAGACCACGCTCGCCAGGATGCTGCCCGGTGCTCGTCACGGCTACCTCAACTGGGACGTTGCAGACGACCGCGAACGCATCCTGCGCCGCGAGCTTCCATCCTCCCGTCTGTGGATCTTCGACGAGCTTCACAAGTACCGCAACTGGCGCAACTACCTGAAGGGCGTGTACGACGCGCACGGGGCGCCGCCGCGTGGTCCGCGCATCCTCGTCACCGGAAGCGCACGACTGGAGGTGTATCGTTTCGGGGGCGATTCACTGCAGGGCCGCTACCACCTCTTGCGGTTGCACCCTCTGTCTGCCCCCGAGCTGGACATGAAGACGCCGGACGAGTTGCGGGATCTCCTGACGCTCGGCGGATTTCCCGAGCCGTACTTCAGTGGTTCAGAGGTAGAGGCCCGGCGCTGGTCTCGCGACCACCGGACGCTGCTGGTTCGCGACGAGGTCACGAGCCTCGAGCGAGTTCAGGACCTGGGTACTCTCGAGTTGCTCATGCTGCGCCTGCCGGAACTCGTGGGTTCTCCCCTGTCGATCAACGCAATCCGCGAGGACCTGCAGGTCAGCCACAAGACCGCTGCCTCGTGGCTGGAGATTTTCGAACGTCTCTATGCAATCTTCCGACTCCCACCCTTCGGCTCGCCACTCGTGCGCGCCGTCAAGAAGGAACGGAAGCACTATCACCTCGACTGGTCGGTGGTGCCGGCGGAGGCGGCACGCTTCGAGAACCTGGTCGCCTGTCACCTGCAGAAGTGGGTCCATCACCAGCAGGACACCAGGGGACGGGACGTCGAGCTGCGGTACTTCCGCGACACCGACGGCCGCGAGGTCGACTTCGTGGTCGTGGATCGGCGGCGGCCCCTGCTCGGCGTCGAGTGCAAGTGGGCCGACGTCCCCGTCGACAAGAGCCTGCGCTACTTCAAGGTGCGGTTCCCCGACTGCGACGCGTGGCAGATCTCGGCGACCGGAAGGAAGCACTTCGTCAACCCCGACGGCATCCGGGTCGCCCCGGCGCTGACGCTGTTGAGGACGCTGGTCTGACGGCGGACAGCCTCCCGTCGGCCGCGGTTCATGCTCGACGACACTCGGTCCATCGTCCTTCCCGGAGCCCCGGTGTAGGATGCCGGCATGGAGCGACCGCTGAACGGTGCGGGGCGTGACGCAGCAGTCGCGGCGGCCCGTGCGACGATCGGTCTCGACTTGCTGATCCTGTTCGGTTCACGGGCGCGCGGCGAGGCGCGGCCCGGCGCCGACTGGGACTTCGGCTACGTCGCGGACGAAACGGCCGACATCTCGGGCCTGCTGGCCTGCCTGGTTGAGGCCATCGAAGACGATCACGTCGATCTGGTGGACCTCCGCCGGGCCGGCGGACTGCTGCGGTATCGCGCCGCATGCGACGGACTACTCGTGTACGAGGCCACGGTCGGCCGGTTCGACCAGTACCGGCTTCAGGCGGCGCAGTTCTGGTGCGACAACGCGCCGGTCTTCGAACGCGGCTACGAAGAGGTGCTGGAGGCGCTGCGGCCGTGAGCGTTCTCGACCGAGCCGTGCTCGCCGAGTGCACCATGACCGTCCAGCGCCATCTGGCGAGAGTGGCCGAGCGATTGCCGGCATCGGCCGCCGACCTGGCCCCGGCGACGGATGCATCTGACGCCGTCGTGCTGCATCTCTGGCAGGCGACGCAGATCGTGATCGATGTCGCGATGAGCGCTTGCCTCGCCCTGCGCCTGGGCACTCCCGGCAGCTACGCGGACGCGTTCCGCCGCCTCGAACGGGCGGGTGTCGTCGAAACTGCTCTCGCCGACCGCCTGGTGCGCGCGGCCGGATTCCGCAACGTCGTCGCGCACGCCTACGAGTGGCTGGACATGAAGCGGGTCCACCAGGCAGCGACCGACGGGCCCACGGACCTTCTGCTGTTCCTGGGCCGCCTGAAGAACCACGCCCGATAGCGCGCCAGCGGTGCGACAGGCGCCGCGAGCTACTGGCCGGCGGGAATCGACACGCCCGCCGCTTCCATTGCCGCGCGAACGGCGGCGGCAGTCGCCGGGCTGCTCACGATGTTCATGCCGCGGTGCACGCCTGCCGCGATGTCGAACGGCGTCCAGCCCTGAGAATTGGGCTGGTTCCACACGTCGACGGCGGCGCCGGCGTCCGCCAGCAACGTCACCACGCTGGGCACGTGCTTGTAGGCGGCGCCGTGCATGGCGGTCTCGCCGTTGTCGTCGATGGCGTTCAGGTCGCCGCCGAGCTCCAGCGCCACCTCGACCGCTTCGAACACCTCCGGCTCCGTGCCGGGATCCTCGCCCGGTGCGGAGGTGCCGACACCGGCCGCCACCATGAGCGGCGTGGTGCCGTCGTCGTTCGGCAGCAGCGGGTCGGCGCCCAGCTCGGCGAGCAGCCGCATCAGGTCGGCGTCTCCGGTGCGCGCCGCGAGCAGGAACGGCGTCCCGCCGAGGAAGTTGAGGCGCGTGATGCCGGCCGGCGGCCGGGTCGTGACGCGCGCGTTGACGTCGGCGCCGGCGGCAACGATCTTCCGCACGAACTCCAGGCTCGTCATGGCGCCTGAGCCCTTGGGCGCCGGGTTGTTGCTGCCGGCGATACCGGCCTTGCGCACCCACGACACCTGGTGCAGCGCCGTCCAGCCGCGCGAGGCGACGTTGACGTCGGCGCCCCGATCGACCAGCAGTCCGGCCAGCTCGTAGTGCGCGTTGGCCGCCGCCAGCAGGAACGCGTTGAGGCCGGTGGCCGAGCGCTCGGCGCTGGTGCCGCCGCGGCGCGTCTCCTGGACGATGGGGAGCGCCTCCTCGACGTCGACCCCGGCCTCCAGCAGCGTCTGGACGACGTCGATGCGGCCTTCGCGCACGGCGAACAGCAACGGAGTCCACCCTTTCGCGGACCGGGCGGAGACATCAGCGCCGTACGAAAGCATGGTCGGGATCAACTGCGCGTGCCCCTCGGCCGCCGCCCACATCATCGCGGTCTGCCCCCGCCAGGATTCGGCCGCGTTCACATCGGCGCCATGCTCCAGCAGCAGCCTGACGACGTCCAGATCTCCCGTACGCGCCGCCGTCATCAGGACCGTCTCTCCCTCGGCCAGTGCCGTGTTGGCATCGGCCCCGGCGTCGAGCAGCAGCTCGGCAACGGCCGCGTTGCCGTTGGTGCAGGCCAGAGACAGCGGACGCACGCCGTAACGGTTCGCGGCCGCAGCGTCGGCGCCGGCCTCGATCAGTAGACCGACGATGCCGGCGTCGTTGGCATGCACCGCCCAGTGGAGCGGCGTCGTGCCGTCGGGATCCGCGGCGGTGACGTCCGCCCCGCGCGCGAGCGCCGCCCGCACGCCCTCTTCGTCGACCGCCTCGATGGCGGCTATCAGCCCGGGGTCGGCCGCTTCCGCCCCTGCCGCGGAGTTGAAGCCGGCCGACGCAACCGCAAGCAACAGGAACGCCGCCAACGACAGGATCGAGCGGTGCATGGGAAGCTCCCTCACAAATGCGATGCGGGCTGCCGGCCTGAAGAAGCCGACAGCCCGCGGTTACTGCCATAGCCCGGAAACCGTCGCCTGCGGCTCCGCTTTCCGCCCAACCAAGCCTCGCCAGGAGTCTGCGCCTCTTCGCGGGCCCAGACTCCTGGCGCAGTCTCACGTTGACCGCTGCGCTACAGCGACAGCGGCTCGACCGCCTCGCCGAGATGGCCCGTGCTGTCGGCGAACTCGTCGAGGTGCACGCCGACGTCGTCGAGCAGCGTCAGGTGCAGGTTCGCCAACGGAGTCAGCTCGTCGTAATGGACATGCCGGCCGCCCTTGATCTTCGACCCGGCGCCGCGCGCCACGACGATCGGCAGGTTGCGGTGATCGTGCACGTTCGGGTTGCCGAGGCCGCTGCCGAGCATGTACGTCGTGTGGTCGAGCAGCGTCCCGTCGCCGTCCTCGGTGGTCTTCAGCTTCTCGACGAGGTAGCCGAAGAGCGAGACGTGGTACTGGTTGATCTTCGCCAGCTTGGCGAGCTTCTCCGGATCGTCGACGTGGTGCGACGTCGGGTGGTGCGGCTCCGGCACGCCGATCTGCGGGTAGGTCCGCGTGCTCGCCTCGCGCGCCATCTGGAACGTGATGACGCGCGTCAGGTCGGCGCGCAACGCCAGTACCTGCAGGTCGTACATCAGCTTGACGTGATCCTCCCAGACCTCCGGCACGCTGGTCGGGCGGGTCAGGTCGCTCAGCGGCGAGTCGGCCGCCGACTGCTCGGCGCGCTGGATGCGCCGCTCCACCTCGCGGACGGTGTCGAGGTACTCGTTGACCCGGTGCTTGTCGCTCGTCCCGAGCTGCGACTGCAGGCTGGCCATGTCATCGAGCACCCAGTCGAGGATGCTGCGGTTGGTCTTCAGCTCCGCCTGCCGCTGCGCCGGCGTCCCGCCGTCGCCGAACAGCCGCTCGAAGACGACGCGCGGGTCGGCCTCGGTCGGGTTCGGCGCGGTCGGCGACGCCCACGAAAGGCTGTTCATGTAGACGCAGGCGAACCCGTTGTCGCAGTTGCCGACCTGCGCGATCAGATCGGTCCCGATCTCCAGCGACGGCAACGGCGTCTCGCGGCCGATCTGCGTCGCCGCGATCTGGTCCACCGAGGTGCCGTTGACGTAGTCGCTGCCCTCGGTGCGCTTCGGCCGCACGCAGGTCAGGAACGCGGAGTTCGCCGACGCGTGGTTCCCGGAGATGTGCGCCGCGTCGATCTCGAGGTTGGTGATGATGCTCACGTTGTCGAGATGCGGCGTCAGCGGCGACAGCGAGGACGAGAGCTTCGTCAGCTTGCCGACCTCGGCCGGCGTCCAGGGCTCGGGGTTCATCCCCATCGGGATGTAGACGTAGCCCAGCCGCCGCGGCGCCGCGGCGGCTGTCTTCGCCATCGCGGATGCGGCCGGGACCATGGCGTCCAGCAGCGGCAGCGCCAGGGTGGCGCCCACGCCGCGCAGGAACGTCCGCCGGGGGAGCGCCGTCTTCGTGATCATCATGACTGGGATCTCCTCATCTGGAAGGGAGTGCTCTCCACGATGCCGAGGATGAGCGACGACAGCCGATAGTCGTCGGCCGCCGCCGCTCGAGTTATCGCACGAACCGCGGGCGCGTCGGCGGGGTCGAGCCCACGGCCGAGCGCGTAGGTCAACAGCTTCTCCGCTACCGTGTTGACGAAAACCTCCGGACGATCGAGCAACGCCTGACGCAGGCCGGCGACGCCGTCGAAATCCTCGCCGCCCGGCAGGTTGCCCGCCGCGTCGATGGCCGCACCGCCCTCGGCGTGCCGCCAGCGGCCGATCGCGTCGAAGTTCTCCATCGAGAGCCCCGCCGGATCCATGATCCGGTGGCAGACGGCGCACTGCGGATTCTGGCGATGCGCCTCCATCCGCTCGCGCATCGAGACGATACGGGTGTTCGACCGGGTCTCGTCGAGGGGCGGCACGTTCGCCGGCGGCGCCGGCGGCGGTGTCCCGAGCAGGTTCTCGAGGATCCACTTGCCTCGCAGGACCGGCGACGTCCGCGTGGCGTACGAGGTCACCGTCAGGATGCTGCCGTGCCCGAGCAGGCCGGCCCGGGGGCTGCCCGCGGGCAAATCCATGCGCCGGAAGTGGTCCCCGTAGATGCCGGGGAATCCGTAATGGCGCGCCACCCGCTCGTTGACGAAGGTGTAATCGGCCGTCAGCAGATCGACGACGCTGCGGTCCTGCTCCAGGACGCTCTGGAACAACAGCTCCGTCTCGCGGCGGAAGCTCTGCCGCAGGTTGTCGTCGAAGTCCGGGAACAGCCGCGCGTCGGGCCGGACGGCATCCAGGTTCCGCAGGTGCAGCCACTGCGAGGCAAAGTTCGTCGTCAGCGTCTCGGCGCGCGGGTCGGCCAGCATGCGCTGCACCTGCGCCCGGAGCACCGCCGGATCGCTCAAGCGGCGGGCGGCCGCGACGTCGATCAGCTCGTCGTCCGGCACGCTGCTCCACAGGAAGAACGACAGCCGCGAAGCCAGCTCCAGGTCACTGATGCGGTAGGGAGCGCCGGGCGCCACGCCGGCCGGATCGCGCTCGATGCGGAACAGGAACTCGGGACTCGCGAGCAGCGCGCGCAACGTCGTCTCGATGCCCGTCTCGAACCCGCCGGCCGCGTAGCCGCGCTGATAGAAGGAGACGAGCTGATCCAGGTCGTCCACCGTGACCGGGCGCCGGTACGCGCGACGCGCCAGCCCGGCAATGATCGCCGTCGCGCATTCCTCGGCTTCGGCCTCGGACGCACCGTCGGCCGGCCGGCACGAGAAGATCTCCGTCCGGCTCGGCGTCTCTCCCACGCCGGTCGGATCGAACGGCCCGACGATGGACACGGAGCGCACCGCCGGCTGCTGCCGCGGATGCCGGTCCATGTTGAAGTGGGCGTCGTAGGGTTGCCGCGTCGTCTCGATCAGCGCCGAGTTCTTCTTGATGAAGGCCGCCCCGACCACGTGCGGCCCCGCCGGCACCGGGATGCGCACGTTCAGGTGGTTGTCGATCCCCTCGTCCGCGTAGTACGCGGCGTTGGCCTGCATGACGAAGTTCTCGCTCGGCTCCATCGTGAACAGGCCGAGCCGTTCTCCGTCCAGGGTGATCTCCACGTCGTGCGGCTCGGTCAACCCCTCGACGTTCTCGTTCCGGTTGCGCTGCAGGCGGACCTGAATCTCGTACTCGCCGTCGGCCGGGAACGTGTGGTCGACCGCCGTCCCGCCGCGCGTCCCGAACGGCAGCCCGGCGACATGATCCTCCTGGGTCCGATCGGCCGGAACGACGACGACGCGGCTGCCCGGCGCCGGCAGGTCGCTGCCGACCGCCAGCCGGCTGACCCTTTGCGCCGCCGCCAGGTAGCGCTCCATCAAGGTCGGCGACAGGCCGCCGGCGTTGACGTTGTCGAACCCGAAGGCGGAATCGTCGCGCGGCAGGAGCGCGGTGACGTCGATGTCGAGGTCCAGAATGTCGCGCACGGCGTTCTGGTACTCGGTCCGGTTCATGCGGCGGAACGTCGCCGTGCGGCCGGGGTCGGGCGTGGCGTCGGCTACCGCATCGAGGGCAGTCTCGATCGAGGCCAGCACGCGCGCGTAGGTGGCGTCGTCCGGACGGGGACGCGGACGCGGCGGCATGGCGCCGGCGCGCATCTTCCGCACCACCTTCTCCCACACGTCGCGGTGCGCCGCGACGTCGGCGATGTCGACGTCCTGCAGCGACAGGCCGCCGGTCTCGAGCCGGTCGTTGTGGCAGGTGACGCAGTAGCGCTGGATGACGGCCTGGTCGGTGGAGGCGGCCTCGCCAGGCGCAGCACTCTGCGGAGCCGCGGTTGCCGAGCCGGCGGCACCCACCAACAGAAACACCCACGCAACCGCCGCGGAGCCGAGCTTCAGCCAGCGCATGGTGGCCATCCCTTGCTTCCCCCGAACGAACCCGCAGGTATGCACTGCAGGCATCCAGGTCTCCGGGTTTTCGAGTACGGCGCTCGGCGGTATTTTACACGGCCCGCACCCGGTCCGCTACCCTCGATTTCAGCCGAGTCGGCAGGGTGTGGCTGTCGGGTCGCGGCCGAGGTGCGTTCCTTGTCGTTCCCGCTTCGCACACGCGGTCCCACGGTCGGCCATGGCACTGTCCATGGACCGAGCCGAGCGGGTTGCCCATCATGACCATGGTTGTGACCATGGTCGCAATCATGTCATGCTCGGAGCGTCAGCTTCGTCGATCAAGGAGGAACCGTGAAGACGCACGGCAACAAGCCCATCACCGCCCGGACCATCAAGGCGTCCGAGTTCAAGGCGAAGTGCCTCAAGCTGATGGACGAGGTCGCCGAGAGCGGTGAAGAGATCGTCATCACCAAGAACGGCCGGCCGGTCTCGCGACTGGCTCCCTGCCGCGAGCCATCCTCCGGCCTCTTCTTCGGCCGCAATCGGGACAACATCCGGATTCTGGGCGACATCGTGTCACCGATGCCGCCCGAGTGGTACGAAAAGGCCGACGACTCCGACGAAGAGCTTGTCCGGGAAGCCGCGCGACTGACCGGTGTCAACGAGAAGACATCCCTCGTGCGACAGGGACTGCAGGCGCTGATAGCGCGCGAGAGCGCCCGCCGGCTGGCGGCCCTGGGCGGCAGCGAGAAGGAGCTCCGTCCCATCCCCCGGCGCCGGCCGCCGGCGAGCGGACGATGACCCTGGCGGACACGTCGGTCTGGGTGGAACACCTGCGAAGCGACGATCACGAGCTCGCCACGCTGCTGGAGAACGGCAGGGTGCTCTGTCATCCGTTCGTCGTGGGGGAGCTCGCGTGCGGCTCCCTGTCCGATCGCGAGCACTTCCTGCATCTGCTGGCCGCGCTGCCGCAGGCCGAGGTGGCGGAACACCAGGAGGTCCTGCAACTCGTCCGCAGCCGACGCCTTCACGCGCGAGGCCTCGGCTGGATCGACATGCATCTGCTGGCGTCCGCCTTCCTGGAGCGATGCGTGCTGTGGACCCTCGACAAGCGCCTCGAGACCGTGGCCCGCGAGCTTGGCGTCGCGTTCCGGTGACCGGCAGCGCGACGCGTGGCGACCCGGTCGCCCTGTGCTACCTTTACGCATTCCACCGACACACTTGCGCATGAACAAGCTCCAACGCGTCACGATGTTCGCGCTCGTCCTCGCGGCCGCGGCAGGCGCGGGGCGCGCGTCCGCACAAACCACGGCCGGTCAGGGCGTCGACGACGCGGCCCGGCATCCCGCGGCCCCGCTGCTGGAGCGGTACTGCTTCCGCTGCCACGGCCCGGAGACCCAGACCGCAGGGGTGAACATCGACGGGCTGATCGCCCAACGCCCGCTGGTGCGCAACCGCGGGGCCTGGACGCGTGTGATCGACGCCGTCGAGGTAGGCAAAATGCCGCCCGCCGGCGCGCCGCAACCCGCCGGCGCCGAGCGCGAGACGCTCCACGCCCTGCTGTCGGACTCCATCGACAACTTCGACTACTCCACGGTCGACGACCCGGGTTACGAGCCGGTGAAGCGGCTGACGCACCGCGAGCTCGACAACACGCTGCGCGACCTCGTCGGCGCGAACTTCACCCTCACCGACCGCTTCCCCGCCGAGCTGGCCGGCGCGAGCGGCTTCGACAACACCGCCAACACGCTGTTCCTCGAGTCGACGCTGATGGAGCGCTACATCGCGGCGGCCGAGCGGGTCGTCGAGCTGATGCTGCCGGCGGAGCCGGCGACCGATGCTCAGCGGGGTGCGCACGACCTGGTGTTCATCGCCACGCCCGGCGGCGGCGTCGGCGACGAGGAAGCGGCCGAGCTGGTGCTGCGCCACTTTCTCGGGCGGGCCTACCGCCGTCCGCCGAGCGAGGCGGACGTGGCGCGGGCGCTCGGGCGGTACCGCGCGGCGCGGCGGTCGGGGCAGGCGTTCGAGGACGCGGTGAAGGTGGTCCTGCAGGCGGTCCTGATCTCGCCGAAGTTCCTGCTGCGCGTCGAGACGCCGCCGGTGGGTGGGAATACCGAGCCCTACCGCATCAGCGACTGGGACCTGGCGTCGCGCCTCTCCTACTTCCTGTGGTCCTCGATGCCGGACGCCGAGCTCCGTGACCTCGCGCGCCGCGGCGAGCTGAGCGACCCGGCCGTGCTCGACGCGCAGGTCGACCGGATGCTGGCCGATCCGAAGGCCGACACCCTCGGCACCAGCTTCGCCGCCCAGTGGCTCGGCTTCCAGCACGTCGGCTCGCGCATCTGGCTCGACCCGATCGACAACCCGTGGTGCACCGACACGCTGATGACCGCGATGCGCGACGAGTCGTCGCTGTTCTTCCTGTCGCTCGTCCGGGACAACCAGCCGATTCGCCGGCTCATCGACGCCGACTACACCTACGTCAACGAGGAGCTCGCCGCCACCCTCTACGGCATGGAGGGGATCGAAGGCGCGCACATGCGCCGCGTGCGGCTCGACGACCCGAATCGCGGCGGGTACCTCGGGCACGGCAGCGTGCTGGCCCTGACGTCGAACTACAAGGACACGAGCCCGGTCAAGCGCGGCCACTACGTCCTCGACGTGCTCCTCGGCACCCCGCCGCCGCCCCCGCCGCCGGGCGCGGGCGTCCTGTCGGAGGAGCTCGGGGACCTGCGCCGGCTCAGCTTCCGGGAGAAGCTGGAGATGCACTCCAGCAATCCCACCTGCAGCGCCTGCCACAGCCGCATCGACCCGATCGGCTTCAGCCTCGAGAACTTCGACTACTTCGGCCGCTGGCGCGACACCTACCACTTTCGCGAGCGCGTGGAGACCGAGGAGGAGGCCAACGAGATCCGCATCGTCGAGGACACCAACGTGTTCACCGAGAAGCGCTTCTACCGGAACACGTACACGCCGATCCAGGCCGCTGGCTCGCTCCCGAGCGGCACCGCGTTCGACGGCCCGGCCGGCCTCAAGCGCACGCTGATCGAGGAGCGCCACGACGACCTCGTCCGGCAGACCGCGTCGAAGATGCTCTCCTACGCGCTCGGCCGCCAGCTCGAGTACTACGACGAGCCGGCCCTGCGGAAGATCCTCGCGGCGCTAGAGGCGGACGACTACCGCTTCCAGACGCTGGTGAAGGAGATCGTCGCCAGCTATCCGTTCCAGTACAAGAAGTAGTAGGTGAAGATCGTCTTCAGCCGCAAGGGGTTCGACACGCAGTACGGCGGTGTTCCAAGCCCGGTCTTCCCCGACGCCTAAGTTCGGCTTT
Organism: Acidobacteriota bacterium; assembly: GCA_011523845.1. Lineage (GTDB taxonomy): Bacteria > Acidobacteriota > Vicinamibacteria > Vicinamibacterales > UBA8438 > WTFV01. The sequence continues at coordinate 6,599 of WTFV01000134.1, read as the reverse complement.
GGCGCAGGCACTCACTCCGCGAGTGGCGGCAGGTCGCTCCGCCGCCACCAGTCGTCGAAGTCCCGTGCTCCGTGAACGAATCCGATCACGGCGACCGTGCCGTTCCGAATCTCGTACAACAGCCGGTAGCTGTAGACGAAGACTTCTCGAATCGCGGGATCGCCGAGTTCCGGAACCAGTCGGCCACGCTCGGCGAAGGAGGTCAGCGTGGAGGCCGCCTCCAGGGCCTGACTCAATACTCGGCGCGCGGCGTCGTGCGAGTCCCCCGCGATGTGGCCGATTACGTCGTCCAGCGCTGCCTCATGGACTTCGCCCAGACTACGCGTCGCCGCCGAGGAGCCATTTCCGACGTAGGCCCGCCGCGACCTCATCGTGTGGGAGCGTCAGACCAGCATCGGCATCGGCCCGCCCCTGCTGTACCGTCTGGGCCACGTACAGGTGATACAGCACGTCGTCCAGACTGCAATCCTCGGGTAGTCGGTCCAGAACGGCGCGAGCGGTCTCCTTGGCGGTCATTGCGACGGAACCCGAGATCAGGATAGCAGGTGCCGAGCGGAGTCGTGAGGTCGTCCGCGAGACGGTCGTCGAACGCATCGGCCGGCGCCGGTACCTGGGGCTCGGCGTCCTGGTCGCTGCCTTTACCTGCTCGCGCAGGCGTCGCCATTGCTCGATTGTCATGGTACTTGGGCTCCGTAACTGCCCCTCTCGTTCAATTCGTGACGTTCGGCCGCACTCTACTACCCGACTTCGAGGCTCCGAGCGAGCGTCCCGGTCGGTTTCAGGCCACCACGCAACCACCCACATCGCCGGTACCGCGGAGGCTCCATGGGCGAACTGTCCTCGCCGCCAACGGTGTCTGCCCATCTCACCGCAACGGCCGCCCGTGATCTACACTGTGGCAGTCGGAACAAGCCTACGGGAATCGGATCGAGGATCGCCCCGATGACGACACGACGCATCTCCCGACGGACCATGTTGCGCGGAATCGGCGCCACGATGGCGCTGCCGTTGCTCGACATCATGCGCCCGGTCTCCGCGTTCGGCGGGGGCGCCCAGGCGGCGCCCGGCGCGGCGGCGAGCGCGCGGCGGCTGGCGTACCTCTACTTCCCGAACGGGATCGCGCGCGGCTCGTGGCATCCGGCCGAGACGGGACCCGACGGGCGGCTGCTGAAGCTGAACGAGTGGATGAGCCCGTTCGAGCCGTTCAAGGACGAGCTGATCATTCCGCGCAACGTCTGGACGCCGCTCGGCAACGGGCACGTCGGGGGCACGCCGACCTGGCTCACCGGGTTCGACTACGACCGGCAGGCGGTCAGCGCCGGCGGCGTGTCGGCGGACCAGATCGCCGGCCGGCACGTCGGGCAGGAGACGCTGCTGCCGTCGCTGGAGCTGTCGACCAAAGGCGAGGGGTTCTTCTCGAACTCGCTCTCGCGCAACAGCATCTCGTGGTCCGCGCCGGATCGGCCGCTGCCGCGCGAGGTGGAGCCGCGCGCCGTCTTCGACCGCATCTTCCGGCCCCCGTCCGGCGGGGCGAGCAACCGCTCGGTGATGGACGCGGTCCTGGAGGACGCGAAGGCCCTGCGCCGAACCGCCAGCACGACCGACCAGGTGCGGCTGGACGAGTACTTCGAATCGATTCGCGCGCTGGAGCGGCGCATCGAGTTCTCCGAGCGGCGCTCGACCGAGATGGGCAGGGACAAGGCGCTGACCGACACGCTCATGGCCCCGGGGCCGGGCATCCCGCCCGACCACGGGGAGTATGTCCGGCTGATGATGGACCTGCTGGTCGCCGCCTTCCAGTCCGACGCGACGCGCGTGGTGACGTTCATGCTCGACCACGGGCAGTCGAACCGCTACTTCAACTTCATTCCGGGCGTGAAGGGCACGTGGCACGCGCTGTCGCACTACAAGAACGCGTCCGGCAAGACCGAGGACGACGACGGCGTCACCTCGTGGAGCTCCCCCGAAGAGAAGCAGCGGATGTACCTGGAGGTCATCCGCTGGCACCACCGCCAAGTGGCCTACCTGCTCGGCCGCCTCAAGGCCATCGAGGAGCCGGACGGCCGGACGCTGCTCGACAACAGCATGATCGTCTACGGCGCGATTCTCGGTGACGGCAACGCGCACGATCCCGACGACCTGCCGACGCTGCTCGCCGGCCGCGGCGGGGGCACCATCGACAGCGGGCGCGCGATCGAGTTCTCCGAACCGACCGACCTGGCCAACCTGCACCTGTCGCTTCTGCAGCGCATGGGGGTGCCGATCGACCGCTTCGGCAACAGCACGACCCCGATGCACGAGATCGACGCGTGACGACACGGGGCGAACAGCCGTGAAACCAGACGCTATCGGGAGCGACCTGAAGCGCGTTGACGCCCTGCGAGACGAAGACATCGACTACTCCGATATTCCGGAGCTGGACGCCGAGTTCTTCCGGAAGGCGCGGGTGGTGGTTCCGCCCCGCAAGCAGCAACTGACGATTCGTCTCGACACCGACGTTCTGGCGTGGCTGAAGAGCCAGGGCAAGGGGTACCAGAGCCGGATCAACGCGATCCTGCGCGCCTACTATGACGCGCACCGGGACGAGGCTTGATCACGAGGCTGTGAAAGCGCATCGACCGACGCACGGCAACGTTCGCAGGACTCTCCCCGCCGGTTTCCGGTAGAGTTGTCCGCACGCCACGGGGAGGAATCCATGACCCGCACGACGCCGATCCGCACCGCGCTCGCCGCCGCCGTCGCCATCGCCTGCGCCGCGCTGCTCCAGACGACGGCCGGGGCCCAGAACCGCACCGGCGCCTCCGCGCTGCGGGGCGTGCCGGGCCTCCCGCCGCCGGACCGGCCGGTGGTGCTGTACACGGCCGAGCAGCCGCGCATTCGCGTGGTGCCCATCGTGACCGGGCTCGATCACCCGTGGGGAATGGCGTTCCGCCGCAACGGCGACATCCTGGTGACCGAGCGCGACCGGGGCACGTTGCGGGTGATCCGCAACGGGCAGCTCCTCGACGAGGACATCCCCGGCGTGCCGGAGGTCTTCGTCGGCGTGCGGCTCGCGGGGCTGATGGACGTGGTGGTCCATCCCGAGGACGACACGCTCGTCTACCTCACCTATTCCAAGGGAGAGGAGCGCGACGGGCGGCAGGGCGCCACCGTGGCGCTGGCGCGCGGGCGGCTCGACGAAGGGGCCGGCGCGCTGACCGAGACGCGCGACATCTTCGTCGCCGACGGCTGGGGCGGCGGCATCGCGGCGTCGCGGCTGATCTGGGGACCGGACAACAAGCTGTTCATGACGGTCGGCGGCGCGTTCGAGTTCGCCGGCACGGGGGAGTACGCCCAGGACGGGCGCACCCACTTCGGCAAGCTGCTGCGCCTCAACGACGACGGCACGGCCCCCGACGACAACCCCTTCGTCGGGGACCCCGACTACCACCCCGAGATCTGGACGATGGGCCACCGCAACCAGATCGGCCTCGCCTTCCATCCGGACACCGGCGAGCTGTGGGCGACCGAGCACGGCGTGCAGGGCGGCGACGAAGCCAACATCATCCAGCCCGGTTCCAACTACGGCTGGCCCATCGCATCCTACAGCCGCACCTACGGCGGCCGGCCGATCACCGAGACGCCGTGGCTGCCGGAGTTCACCGGACCGCACGTGATGTGGTGGCCGTCGATCGCCCCGTCGGGCCTCACCTTCTACGACGGCGAGCACTTCCCCGCCTGGCGCGGCAACCTCTTCGTCGGCTCGATGATGGTGGGCCGCATGCAGCACACCGGCCACCTCGAGCGCGTCGTCTTCAACCGGCAGGGACAGGAGATCCGCCGCGAGTGGCTGCTGATGGAGCTGAAGCAGCGGGTCCGCGACGTGCAGCAGGGACCCGACGGCTACCTGTACGTCCTGACCGAGGAAGACAACGGCGCACTTCTCCGTATCGAGCCGGCCCGCGCCATCACCGAGGCGCCCGGCAGCATCGTGCCGGCGGTGCGGTTGACCGATGCGCGGGTGCCGCCGCTGCCGGAAGCGGAATGGACCGCCGAGCAGCGCGCAAGCGTCGAGCAGTACACGGCCGAGGGCCATTCCGACAACGTCGTGCGCACGCTGGCCCGGGTGCCCGCGCTGGCCGACCGCGTCCTGCCGTTCACCAATTACGTCGCCAACGAGTCGACGCTGTCGCCGCGCCACCGCGCCATCCTCATCCTGCGCACCGCGTGGCTCACCCAGAGCGCCAACATCTGGGCGGCAGAGGCGAGTCGCGCGGCCGAGGCGGGCCTGACCGCGGAAGAGGTGATGCTCGTGGCCCAGGGTCCGGGCGACGACTGGGACCCGTTCGAGGCGATCCTCATCGGCTTCGCGGACCAGTTGTTCCGCCACGCGGCGGTCACCGACCGAACGTGGGAGTCGCTCGCCGAGCGCTACGACACCCACAACCTGATCGACGCGGTGATGACCGTGGGCTGGACCACCACCAACGCCATCCTCTTCAACTCGCTCGGCATCCAACCGGACGACGGCGTGGCGGCCGAGGCGTTGATGCCGGTCGACGACGTCGGCTACCGCGTGGTGGTCCCGGAACAGGAGCCGCCCCTGACGACGCCGCGCGTCGAGCCGGTCGAAGGCGACGGGCTGCGGGTCTCGCGTACGTTCCTGCAGCATCCCGCGATGGTGGAGGCGCGCAACATCAACCCGCGCTACGTGCTCGATCCGGAGCGCTCGCGCCTGACGCCGCACGACCGCGAGCTGCTCATCCTGCGCATGGGCTGGAACTCCGGCGCGGTCTACGAGTGGGCCAAGCACGTCGGCAGCGTCGGCCGGGCCCGCGACCACGGCCTGAACCCGGTCTGGATCGCCCAGGGCCGCGATCAGTCGGGCTGGGGCGCCAACGAGCTCGCCCTCATCGACGCCGCCAACGAGATGTTCCGCGACTCGATGATCTCGGACGAGACCTGGGCGGATCTGTCATCCCGATACGACACGCACCAGATGATGAGCATCGCCCTGAGCGCGGCGCGCTACCGAATGGTGTCGATGGCCCTCAACGCCCTCGGCGTGCAGCCGCTGCCGGACGACGAGCGGTTCCCCGTGCTGGAGGGGTACTGACGCGGAGGAATGGCCTGTGGCTCTGACGCTCACCGCTCATGAAACGGGCCTGGTCGACCTCCTCGTTCGTCGCCGGCCAGAAGATACGTGCTCGGCACCGCGAGCGGCGTCGCCGAAGTCGCCCCAGTCTATACCCGTCGTTTTTCAGAGGGACGCCGTCTTTTCGACTCGACCAAGAACCCGTTTCTCTGAAGGCTCCAAAGATGCTTAGACTATTCGCTCAACCTGACGAGACTCTCACGTACTGCAGCACGCTACGGTCGCATCTCGCGCGACCCGGGACTACCGTTTTCCTTGACTTTAGTGAGGTGGAGAGCTTCACCACGGATGCCCTTCTCTTGATACGTTCGGTCATGGACCGTCTTTCCCGCGCTCGACAAACTCATGTCCGCGGGAACCTGCCCTCCAAACCCGGCGTAGCTGCCGAATTCAAGGCCTCCGGCTTCTTTTCCGGCTTCGCTAAACCACCGGCAGATCTCCCTGAACCCAGGGGGCATTATGCTCAAGAAGTCCGCCAACATGGTGTACTCCAAGGTTGCAGCGGACATGGTCGACTTCGCGAGGAAGCACACCACGATCACGAAATCGTGCGCCAATGCGTGTTTTCAGAACCTTGTCGAACTCATGACCAATACGCACAACCACGCAGCAGGCAAGAAGACCCGTGGCAAAGAGTGGCGGCGCCGCCATCGCAAGACCTGGTTCGCCAGTGTGTACTGCCGAGAAGGAAAAGCATACTTCAACTTCATCGATCTGGGCGTCGGCATACTGAAGAGCGCGCCAGCCAGGAGCTTGGTACGACGTATCCAGAAGATGGATGCTCTTACATCGTACGGCCACTCTCGCTTACTCTCAGACGCGTTCCGTGGTCTAGTCGGTTCGGCCACCGGCGCGCCAGGCAGGGGGCTGGGACTGCCCAAGATGCTAAAGGACGCTGGAGATGACAAGCTGTCGAATCTGCAGGTGTTGACTTCTGATACCGTCGGAACCGTTGTCGATCTCGACTTCCGCGTTATGCAGAAATCTCTGCGAGGCACTGCGTTTAGCTGGCGTGCCGGCGAGGTCACGGGGGGACAATGATGACGATCAATATCGCAAAGGAGTTCACGCGCGTACCAGGGCCACGCTATCGTTACCAGGGCGAGGGTTCCGGTCAGCAATTCCGAGAGGAGCATCTGAAACCAGCGTTCCGGCGTGCTCGGGAGGCCGGCGAGCGGCTAATCGTCCAACTTGACGGCGTCAAATACGGCTACCCAACGTCGTTCTTGGAGGAGGCATTTGGCGGTCTCACGCGCGAGTACGGAAGAGAGTCGGTTTTGAAAACGCTTCGCTTCGAGTCGGCCGCAGAGCCGCTGCTTGATTACGAGATAAAGCGCTACATTGAGCGAGCTGAGTCCACTTCCTCTAGACATACGAGGGTTCCCGTTGAGTAGTGTCGGGAGGGATGCCGACCCTCATGCATCCCCTCATTTTGCATGCGTCAGATCACGCCGAAGACCTCTCG
>WTFV01000160.1 GCA_011523845.1 Acidobacteriota bacterium | reverse complement strand
GCCGGGCGGGCGGGTAGTGGGCGTCGCGGCGATCGCGGCGGGTCTGGCCTGCCTGCTGGACTGCTTCGCCCGCTTCGCCCTCAAGGGGCGTGGCACACCGGCACCGGTAGTGCAGACCGAAGTGCTGGTGGCGTCCGGTCTCTATCGGTTCGTGCGAAACCCGATGTACATCTCCGTGCTGATCATCGTTTCAGGGCAGGCGCTGCTCTTCGGCCAGGTCCGGCTGCTCGCGTACGCAGGGGTGCTGCTGGTCGCGTTCCACCTGTTCGTGCTGTTCTACGAGGAGCCGACACTCAGTCGAAGATTCGAAGGGTCGTACGAAACCTATTGCCTGCACGTGGGTCGATGGTGGCCACGTCTGACGCCTTGGCACGGGCCAGGTACGCCAGCCTCCTGACAGTCGGCGGCGATGGTCGCCTTCGCGCCCGCCGGATGCGCGGATCCGGCGGGGACGGCGACCTCGACGACCGTGGGGACGCGGCGGCGGTCACTGCCGCCGCGAACGCCACGCCTTCCGGCCGCTACTGCAACGAAAAGGCGACCAGCTCCGCGATTCGCTCCTCGTCCAGAGCCGCCACGACGAGGTACTGCCGGCCACCCGCCAGGTACGTGATCGGGAATCCGGTGGTCGGTCCAGCCAGAGGAATCTCGTGGACGACCTCACCCGTCCGCTTGTCGTACGCGCGCAGAACCGGCCCCCCGCGTTGCCCCTCGCCCCCGAACAGCAGGGTGGACGTCGCGAGCAGTCCGGAACTCTGCGTGAGGATCCCGGTCTGCGGCACGTCCACGCCCTGCAGATCCGGATGCTCCCGGATGTAGTCGGGCGTCTCCCCGTGCGGGATCTGCCACAGCATCTCTCCCGCGGTCAGGTCGATCGCGGTGATCCGGCCGTAGGGAGGCTTCAACAGAGGCAGGTCGCGGACGGTCGGCACACCCCGGGAGAACGAGATGTGGTAGCGCACGCCGGTCCCTTCCGTGCCGTCCGTCAATCCGAACAGCGTCGGCCGCGTCTGCGACGGCACGAACAGGAGGCCCGCCTCGACGTCCACCGCCCCGCTCGGCCAGTTGACGCCGCCGCCCGCGCCGGGGACCCCGAGGGTCCCCAGGTTGACGCCCGGCACGATCAGGGACGGTGGCGTATAGAGCGGCCCGAGCCGGATCTGCTCCACGATCCGCAGCGCCTCGGCCCGCAGCTCCGGCGTGAAGTCGATCAGGTCGTCCTCGGTGACGCCCTGCTGATCGAACGCGGGCGGCTTCGTCGGGAAGGGCTGCGTGGGAGACGCCCGTTCGCCCGGCACGTCCGACGGCGGCACGGCCCGCTCCTCGATCGGCCACACCGGTTCGCCCGTCTCGCGGTCGAGCACGTAGGCGAACCCCTGCTTCGAGAGCTGCACCAGCGCCTTGATCGGAACCCCGTCGACCTCGATGTCCACGAGGATGGGGGCGGCAGGGATGTCGTAGTCCCAGAGCTCGTGATGGGTAAGCTGGAAGTGCCACACCCGCTCGCCGGTCTCTGCGTCCAGCGCCAGCACGGAGTTGCCGAAGAGGTTGTCTCCCGGCCGATAGCCGCCGTAGTAGTCGTTGGTGGGCGTCTCGGTCGCCACGTAGAACAGGCCGAGCTCCGGGTCGGCCGTCACCGGCGCCCAGTGCCCGACGTTCCCGGTGTACTTCCACGAAGCGTCGAGGAGATCCGGACGCTCCCGCACCCAGTCGTGCGTGCCGGTGGGCACGTCCCACAAGGCCTCGTCCGCCTGCAGCCAGGTCTCGACGCCGAATTCTCCCTCCCTGGGGACGGTGTTGAAGCGCCAGAGCATCCGGCCGGAACGGGTGTCGTAGGCCACCACGTCGCCGGGCATGTTCATGGGCCAGACCTCGTTGGGGGATGCCCGGGTGGGAATGCTGCCGGTATGCAGCGAGATCGAGGCCACGAGCGCGTTGCCGAGAATCGCCGGCGGCGACGTATTGGCCACCCGGCCCGCCCGCTCCGCGGCCGGCCGCTCGCTCCAGCGCAGGTCGTCCATCATGTCGATCACGCCGGCGTCGCCGAAGTCCTCCACGAGATTCCCGGTCCGGGCGTCCAGGGCCGCCAACTGGAAGCTCGGCGTCACCACGAAGATGCGCTCGTCCCCCGCCCCGTCCGTCCAGTAGGAGACGCCTCGCCCGGCGCTCCGCGCCACCGGCTCGATGATGTCGCCCCACCGGCGCTCGTTGTCGCCCGGGTGCCAGTTCCAGATGGGTTCGCCGGTGGCAGCATCGAGGGCAATCACGCTGCGCTGGTTGCCGATGGTCGTATAGAGGACGCCGTCGACCACGATGGGACTGATCTGCGTCCGGCCGGACGGCGGGGGCGTGCCCTGGTCTCGCGCGCTCCAGCGCCAGGCCACCTCCAGGTCGCCCACGTTGCCGGCGTGAATCTCGGCGAGCGGCGAATAGCGGGTGGCGCCCGCATCCGCCCCGAACACGCCCCATTCGCCATCGGTGGCGCCGTTCTGCGCGCTCACGCCGACGGTTCCCAGACACGCGACGGCCGCAACCGCCGCCAAACGGATCACCCGGCGCCGACCACAAGGTGTTTTCCACATGACTGTTCACGCACCTCCATCACCGGCGCGACCGCCGGCCGACCGGTGGGAACATGGCACAAATCGTTTCGGGACGTCAAAGGGCGCCGGCGAGAACGTCCAGCGCACGAACCGCCGGCCTTGCCGGACCCCGGAGCGCCCGGTCCCGATCGGCGTCCGCGCGGCTCGAGATCACGCGCGCCGGGCAGGCGGGGAGGCATCCGACCCGAGGGGTCTGGCCGGCACTCCGGCGTACGTGCCGGGCTCGTCCAGGGTCACGTGCTTCGGCACCAGGCTCAACGCGCCGATCTGCACGCCCGGACCGATCGTCACGCCGATGCTGATCAGCGATCCGAGCCCGATCGTGGCATGGTCTCCCAGGCGCACGGGAGCCGTCTTGACGAAGCCGCGCTCGACCGTGTGGCCCGACAGGTGGACGTCGCCGCCGATGACCACGTCGTCGCCGAAATCGAGCAGGTTGTGGTCGCTCACCGCCAGGCTGTTCACGTACACGCGGCGTCCGACGCGGGCGCCGTTGAGGCGCAGGTAGGCGCTCCAGACGGGCGTGCCGCGGAAGAGGGTGCCGGCGAACAGCCGTACGACGTGGATTGCGACCATGTAGCGCACCCAGTCCAGCAGCGCCCAGTCCAGATCGGCAAGGCGCATCTCGGCGTTGGGCCGCGTGCGCCAGCCGGTCACGCGCGTGGCGAGCGCCGATGCGAACATCAGCGTGATGGCGAACAGCGCATACGACGGGACGACGGCGAAGCTGGCGGCAACCACCCGTGTTGCCGGGTCGCCTGTCGTCCAGGCGAGCAGGGGCCCCCACACCGCCATGACGGGCAGGACGGCCAGGCCGCAGACGATCCCCTGGACGACGATGAGCGTCGCCACGGCCCACGCGCACCGTGCGCGCGCGACGGCCGTGGCACGCTTTCGTGGCCGGGACGCCGCGGCGCCGGCGGGCCGCGGCACGGTCGCCGACCGGCTGTCTGTAGTCGTTGCCACGCCTCGCTGATCCACTGCCATCCGGCGCGCGACAGTACAGCCCAATCATAGCCAACTGTTCGCGGCGTTCGCGGCGCTGATCGGCCACAATAGACATATGCCTCCAGCGGACTCTCACCCGAACCGTTTGCGATGTCGGCCGGACCCGCGAAGACCCGGAGGACACGCCATGGAAGCCGAATCCGCCGTCCGGCCACGCCGGACTCGGCTTCGGATGCCTGCCTCCCGGATGCGACGTGGCGCTCTTCGGTGCGCGGCCATGCTTGTGCTTGCACTCGTCGCGGCCCCGGCAGCGGCGCAGCAGAGCGGCGGGGATGCAGGCAGGGATGCAGGCGGGCGGGTCCACACACTGGTGGGCGGCGGGTTCGGCGACGGCACGTTCGTCGTGACCGGCGCCGGTGCCGGCCTGAGGTTGACGCCGCATCTCGGCCTGGACGTGGAACTGACACACCAGTCGGGGGCCGAGACCTCGGGAATGCCCGCACACTGGTTCGGTGGGATTCCCGTGTCGTCTGGAGCGGATCCCGCCATGGGTGCGTCCCTCGAAGACTTCCCGGCGCTGCCGGTTGGCTTCGACCCCCTGTTTCCTTCCGTCCGCATCGAGGAGCAGCGACGGGACGTGACGACGTTCCTGACGAGATTCACCGTCGAGTTTCCGGTCGCGGATGGCCGCGTCTTCCCCTATTTCACCGGAGGCGGCGGCGTGGGTCGGGTAACGGAACGCTTCAACCTCGTCGTCGATCCGATTCCGTGGATCCCGTTCGACCTGCTCGGTGCGGAATCGGCCAGTCACGCGTCCGACGGCGCCGGCGCGATACGTTTCTTCGACAGTTTCTTTTCCTCCACGAGCGAGTACTCCGACCTCGGCCTCAGCCTCGTGCTCGGCGGCGGCGTCGACGTGCGGCTGTGGCGTGGACTCGGGGTCGGCGCCGACATCCGCTGGTTGCGAATCCTCCGCAGCGTCGACGCTCTCGATACGGCCCTGGTGACCTCGCGGGTGAGCTACCGGTTCTGAAAGGCAGCCCTGCTGTCCTCCGTGCGGTCGTGATGCATCCGCGGCCTGGGCGGTCGGGTTCGGGGCAACGACGGAAGCACAGGCGGCCGACCGACAGCAGGTCATCTGACCCGCATCGTCTCAGTACACCCGGAGCGGCGTGCCGAAGGCAGCGATACCGGCCCGCCGGGCGTGGCGGTCGAGTATCTCCAGGGCCTCTCGGCCGGTATCGCCGAGGTCCGTCGTCCACTCGTTCACGTACAGCTCGACGTGCTGGAACATCACGTCGTCGGTCAGCTCCTGGGCGTAGCGGCGCATGGTGGCAACTGTTTCGCCGCGATGGGCCCGGGCATGGGCGAGCGAGTCGCGGATGACGTCGCCGACGGTGCGAATCGTGTCGGGACCGAGGCCGTGCCGCGCGAGGATGCCGCCGAGGGGGAGCGGCGCCGCGGTCACCTTCTCCCAAACCGCGCCGAGGTCCTCGACGAGAGCGAGCCCGTGCGCGCGCCAGGTGAAGCGGCCCTCGTGGATGCAGACGCCGAAGTCGGCGGCGCCCGCCTCGAGCGCGGGCATGATGTCGGAGAACACCACCTGCTCCACGGCCCCCTCGCCCGCGTGCAGGAGCTGGTAGAGCAGGGTGGCGGTGGTGTGGGCGCCCGGGCACAGCACGCGGGCGGGTCGCGAGGCGCCGCTCGCTTGCGGAACCGGGTCGCGGGGATGCGTTCCGGGACGCGCGGCGAGCAGCAACGGCCCCACGCCGAAACCGAGGGCCGAGCCGACCGGCAGCACCCCCAGGGTATCGCGCAGGAGGAGGGCCGCGTGAAAGCTGGCCTTCGCAACGTCGAAGTCGCCGGCGAACAGCCTCCGGTTCAGCTCTTCGACGTCGAGCAGCTCGATGCGGAAGTCGAGGCCGCGCGGGTCCACCTTCCCTTCCAGAATGCCGTGGAAGGCGAACGTGTCGTTCGGGCAGGTCGAGATGCCGAGATGAATCGGCGTCACGCCGGGTGTCTCCAGGTGGGCCGGTGCAGCAGGTCGTCTGCCACGAGGTGGGCGGCGTCGAGCGCTTCCGGGATCTGCCAGCGGTCGAACCGCCGGTCGCCGGCCGCGTTCGAGATGCCGCGGACGATGGCCACGGGAACCTCCGCGAGCCGGCAGGCCAGCGCCACCGCGAAGCCCTCCATGTCCTCGGCCACTGCGCCGGGGAACAGCGCCCGCCGCTCGCGGGCCTCGGCTTCCGTCGCCGAGGCGGCGCACACCGTCAGGAGCGGGCCGGCCGCGGGGGGCACGGGACGGGCGAGAGCGAGCGCCTCCGGCCCGTCCGCCCCGCCCCCGCCGCTCCGCGGCCAGTGGCGGAACCCGAGGGCGGGGCCCGGCACGAACGAGGCCACGCCGACCCCGACCCCGTGCATCAGGACCGACGGAAAGACCGCGGCAGTGCCGACCGGGAGCCCGCCGGGGTCGAACGTGCCGGCGATGCCCACCAGGACGACCCGCTCCGGCCCGTGCGCGGCGATGGCGTCCCGGGCCCGCGCCGCCGCCGCCACCGGCCCGAAGCCGCACAGCTCGCACGGCGCATCCACGCCGAAGCCCCGCTGCCGGGCGAGGTGACGGCGCTCGATCTCGGTGGGGACCAACACCAGGGTGTGGGGAACGGTCATCAGCTCCTGGTCTCGCGGCGGGCCGCCCCGGTCTGCAGGGCGGCCTCGGCCGGCGCCTTGTCGAGGGCGCCGCAAAGAGTTGCTCTACCGGGGCTTCATTCTACGCGTCGGCTCGACGCTCCTCCCATGTACAAAACATGACTTGTATAAACACGACTTGTATAAACACGACTTGACTTGGCAGAGTGGCCGCCGCATACTGCGGGCATGGCGGACTTCGTCGGACGCGCCGGGGAGTTGCGCCTGCTGGCGCAGGCGTTCGACTCCCGGCGCTCGGAGCTGATCCCGATCTACGGCCGGCGGCGAGTCGGCAAGAGCGAGCTGATCCTGCGGTTCATGGCCGACAGGCCGGGTGTGTACTACCTCGGACAGCAGTCCCCGGCCGGTCTGCAAGTGCGCGAGTTCCTGACCGAGGCGGGCCGTGCGCTCGACATGCCGCTGCTCGCGAACCTGCGTCCCGGCGACTGGCGACAGGCCCTGCTCACGGTGGCTGGAGAATGGGCGGCAACGCGTCCGGGCTCGAAGCTCGTCCTGGCCCTCGACGAGTTTCAGTGGATTGCAGCCGCCAGTCCCGGCCTCCTGTCGACGCTGCAGCGCTGCTGGGACCGGGAATGGAAAACCGCCGGCAACGTCTTGCTGCTGCTGTGCGGCTCGTACCTCGGGTTCATGGAGCGCGAGGTGCTCGGCAAGGCGAGCCCGTTGTTCGGACGGCGCACCGCGCAGATCCATCTGCAGCCCTTCGGCTTCCGGGAAGCCGCCCGCTTCCATCCGCGCTGGTCGCTGGAAGACCAGGCCAGGGCGTACTTCCTCGTCGGTGGTCTGCCGCAGTATCTGCTCTGCCTCGACGACACCCGGTCCATCGACCGCAACATCCGCGGCAACCTGCTCGACGAGTTCGCGCCGCTGTTCCACGAACCGACGTTCCTGCTCCGCGAGGAACTGCGCGAGGTGGCGCCCTATCACGCCGTCCTGTTCGCCGTCGCCTCCGGCCACGGCGCCGCGCCCGCGATCGCCGCCGCCACGGAGCTGCCGGAGCGGAACCTGCCCTACTACCTGCAACAGCTCGTGAACCTCGGATACCTGCGCCGGCGGTACCCGCTGGACCGCCACCGCCCGAATCCGAGGCAGGTGCGCTTCGAAATCGACGATCCGCTGCTGCGCTTCTGGTTCCGTTTCGTGTTTCCCAACATGAGCGCGATTCGCGGCAGCGGCCCCCGGCGCGTGTTCGGCGACCGCATCGCGCCATCCCTGGAGGCCTGGTTCGGCTCCTGCTTCGAACGGCTGTGCCGGGAGGCGCTACCCCTCATCTACGCAGCGGAGGGCGTCACCGCGGGTTTCGAGGTCGGCGAGTACTGGGGGGGCCAGCGGCGGAACATCACCGAGTCCCCCTCGCCTGACGCATCCCCGGCGGCGCAGATCGATGTCGTCGGCTTGCGCGACGACAACTGGACCGACCTTGGCGAGTGCAAGTGGGGACGGGTCCGGTCGGCGGCGGCTCTCGAAGCGGAACTCGACCGCAAGGCGCGCCTCTACCCGAACCGCCGCGGGGCCACGCTGGGTCGCCGTTACTTCGTGCGTCGCAAGCCGGGATCGCGGGCGGATGCGAAGGACTGGCACTCGCTGCAGGATCTGTACGCGTTGCCCGACACGACGCAGAGCTGAACGCTCGGAGCAGTACGACCACGGCCGCCCGCGATCCCGGGCTCGGGGTGACGGGCCGCACGAAGCGCCGCGGCACCAAGGCAGTACAGCGACGCAACGTTGTCCGTGCGCCCGCGGAGACCCGCAACTCGTTGCGTCAGTACCGGAACAGGTACTGGAACTTCACGAAGACCGCGCGGTTGGTCCGCTGGCGCCCGAGCACACGCAGCCCCCGGCCGCCGACGTCGTACCAGTCCGTCAGGTCGCCCTCGATCAGGTCGGCCTGCTGGTAGTGGTCGTCGTAGCCGGCGTAGAGGACCGTGCCGGCGTTGACGCGGTAGGTGAACAGGAAGTTGAGGTCCAGGGTCTGGTCCAGGGTGTTGTACTCGCTGATGTTGCGGAACAGGAGCCGGTTGCTGAACTGATACGTCGTCAGCGCCCGGAAGATCCGGACGTCGAACACCTCCTCGCTGCCGCGGCGCGGATCGGTGAACCGGTTCGTGGTGACGTTGACGGCGGACTGCAGCCGCGGGACGGGCCGCAGGATGACGCGCGCCGTGATCCCCTGCTCGCGGCCCAGGTAGGGAGTCCGCGTGTGGAAGAGAATCTGCTCTCCCCGCCGGTACTCCAGCGACACGCCGATGCGCCGGCTGGTATCGACCCGGCCGAAGACACGGGCGCGCGTCTTGACGAAGTCGACCCCGCCGAACCGCTCCAGCTCGCGCCGGACGTTGCTGGCCGCGAACATGTTCCGGAACAGCGCGAAGTTGATGCCCGCGTCGGCGACCTCGTCCTGCAGGCCGCCGGCGAAGTCGTAGTTGCGGCCGTAGATGAACTCCGGCCCCCAGTTGCGGAGCCAGTTCTCCGGCCACCAGCGGTAGCCGCCGGTGAGCGACGTGTAGCGCTGGTCGGTGCGCCGGACGAACCCGACATCGGTCCTGAAGTCGGGCGACAGCGCGTAGGAAGACAACGAGTAGCGCAGGTTCCGGCCCCGCTTGTTGAACTGGGCATCGACCAGGTAGCCGCTCGTCTTCACGCCCTGCCCGTCCTGGTGGTCCGTGCCCATGGCGCGGAACGCGACCGAGTGGGTGTCGCCCAGGCGGAAGTTCGAGTCGACGCCGGCGAGACGGCTGTAGCCGCCGAGCAGCTCGCGGTTGGTGAAGATGGTCCCGACGTGCGATTCCGCGTACAGGTCGTAGCGCGCCCGGCCGACGAACGTGTCGGCCGACGACCCGAACGCCGGGTCGGTCGGATCGTCCAGGTTGCCGGGCTCCGCGTCGCTGGCGTACAGCACGCCCACGCTGGTCCGTCCGACCTTGCCGGTCAGCTTGGCGCCGAACGCGGGATCGACGATCCGCCGGGTGTGGACCGCCGTGACCGGCGCCCGGACGGCGAAGATCTCGGCGCCCTCCAGGAAGAACGGGCGCAGCTCCGGGTAGAAGAGCGCGAAGCGCTGGTTGACCTCGATCTGCGGCAGGTCCGACTCCACCTGCGAGAAGTCGGGGTTGAACGTGACGTCCGCGGTCAGGTTGGACGTGACCCCGTACTTCAGGTTCAGGCCGCCCTCGGGGGACGGGTCCCGGTCGCGGAAGCGGCCGGTCGCGCGGTCGAGCGCGCCGAAGCGGATCGTCGTGAAGGTCGGCAGCAGCTCCAGGTTGTGGCTGCGAGACAGGTCCGTCATCCCCTCGAGAACGCCCATCTGGGGCAGGAAGCCCGCGATGTCGCGCGACGTCGGCGACCATACGTCGGCCTCGTCCCGGCCGCCGATGATGCGGGCTATCTGCAACCCCCACCGGTGCGGAACCCCGGCCTCGCGGCGCGGATAGCGGAGGCTCTTGAAGGGAATCGCCAGCTCGGCGACGAAGCCGTCGTCGACCAGCTCGGCCGCCGAGTCGAACAGCACGTCCCAGGAGGCGTCGCCGCGCGGCACCCCGAAACGGCCGCCGCCGAGCGCGCCCGCCTGCAGGATGGCGTCCCCCTGCACGCCGTAGC
>WTFV01000171.1 GCA_011523845.1 Acidobacteriota bacterium | reverse complement strand
CCACGCTCGCGCGGGTCTTCGCCGGCCCGAACTGCTTCTCCTTGCCGGAACGCTTTCCCGGCGGCTTCACGCCGCAGTTCGGGGCGACGTGCTCGACACGTCCGGTGGTCGCTGACCTGCGTGGCCAGCTCGCGAGCAGGATCCTGTGGGACGGGAGCGCCACCGCCGGATCCAGCGAGGCGGACTTCTTCATCTACGACACCGTCAACGCGTCTCTGGGCCTGGACACGCCCACGACGTTCGATCCCAGCGCTCTACCGGCAGGACGAGCTCGGACTCAACGTGGATCTCGGCTATCCCGTCAACGACCGCGTGCACCTCGCCGGGCGGCCGAGTGGCGGGACGAGCGCTTCACGATCGGCTTGGGCGACGAGCCGTCGTCGCAGATCGGCCCGTACGCGCCACAGGGCTTCAGCGCCGGCTCGAACGGCTTCCCCGGTTTCAGCCCGATCGCGGCGGGGGCATGGAACGGGGCCAACACGGCCCTTTACGGCGACCTCAAAGGTACGGGGCCGCGCCGACGCGTGGTCCCTAGGTCCCTAGGTGGCGCGTTGCGTCTGGAGGACTTCGAGGACTTCAGCACGACCACGAACGGCAGGCTCTCCGGACGTCTGCGCCTCAGCGGCCCGCCCGGCCCCGGCCCGGCGGCCCGCGGCCCGGGTAAGCGTTCGGTCGTCCCGGTATCCGGCGTTGCGGCAGTCGGCGCAAGGCATTGTCGAACAGCGACCGATCCGGTCCGGGCGCCATTCCTGCGCAGGCGACATCGACCGGTGCCGGCCGTCGACAACGCCAGCGTCCGGTTGGCCCGCTCCCACGTCCATACCCGGTTCGCCGAACGCTTACCGGCCCGGCCTGACGAGGACCCCAGCTCGGCGATCCTGACATCGTGGTAACCTGCGTGGTAAACGTATTTTCTGTATTTCCGTAACCTACTTCAAGATCAGCATGTTACGTGAACTTCAGTTCTGTAGCGCGAATACGAACAGGTTGTTCCCGTTGCTCGGGCGCAGCTCGGGGGTCAACTGCAGGAAGCTCGCCGTGGTGGCGGCCGGGCCGGTCCCTACCGCGATGTACTGGCGGCCGTCGACCGCGTAGCTGATCGGGAAGCCGGAGACGGGCGAGCCGAGGTTGATCTCCCAGAGCACCGCGCCGGTCTCCTGGTCGAAGGCGCGGAAGCGGCCGTTCGCGTCGCCGCCGAAAACGAGACCGCCGCCGGTGGCGACGAGCGACAGGGTCGCGGCCCGTTGCTGGTGCAGCCAGCGGGTCTCGCCGGTCTCCGCGGAGATGGCGTAGACCGTGCCGAGCTGCTCGGTGCCGGGCGCCAGCTCGTGGCGGACCGCCAGGGCGTAGATGCGGTGCGAGGCGTCGGGCGAGGTCGTCGCCAGGAGGCGCTGGCACATGTTGCGCAGCGGCATGTACATGGTGTTGGTGAGCGGGCTGTAGGCGCCCGCCTCCCAGTCCTTGCCGCCGTGCATGTTGGGGCAGGCGAGGACCTGCTGCCCCTCGGCGGTGAAGATCACCTCGGCGTTCTCGGTCACCGCCCCGGTCGCCCCGTCGATGTGGCTGATGACGTTCTGGGCGATGGTGGGAGTCGCCCACAGGAACTCGCCCGTCTCGCGGTCGAGGGTGTAGACGAGGCCGGTCTTGCCGGGGATGCCGGTCATCACCTTGCGGACCTCGCCGGGCCGGATGCGCGGGTTGATCCAGCTCACCGCGTCCGGGTCGGGCGCGACCGCCGTGTCGAGCAGGATGCGCTCGAAGGGATGGTCGAGGTCCCAGTGGTCGTTCATGTGCTGGTAGTACCAGCGGATTTCGCCGGTATCGACGTCGAGGGCCAGCGTCGAGTTGTGGTAGAGGTGCGTGTTCTCGATGCCGCCGAGCATGAACTTCGGGGCCGGCGAGGTGACCGACGTGCCCTGGTAGATCAGGCGCAGTTCGGGGTCGTAGCTGGCCGGCATCCAGGTGCCGACGTGGACCCGCTGCTCGTAGGGCACGCCGCCCCAGGTCTCGTCGCCCGGCTCGCCGGGAGCCGGCACCGTCCGCCGGCGCCACAGCTCCTCGCCGGTGCGTGCGTCGTGGGCGACGATGACGCACGACTCGGGCCCCCCGCGCGGCCGGCAGCTCCGTCCGGATATCACCTTGCCGTCGGCGATGATCGGCCCCGAGCTGTGCCCGGCCGGGGTCTCCCGGTAGTCGAAGATCCGCGTCTCCCAGGCGATCTCGCCGGTCGTGGCGTCGAGGCCGAAGACGTAGCTGTCGTCGCTGGTGTTGATGATGAACCGGTCGTAGATCGCGATGTTGCGGTTGTTGCGCGAGTTGCCGCCGACGTGCTGGTACACGTCCTCGGGCAGGTCGCGCCGGTGCGCCCAGATCAGGTCGCCGGTCGCCGCGTCGATCGCCTCGATGACGTCGCTCGCCTGCGGCATGTACAGAACGCCGCCGTAGGCCAGCGGCGTGCCTTCCTGGCGTCCCGGCGCGAGCGCGCGCGTCCAGACCATGCGGAGATCGCCGACGTTGTCCCGGTCGATCCCGTCCAGCGGGCTGTAGGCCCAGCCGTCCAGCGTCCGGCGCCAAGTCAGCCAGTCGCCGGGAGCCGGGTTCTGGAGCATCGCGTCGGTCACCGGGGCGAACTCGCCCTCGGCGTCGGTCTGGCCCGTTGCCGGAACCGGGGCGAAGAGCAGGGTGGCGAGGACCGGGAGCATCGTCAGGGCGAGCGTCCAGCGGGCGACCGTCGAGCGGATCGGAGTGGCGATTGGCATGGTGGCGGACCTCCTAGAACCCCGGCGGGGCCTCGTCGGCCGACGGCCCGTAGATCGACGGCACGGCGATGTCGTTCAGCCGCAGATACACCCCGAGTTGCGCGCGGTGGTGGATCAGGTGGTTCATGACGAAGCTGCGCAGCACCGCCACCTTCGGCAGGGTCATCAGGGTCTGGCCGTTGCTGAGCAACGACCAGGGCTTCATCAGGTCGGCGTCGCTGGCGCCGGCAATCGCGGCGCGCGCCTCGGCGGCGCACTTGTCGAACGTAGCGAGCAGCTCCGCGGTGTCGGCGGGCGTCGGCGGGGGATCCATCTGCTTGCCGCCGGGCGCCATGTCCAGCTCGTCCTGGTTGATGGTCAGCGGCGCCCACGAGGGGAGGTTGGCCAGGTGGCCCGCCAGCCAGACCATCGTGCCCGACTTCGGGTGCGGCCGCCAGTCGAACTTGTCGGCGGGCACGCGCTCGAGCGTCCGGCGGGCGCCCGCAATCTCCTGATCGAACTCCGGCAGCAGACTCTCGCTGATGGCCATGTCATCCCTTCCGTTCCGAGTTCCGTGTCGTCGTCAACCCGCTCTCGTGCCCGGACCACAAGGTCGGCGAACGCGTCGAGTCCCGGCCGCCCGTGCTGCCGGGCCCGGCGCCCGTGAGATCGTCGATCCGGGAAAAGCGCTGCATTGTAGTCGGTGTCGTTCCTGATGGGCCCGAGGCCAGCCATGTTCCACCATAGCCCACCGTCCGCGCGGACGGGAGCGGCCACGAGGTTTCCGGACAGCCGGCGACATTTTCGCAGCACGGTACCCTGCCGTTGCGCGCCGGACACACGGGGTTCGTACACTGCAATCCACGGAGGTTGCCTGACATGAATCGTCGTACGCAATGGATTGCCGGCGCAGTCACGGTCGTGGTTCTGGTCGGGTCGCCGGCCGCCAGCGCGGGGCAGAACGCCACCACCGGGACGATCGGGGGCGTCGTGCGCGACGCGCAGCAGGGCGTGCTGCCGGGCGCCGGGGTGGTCGCGGTGCACGTACCCACCGGCACCAGATACGAGGTCTTCACGCGAGCCGACGGGCGGTTCGACCTGCTGAACGTGCAGGTCGGCCCCTACGACCTCGAGGTCGCGATGAGCGGCTTCGGGACGCAGTCGCTCTCCGGCGTGGTCGTGACCCTGGGCGAAGCCACGGAGGTGCCGGTCACGCTGCAGCTCGCGGCGCTGACCGAGACGGTGCAGGTGATCGCCGAGGCGAGCGAGGTGTTCTCGCCGTCGCGCTCGGGGACGACGGCGGGGGTGGCCACCGGCGTCATCGAGACGCTGCCGACCATCGAGCGCAGCCTGCAGGACTTCGCGCGCGTGAACCCGTTCTTCGTCAAGACGAGCCAGAACAACGAGTCCGAGAGCTTCCTGAGCGTGGCGGGCCGCAGCGGCCGCTACAACAACATCCAGATCGACGGGGCGGTCAACAACGACCTGTTCGGCCTCGCGCGGCAGGGGACGCCGGGCGGGCAGGCGAACACGCAGCCGATCAGCCTCGATGCGGTCAGCGAGCTGCAGCTCGTGGTGGCGCCCTACGACGTGCGGCAGAGCGGCTTCTCCGGCGGCGGCATCAACGTCATCACCCGGAGCGGCTCGAACGCCTTCAGCGGCACCGGCTACTTCTACAGCCGCAACGAGGGGCTGGTCGGCAGCGGCATCGACGACGTGCCCATCGCCACGTTCTTCGACCGCCAGCAGGGCGCCAGCGTGGGCGGCCCGCTGGCCCGCAACCGGGCGTTCTTCTTCGCGAACTTCGAGAGCCAGCGGCGCGAGACCCCGGTGGGCTACTCGCTCGACGGGTCGTCCGGCGTCGACTTCGGCCGGCTGGCCGAGGCGCAACGGATCGCGCAGACCGCGAGCAGCCGCTACGGCTACCATATCCCCGGCGGGTTCGGCGAGATCATCCGCGGGAACCCGAACGACAAGCTCTTCGTCCGCACCGACACCAACCTGTCGCCGGGGCATCGCCTCTCGCTGCGCCACAACACCGTGAACGGCGCTGCCGACGTCGGGTCGCAGTCGAACTTCCGCTACCGCTTCACCGACAACTTCTACCTGTTCGAGAGCGCCACCAACTCGACGGTCGGCCAGCTCGACAGCACGTTCGGCAACGTGGTGAACCAGGCCCGCGTCAGCTTCCAGCGCATCCGCGACCGTCGCGGCCCGCGGACCGCCCCGTTCCCGCAGGTCACCATCGACCTCGAGGGCGGCGAGGAGATCCGCTTCGGCACCGAGCAGTTCTCCACGGCGAACGCGCTCGACCAGGACATCATCGAGATCCACAACGACCTGACCTGGGTGCGCGGCCGGCACCAGTTCACCATCGGCACCCACAACGAGCTGTTCAAGTTCCGCAACCTGTTCATCCGCGACAACTTCGGCGTCTACGAGTTCACCAGTCCGGAGCGCTTCGCGCAGGGGCTCGCCCAGTCCTACAGCTACAGCTTCTCGCGCACGGGCGACCCGCGTCAGGCGGCCGAGTTCCGGGTCTACCAGCTCGGGTTCTACGCGGGCGACCAGTGGCGGGTGCGCGACGACCTGTCGCTGACCTACGGTGTGCGCCTCGACGCGCCCATCTTTCCGGACACGCCCACCGTCAACCCGCTGGTGGAGCAGTTGTACGGGCGGGGCACCGACGTGGTCCCGGCCACCCGCAACTGGTCGCCGCGGATCGGGTTCAACTACGACCCGAGCCCCGGCCAGGAGGTGCGGCAGCAGGTGCGCGGCGGCCTCGGGCTGTTCCACGGGCGCACCCCGTACGTCTGGCTGTCGAACCAGTACTCGAACACCGGCAACGAGTTCCAGCGCATCCGGGTGTTCTTCGATCCGGACAACCGGATCCCGTTCTCGGCCGATCCGCACGACCAGCCGACCGACATCGGCTCGGCGTCCACGAACGAGATCAACCTCGTCGATCCCGACTACCGCTACCCGCAGCTCCTGCGCGGCAACCTGGCCTACGACCGGGACCTCGGGTTCTTCAACCTGATCGGCAGCGTCGAGCTGCTCTTCTCGCAGACGTTGCGGGACATCGACTACCGCAACCTGAACCTCGTCGAGAGCGGCGCCGCACCGGACGACAGGCCGACCTTCACGCGGCTGCACCGGGACTTCAGCAACGTCGTCCTGCTGACCAACACGGGGGAGGGCAGAAGCTGGACGATCGCCACGAAGCTCGACAAGCGGTTCAGCGACAACTGGTTCCTGAGCGGCTCGTATCTCTATGGCGAGTCGCGCTCGGTCAACGACGGCGGATCGAGCCAGGCCACCTCGAACTGGCGCTACAACTACAACACCGGCAATCCGAACGCCGTGCCGCCGGCCGTCTCGAACTTCTCGCCGGGCCACCGGTTCAGTCTTTCCGGCTCGTACCGGATTCCGGCCGGCCCGGCCGGAATCACGCTGGCCGCCTACTACAACGCCCAGCAGGGGAGGCCCTACAGCTACCTCGACGGAAGCGACAGCAACGGCGACGGGACGCGCGGCAACGACCTGCTCTACGTGCCGCGCGACGCCGGCGAGGTGATCGTCGCCGACGGCGCCTTCGACGACCTGATGCGGTTCCTGACTGCCGGTTGCGACGTCGCGCCGGGCGCGATCGTGCCGCGCAACGCCTGCCGCGGGCCCTGGACGTACTCGCTCGACTTCCATGTGGGCGTCGACGTGCCGCTGGGCCGCAACGAGGTCGAGTTCTTCCTCGACGTGCAGAACCTGGTGAACGCCTTCGGCAGCGCGAGCGGGCTGGTGGAGTTCGCGTTCTTCCAGAATTTGCAGCCGGTGCGGTCGAGCGTCGATCCCGAGACCGGCCGCTATGTCTACAGCCTGAACACGCCGGCCCGTCCGGGATTCGCCGGCGACCGCTTCACGCGCGACGACCTGCGCAGCCGCTGGCAGGCGCAACTCGGGCTGCGTTACTCGTTCGGACGCTGATCACCGGCGGCGTGCCCGAGTCGCAGCGCATCCGCGGGATCAACAACCGGCAGAGTGTCTTCTTCAGTCGCGGTGTGTCGGCATCTCGCAGGTGTCCGGTACGATGAAGGGCCGTGATTGCGCACCGCGTCAACCGCGAGGCGGTCGTCGTGCTCGGCTGGGGGCGCGCGATCCTGATGCAGCTCGCGCATCCCCTCGTTGCTGCCGGGGTCGGTGGGCACAGCCGATTCGACGCAGGGCCGCTGGCATACGTCGAGCGCATGCGCCGCACCATCGGGGCCATGCTCTCGCTCACCTTCGGGACCGAGGACCGGATCCGCGAGACGGCGGATCGGATCAACGCGATTCACCGGCGGGTGCACGGCCGGCTGAATCGGACGGTAGGCCGCTATCCGGCCGGTACGCCCTACGACGCGACCGACCCGGCCCTGCTCAAGTGGGTCCATTCCACCCTCATCGACAGCCAACTGCAGGCGTATGCCCTGTTCGTCGGGCCGCTGACGGCCGATGAGAGAGATCGTTACTGTGCCGAGGCGGCACGGCTCGGTCCGCGGTTGGGGGTTCCGGCGGAGGAGTTGCCGAAAACGACCGCGGCCCTCGAGCGCTATCTGGAGCAGATGGAGCAGGAAGGGCGTCTTGCGGTCGGCGAGCAGGCGCTCCGCCTGGCGGAGGCGCTGCTGGCGCCGGCCGGCGGGCGCTGGATCGCGCCGGCGCTGTGGCCGGGTCGGCTGACCACGATCGGCCTGCTGAGGGAGTCGATGCGTGAGCGGTACGGATTTGCGTGGCGCGCGCGGGACGCGCGCCGGCTGCGCTCGCTCGCCGCGCTGCTCCGCGCCGGCCGGCGACTGGTTCCGCCGGTGCTGCGCGAGTGGCCTGCCGCAAGGCGGGCGCGGTTCACGCCCCGGCCCGACCGTTCCGCGGACTCGTCGGGATAGCGGGGACGACGAGCCGCAGCGCCCGAAAAAGATCGCAATTCCTGCAACGTGCTGATAGAATTAACAGGTTTAGCTGAAACTGCAAGCTCGGTTCCGGCGTCTTTCCTGGTAGGAGGCCGCGCACGCCGGAAGAGCGGTTCGGCGCCGATATCCCGTACAGCGACCCGAAGGAGAGCTAACAGCTTGTTGACACAGGAACGTCAGGACATCGTGACTGCACTCGTGGCGCTGGGGCAGGAACGCGGATTCCTTACGCTCGATCAGGTGCTCGATCACGCGCCGGCGGATCTCGACGTGGAGGAGGTCAGCGCGCTTCTGCAGGAGCTCGAAGGACAGGGCATCGAGGTCGAGGGCGCCGAGCAGGTGCAGCCGGACATCAAGCGCCGGCAGGCCTCGCGCGTGAATCCGGCTCCGGCCGCGGAACAGCCGCTGCCGGTGCACGAGGAGGACCAGGGACAGGACCTGGTGCGGACGTACCTGCGCCAGATGAGCCGCGTACCCCTGCTCACCCGCGAGGGCGAGGTGGCGATCGCGAAGCGAATCGAACGCGGTGAGCTGCGGATCACCAAGGCCATGTCGCGCAGCCTGCTCGTCGCGCGCTACGTCGCCGAGATCTCGCGGGAGGTCGCGGCGGGTGAGCGCACCCTCCGCGATACCGTCACGCTGCCCGATACCGAGCTGACCGAGCGGCACATGGCGAGCCGGACGAAGCGGTTCGTGGCCGACGCCGAGAAGGTCGAAGCGGCGCTGAAGAAGCTCGGCAAGCGCGAGCGGCGTGCGGTGGCCATCCGGAAGAGCGGCCGGCGCGTGCAGGTCCGCACGCGGTGGCAGATCGGCCGGGCCCGGATCGAGGTTTCCCGCGCCATCCGCCACTTGCCGTTCACCGTCGCGGTGCGGAACGAGCTGATCGCGAAGGTCGAGAGGGCCGCCGCGAGCTTGAAGGAAGCCGAGCGCTGCGTCGAGCGGATCCAGAAGCGACGGCCCCGGCAGGCGGCATCCGCCGAGGCGCCGGCGGAGAACCCGGCCCTGGAGCAGGCGCAGCGCGAGCTGGCTGCGTTGCGGGTGCAGGTCGGCGAGTCGGCCGAGAACCTGCGGGCCGTTCAGAAGGCGTTTCGCCGCGGCGGCATCGAGGGCGATCGGGCGCGCAAGGAATTGACCGAGGCGAACCTGCGGCTGGTGGTCTCGGTGGCGAAGAAGTACGTGAACCGGGGACTGGCGTTCCTCGACCTCATCCAGGAGGGGAACATCGGCCTGATGCGCGCGGTCGACAAGTTCGACTATCGGCGCGGATTCAAGTTCTCGACCTACGCCACGTGGTGGATCCGGCAGGCCATCACGCGGGCGATCGCCGACCAGGCGCGTACCATCCGCATCCCGGTACACATGATCGAGACGCTCAACAAGCTCAACCGGGCGATGCAGACGCTGACCCGCGATCTGGGGCGGGAGCCGACGCCTCAGGAGCTGGCCGAGCGGGCGGATCTCCCGCTGTCGGTCGTCCGCAAGGCGCGGAAGATCGCGCAAACCGTGGTCTCGCTCGACGCGCCGATCGGCGACAGCGACGAGAGCCAGTTCGGGGACTTCATCGAGGATCGCCAGGCGGTGAACCCGGCCGAGGCGACCGTGGCCTTCGACCTGCGACGGCAGACCGAGTCCGTGCTCGAGACGCTGAGTCCGAAGGAGCGCGAGGTGATCCGGATGCGCTTCGGCCTCAACGACGGTGCGGAACCGACGCTGGCCGAGCTGGGCGAGAAGTTCTCCCTGACGCGGGAACGGATTCGTCAGATCGAGGCCGCCGCGCTGCGCAAGCTTCGCGACCCCCAGCTCAGCCACCGGCTCAGCTCGTTCGTCGAGCCGCGCCAGCCGCGGGGGCACCGCCGTGGCCGACCGGCGGCGGTGGCTGAAGAACAGGGCGTCGCGTAGTCCCTCGCGCTCGTTGGGCCGAACGCTTTCAGCGCCGGATCCGTCCCCTGGTGGCGGGTCCGGCGCTTTCGTTTTCCGCCGGGTCGTTTCCTCGGGAGCACCGCTCTCCGTGCCCCGTTGCGTTTCAACACGGACTCTCGAGAGCCGGTGGCAAGAGCCACGCGGGGTTCCGCCACGGACCCTGCGGGAGAAGCGGAAGCGCAGGCGGCGGCGCAGAACACCTGGCAAGAGCCACGCGGGGGTTCACCACGGACTCTTAAGGAAGAGTTCAGGAAATCTTCAGGGACGCGCAGCTTCGAGGGG
>WTFV01000170.1 GCA_011523845.1 Acidobacteriota bacterium | reverse complement strand
CGCATAGGCCAGCAGCCTCCGGTCGTAGGCTCTCAGGCCGTCAGGAATCCACAGCGTCACACCGTCCGACACGAATGGCCCCGGACCCGGCAGTCCCATCAGATCCTGGGCGGGCTCGCGTGTACCGGTTCCGAGATCGAAAGCGAACAGGCCGTATTCCCTCTCGGCGTTGGGATCACCGTCAACCAGGATCTCGCCCAGAACCCACAGCATCTCGCCGTCCGACCAGAGATCCCTGAACGGCCAGACCGTGGCGCCGCCAGTGGCGCCGCCCTCCGCGATGAGTTCCTCCTCCACGTGCAGGTCCCGATCAGGGACATGGGTTCCACTCCGCAAGTCGAAAGCGAACACCCTGTAGTAGTGCTTTTCCGCTACCGCACCGCTCCTGTCGCGTTTTGCCGTTCCCAACAGCCACACGGTCGCGCCGTCAGACCAGCCTCGGCCATAGAACGAATAGTAGTACGGCCGCCCCCCCGGCAGTAGCGGAACGTCTCTGTCGGGGACACGGCTCTTCGTTACCCAGTCGTAGGCGAACAGCGCCGGCTCCCTGACCGCCTTGTTCGCCAGTACGAACATCGTCCGCCCGTCCATGAGCACGCGGGACGCCGCCCACGGCCCTATCCACTCAGTCATCCCCCATATTTTCAGACTGAAAGCTCGTGACGGCTCGTAGGCTCCAGTCGCCGAATCGTACGCGTGCATGATGTGATCATGATCGGATACCCACATCGTTCGACCGACGACGAACAGGTTCTCGATGCTGTCGTTCGACGGGCGGCGCAGATGCCACCATTCGAGAGTCCTGGTCGAGTCGATTGCGCCGCTCTCCATGTCCAGAGGGACCAGGGCGTTGTCCGTGAGCGAAAAATTGCTGTACGTCAGCCACAACGTCTCGCCATCGGACCAGGTACACAGTCCAGCATACCAGGGCACGTCCACGTCTCTGCTCGCATCGCGGGTCCGGGTCGCCACGTCGTAGGCCCGCAGTCTGTAGAACTCCGCGTCGCCGCCGCCGTCGCCCCTGCCGCCGATGTAGTACCCCACCCACATCACGGTACCGTCCGCACAGATCCTGTCGAAATACACTGCCGGCGGGTCGTAGTAGTTGCCACCCTCCCGCTCCTCATCCCAACGCACATCGACGTCCCTGACAGCCTCACGGGCCAGAGTCGCCATGTCGTAGGCATACAGCTTCTCGTCGCTTCCGTCCAACACCCACATCGTGGCGCCGTCGGACCACAGATCGTAGGGGTCGGCATTCTCGGCAGCGAGGCGAAGATCCCGATCCGGGTCGCGGCCGCCGGTCGCAAAGTCGTAGGCCATTACCGCCGCCGGAAGGCCCTGTACCACCCACATCGTCTCGCCATCCGACCACATGCCGTAGTTGCCGCGATTGCCGCCGGTGGCGGTTCCGAGGACGTGCTTGTCGGGGGCGACGGTTCGCGTTTCGAGGTCATAGGCCAACAGTGCGCCGTAGATGTCCCTCACCCACATCGTCTCCCCGTCGGACCACGCGTCCACGGGAACTACGTCCCTGCGTCCAAGATCATTGAAATCCTTCTCGGGATCGCGACGCATCGTGGACCGCTCGAAGGCGACTATCCGGTCGCCGCCCAACACCCACGTCGTCTCGCCGTCGGACCAGAGGCCAAGGGTCAGCATATTGTAGGACGCCAGGATGTCGAGAGGGAAATCGTTGGCACGGTCGCGGCTGCCGGTCGCCAGATCATAGGCAAGGATCTCTCTATCCGTCGTGAAACCGGCCTCGAAACTGGACCCGAACGTCACCCACATCGTGCGGCCATCGGACCAGATCTGTTGAATCGAATTGTTTATCCCCCCGGTGTCGATGTCCCTGGCGGGGTCGGGTGCCCCGTTCGCCAGCGTATAGGCGCGTACTCCTCCTCCCTCGACTCCTACCCACATCGTCCGGCCGTCGGACCAGACGCCCGAGGCGTTTGCGCCGAATATGCCGGTCGCGATCTCCCTGCTCCGGTCGCGGTCGCCGGAAGCCATGTCGTGGGCGAACAGCACGATCTCCTGGTCCCACCGGCCCGTTTCCGCATCGCGTACCCGGCGGCCCCGCGCGACCCACAACGTCTCACCGTCGGACCAGAAGCCGTTGTGGCGCGCGTCATCATGCCGCCAATCCACCGCCATGTTTCTGGCGGGATCGTACGTGCGGGTCGCCAGGTCGTAGGCGTACAACGTGTTGCCGGCGTCGCGGTGCGGTGCGCTTTCCAGCCACGCCGTGGTGCCGTCGGACCAGAGACTGACCGGGGTAACCGTGGGCGGTCGTCGGTACAGCTCGATGTCCAGCGCCGGTTTTCGGATCAGTTCTCCGGCGGGGCCGAGACCGATGGATGCGCCGGCCGCGGCCTGCTGAGCCTGGACACCGGCGACGCCCGCCTGACTGGCCAGCAGCACCACGACGAGCGCGGCCGGAATCCGAACACAGGGAGCGCGGTAGCGCGGACACGATCCCGGTCGAGAATCAGGTGTCGACACGAGCGACCTCGCCTTTCACTTGCACTCTGCGCGGGGGCCCGATTGTCGGATGAAGACGGGCTGCCGGCTACGCCTCGTTGACGAGGCGGGCGACGTGCAGGATGTAGTGCAACCCGGAGACGACCGTCACGACGAGCGCCGAGTACACCATGAAGTCGACGACCCGAGAGGGATAACCCAGATAGTTGAACAACAGCGTGAAGGCGCAGGTCAGCACGTAGAGCAACGTCGCGACCTTGCCCAGCGCCGACGGATGGAACTCGCGCCGCCCGATGGCCAGGTTCACGACCGCCACCGTGAGCACGATCACGACGTCGCGGCTGATGACGAGGACGGTGAGCCAGACGGGGAGCTGATTCGGCATCGGCGGGTCGCGCTCCAGGGTCAGCACGACGAACGTCGACACCAGCAGCAGCTTGTCGGCCATCGGATCCAGGAAGGCGCCCAGGCTCGTGGGTTGTCCGGCGCGCCGCGCGATCACGCCGTCGAGCGCGTCGGTGATCCCGGCGACGACGAAGGTGACCAGAGCCCAGCCGTTGAAGCCGTACAGCACGAGAATGACGACGCACGGCACCGCGAGGAGCCTGAAAAGCGTGAGTTGATTGGCGGTGGTCAGCGCCGTCATCGTACGTCATCCCGCCCGGTCGGCCAGGCGCACGAGCTGTTCGACGATGCCGACGGCATCCGATCCGCTCACCGCCCCCGTGGGATCGAAGCGCTCGCCGCCGACGGTCCTCAACACGCCGGCGGCAACCGCCAGCGTGGCGCTCTCGTAGTTCAGGTGGCCCGGGTTCATGTCGGAGAATCTCACGGAAGCCGATCGCCAGCGGCTCGCCGCCTCCGGATCGAGGTCCGCGACGAGATCGAGCACCCCCGCGACCACGTCGGCCAGGTCGCCCCGGCGCAACGGCCGCTCCGGGTCGAAGCGGTTTCCCGCGCCGACGACCATGACGCCGGCCCGCACCGTCTCGACGATCCAGCGGCTCGCCCAATGATCCCGAGTGTCCGTCAGGATCGGCGTCGCCATGCCGAAGGCCGCATCCCCCAGCAACTCCGCGAGCCGCACGCCCAGCAGCGCCGCCAGATCCCCCCGCGTCGCCGACTCGACGCCGGCAATCTCGCGGTACTCCGCCGGCAGTCCCGCAAACTGCAGAGCGCGTCGCACGCGCATCAATCCCGCCGCCGACTCGTCCGTCGGATTCAGCGCCTCCGCCAGCTCGTAGGCGTCCGCGGCGGCCTGCAGGTCGCCGAGTTGCTCCAGCAGGGCGCCTTCCGCCAGGACGGCCTCGGTGTCGTTCGGGTCCAGACCGCGGGCTCGCCGCGCGCGGGCGAGCGCCTCGTCCACCTGGCCCTGTCGCCGCAGAATCTCGGCGAGCTCCAGGTAGAGGGACGCGCTCTCGGGGGACGCGGCAATCATCACCGCGTAGGCGGCTTCGGCCTCGTCCAGACGTCCCGCCTCGACCGCGGCTCGCGCAGCGGCGTAACGCTCGCTCATGACCCGGAAGCGCAGCTCGCCGACGAGCCGCTCGACGCGAGGAAGCGCCGGGTCCGCCGCGAACGCGTCCTCGAAGCTCTCGAGGGCGCCGGGGACGTCATCCGCCGCCAGCAGCGCATCGCCGCGCCCCACCAGCGCCGGCACGTAGTCTCCGGCGACGTCGAGCGCCTCGTCGAAGTGCTCGGCCGCCTCCCCGAAGCTGCCGCGCGCAACGTCCACCCACCCGAGCCCGGCCGTCGCGGGGAAGAAGGCCGCGTCGCGCGCCAACAGGGCCGCGAACCGCTGTTCGGCCTGATCGAGCTCGCCCACCTGCAGAAACGCCCACGCGTCCCGCTGCTCGCCGTCGACTTCAGAGGTGGCCAACGCGAACGGGACCGCCGGAAAGAGGAAATCGGGATACGCCGGGTTCGTTACGATGGGCACGCGAGCCGCGCAACCGCCCGCAACCAGCGCGGCAGCCATCAACGCGCCGGCGGCTGCACGCATCGTCACGCCGGGCCCGCGATCGATCTCGATCTTCATTTCACCAGATCCGCGGACGCCGCTCCCCGCGATCAACCGGGGCAACGGCTACCCGTCCCCGCCAGCCACGGCGGCAGGCAACGCAACTGCACCGGCTCGACCCGCAGCCTGCCCTCCCACGTCCGGGCACGGGCGGAGAAGATGTCGAGGATGAGCCGGGTTCGGTCCGCAACGCGACGGTCGAGAATGCCCTCGAGATTTCGGAAGCCGGCCGCGTCAGTCGATCGCCGCCCGCTCGCGCGCGACGGGGTGGCGGGCCGCCGCCGCGGAGCCCTTCACGCCAGCGATTGTAGCACGCGGTCCCACGCGACCACCCCTTCCCGCACGAGCACCGGCACGTCGCCGCGCGCATCCACGATAGTCGACGGCCGCCCTCCCCTGGCCGGGCCGCCGTCGACCACCACGGCCAGTTCGGAACCGAAACCCGCGGCCACGGACGCCGCATCGGCAGCCGGCGGCTCGCCGCTCCGGTTCGCGCTGGTAGCTGTGATAGGGTGTGCGAAGTCCGCCGCAAGCCGTCTCGCCAGTCGATGCGCCGGCACGCGGATCGCCACGGTGCCGGCCGCGGTGAGCAGTCCCGCATCGAGCGCCGGGGAAGCGTCGAGCACGATCGAGAGCGGGCCGGGCCACCAGCGGTCGGCCAGCCGCCGGGCGAGCGGCGTGACCCGCCGGGCGACCCGTTCCGTCTGCCCGGTATCGGCTGCGATGAGCGGCACCGCCAGACCGGCCGGACGCCGCTTGAGTGCGAACAGTCGCCGCGCCGCGTCGGCTCGCCGGGGGTCGACGGCAAGGCCGTACAGCGTATCCGTCGGAAACGCGACCACCTCGCCCGCCGCGAGCGCCGCGACCGCCCGGGCGAGCAGTTCCGCGTCGGGACGCCGCGGGTCCACGGACAGCCGCTCCGGCAGCACGGATCGTTCACGCCATGACGTCACGCCGATCGCCCCCTGCGACCTCTCGGCCACCGAAACCGCGCGTCCGTGTCCCCCTGCCGCGCCAGAAGGGCGGCGTCCACGAGGACAAGACGCGGCGTCCGCATCGGCGGCGGAAGCACCGCAAGACGGAAGACCCCGCGCCGGAATCAGAAGCGCAACCCCCGCCGCCCGGCCTGCTCCTTGACGTGAATCGTGTCGATGAACTGTACGCGGTGCGGCGCCGTCCGCATCACGACGGAACTGGTGCGGCAGCCTTCCCCGAAGAAGCGCACGCCCTTCATCAGCGCCCCCTCGGTCACGCCGGTCGCCGCGAAGACGAGCCGTCTTCCCGACGCGAGGTCGGCCGACGTGTAGACCTTGCGCGGCTGGTCGATGCCCATGGACCTGGCGCGGACCTCCTTCTCCGGCGTGTCGATGACCAGGCGCGCGAAGATCTCGCCGCCGAGACAGCGCATGGCGGCCGCCGCGAGCACCCCCTCGGGAGCGCCGCCGCTGCCCATGACCGCATGGATGCCGCTGCCCACCACCGCCGCCCCGATGGCCGCGGTCAGGTCCCCGTCGCCGATCAGCCGGATACGCGCGCCCGCGGCGCGAATGTCCGCGATCAGCGGCTCGTGCCGCTTGCGATCGAGCACGACGACGACCAGGTCCTCGACGTCGCGGTCGAGACACCTGGCGATCTGCTTCAGGTTGTGTTCCACCGGCGCGTCGAGACTCACCGAGTTCTTCGACTGGGCGCCGACCACCAGCTTCTGCATGTAGATGTCCGGCGCGTGCAGCAGCCCGCCCCGCTCGGACGCGGCCAGCACGGCGATGGCCCGCGGGGCCCCGGTGGCGCACAGGTTCGTCCCCTCCAGGGGGTCGACGGCGATATCGATTTCCGGAAACCCCTCTTCGCCGTTCGCGCCGCGCCCGACGCGCTCGCCGATGTACAGCATGGGCGCCTTGTCGCGCTCCCCTTCCCCGATCACGATGCGCCCGTCGATAGGCACGTGATCGAGCCGGGCGCGCATCGCCTCCACCGCGACCTGGTCGGACCGATGGCGGTCGCCCTGGCCCATCGTGTGCGCGCAGGCGATCGCCGCCTGCTCGACGACATCCAGAAACGCGTACGCCAGCTCCTCGCCGGTGGCGCTCCGGGGCGTGGTCTCGGGCGTCGCAGTCACGCCTGCACCGCTTCCCGCCAAGCCGGCAACCGGCACCGCGTCGGCTTGTCCACGCGATACCCGAGCGCGTAGTCCGCCTGCATGATCTTGTGGATCTCGCGCGTGCCCTCGTAGATCACGGCGCCCTTGCAGTTGCGATAGAACCGGCCGACCGGGTATTCGTCGGAGTAGCCGTTGGCGCCGTGAATCTGCACGGCGTCGCCCGCCGCCCGTTCCGACGCGACCGTCGCGAACCACTTGGCGAGGCCGGTCTCGCGCGTGCTGCGGCGCCCCTCGTTCTTGAGCCAGGCCGAGCGCATCCAGAGCAGCCGCGCCGCCTGGTAGTCGGATTCCATCTGGGCGATCATCTCCTTGACGAGCTGGTGCTGGCCTATCGGCGCGCCGAACGTCTTGCGCTCCCGCGCATACGCGACGCTCGCGTCCCGGCAAGCGCGGATCAGCCCGGTCGCGCCTGCCGACACGCTCAGCCGTCCCTGGTCCAGCGCGAACATGGCGATCTTGAACCCCTCGCCCTCGCGGCCGAGCAGGTTCTCCTCGGGCACCTCGACCTCGTCCAACTTGAAGAACCCGGTGTTCCCGGCCAGAATCCCCCACTTCTCGGTCAGCGTGCCGCTCGAGAACCCGGGGAAACTCCGCTCCACCAGGAATGCGCTGATGCCGGAGACGTCGCGCTTCTGCTTCTTTTCCGGATCCGTGTAGGCGAACACCAGGAAGTGATCCGCCACGTCGGCGAGTGATATCCACATCTTCTCACCGGTGAGCACGTAGCGGTCTCCGTGCCTGACGGCCACCGACTGCATGCCGCGGACGTCGCTTCCCGCCCCCGGCTCGGTCAACCCGTAGCTCGCGATCTTCGTGCCCCGGGCCTGCGGCACGAGGTAGCGCCGCTTCTGATCCTCGGTACCCCAGGTCAGAACGGTCAGGGAGTTGAGCGCGAGGTGCACCGACAGGATCACGCGCAGCGACGTGTCGACGTACTCGGTCTCCTCGCACGCCAGCCCGTAGCTGACGTAGTCCATGCCGGCGCCCCCGTACTCGCGCGGGACGCACATGCCCAGCAGCCCCAGATCGGCCATCTGCGTCAGGATGGCCGGATCGAATCGATGCTCGCGATCCAGCTCGCGAATCCGCGGGGCCACCTCGCGCCCCGCCCATTCGCGCACGGATTGCTCCAGCAGGCGTTGTTCCTCGGTCAACTCGAGATCGATCATGTGCGTTTCTGTCCTCTGTCCGTAGCGGTCGTGTGCAGGTCGATTCCCGTCAGGGGCGGCTGACGACGACGCGGGCCCCCCGATCGAGCGACAGGCGAGCCGCGGCGCTGGTCGAGTTCGCCGCGAACTCCAGGTGGTCCGTGCTGCCGATGAGCGCGCACACCTCGTCGGGACCGATATCCGCGTAGGTCTCGACGAGGCGCCCGATGCTCTCGGCGCCCACCTCGATCTGGATGGCGCCGCCGCGGCACAGGCTCTCGAAAGCCTTCCGGCCGATGTTGGTCACGAGATTCCCGAACTTGTCGACTCGCAAGACCTCGCCCGCGATGCGGCCGTCCTCGGTCTGCGGGGCGGGAATCTCGATGCTGCGATAATCGGTGAGCGGCCGGCCGAGCGCCGTCAACTGGATGCCCTTGGCGAGCCAGGCCGCGCCGGGGGCGAAACGGTCGCGCCCTTCGAAGGTCCGGCTCACGGTCGGCCGGGCGTACCGACGTTCGGTGAGCTCCACCACGCGTTTCGGCGGCGTGTCCTGGAACACCGCGGTCAGGACACCGTTGTCGGGGGCGACGAAGCGATAGTCGCCCGCCTCGGCGGCCAGTCCGCGGCGCGCCGAACCGACCCCCGGATCGACGACGGCCAGAAACACCGTGCCGGCAGGAAAGTACCGATACGCGGCAGCCAGCTCGAGACCGGCCGTCAGCACGTCGTGCGCCGGCACGTCATGGGAGATATCGACGACGGCAACCTCGGGGCAGATCCCCAGTACGACGCCCTTCATGGCGCCGACGTAGTGATCTCGGGTGCCGAAGTCGGTCAACAGGGCGACAATCGGTCGGGCCATCCTGGGGAGACTTACACCTCGCGGCGTACGGGAGACGCCGTGGTTCTGCGGTTGTTCATCGAGTGCGACGGCTTTCGAAACAGCATCTCGTAGGCTCGCGTCGCGAGCAGGAACGTATCCACCACCGCCAGCTCGCGGAACGTCTCCATGGCCTCACGACCCGTGAGCACGCGCGACTGTCGCGACGGCCCGGGATGAAACTGCCGCCGCAACGTCTCGCGGTCGACTATCTCGTACGTGGCGTGCCCCGATTCGACGCGCCATTCGTTGCTGAAGCCCAGCACCAGCACCCCGTGGGGGCGCAGCAGGCGCGTGAGTCGCGACGCCAGCACGCGGCTCTCCGTCGCCGTCAAATACTCCAGCGTGTCCCAGCACAGCACCGCGTCCACGCTCTCGGCGTCCTGCCCGAGCCGCGCCGCCACCCAGGCCCCGTCGTCGTCCCCGGACCGCTCGCCGCCGGCCGCCCTGACATCCAGGTCGGCAAACAGGTCGGCCACGACCAGCCTGCATCCGAACTCGGAGGTGAGAAACCCTACGTTGCCGCCGACCACGCGGCCGAGATCGAGCACCACCGGCGCCTGCCGGCCGCGCAGGACGTCGACCAGGATGCCGATTGCCCGAGTCGGAACGAGCCTCTCCGAGACCGATGGCGCAACGCCGGGCTCTGCCGGCAGGTCCCGTGGACGGGGCTGCCCGCTCCCCAACCGCGTGACGACACCGGCGAGCGCGCGAAGCCGCGCACCTCCAGTCACTGAACAACCTCCTGGAGTCGCCGCGCGTCCTCCGGTCGAGCGCAGTCGCGACCCGCCGCGGTGCGACGCCTCCGCCGCTACCTGCTCTGACGTCCGCCGGCCGGGCGTCCCACCCTCTGCACCGGCGCGTTGCTCTGCTGGGGCTGCACCTGCGCGGGCGCCTTCACCGCCGGCGCGGCGGGCTGCTTGGCGACGGCGGCATCCCTGGACTTGGGCTCGGCGTTGTCGCGACGCATGTCGACGCTGCCGCGGAAGTGCGCGCCGTCGGCGATGGCGATGCGAGGCGCCGTGATGTCGCCGTCCACCGCACCGTTCTCGCGAATGCTGACGACGTCGACGGCCGTGATCTTGCCGGTGACGCGCCCGAGAATGTCGACCGATTTGGCGAACAGCAGTTCGGCCTTGATCTTGCCGTTGGGACCGACGGTCAACGCGTTGTCCCGCAGATCGATCTTGCCCTCGAACTGGCCCTCGATGGTCAGGTTCTCGCTGCCGCTCA
>WTFV01000027.1:4045-64981 GCA_011523845.1 Acidobacteriota bacterium | reverse complement strand
GCGTGGACCTCGTCACGCTTGCGGGGGCGGCGGCGTGCCTCGCGCTGGTAGCGTCCGTTGCTATCGGCGTGCCCGCCGCTCGCGCTCTGAGGATAGATCCCGCAGAGGTCCTGCGCGTCGTGGAGTAGGAGGAAAACACACCATGACCAGACAGAACGTGCAGATCGTCCTCGTCGCCGTCGTGCTGATCGGTGCGGCCGATATGGCTGCGGCCCAGACCGGGGAGCTGGTTCGCGTCATCGCGATGGAACGGGGATCCATTGACAACCGATAGGTCCCATGCTAGACTTATCGAAATCCGATAGGGATGCCAGAAGACAGCCGATGTCCCGAACCGACCTCATGCGCGGCACCCTCGATCTGCTGATCCTCCGCGCGCTCATGCCCGGACCGAACCACGGCCTCGGCATTGCGCGTCGGGTCGAGCAGATCACGCAGGGTGCGTTCCGCGTCAGCCCGGGCTCGCTCTTTCCCGCGCTGCACCGGCTCGAGCAGAAAGGGTGGCTGACGGCCGAGTGGGGGCGTTCGGAAACCAATCGGAAGGCGAAGTACTACGAGTTGACCTCCGCCGGGCACCGGCACGCCGACGAGGAAGTCCGCAATTGGAAGCGGGTTTCGGTCGCGATCGAGCTGGCGTTGCGCGACGTGGGGGAGGCGTGATGTCCGGCCGCGCCGGATGGCGAACCATAACCGTGGAGGAGGCATCATGAGCCGCTTGCGGGATTGCACTGTTCGCCTGGTGAATCTGTTCCGTCGGGAGCGCATCGAGCGCGAGCTCGACGCGGAGCTGCAGGCGTACCTGGAGCTGGACGTCGAGGAGAACATCCGCCGGGGCATGGCGCCGAAGGAAGCGCGCCGCACGGCGCTCGCCCGTCTCGGAGGCGTGGAGACGGTCAAGGAGGAATGCCGCGACGTGCACCGTTTCCGTGTCGCCGAGGATCTGTGGCGGGACGCGCACGTCGCCGCTCGAACGCTGCTGCGGTCCCCCGGGTTCTCGCTCGCCGCCCTCCTGACCCTCGTGGTCGGCATGAGCGCGACCACCCTCGCGTTGACTGCCGTCAACGCCGTGCTGCTCAGACCGCTCCCGGTCCGGGCACCCGATCGGGTCGTCGGCATCACGACCGTTGGAGAGCTGGCGGTCCTTCGCAAGGAACCGGTGGGATTCGGTGACTACGCGGATCTCGCCCGTGATGTCGCCGCCTTCGAATCCGTGGTCGCGCACCGGCGCATGGGAGCGGTGGTCGGCACGGGACTGGACCGCAGGATCGCGATCGGCGAACAGGTCTCCCGCAACTACTTCACCACGCTCGGCGTGCCGTTCCCACTCGGACGGCCATTCGATGAAACCGACCAGCCGGGCGCGGTGGTCGTTCTCGGTCACGCCGCGTGGCGTCGGCACTTCGGGACCGATCCCTGGATCATCGGCCGGGAGGTGGCGATCGGCGACCGACGACGAACGGTCGTCGGGATTGCCCCGGAGGGGTTCACCGGGTTGTTTCGAGGGGTCGCGCCGGAATTCTGGCAGCCGCTCGACGACGCCGGCGCGGCGTCGGCCGACGACCGCGGACAGCTCGAGTGGTGGGTGCACGCCAGGTTGCGGGACGACGCGACGCTCGAGCAGGCTCGCACGCAGGTTGCCGTCCTGGCGGATACGCTCTCCCGGCGGTATCCGCACTCGAATGCCGGTCGCTCCCTTGTCCTCACGCCGCTGTCGGAGGCGTCCGTTCACCCCGTCGTGTCGAGGGCCCTTGCCCGATTCGGAGCCGCCGGCGTCCTCGCGGTCGCGCTGCTCCTGCTGCTGGTCTGCTCGGTCAACGTCGCGCATCTCGTGCTCGCGCGCGCGGTCGACGGCCAGCGCGAGGTCGCCATCCGACTGGCGGTAGGAGCCAATCGATGGCGGATCATTCGTCCGTTGCTCGCCGAGGGCATCGTGCTCACGGGCGTCGCGGCCGCCATCGCGTTGCTCTTGACCGCGTGGGTCGGGCCGATGCTCAGCCAGATCCATCTGCCGGCGGTGCCGACCGCCATCGATCTTCACCTGGTGCCCGATTGGCGCGTCTTCGGCCTCACGGTGGTCGTCGCCCTCGGGTCGACCATGGTCTCCTCGCTCGGACCGGCGTTGCGGATCTCGTCGGGCCTCTCCATCGTCGAGACGCTCAAGACCGACTCCCGCACATCCGCGGCCGGCGGAGCCACGACGTTGCGGATGCTGCTGATTGCGGGTCAGGCCACGACGGCGGTGTTGCTGCTGGTGGTCGGCGGCCTCGC
Organism: Acidobacteriota bacterium; assembly: GCA_011523845.1. GTDB lineage: Bacteria > Acidobacteriota > Vicinamibacteria > Vicinamibacterales > UBA8438 > WTFV01. The sequence continues at coordinate 62,713 of WTFV01000027.1, read as the reverse complement.
CTTGCGCAGCCTTTTCGCCGTGACTCAAGTCGACCCCGGCTTCGAGACGCGGGGCGTCGCGGTCGCGAGTGTCGCCCCGGCGCTGGCCGGCCGCGACCAGGACGAGGCGTATCGCTACCTGTCGCGCGCGGCCGCCGCCGTCCGGGAGCTTCCGGACGTCGAGGCCGCGGGATGGATTCAGCCGGTCCCACTGTCGTTGAGTGTTCGGCTCTCCCGACTCCGCCTGCCCGGGGACGACGGCGTGGCGTCGCACGAGCTTCCGCTCGTCGACGTCGGGATAGCCGGTCCCGGCGCCTTCGGAGCGCTTCGAGTGCCGGTGATCGAAGGACGCGAATTCAACGTGTCGGACCGCTCGGGCGCGGTCGAGGTCTCACTGGTGAACGACGCGTTCGTCCGCCGCTTCTGGCCCGACCGGCGACAGGCCATCGGTCAGCACATCGGGGTGGGTTTTCCGGAGACTCGGACAGTGGAGGTCGTAGGCGTCGTGGGCGATTTCAAGAACCGCACCCTCGGGGGCGTCACGCGACCCATGGTGTTCACGTCGATCCTGCAGGATCCGTTGGGTTGGCAGGCCGCGGCGCTGATCATGCGACGCTCACCCGCTGGTCCGCCGCAGATGGTGCATCTCGTTGACGCGATGCGCGCGATCGATCCGGCGGTGCCCGTGTTCGACGTGCAACCGCTCACCGCGCGCATAGGCGGCGTCCTCTTGTTGCCCCGGTATGCCGCGACGGTCTTTGGTGGGACAGGCGTTTTCGCGCTGGGCCTGATCGTGCTCGGATTGTATGGGACGGTAGCGTTGTCCGTCAGACTTCGGCTGCGCGAGCTGAGCCTGCGAATGGCGCTCGGCTGCTCCCGGACGGCCATCGTGCGGCTGGTCCTGCGACAGGCCCTGGTGCCGGTCGTGGTCGGCGTCGTGTTCGGCCTGGTCGTCGCGCTGGGGGCGACCCGCGTCCTGACCGCGTTGCTCTACGGCGTGTCACCCCACGACCCCGCCACGTTGGTGGCGGCCACCCTCACGCTGTTGACCACGACGACGGCGGCCGGCGCCTGGCCGGCGTGGCGCGCCACGCGCACGAACCTCATGCGCTCGCTGCAGGCGGAATGAGAATGCACATTCCGGCGCGTCAGAGCGTCATAGCGACCCGCATCACGCCGCACGCTCCACCTCGAACGCCGCCAGGTTGCGGGCGTCCTTGCTGAACTCCACCGCGATGAGGTGGATCGGCTGGCCCAGGTACCGGTACTTGTCCGCGTACCGTCTGTTCTTCAACTGCGCCATCGCCGCGCCTTCCGGCGCCATCTCCACTACCTTGAATTCGAACAGGTACACTTGCCCGTTAAAGCGCACCGCCATGTCCAGACGCCCGTGGCTGGTGCTGTCCTCGACCACGACGTCCAGGCCCAGTCCTGCAAAGTAGGAATAGAAGACGCTCGCATAGTACCCCTCGAAATTCGCGATGTCGTTGTTGGCGTACCACTGGTGCGGAATGCTGGCGTAGAACGCGTGGAACAGCGTCTTCAGACCGGTGAAGTCGTTGGCCTTCAGCAACTCGTGGAGCCGGATGCTGTTCGCCGTCTGGCGCGTCGAATCCCCGGCCAGGTACCGCGACAGGCTGTCGTTCAGGCTCTGGCGCACCTCCTGATTGGGATAGCCCAGCCGGTACAGGGTCCGGCCGCCGGAGCGCTCGTGGTCCCGGATCGTCAGGTAGCCGGTCTGGAACAGCAGCGCCTCGGTCGCCATGTCGCCCACGTCGAAGGTGGACAGCAACTCGTCGGTACCGGCCATCCCCTCCAGTGCGAAGGAGCCAACCCCGCGCTCGACCAGCGTTTCGACCAGGAACGTGGGCGTGCCGGTCTCGAACCAGTGGGCGGCGAACTTGCGGCTGTCGAACAGCAGGAGGATGTCGAAGGGGTTGTAGACCCTCTCGCCGCCGAGCCAGTCGTAGCCGTTGTACCAGCGGCGGATCTCGTCCCGGTCGAGTCCGGGCAGTTCCGGAGCGAACACGGTGTCCAGGTCCGCGTCGGTGTAACCGCAGATGCCCGAGTAGCGCGGGTCCAGGGTGATGTCGCGGAGGTTGTTGAGGCCGGAGAACAGACTGACTTTCGAGAACTTGCTCACGCCGGTGATGAAGGTGAACCGGACGTGGGCGTCGCTGTCCTTGATCACCGAATAGAGGCCGCGCAGGAAGTTCCGATTGGCGCGAGCGATGTCCGGTGTTTCCAATGCATCCAGAATGGGCTTGTCGTACTCGTCCACCAGCACCACTACCCGCTGTCCGGTCCGGCGGTGCAGCGCCGCGAGCAGCGCGGCGAAGCGGCCGGAAGGCGTGGCGTATTCGGTGGTCACCTCCGCTTCGGCCTCCGCGGCGGCCAGCTTTTCCATGCAGCTCGCTTCGAGGAACCCCGGCTGCTCGAAATCCCCGGCGCCGAAGCTGAACCGCAGCACCGGATGGCGGATCGACCAGTCGCGGCGGCCGTGGATGTCCAGCCCTTCGAACAGCGCCTCGCTGCCTTCGAACAGCTCCTTCAGCGTGTCCAGGAACAGGCTCTTGCCGAAGCGCCGGGGGCGCGACAGGAAGTAGTGGGAGCCCTCCTCGACCAGCCGCCGGACGTAGGGGGTCTTGTCGACGTAGTAGCAACCCTCCTCGCGGATCGTGCGGAAGGTCTGGATGCCGATGGGGAGCTTGCGTCGGGAACCCACGGGAGGCAGCTTACCGCACGCGCGCGGCGACGGCGGTCCCGGGCGGCCGTTCGTCACGGACTCCCGAGCGCCTCGGTCAACCGTGCCCCGCAGGCCACACGCCGGATCTTCTCCTCGCGCTTCCGAAACCGCACGCTCGCCCGTGATCTCGTCATCGATTTCAGGCCGGTGCTGGTGTCCAAGGAGCTGCGCCGCGACAACATCATGCGCGAGTCCATTCACTCCGCGTCTCCGCGACGGCCGGCAATTTCAGCCCAGTCGTTGTGCAGCGCCATCGCGACGGTGTCGAATCCCGACGGGTAGAGACCGCTCTCGGCGTCTAGCGCGATTTCCTGCACGTTCTTCGAACCGGGGCCGTCCCCGGCCGGTTCGAACAGCCACACCCCGACGTCACGCGCTTCCAGGGGCTCGACGTCGGCCTTTCCGTCGCCTCGGTTGGTCAGCCCGGCCCTCCCAACGACGTTGCCGAGTTCCTCGAGCACCCACTCGCTATGGGTGGTCAAGATGATTCGGACTCCCGCTCCGACGATCTCGGCGAGCTGTCGAGCGAACGCGACCTGGATGGCGGGATGAAGGTGGGACTCCGGCTCATCGATGATCAGCAAGTCGCCTGGCGCCACTACATGTCGGAGGTACAGAACCACAGGCGCGAGCTCCGACACCATGGAGGATGTACTTGTCAAAGGCAGGCCTTCGGATTCCCATCCACGTGGATGGTAGGTGAAGTGCGGATAAGCGATGCCGGGCAGGCTCTCGACCCGGATCGCACCGCCAAGTATTCCGTCCTCGATGCGTTCCCCAACTTTGCGGAGGGGTTCCCTGCCGCCCCGGACTACTCCTTGTCGGCGGGATGCCATCTCCACCAGTTGCTCCAGGAAGTCGCCGCGCAGGCCGGACAATGGCGGCACAGGGTCGGCCCTACGAATGCCACCCTTGGTTGCGCTCCGGATGAGGACACTCACCATGGCCTTGTGGGCGTTCATCAGGCCGGTTCGGTCTGCAGGGAGATAGAAGGCGGGATGGTAGTCCACCAGCATGTCGCGGGCCAGCGTGCCAATGAGTTCCCATTCCAGCCGTGGCTGAACGTCGGAATCACTTCCTGTCAGCAATCGGTCAGCGGCAAACCAGGTGTCAAAGTTGCCATGAATTCGGACGCCGTTGGGAATGGTCGACAGGAAAGTCCATGTCTCGTCGCCGAAGGTCAGCTCGTGCACTGCCGTCGTGGGAGTTCCCTCGACTGCGTTTCGAAGCAGGATACGAGGACGTCCTGTGCTCTCCCGGCGGGTCAGACGGGCGCCGGTGTCGACGCCGAAACAACGCTCGATTTCCTCGCCGATTGCGGCGCTCTGTTGTTCGAGATACGTACGAATCGCTGCCGTAACCGGGGCAGTCAACTCGATGCGCTCCGCCGATTCCCAACTTGCAGATGCCGATCTCCTCAACTGCTCCGCGATACGCACGAGAGCAGTGCTTGCTCCTTCGGGGAGTGGTGTGTCGAACGTCGTCCAGACCCAGGGACTGGGCCCGCGTGGGCTATTCCCGAAATAGCGGTGCAAAGCGTAAACGAGCGTCGCCAGCCAGGACTTGCCGGTGTTGCTGGGTCCGACGAACACCGTCAACGGGCGCAACTCGACGCACGCCCGGGCAATCGGCCCGAAATCAGTCACGTCGAGCGTGAATGGGCGATAGGCGGTCACCGCAGCGATGCTCCTTGCCCGTACGTGCGCGACTCTACAGACCGTAAACGATGCCGGCCCCGTCGTCGGCGGCGTGCCGATGGATGTTCTCGAGCCTCGGAAGCCAGCGGCAGGGACGGGCCGGGCGCCGCCGCGATGGACGGCGCCCGCGAACGATCGGCAGCGGTCTACTGCTTCACGTACTTGTGGAGCTCCGGCCGCACGGTGTCGGCGACGAAGATGTCGCCGTTCGGCGTCAGCGTCATGTAGTGCGCCTCGCCGAACTCCCCGAGGCCGCGGCCGGGCTGGCCGTTGGCGCCGACCGCGCGGCCGTTCTCGTCGAGCTGGAGAATCTCGCCGGCGAAGCCGCTGACCATGTACATCGTGCCGTCGGAATGGATGTAGAGTCCGCAGGGTAGTCCCTTGTAGGCCCATTCCTTGACGTAGTTGCCCTCGCTGTCGAAGATCTGGATGCGCCGGTTCTGCCGGTCGGCGACGTAGACCATCCCCTCGGTGTCGATGACCACCGAGTGCGGCGTGTCGAACTGGCCGGGGCCGGTCCCCTGCTCGCCCCACGACCTCAGCAGCTCGCCCTCGGGGTCGAACTTCAGCACGTGCGGCTCGCCCTGCCCATGGCCCACGAGCACGAAGATCTCGCCCTCGAGGCCGATGGCGAGGTCGGTCGGCTCGTGCATCAGCGGCGTGTCGTCGGGATTGATTGTCAGCAGGACCTCGCCCTCCGGATTCATCTTGCGCACGGTGTCGGCGTTGACGTCGGTCGTCCAGATGTGGCCTTCCGAGTCGATGCGCATCCCGTGTGGCCGGTCGTACTGGCCCTGGCCCCAGGAACGGACGAAGGTGCCGTCCGGCTCGAACTCCATCAGCGGGTTCGGGCCGCGGTTGAAGACGAGGATCCGGTTCATGGAGGTCCAGCCGACGCTGGACGGCGCGCCCATCTCGAGGTCGTCCGGAATCTGCAGGCCGTGCGGCACGGGCCGGTACCCCAGATCCGGCGCATCCTCCATCTGCGCGGGGTCGGGACCATCCAGCACCTGGGCCCCGGCGGCGGCGGACAGGCCGAGCGTGAGCGCGAGGACGACGGCGAACGTCCGGGAAACGCGGCATGCTGGCGACATGGCAACTCCTCGGGAAAAGCCGGTTGAACGGCTCGCATTGTAGCACTCCGGCCGCCGCGTCCCGTGTCTGGTGCGGCCCGGTCGGGGGGGCGGAGGCGAGCGTGTCGGCTGGCGAGCCACCCGCGTGCTACGCTTGCCTCTCACGCGAGCAGTCCGTGCTGAAACCGCGCGCAGGGTTGCCAGAGCAGGAGGAGGCCGGGATGGATGCGAAGTATCGAGCGTCTGTGCAGAGGATCGAGGCGTGGCTGCTCGGTGTGGCCACCGTGACGGTCGGCCTTCTCGTGGCCTGGAACACCCTGTCCGCCGCACCGGCGGCCGGCGGCGAGCAGGAGGATCAGCGCGCGGCGATGCTGGCCCGCGCCGCCGAGGCCGAGCTCGACACCGAGTACGTCGCCCCGCCCGGCGACCCGCTGTCGCACCACATCTCGGGCTTCGCCAAGACCCTCTGCTCGGCGGTGTTCGTCACGGGCCTCGACCCGGACTTCGCGGCCGAGAGCGTCGGGTTTTTCAGCGGACCCTACGAGCACCGGCGCCACGTCACGAACCGCGAGGTCGACAACGACGAGCGGCGCATCCACCTGACCCTGCCGAACGGCGTCATCCGCACCGCGAAGCTGAACGGCGACCATGGTTGCGTGACCCTGCCCGTCGGCGAGGACGACGTCTTCTTCGATCCGATCGACATCCGCAGCACCCTGCCCGATGCGGCGACCACGCCGTGGCCGATGGGGGACGTGCTGCCCGATACGCCGCTGCCCGCCGGAATCGACGCGGAGAAGGTGCAGCAGGCGGTCGACGCCGCCTTCGATCCGCCCGAGGGGCTGACCGCCGCGTTCGTCGTGACCCACAAGGGACGCATCATCGGCGAGCGCTACGGTCCGGGCATCACCATGCACACGCCGCTCGAAAGCTGGTCGATGGGCAAGAGCCTGACCGCGACCCTGATGGGCGTACTGATCCAGCAGGGCGTCTACGAGCTCTACCAGCCCGCGCCGGTGCCCCAGTGGCAGACGCCTGGCGATCCGCGCCAGCAGATCCGCATCGCGGACATCCTGCGCATGTCGAGCGGCGTCCGGTTCCGCGGCGTCGGCGATCCGGATCTCGATCCGTCCCTCGGCTACCCCGACCATCTCTACGTCTACACCGGGTCGGTGAACTCCTTCGAGTGGGCGGCCACGCGGCCGCAGCAGTGGCCGCCGAACACCATCGGCCGCTACCGCAACTCCGACCCGGTGCTGACGAACTACCTGGTGCGTCTCGGTGTGGAGGGCCGCGGCGACGAGTACCTGTCGTTCCCCCAGCGCGACCTCTTCGACAAGATCGGCATCCGCGGGTTCGTGCTCGAGACCGACCCCTACGGCAACTACCTGTTGCAGGGCTACGAGCTCGCTCCCGCCCGCGACTGGGCGCGGCTGGGCAACCTCTACCTGCAGGACGGGGTCTGGAACGGCGAGCGGATCCTGCCGGAGGGCTACGCCGACTTCGTCAGCACCGTCGCCCCCGCCTGGGAGGCCGACGGCCGGCCGATCTACGGCGGCTTCTTCTGGATCAACGGCACCGGCTCGTTCCCGGTCCCGCGGGAGGCGTACTACATGTCCGGGGCGGGCGGCCAGACGACGCTGATCGTCCCGTCGCACGACCTGGTCGTCGTCCGGCAGGGGCATTACCGCGGCTCGCAGTTCGGCGGACAGGCGTTGCGGCGCGCCCTGTCGTTGCTGATGGAGGCGGTGCCGGCGAGCTGATTGATGCCGTCCTCGGGCAAGGAGGACGGCGAACTGAGCGGAAACGACGTGCTGCCGGGGTTTCGGTGTGCCGTGCGGCTCTTCCGGTGGACCGTGGCTCTCGGGACCCACACGCGTCCCGGATCGTTATCGATCCAGCGGCGTTACGGTTCCCGGGGGGATTGGCTCCGTCAGTTCGAGCCCGTTAGCGGCTCGAGACCCGTCTCGGCGATCGTCGCGGCTGCTTCGGAAGACGCCAGGAAGTCCATGAGCCTCTGCGCGCCGTCGGGATTCTCCGCGTCCGTCGTGATCCCCGTAGAGAAGGTGGTCACCCGCTGGTACTCGTCCGGAATCGGGCCGACGTAGGCCGCGCCCTCGATCGAGAGGATCTCGCTGACCTGCTGAAAGCCGATCTCCAGCTCGCCGCGGGCGACGACGGTGGCTACGCGTTCGCTGACGATCCGCCGGCTCTTCGGCGCGAGCTGCTCGGCGACGCCGAGCCTGGGGAACAGCTCCTCCGACACGTAGGTGCCGCTCACGCTCGCCGAGTAGCCGATGGACTCGGCGGCGAGCAGCGTCTCGACGAACGCGTCCGGCGTGCTGATGTCCGGCAGGGGGGCTCCTTCGCGCACCGCCATGCCGATGGAGGAGCTGGCCACGTCCACTCGCGTGTCGGGGCGGACCAGACCACGCTCCGCCAGAGCGTTCAGGCCCGCCTGCGACATGACCAGGACGTCGAAGCGTTCTCCGCGCTCCAGTCTTGCCGGGATGGAATCGGGAGCGCCGCCGGTCGACGCCCCGTAGGCCGTCACCAGGCGGATGCCGGTCTCGTCCTGAAATCGCGGCGCGAGCAGATCGTAGGCTGCGGCCAGGCCGCCCGACGTCACGACGGCGACCTCCTGGCGCGTGTCCGCGTCACCGTCAGCAGGCGTATCGCCCCTGGGCGGCGCACAGCCGGCAATCGATATCGCGAGGACGAGCAGGAGAGTGACCATCGGACGTCCGTGCATGCTTCTCGTCTCCAGGGCTGAAGTTGCCGGCTGGAGCCTGATGGTAGCAGGAGACTCCGAGAGGGTCCGCCGGCCGGCGGCGGTCGACAACGAGCGTCCGGACGGACGCTCGGCTACCTGACGCGGGGAGCCCTCGACCGAACCGAGCCGGAGGAGTCGGCCGCATTCCGCCGCCGCGCCTCTCCGCCTGCCGGTGCGCGACGGGGGGCCCTGCCGTGTGACGGCGCCGGAGCGAGCGCGTTCCGCAGGCGCGTCCAGTACTCGTCCCTGCCTTCCATATGCGCGTCGAGCGAGCCGCGGACGGGCATCCCCAACTCCTCTACCGGGGCCGGGGCCGGTCGATCGTCGTCGGGGCTGTTGCTCGTGATCTGCAGCACGCTCCGTTTCGGGAAGGTGGCCAGCGGCACGCCGTTCTCCCGGATGCAGAGAAGGTCGTCCTCGGTGGCGATCTCGTTGCCCTGCACGGTTGCGGTAGCCACCCGACCGCTGCGGTCATATGTGACTGTGAACGTCCTCATTGCGTCGTTTCCCTCCGGCGGCGCTGCTCGCACCGGGACACAGGCCGCCTCGAAAACGAATGCGACTCGACACCACCTGCGTATTCTATCGGTTGTTTGCGCTTCCTGAAACAGGGAGTTTCGGCCTGTCGCTGGCGGGGCCAGGACTTCGGCGGCCGGCGCGAACCGCCTGTAGCCGGTCCGCGCCCGGGTGGCGCGTGCTACGCTGTCAGGCAGAGGCATCCAACGAGTGATTTCCCGGAGGCGAGACGCTATGCGCAAGTGGGCGTTGCTTGCATGTTTCCTGATGGCGGGTTGCGGCGGAGCACCCGAGCCGGAGCCGGCGCCCGAGCCCGAGCCGGAGCCGACCGCGGGCACGATCGAACGTCTGGATCCGTCCTTCGATCGGCTCGTGCCGGCCGACGCGGTGATTGAGCACCTCGCGGAGGGGTTCGGCTTCACGGAGGGACCCGCGTGGGTCGATGCCGACGGCGGGTTCCTGCTGTTCAGCGACATTCCCGGCAACCGCATCGTCAAGTGGGAGCCGGACGGCACGGTCAGCGACTTTCTCGCGCCCGTATACGAGGGCGAGCACGAGGAGGGACGCCTGGTCGGCTCGAACGGCATCATCGTCGATCCGAACGGCGACATCGTCTTCACCGAGCATTTCAACGGCCGGATCTCGCGGGTGGCGGCCGACGGGACGCGGAGCGTGGTAGTCGATGCCTACGAGGATGGGCGGCTGAACAGCCCGAACGACGTCGACTATCACTCCGACGGGTCCCTCTACTTCACGGATCCGCCGTACGGACTGCCGAGCCCCGAGGCGAGGGCGCAGGACGTCAACGGGATCTATCGGCTGAGCCCGGAAGGCGAGTTGGCGCGTCTGGCGGAGTTGCCCGGGCCCAACGGGATCGCCTTCTCGCCGGACGAGTCGCGTTTGTACGTGGCGGACAGCAGCACGCGTCAGTGGTTCGTCTACCCCGTGGAGGAGGACGGCACGCTGGGGGAGGGCGAGTTGCTGTTCGATGCCAGCGACTCCGAGGAGAGCGGTTCCGCCGACGGACTGAAGGTCGACGAGCTGGGCAACCTGTGGGCAACGGGGCCCGGCGGCGTCTGGGTCATCCGACCCGACGGCCTGCACCTGGGCACGATCAGGCCGAACGAGGTGCCGGCCAACGTAGCCTGGGGCGATGCGGACCGGCGCACCCTGTACATGACGGCTCGGACCGGGCTGTATCGGATTCGCGTGAACGTGGCGGGCGATCGGTAATGCGTCGATGCGGGTCTCGGTGTGGGACGGAAGGAGGTCGACCATGCGTCATGCATCTGTCGCGGCGTTGATCCCGGCGTTGGCGGTCGTGCTCGTGGCGGCGCCGGCCGCGGCCCAGGACGCGGATGCCGACTGGACCCCGACGCGGACGCCCTGGGGGCATCCGGACCTGCAGGGAATATGGGACCAGACTACGGGGACCCCGTTGGAGCGGGCGGCCGAGGTCGCCGACCGGGAGTTCCTGACCGACGAGGAAGCGGCCGAGCGGGAGCGGGTGCGCTTTGCGGCCTTCGACGCGGCGCCGCGTCAGGGCAGCCCGGGCAACTATGGCTCGCAGTGGCGTGACGGGTCCCGCAACGCGCTGACGCGGACCTCGCTGATCGTCGATCCGCCGGACGGGCGCATCCCGCCGCTGACGCCGGCCGCGGAGCGGCGCGCGGCCGAGAACCAGGCGCGCCGGCGCGACCATCCGGCCGATTCCTGGGAGGACCGCAACCTGTGGGAGCGCTGCATCACCCGCGGCACCCCGCGCGTCCCGAACAACTACAACAGCAACATCCTCATCCTGCAGACGCCCGATGCGGTGGTCCTGCTCAACGAGATGATCAACGAGACGCGCGTGGTCAGCCTCGACGGGAGTCCCCATCCGGCGCCCGGCATCCGCCTGTGGAACGGTGACTCGCGGGGGCATTGGGAGGGCGACACGCTGGTCGTCGAGACCACCAACTTCAGCCCCAAGCAACAGTTCCGGGGCTTTCCCGTCGACGGCCTGCGGCTGGTCGAGCGGTTCACGCGGACCGGTCCGGACCGGATGCACTACGAGATGACCCTGGACGACCCGACGATGTACACGCGCGCATGGACGGTCGTGCTGCCGATGATCGAGACCGGCGGGCCGATCTTCGAGTACGCCTGCCACGAGGGGAACTACGGCATGGAAGGCATCCTCGCCGGTCATCGCGCCGAGGAGCGGGAGGTTCGATGACTATCGACGAGGCCGTGTGGGTGGATCCGGAGCGAATGAGTGGAGCGCCCTGCTTTCGTGGGAGCCGTGTTCCGGTCCGGCAACGCTTCGACTGGCTGGCTGACGGCGTGCCGCTCGATGAGTTCCTCGGCGACTTCCGGATCGACCGGGGTGCCGCCGAAGTCGTGCTCCAGGCCGCAGGCGCCGAGTTCGCGGAACGACTCGTCCCGAGCGCCGCGCCGAAAGTGGCCGCGAAGGCGTGAAGGTGCTGCTCGACGTCGGCATTTCGCCGATCTCCGGTTCGGGGCGGGTTCCAGGCTGACGTGCGTTCCCGCTGTCTCCGCGGGCCGGCGGGAGGAGGAATCATGGAGGAGACGTACTACCACGCCAGCGACCTCGACCGCTTCGGGGACATCGGAAAGAACCGTCCCGAGCTGGCGGAGAAGTTCTTCGCGTGGTACACGGCCGTGTTCGAGGACGGAGCCCTTTCGGCGCGAGAGAAATCGTTGATCGCGCTGGCGGTCGCCCATGCGGTACAGTGTCCCTATTGCATCGACGCCTACAGCTCCGACGCGCTGGAGAAGGGCGCCGACCTGGATCAGATGACCGAGGCCGTGCACGTGGCGTCGGCTATCCGCGGCGGGGCGTCGCTGGTCCACGGCGTGCAGATGCGCAACCACGCGAACCGGGTCGGGATGTGACCGGCGCCGATGGCTAGCACGCGCCCGTCGCTCGCCGCGCGGCAGCTCTCGCTGGCATCGTCCTCCGAGCAGTTGGCGTCGTTGCACCGCCTGCCGCTGGCGCGAGAGTTTCCCCAGGCCCTCGACGAGAGCGGCCTGAATCCCCTGCGTCCGACCGGCATCGAGATCCTGCAGATCAACGTCGGCAAGCTCTGCAACCAGACCTGTGTGCACTGCCACGTCGATGCGGGTCCCGACCGGCGGGAGATAATGACCCGCGAGACGATGTCGCAGTGCGTCGACGCGCTGAAGCGCACGTCGATACCGACCGTCGACATCACCGGCGGCGCCCCGGAGCTGAACCCGAGCTTCCGCTGGCTCGTCGAGCAGTCCGTCGGGCTTGGCCGTCACGTGATCGATCGCTGCAACCTCACCGTGCTGGGTCTGCCGTCGCAGGCCGACCTTGCGGACTTTCTCGCCGCGCACCGGGTCGAGGTCGTCTGCTCGCTGCCCCACTACCGGCGGCTCAACACGGACAGGCAGCGGGGAGACGGCGTCTTCGACAAGTCGATTGCAGGTCTGCGGAAGCTGAACGCGCTCGGCTACGGCGACGACTCCTCAGGGTTGCGTCTGGTTCTGGTGACGAACCCGGTCGGGGCGTACCTGCCGGCGGGGCAGGCGTCGTTGGAGCGGGAATGGAAGCGCGAGCTCGACCGTCTGTACGGCATCCGGTTCAATGCGCTGCACACCATCACGAACATGCCGATCAGCCGCTTCCTGGAGTGGCTGGTCGACTCTTCCAACCTCGAGCGCTACATGGAGCGGCTGGTAGCGAGCTACAACCCGACCGCGGCGCGTGGCGTGATGTGCCGCAACACGCTGTCCGTCGGGTGGGACGGCGCGCTCTACGACTGCGACTTCAACCAGATGCTGGACATGCCGGTCGAGCCGGGCGTCCCGCGGCACATCGCCGACTTCGACCTCGCCGCCCTCGAAGCGCGGTCGATCGTCGTCGACCGCCACTGCTTCGGCTGCACTGCCGGCGCCGGATCGAGCTGTTCCGGCGCGACGGTGGCGTAGGAGAACCAGCGCCGTCCGGCCCCGTCTGCCGACCCGGCGACTCGCGTGCAGCCACGTTGCCGTGGCGGTCTCCGTGCGGCCGGGTTTCGCGGCGACGTCGCGGTGCATCCACTGTTGCCGTGGCGGATTCCGTGCGGCCGGGTTTCGCGGTGACCTTCAGCTTGCCTAAAAGAGCCCGCGTTCGCCACGAAAAGAAGAAAGCCGGGGGGCGCGAGGCCCACCCGGCTTCGTAGCGTCTCTGACGGCGTGGTGCCGCCGTGTCCTACGCGATGATCACGTTGCGCGGGAACTGCTCGTGGGCCTCCAGGAACGTCAGTTTGTCCCCGAGCTCCTCCGCGGTCGGCTGTACGTTGCCGTTGACGTCGGTCGCGCGCGAGACGACCGTGTGCTCGCCGGGGGTGGCGCCCTCCCAGCGATAGTTGAAGAACTTCCAGCCGTACTTCTCGCGCATCGTCTCCGGGTCGAGGGTCGCCGACTGCCACTCGCCGTCGTCGATCCTGACCTCGACCGAGTCGATCGGCGTGCCGTCGTTCAGCACGACCCCGAAGATGTTGTGCGCGCCGTCGACCGCGGTGACCCGGGCGATGTAGGACTTCAGATTCATCGTCGAGATGGCGGTCTCGACCCACTTCAGCTCGCCGTTGATCATCTCGCCCTTCAGCGTCCGGTACGAGCGGGCCTGCCAGCGGCCGAGGTACTGGTCCTTCTGGACATTGATCTCGGCGACCCACTTGACGTTCGGCGCGCCGTACCAGCCGGGGACCAGCAGCCGCAACGGACGGCCCTGGTGCTCGGTGAGCGGTTCGCCGTTCATGGCGTAGGCGAGGAGCGGCTCGTCCGACAGCGCCTGATCCCGCTCGAGGCTCCGGCCGTACTGTTGCTCGACGTTGAACGGACGGCCGCGCCAGATGACTTCCTCCTCGCCGCGGTCGGCGCCGAAGAAGACGAACTCTCGCGCCGCGTCCTGCACGCCGGCCCGCTGCAGCACCGTGCGCAGGGAGACGCCGGTCCAGCGGCCGTTGCTCGACAGGCCGTTCAGCGGGCCGCGGTTGCCGGAGCACTCGAAGCCGAAGACGAGGTCGCGGCTCGGCATGGCCCGCAGGTCGTCCATCGACAGCTCCAGCGGCGTGTCGACCAGACCGGAGACGCGAAGGCGGTACGCGTCCACATCCACGTTGGGATGGCCGTAGTGCTGCGTCGTGAAGAACTGGTCACGCGGCGTGAACGGGCCGTCGATCCGGCGGACGTCGATGATCCGCCGCTCCGCGTCGCGGATCCACTGCACGTCGTCCGAGACGTCGGTGAACTGCATCAGCGTCTCGCCCTGCGCGAGCGCCGGAAACGCCCATTCGGGCACGCCGATCACCCCGAGCCCCGCCATCGCCAGGCTCCCCTTCAGAATCTCACGCCGGGTGGTCTCTTTCGCCATCTTTGCCCCTTTCCGCCCGCGGCCACGTTTCCAGAACCGTTGTCCGCTCCGCGTCCCTGTCGTTCGCGGAATCCAGACAGTCGATGTCGATCACCTATCTTATCGAGAGACCCTTGCACCCGCAACCGACCGGCGGGGCGCTGGCCGCGCAAGATGATGTGTCGCCGTGGAATCACCGGCTCGAGGACGATCCCGGCCTCGATGATCCGACCTGCTCGCGCCGCAGGGCCGGGTTGGGCGCACAGCCCCTGGGAGCGAGAGCCGGTCGGGGCCGTCGGGACCGGGCACCGTTGCGCGGAAGCGTCAAGTGCGGGAAGATGCATCGAGCGCGGCGGGTGAGGGGCAGGTTCGGGGTGCCGTTACGTCCCCCTGAGCCCCATGCCCGACGGGGGGTGATCATCATGCAGTCTCGACATTTCGCGATCTCGTTGCTGGTGCTGGCGATCGTGACCTGGGCGGCGCCGCCGGCGTTCGGGCAGAGTGCGGACTCGTGGGAGCTGCCGCGCACGCCGGAGGGCCGTCCCGATCTGCAGGGGGTCTGGCTGAACAACGTGGCCACGCCTCTCGAACGGCTGCCGGAGCTGGCCGATCGCTCGCACCTGACCCGGGAGGAAGTCGCGACGCTGACGGCGCGCGCCGACCGCATCTTCGCCAACGGGCGCAGCGCCTTCACCACGCCCGAGGGCGCGTTCCGCGCTGCGCTGCAGAACGTCGAGACCTACATCGCGTGGTCGACGAGCAGCTCGATAGGGATGGTCGACGTGACGTTCACCGACCGGACTTCGCTGGTCGTCGACCCGCCGGACGGCCGGATACCGGCGCTCACCCCGGCGGCCCGGGCGCGCGTGGCGGCGGTCGATCGCGGCTGGGAGTTCAAGACCGGGCCGGACGATCTCAACAGCATCCACCGCTGCATCACGACCGGCGTGCCGCGGCTCGGCGGCAACTTCGGCGCCGGACCCTACACCTTCTACCAGATCGTCCAGACGCCGACGCACCTCGCCTTCATCAGCGAGGCGTTCCACGACGCGCGGATCATTCCCATCGGAGACCGGCCGCACGCGCCGGAACAGATCCGCCAGTGGAACGGCGACTCCCGCGGTCGCTGGGAGGGCGACACGCTGGTGGTGGAAACGACAAACTTCTCGCCGAAGAGCCACTACCGCGGCGCCGCCGACGGCCTGCACCTGGTGGAGCGTTTCACCCGCACCGGGCCGGACACGCTGGCGTATCGCGTGACGCTGACCGATCCGGAGACCTGGGCGTCGTCGTGGACGGCGGAGGTGCCGCTCCAGCGACGGGACCAGCCGATCTACGAGTTCGCCTGCCACGAGGGCAACTACTCGATCGTGGGGATGCTGCGCACCGCCCGGCTGGAGGACGCGAACCGCTGAGACTGCCATCGGCATTTGCACTCGGGCGTTGATGTCGTTCCGGTTGCTTGATCGGAGCATCATGTCCATCTAGTCTGTCATCATGGACATATGGCGCATCGCCGAAGCGAAACAGCAATTCTCGGAGGTCGTTCGACGATCCCGCCAAGCGCCGCAGAAGATCTACCGGCGCGACCGGCTCGTGGCGGCCGTCGTGAGCCCCGATGCGCTCGCGACCATCGAGGAGGCTGGCCGGCGGCAGTCGTCTCGGTCTCTTGCCGAGGCTCTTTCCGACATCCGGGCGGCCTGTCTGGAGGAGCGGTACGATCTGCCGCTCCCCGAGCGCCGGGACCGGGAAGCTTGGCTGGGAGACGATTCGTGATCCTCCTCGACACGAATGTCCTGGCCGAGTTGTGCCGGCAACGTCCGGACGCTGCCGTCGAGCGCTGGGCAGGGAATGCAGGTTCTCCGTTCGGACTCAGCGCCGTGACTGTCGAGGAAATCCACTACGGATTGGCCTGGAAGCCGAACGCGCGAATCGAAGCGCTGGTGGACCGCTTCCTGGCCGAGCGATGCGAGGTCCTGCCTGTCACGACGTCTGTAGCTCGCCGCGCCGGTACGCTGCGCGGCCAGTTCCGTGGGGCAGGTCGGACCCGTACGCAGGCGGACATGCTCATCGCCGCCACCGCACAGGTCCACCAGCTTCCGTTGGCGACGCGGAACGTGCGCGACTTCGAGCACTGCGGCCTCGCGCTCCTCAACCCGTTCGAGTCGTCGGCTTGACACTATCCGAGTCGGCGAACCGCCGCGAGCAACTCCTGGTCGGGACGCCCGTCGGCGGTCGCCCGCCAGCCGATCAGGTCTGGCTACCGCCCGATCAGGACGTGGACCACGCCGTCACACGGCTCGCTGGGTTGCAGGTCCCCATCCATCCATCCATGGGGATAGCGATCTGCGCGTGGTCCATCACCGGCGCCTGCGGGCAAGCGTACAAGAAAAAGCCCGCGAAACCGGCGCGGCCTCGCGGGCTTCGGAAACTGCCGCAAGAAAGACGCGTTACCGCGGCGGCTCCGTCGGGTCGCGGCCGTCGCGCGGGGCGCCGGTGCCGGACGAACCGGCGAACAGGCGTGTCCCGTCGGGGAACGTCACGTCACGGCCGTTGGCGCGGAACGCACCGTCGATGGCCTGGTAGCCCTCGACGAGCACCTCGATGCCGGGGGTGACCGAGTCGCGGCGCCAGCCGCGGCGGACGAGGGCGCCGGGCGGGCCGGCCTCGATCATCCAGCTTTCGACCGTGCCGTCGTCCCTGGTCACGTCGATGTGCAGCCAGGCGTGCGGGTTGATCCACTCCATCTTGGTGATCGTGCCCCGCAGCGCGACCGGTTTCGTCGCGTCGAACTCGGCCGAGAACGCGTGATGCGCGAGCGCCGAGCCGCCCGCCACCAGGATGGCGAGCGCGATGCCCGCCAGGGTCAAAGCCAATCTGTTCCGCATCGGTGATACCTCGCTGTCGTATGTCGCGAAAGCGTGAGGGCCGCCCCTACCGGCCGCCCGCCTCCGCCGCCTCGCGGTCGCGCGCCCGCGCGCCGCTCAGGATGTTGGTCATGCCGTAGTTGCCCTCGTGGCAGGCGTACTCGACCAGCTCGTACTGCTCCCCGTCGAGGTCGTACGTGAAGCGGCCGGTGAAGGGCGCGGTCCAGACGACGGGATCGTCGACCGTGAACTGGTACTCGAGCCGCGTCGGGCTGATCCGCGTGAACCGCTCGGTGAGGATCATGTCGGGGCTCGACCCGCGGAACGACGCCCGCGCGTTGAGGTTGGTCGTCTCGACCACCAGCGTGTCGCCGTCCCAGCGGCCCTGCGCGCTGCCGAGCCACGAGGTGAGCGCCGGTCCGTCCTTCGGCCGCGGCGTCGTCGGGACCACCCGCGTCTCGTGGATCATCTCCTTCTGAATCGCGACGAAGCCGGGGCCCTGGTAGATCTGCAGGCCGTTGTTGTAGACCCCGGGGAACATCAGCGACGGCAGCCCGCGCGTGATGCAGCGGACGAACGGCGTCGCCTCTTCCGGACCCGCGATGTTGGTGGTCGTGTAGCGGGCGCGCTCCGTCGCGAGCTGGGCGGCGCGGCGCTCGCCCTCCGACGTCAAGGCCGGGATCCGGCCGTCGGGCGGATCGATGATCATCGCCACCTGCGTGGACGGCGCGTTCGGGTCGTACCCCAGGGTCGTGTCCCGCCACTCGCGCTCGTAGCCCCAGATGCTGCCGAGGGTGCCGCGCTCGCGGCGCGCCGCCGCCTGCTCCGGCGTCAGGCTCTCGACGTCGGCCAGGTCCTCCGGCCGTTCGAGCGGGATGCCGTGCGAGGCGTTGCCGGTCCAGACGCCCTGCAGATCGGGCTCGCCCCACGGCGTGCGCGGCGTGTCGTAGGGCTCGGTCACGTCGGCGAACACCGCCGCCATGCTGCTCGCGTCCACGCCCGCGAACCCGGTCTCGACCATCGCCAGCCGGACGTTGTCGGGCGCGTAGATGAAGGCGCGCCGCGCCGCCGAGCGGCCGTTCTCGGGCACCACGGGCTCCTCCTGGAACTCGACACCGGCGGCGCGCAACTCGGCGGCGGCGGCATCGATGTCGTCGACCACGAAGCCGATGTGGTCGACGGCGCGGCCCTGGGTGGTGGCCGGAGTAGTGCCCTCGGGGTGCTCGGAGGCGAAGACCCAGACGCTCCCGAACCGCACGCCTTCGTCCTGGTCCGCGTGCACGGCCCGCTCACCGTCGAACATCTGCTCGTACCAGGCGAGGGTCGCCTGCGGGTCGGTCGCGCTCAGGTGGACGTGGTGGAAGCCGACGTTCTCCTGATCCTCGACCAGTTCGATCCGGGTCCCCCACGGGTCGAAGATATAGCCGTGGAGGTAGCCGCCGGGGGCCTCGCGCAACGTCGCGCCGCCGGCGAAACGCTGCAGGCGCACGCCCGATCCGCGGACGCCGACCGCCTCGAGCTCACCCATCTTCGCCGTCAGGTCGGCGTACGAGAGCCCGATGTGGTTGACGCCGGTTCCCTGCGTGCTGCCCATGGTCGGCTGCGGCACGAAGGTCACCTCGACGCCGAAACAGTCGGCCGTATCGTCGCGGTCCGCCACCGCCTCGCAGCCGAGGTGCTCCGCGTACCAGCGCACCGACTCCGGGGGCGCGGACGAGGTGATGCTGACGTGATGGTAGTCGGCCTCCGCCGCCCGGACTTCTCCGGGGGCCGCACCGATCAGCACTCCCACAGCGAGGAGCGCAAGCGCAACGCGTGTCGGTTTCATCTTCATGACGCGATTCCTCCGTGGTCTGAATCGACCGCTAGCCCGCTAGCCCGGAAGTCGTCGCCTTCTTGCGGCTCCGACTTCCGCCCAACCAATCCTGACTAGAAGTCTTCGCTCCTAGCGGGTCGGCTCACTGCGCAGATGCCCGTACAGGAGATCCTCCGAGAACTCGACGCACTTGAATTCCAGCACCCGTGCGTTCTCCTCCAGCCGGCGGTACAGCAGCAGGCTGATGTCCCACGGCCGGGTGAAGACGGCGGGATCCTCGATGGTGGCCTCGTAGCGGATCACGTTCGGCCCCATGGGGGTATAGCGTTCCTGAACCCGCAACTGGTTGCTGGCGAAGTTGCCCGCGCGATCGAACCACGCCTCGCCGAGGAAGCCCTCCGCGTCCACGATCAGCGTGTCGCCCTCCCACCGGCCGTGCGAGCGCCCCATCCAACTGTCCAGAGGCGGCGGCTCGGGGTCGTCCTTGTCCATGTGGATGGTGCGGTTCGCGTCCGCGAAGCCGTAGATCATCAGGATCTTCCTGTCGCCCTGGATGATCTGGAACGGGTACGGCAGATAGGTGGCGCGCGGCACGCCCGGCATGAAGCACTTGGCCTCGGGATCGGCGCTCATGCGGTTCGCGAAGTTCTCGTCCCGCTGCTGCCGCGCGTCGTCCTGGTAGGGAATCTCGCCGCCGACGACCACGCCCTGGCCGGGCGGGATGGCGCCGATGGCGCCCAGGTCGGGATGTCCGGGGCCGGCCGGATGATCCTCGACGTTCCAGTTCGCCGTGCTCATCGTCTGCCAGACGCCGTTCAGGTCCGGCCGGTCGTCCCAGGTGCGCGCCACGTCGCCGCTTTGCGCGAACGAGGGAGCCGCGAGCGCGAAGACGACGGCGGCGAGCCGGAGAGAGGTGCGGAAGATACGCCGAGCAGGATACGTGTTCGTCATCTGTGGAGACACTCACTCGCAAGAGGAACGTGAAGCACTACCGAGAGGTCCTGGGTCCATCCCGAGGCGCCGCCAGTACCGACGGTAGGACGCATACGACATGGGAACGAAAGCCGCGCCGCAGCCGCCGGCTGCTGCGGCGCCGACGGCGGACACGTTGAAGTCGCCTTCCGTCAGCGCACGGATCAGCAGATGTGCCGTGAACCCTGCGTGGAGGTACGCGAGGGCCGGGTGCCGGCTCACGAACCCCGAGGCGGCCTTCAGAACCATGGACCCCGTAATGATACCAGTGACCGCGCCCTGCCGCGAAGGGTGTCGGCGCCACTGCGCGGTGGGCGCCCGCTACCTGCCGGTCTGGCGCGCTGTCCACCAGCGTGCCGCGAAGGTGTCGGCGCCACTGCGCGGTGGGCGCGGGTATGATGCGCAGGATGAGGCCGATGCGCATCCCGACCGCCCTCGGCACGTGCCCCGCCTGCCTCCGGAGCCTGGTTGTCCAGGCGTCGCTTGGCGCGCTGCTGGTGGCGGGCGCAGCCTGTTGGGGCGGGACCGGCGGAAGCGGACTCGAAGGGACGGAAGCCCGCGCCGCGGCCGGCGCGGCGACTCGTCCCCACATCGTCTGGATCGTTGCGGACTCGATCGCGGAGGGGGCGGCGATCGAGCGTCTCGGCGGGGCCCGGATGCCGGTTGCCGACACCGCCGCCGTCGCGTCCGACGCGGCGTCTGCGCGGGCGGGGCTGCTGACCGGCGTGCGACCGGCGACGCTCGGTCTCGACCGGACGACCGGCCGGCTCGCCGCGCCGCCTCCGGCGGGATTGACGGTGTTGCCGGAGCAGCTTCGCCGGCTCGGCTACTACACCAGCCGGGCCGGACCGCCGCGCCACACTCTGAGAGCAGGCCGCACGGAACCGGTCGCCATCGTGCACGTGGACGGCGGCGTCCACGCGGCCGCGCGCGCCCTGCCGGTCCCCGTCGAGGACCTGGCGCAACCCGGTCTTCTGGGCGCGTGGGACGCGGCCGGTCCGGACGCCGACTGGCGCGGACGAAACAAGGACTGGGAGTCTCCGTGCACGGTGTCGTTCGGTTGCGGCGGGGCGCGCAGCCCGGGCGACCGTCCGTTCTTTGCGCTGTTCGACGTGGATGCGGGCAGCACCGGCCGGGAACTGGCGCTCGACGAGCAGGTCGCTTCGATCGTCGAGTCCCTCGCAGCGGACGATCTGCTGGAGGACACGGTCGTGTTCCTGATCGGCGTGGGCGCGCCGCCGACCGTCGCCGTTCGCTGGCCCGCGCGCGTCGCCGGCGCCGTCGAGCCGGACCTTCCGGTCAGCCTGCGGGATCTGGCGCCGACGGCGCTGGCGCTGGCCGGAGCGGCCGCGCCCGCGCACATGGAGGGACGCACGCTGGTCGGTGCGGCTCGGGACGTCCCGCCGTCGATGCCGGCCCCGGCAGCAGCCGCGAAGCGCGAGGCGGCCGGCCCCCCCGGCGCCGGCGTACCGCGTGTCGCCGCATCCGCGCCGCGTCCGACGGAGGTTCCCGTCGCGGCCACCCCCGGCGGTTACCCCACCGGGGGCCTGTTCCACGTCGCACCCCGTGTCGAGCTCCGCTGCGCCACCGATGGATCGACGATCGTCTACACCACCGAGCACGAAGCGCCGTTCTACTGGCGGCTGTACACGGGGCCGTTCCGCATGCGCTTCTGGACGCTCCGGTTCCAGTGCGGACGACTCGGCTACCGCGACAGCGACATCGTGACGTACGACTTCGACATCGAATGACTCACGCACAGGTGTTCGTCTAGACGGAGCGACCGGTCGATCGGCGGTTGCAAGTGCGGGCCGGCCGGTCCATGATCAACGCACCTGAGCGCAACTGGAGGGTGTCATGAGGCAGAGGCGCATCCCGTTCGGCGTGGCGGTCGCGGCATTCGTGGCGGCGGTGGCGATGGCGCCGGTCCCGGCGTCCGGTCAATCGGCGGACGAGTCGTCCATGCCCCGCACTCCCTGGGGGCACCCCGACCTGCAGGGCTACTGGACGAGCTCGACCTACACCCCGCTGGAGCGCCCCGAGAGTCTCGGCGACCAGGCGCTGCTTTCGGAGGACGAGCTCGCCGCGGCGAACGAGATCCTGACCGCCGAGGGCGTCGATCCGCTCCGCGCGCGGAGCTTCCTGGCCGGCGCGACCGAGGAGGAGCGGCTCGAGCGGACGCAGCAGACGCAGGAGAACATCCACTACGACAACTCGATCTGGCTGCGCGAGAACCAGCCCCGGCGGCTCACCATGCAGCGCACGTCGCTGATCGTGGATCCGCCGAACGGCAGGATCCCGCCGCTGATTCCGTCCGCGCAGGAGCGCGAGGCGCTGCGGCGGGCCGAGAGCCGCTGGCTGACCACCAACATCTCGCCGCAGTCGTTCGACAGCCACCAGACCCGGACGCTGCAGGAGCGCTGCCTCGTGTGGCGCCACGAGGGACCGCCGATGCTGCCCCCCTCCTACAACGACCTGATGCAGATCCTGCAGACCGAGGACTACGTGGTCGTCATGCAGGAGATGCGGGAGAACGACGCCCGCATCATTCCGCTCGACGGCCGGCCGCATCTGCCGGACAGCATGCGGGAGTGGTCGGGCGATTCGCGGGGCCGGTGGGAGGGCGACACCCTGGTCGTCGAGTCCATCAACTTCAACGACAAGGTGCACTTCAACGGATCGAGCACCGGACTGCACGTCGTCGAGCGCTTCACGCGGATCGACGACGAGAACATCCGCTACGAGTTCACGGTCACCGATCCCACCACCTGGGTGCAGCCCTGGAGCGTCGAGTATCCGCTGATGAAGCGGGAGGGCCCCCTCTACGAGTACGCCTGCCACGAGGGCAACTACGACGCCAGGCACATCCTGGAGGTGGCGCGCAACCTCGACAGGATGGCCGCCGCCGAGGCGTCCGAGGGCGAAGAACCCAGGTAATGTCGACCAGGGGACAGGCACAGGCGAGGGCGAAGAACCCAGGTAGCGGCGACCAGGGGACAGGCACAGGGAAGGACAGTCTGATGCGCACCCACCGGATCGCGGTCGTTCTGTGCGGCCTGCTCGTCGTCACGGCGTGCGGGGCCGGTGATGGCGGCGAGCCGGCCGGCGACTCGCTGGAGCCGGTCGTCGAGACCAGCCTGGGAACCCTGGAAGGGGAGCACGTCGCCCGCGACGATGGCGTGCTCGTGTTCAGGGGCGTGCCCTATGCCGAGGCGCCGGTGGGGGAGAACCGCTGGCGGGCCCCGGTGAACCGGGCGTCGTGGGAAGGCACGCGGTCGGCCGCGACCTTCGGGCCGGCCTGCTGGCAGCGACTCACGCCGGCATCGTCCATCTACACGCGAGGCGAGCTGGACCGCGACGAGGACTGCCTCTACCTGAACATCTGGACGGCGGCGGAGCAGGCGAGCGAGGCGCGACCGGTCATGGTCTGGTTCCACGGCGGCGGACATACCGGCGGCTGGAGCAGCGCGAGGATCTTCGACGGTACGGCGCTGGCGAAGAAGGGCGTGGTGCTGGTCACCATCAACTACCGGCTCGGGCCGTTCGGCTTCCTGGCGCACCCGGCGCTGACGGCGGAATCGCCGCACGCCTCCTCCGGCAACTACGGCCTGCTCGACAAGGTGGCGGCGCTGGAGTGGGTGCGCGACAACATCGCGGCCTTCGGCGGTGACCCCGCCAACGTGACCATCTTCGGGCAGTCGGCCGGCTCCTGGAGCGTCTGCTACCTGATGGCGTCGCCGCTGGCGGCGGGGCTGTTCCACAAGGCCATCGGCCATTCCGGGGGCTGCTTCCGCGGCGGCCGGCCCGACCTGCCGGCGGCGCACGACGCGGGGCTGGCGGCAGCGGCGGAGCTCGGCGTGGAGGGCGACGGCGCCGAGGCGCTCGCTGCGCTGCGCGCGCTGGACGCCGAGGCGGTGCTCGACTCCGATCTCGGATCGGGCGCCATCGTCGACGGCTGGTTCATGCCGCGGCCCGCGGACGCGATCTTCGCGGCGGGCGAGCACAACGACGTGCCGGTGATCGTCGGCGCCCTCGCGAACGAGGGAACGACCCTCTACGCCAACATGCCGGAGCGGACCGAGGCGGAGCTGGCGGCGCTGCTGCGCGAGCAGTACGGCGACCACGCCGAGGCCCTGCTGGCGGCCTACGATCCCGAGGTGGAGAAGTCGACGAAGTGGGGCGCGCAGGCGATCCAGGCCGACCGCAGCTTCGTCTGGGAAATGCGCACCTGGGCCCGCGCGGTGGAGGCAGGCGGCAACGACGCCTACCTCTACTTCTTCAGCCAGGCGCCGCCGGTGTTCCGGATCTACGTACCCGAGCGCGCCGCCATCGACATGCCCGACGGGCCCGACGGCTACGGGGCGTACCATTCCGGCGATCTCGCCTACGCCTTCGGCAACACGCAGCTCGTGGGCATCGACTGGACGGAGTGGGATCACGAGATCTCCCGCGCGATGTCTCAGTACTGGGTGAACTTCGCGCACACGGGAGATCCGAACGGCGACCGGCTCGCGACCTGGCCGCGCTACGAGGCGGCGGTCGACGAGTGGCTGGAGTTCGGATCCGACATCAAGACCACGCGCGAGGTGCGCAAGGAGAAGCTCGACCTGTTCGATCGCATCAACGCGCCGGCGTGGTAGGGCGCACCGTCCTCCGGAACGCAGGCCGCGCTACTCGCCGGGCTGGAGCCCGCCGTCACCGTTGGAATCCGACGAGGAGGAACCATGAAACCGTTCGCACTGCTGTGCGTTGCCTTGTTGACCGTCACTACTGCCCTGGCGGCGCAGTCGCGGGACGTCGATCTCACCGCCGCCGACGGCACGAACCTGAAGGCGACCTACATGTCGCCCGGCCGGCCGGGCCCCGCCATGCTGCTCGTTCACCAGTGCAACATGGACCGCACGTCGTGGAGCGGCATCGCGTCGCAGCTCGTCGACGCCGGCGTCCACGTGCTGACCCTGGACCTGCGCGGTTTCGGCGACAGCGGCGGCCCGCCCGTACGCGAGATCGGCTTCCCGGCCTTCATGCAGCAGGCGCCGGGCGACGTCGACGTCGCGTTCGACCATCTCGTCGGGCAGGAGGGTGTCGACGCGGAGCGCGTGGGAGCGGGCGGGGCGAGCTGCGGTGCGATGCTGACCGCGGACCTGGCGGCGCGCCGCGACGTCGAGGCGCTGATGCTGCTGTCCGGCCCGCCCAGCGAGGCCGCGGTCGCCAACATGGCGTCGTCACCGGAGCTGGCGGTGTTCGCAGCGGCGGCGACCGGCGACACGGTGACGCCGGGCGTGGCCGATGCCTTGCAGGGCGCGGTCGACGGCTCCGGCCATCCGCATTCGACGGCGAAGATCTACGACGGGCCCGAGCACGGGCTGCCGATGTTCGACAAGAATCCGGACCTGGAACCGGCGCTGGTCTCGTGGCTGAAAGCGGAGCTGCTGCAGTAGCAGCGCGCCGCCGGGCACGGCGCCGCGAGTTCTGAAGCGGGGCGGCGCCCGGCGGCGCGAGCGTGCCCGGCACCCGCCTCCGGCCGACTGCGAGCGATTGCAAATGAGCCATCACAAGAAGGTCGCGATCCTGGTCGGCGGCGGACCGGCGCCCGGAATCAACAGCGTCATCGGGGCGGCGACCATCCGCTGCTGTCTCGAGGACGTCGAGGTCGTCGGCATCCGCGACGGATTCGAATCGATGATGCGGGGCAACATCGACCACGTGACCCCGCTGACCATCGACGCCGTCAGCCGGATTCACTTCCGCGGCGGCTCCGTCATCGGCACGTCGCGCGCCAATCCGACCACGGATCCGAAGCTGCTCGAGAACGTCGTCACCTCGCTGCTGCGGCTGAACGTGTCTCAGCTCATCACCATAGGCGGCGACGACACCGCGTTCTCCGCCATGCAACTCGAGCGTACCGGCGCCGGCCGGTTGCGCGTCGTGCACGTGCCGAAGACCATCGACAACGACCTCGACCTGCCGTCGCACGTCGAGACGTTCGGCTTCCAGACCGCGCGGCACCACGGCGTCGAGATCGTCAAGAACCTGATGGTCGACGCCAGGACCACCTCGCGCTGGTACTTCCTGGTCACGATGGGCCGCAAGGCGGGGCACCTGGCGCTCGGAATCGGCAAGTCGGCGGGAGCCACGCTGACGCTCATTCCGGAGGCGTTTCCTCGGGAGCCGGTGCGGCTGAAGACGGTCGTCGACACGCTGGCCGGTGCGATGATCAAGCGCTGGACGGATGGGCGCCGCGACGGCGTTGCGGTCGTCGCCGAAGGGCTCGTGCTGAAGTTGGACCCCGAGGACCTGAAGCAACTGGCCGACGTCGAGCGGGACGAGCACGACAACGTGCGCATCGCCGAGGTGGACCTCGGCGCGATCCTGAAGACCCAGGTGGCGGCCCGTCTCGCGGGATTCGGCCTCAAGATCACCACCGTCGCCAAGAACATCGGCTACGAGCTGCGCTGCGCCGACCCCGTGCCGGCCGACATGGAGTACACCCGCGACCTGGGCTACTGCGCGGCCAAGTACCTGCTGCAGGGGGGGAACGCCGTCCTGATATCGCTCGATGCCGGCCAGTTCGTGCCGATTCCGTTCGAGCGTCTGATCGATCGGGACAAGGGGCGTTTCCGCGTCCGGCTCGTCGACGTCGAGTCCACCCGCTACCGCATCGCGCACCGCTACATGATCCGCTTGCGGCGCGACGACTTCGACGACCCGCACGAGTTGGCGAAGCTGGCGGCCACCGTCGGCGTGTCGCGGGAGCAGTTCGAGAAGGAGTTCGCCTACCTGGTCGACTCCGAGCCCGAACCCCTCGTGCTGGATGCCGGCGGCGAGGAGCTCGAGGAGCAGGCCGCATCGTGAACCACGGTTGACTGAATCGCGGGCCTATCGTGACGACATTCTCGTGGAATGGTGGCATGTGGGCGACAAGAGTGTGAACGAGCTCGGTATCGACCGGTCGTTGCGGTTCTCCGAGCCGGCCGATACCGGAGTTCAGGCGACATCAGTGTCGAAAAATACCTGCAACCGACGGATTTGTCGCCAATGGGTCTGCCGCGGCACGTCGCCACTTGCCGGCCGGCGTTGCATTCCGGGGTGTTCCGATGCCCGCAGTCATCGGTACGAGTATTGCTTATCGTTTCCGCATCATGCATGCACTCACCGAATTCCGGCGGTTGGCGCATCTGCTCATCGTGAAGGATCTTCCCGACCGTGACGTCAACTGGATCGCGTGGCAGCTCCGCGCCATCTATCGCGAGATTCCAGGACTGACGTTGACGGTGGAGGACGTGCAGGAGACCTTCGATCTGGACCGGGACACCTGCGAGATCGTCCTGCGCGCGTTGACCGACGTGGGTTTCCTGAAGGCCGACGGCAGTGCGCTCCGGCTGGCCGCCTGACGCGGTCGGAATCCGAGTTGCCAGCGCGTATACAACTGGTGCAGGGGCACCGGCGTCCCGGCCGCGGTATCGGTGCGAAAGAAGTCGCCGGTCAGAAGGAGAGCGCCGCCGATCTCCAGCGCCATCAGCGGGCCCATCTGCCAGCGCGCCTCGGCCAGCAACTCGCGACGAGCCGATCGAGCGATCCACGTCGGCCGTCATCAACCAGGCCGCCGCGACGTTGAGCCACGTGCGGAAACGCTGGTTTCCAATCCGGTTACCGGGCTCGTTCTCGCCGACATGCCGGTCGTGGAAGCCGAAGTTGGAGCCGATATCGGGCGTGTGGCGGCCGAGCGGCCCGGCGTCGACGGGATCGGAGAGGGCCGGCCGGGGGCGGCAGGTTCGGCTGCCGACCCCGGCACAGCGGTACCGTTTCGCGCTAGCGGGCGGCTTCCCTGGCGTCGTCCGCGCGGCCTCCTGCGAGGATGCCTTCCATGCCGAGGTTGCCCTCGTGGCAGGCGTACTCGTACATCACGTCCGGCGAGAGGGAGAACGGGTAGGCGACCGTCCAGGACCGCGTGTACATCTGCGGGTCGTGGACCTCCACCTCGTACTCCAGCGTCTGGGGGCCGGTGCGGGTGAAGCGCTCGACGAGCATCATGTCCTCGCCCGAGCCGTCGTGCGAGCTGAACGCCGACCAGGGCTGCAGCGCGCTGACGCGACGGTCGAGATTGGTGGTGGTGACCACGAGCGTGTCACCTTCCCAGCGCCCGCGCGCGTCCCCGTTCCACTGGCCGATGTTGTCCGCCAGCGGCGGGCGGCCGTCCAGCGGCACCACGCGCACCTCGTGCACCTGCTCCAGCAGCATCACCACGTGGTCCGGCGTCTGGAAGACCTGCATGTTGTTGTTGTAGGACCGCGGGAACATGGCGTTCGGCATCCCGCCGCGGGTCACGCAGCGCTCCCAGATGTGGCGGTCCTCCCACGTGTCGTCGCCGCGCGGCTGGCCGATGCGGGCCTTCTGTCCTTCCGGGGTCAGCGGCGGGAAGCGGCCGTTCGGAGGATCGACCAGCATCGACGTGCGGTTGTTCCGCGCTCCCCGCTCCATCCAGAAGTTGTTGTAGGCGCCCACGTTGCCTCCGGCCGCGGTGCGCCGGGCGTCGGCGAGCAGAAGCTGCTGGTCGCGCTCCTCGGTCGCGCGCCGGATCTGGGCGACCTCCTCGTCGCTCAGGGTCGCGCGGCCCTGGTACTCGTCGGGCCGCTCCATGGGTGTGGCCCCCGACGAGCTCCAGATGCCCTGCAGGTCCGGATGGCCCCACGGCGTGCGGAATTCGTCGGGAAGTACGCTGTCGCCGCCGTTGGTCTGCGCGGTGACGGGCGCGGCCGCCAGCAGCGCAACGCCCAGCGCCACGAGGGGAATTGCGAAAACGAACCGTCGAGCACTCATCTGCAACCTCCTTGGAGACCGCCGGAACGGGCGGCCATGCTGATTCGGCAGTTCTGATCGGACTAACGTCGCACAGGCGGTGCCGGAGGTCAAGCCGTCGTCGTCTTGACCGAGTCTTGACCGCCTCACGCGGCGCCAGGACTACCTGCGCCGTGGCGCGGAAGTGACCGGATCCTCCATCACGGCAGATTGACACGCGCCGCCACGCGCTGGCGCGCCGCTTGCACGGCTGTGCGTACTTCGTCGTAGATGTTGGAGACCCGGAGATCGCTCGTCACTTCGACGGTCGCGACGAGCGCGTACGGCACCTCGTCCTCCAGGGCGCCGGCATCCGCTCGGCAGTTCACTCGAATCTCCAGAGTCGCGTCGTCCACGAAGTCGCGAGAACTCTCGCCTTCCAGTATCTCGTGTTGCACGGTGCTCCGCTGAACGGCTCGCCAATCCGCCTGTCGCCGCGCCACTCCCAGTTCCTCCGTCGGTGGCGAAAACCAGAGCTGAGCGCGTCGCCACCCGCGATGCCTGGCGTTCACCGGAGACAGCCATGCAAGGCTGATCGTGAGCCGGCGATGGCCTCGCCAGCCGCTCAGCGACGGCGCCAGCGGAAATCGGTGCACGTGGGATTCATCCTCCTTCAACAGACCCGCACCAAGTGTGGTTACCCGACTCGCGGTGCACTCGCGCACGCGGCTCGTATCCACGGCGCCGTACCCGAGCAAACGTGTCGCTCGTTCACGGAATCGCACCTTGTCGTCGCCGCCGAGCACCGCCCTGAGAGTTTCCGCAACCGTTCCCCAGTCGGCCCCGTGCGCGATCAGCGCCTTCAGCCACACGGCCCGAGGCACCACGTCGATCAGCTCGCCGCCGGGGTCGTTTCGCAGCTCTTCCAGAACTTCGTACAGCGACCCGGCGGCGCGACTGATCAGGGCGGCCGCGTTGCTTGTGCCCCGCGTGTACATCGCGGCCGCCAGATCGCCGGCCGTCGAACCGGGCGCAGCCACGCGGTGACCCGGCGCGAGCGTCCCGCCATAGATTCCCAATCTCGCCGGTTCGTTGCCGCCGGTCGCCAACTGATCCCGCACGACGACGCGCCCCCCGCTGGCCAGGATGTCGGGCTTGATCGCCCGGCGATAGCCCATCCCCTGAGCGTTGACTGGACTCGGCATTCCGGTGTCGAGGTATGGATCCCGTTGTCCAGGGGGCGGCTCTGCGGTCGAGGCGTCGTCGTGAACCGCCGCCACGGTCAGAGGATTCACGGCCTCCGCCGGCGACAGGAGCCGCCGATGGCGTGCGTCGGCCGCTATCGAGCGGACGACGTCTTGTTGTATCTCAAGGTCGGACATCGACTCCAGATCACCGGTTCGGACCGACAGTTCGATCCGATGGGTGTGATTGCCTGCACTGACTACGAACAGCACCTTGTAATGCCATGCGAGCCAATCCAGCAGGCGGGCGAAGGGGCTGAGGGCTTGGTCGAATGGACGATCCCGGATCCCGATCGACAGGTTGATGACGGCGATGCTCGGGGCTGGCGCAGGTCCTTCGCCTTCTTCCCCGAACAATTGGCGAACCGCCCGATGGACCAGGTCGACGACGAGCGTATCTTCGGGAACCGACTCGTCGTTGTTTCTCCAGTCTCGCGGATCCGGACGGAGGATTGGGCGAACGTACAGAGGCCGCGACAGTGGGGCTTCGCCGGTCGCCAGATCGCCGTGCACGATCAGTGAAGCCATCGCGGTCCCGTGGCGCCGCCGATCGGGCGGGTAGTCTTCCTCGAAGTCGTCGGGATCGTCGATTATCAGGCGTCCCTGAAGTCTTCGATGGGCCGGCAGGGGAAGACCATCGAACAATGCGATCACGGGGTTTCCGGCCGGCGGTTCGCCTGACAGCGCCGCCCGGTCTTCTTCTCGATGTTCGTCCGTCACCGTCACCGCCGACTGGCCACTGGCGCGGAAGAACTGAATCTGCTCACACTGGACCAGTGCGACGTCATGGTCGTTCTCCTCCAGCAGAGAATCAACGAACGTCACCGGCAGGTGCACCAGAAGTGCGTGATAGGCAATCTCATCGATGGCGGCTTCGGTGACGATCCGCCCGTCCTGTTCCGCAACGAGCGTGGCGACGCGATCCCGGGCGGCGCGGCGTTGCGGCAGCGTGCCCCGATGCCACAATTCGATCTCGCAGGGCACCACCTCTTCGCCGCGCGCCACTCGCTCCCGCCAATCGTCCAGCACTCGTGTCTCGCGCAGCCGGTCGTTCACTCCCCACAGCCGTACATCGCGCAGCCGCTCGAAGACCCTCTTCCAGGCGCCACGTCCGCGGGGCAGACGGCCGTCGTCGTGCCATTCCTTCCACATCGACAGGACTATTCGCAGCGCGTCCTGGTTCGTGAACAGCATGAACAGGCGTCCACGGAGAGTCTTGTCGGGGCGTCGTTCTCCGCTGTCCGTGACTTCAAAGAAATCGTCATCCGGCGGAATATCCGTTTCCTCGATCTCGGCAAGCCATTCCATTCCCGGGACTTTCTCTACCGCGCGGATGAAATGCTCAACTGTGTCGATGGTCTCCAGGACGATGACTTCCTCGGGAACGAGGTCATGGGACTCCGCCTGCACGCGCACGCGTCGGGCTTCCAGCGCCTCCTGCAGAGCATCGAACTTCGGATCCAGCCGTTCGGCCTGCCGTACGCGACCCGGAAGGTGCGGTGCGCCTCCTCCTCCGCCTCTCCTGCGACGGGGAAGAGGTTCACCGGGACTCGGCAGAATCAGCAGCGGGCGTTCAGGCATCGTTCTCGCCTATTGGCGCCGCCGGACGATTCGTCGCCGGCACGCGCTCACGCCATTGCTTCAACCGTTCCCTGATGATGGTGCGTACGTCGCCGTCCGGAAGATGCAGCACGTAGTGCCGCTGCACATCCAGACCGAACTGTTCCAGCTCGGCGAAACTCAGGCCGGCGAGGCGTCTGGCCAGCGTGGACGGTGAAATCCCCAGCTTCAGTTCGGCGCGCTGTTCAAAGCGGCGAAACCACTCCCGTGCGAGCGCCTGCGTCGGGGAGGGAAGCGCGAGACGAAGCTGGAAGCGGCGCCAGACCGCACGGTCCAGCAATTCCGGGTGGTTCGTCGCGGAAATCGCGACCACGGAACTCGGCAGCGTGTCGATTTGCAGCAGGAGCGAGCTGACCACGCGCTTGATTTCGCCTGTTTCATGGAGGTCGCCGCGTTCCTTGCCCACCACGTCGAATTCGTCGAAGAAGAGCACGCATCGCCGCGTCCGCACCTGATCGAACAGACGGGAGAGGCGAACCGCTGTCTCTCCCAGGTAGCTGGCAATGACGGATTCATAGCGCACGGACACCAGGGGCACCGCCAATTCGGTCGCGATTGCCTCGGCGAACGATGTCTTTCCGTTTCCTGGAGGTCCGGTGAGAAGCACACGGTGTCGGGGCTGCAGGTTGTACGCCGCCAGCAGTTCGGCGCGGCGATGTTCCTCGACCAGTTCTCGGCCGGCATTAGCCACCGAGTCCGGAAGCACGAGGTCGTCCAGCCGCCGTTCTGTCGTGACCTCGTGGTACAGATTGGTGGCTGCCCCGTCACGCCGCGTAGGCGGTGCGACGGGACCATTGCCACGCGTACCCTCAGTGTGCAGGTGAGCCGCCAGACGGTCGGCGAGCACGTGGTGCTGCTTGGCGCGCTCTTCCGTGACGAGGGCTTCCAGGGCCTTGCGGAAGAGCGCATGGTCCCCGCGTGCACCGGCTCGAACCAGGTCCAGCAGAAGGCTTGACCGCGCCATCAGCAGCCTCCCAGTCGCAGCGCGTGGACGTTGCCCGATGATGACGAGACGTTACAATTGCTGGTCATCGAGTAGTCCGAGTTCCGCAACGGTACCAGTAGCAGGGTCTCGATCCTGGCATTGTCGTCGGGTGCAACGGGTAACGTTTCCCACGTGGTCATCGTCGCTCTCGTTCCCAGGCTCTACGGGTCGGTCTCAGCCGGGAGGAGCCGATTCAGAGCTTCGAACGCTTCCTGGAAGCGCTCGAGTTCCTGATCGGTCAACTGAGCGGCGAGTGAACCGACATTGTCTGCGAAGTAGCGCGCAGGACGATAGTGATTGAAGATCGCTCCATCGGGAAGCGGGGTCGTCGCCAAGTACTGCTCGAGACGACGCAGGATTCGAGCGTGGTTGCTCGACAGATCGGCCAGACCAATGGACGCGCCGAAGGCCTGGTTCACGAGACTCAGGTAGAGGCCTGGACTGAACAGGTCTTCGATATCTGCTTCCTTGGCTCCTGTGTAGTCCGCGAAAGTGAGGACGTTCTTTTTCTTGAGCAGCTTTCTCTTGTACAGATTCTCGATAGTCTGCTTGTCCTTCTTCTGGTAGTCAATCAGCACGGCAACATTCAGTTTCGTTTGGGCCCCAATCAGCGCCACGAACGTGGGTACCTTGTCCGCCCCTCCCACCGGCGTGATGGTCCACTCCGGACTCAAGCCGCACTTGTTTCGTTCCTCAAGCAGAGCCGAAACGGTCTGGATGTAGAGAAGGTCAGAAACGCCCTCGACAACCAGGCAGTTCGGACCGACGAAGAGCGTCTGGTGGATCTCGTAGCCGAGAGCGCCCTGAAGCGGGAACAGACTGTCCGGCGTCGCTTCGAGAACATCGGTAGTCACCCGGGTCCCGGATGGTTGATCAGAATCTTCATCCGCATCCGGTTCGATGCTCGGGTCCTGGACGATGCGCACGGAACTGAACTGTCCGGGGTTGACCATGAATGGTGAATGCGTGGTATAGACTACCTGGTGATGCGGTTTGAGTTCCTTGTCAAAGTACAGAAGCAGATCAGCCTGAGCCTTTGCGTGCAGCGACAGGCCGGGTTCGTCCAGAAGCAGGATGAGATTCTCTCCCTCCTTTCGCAGTTTCGAATACCATGCAAGAAACGAGAAGAACCAGACGAAGCCGCGAGAGCGCGTTCCGAGAGCTGTGCTCACCATATGCTTCATGTCCCGTACGCGCCCCCATATGTTCGTGCCGTTCGTCATTCCCGGTCCATCGTCGGGTTGTGCGGGCCGAATATCGAACTGCAGCCGAAGGTGCCGATTCTGTGACCAGTAGGTGAGGACCTTTTGCGTAAGCCGGTTCTCAGCGGCTTCGAGACGCGCAATCAACGCTTGCGTTCTGCCGGGGGCAGTCAGTTGGTCCAGGTCGAGTCCGGCCAGGTCAATCAAGCCGACGAGCGGGTGGTCTTGAGGCTCCAGGGCATTGCTGTCCAGACGGTTCTTGAGCGCGTCAAGGTTGTCCTGCCCCTTCATCAGGGAGTACTCGTCGAAGTACAGAAATTTCGGTATTCGATCGCGGAGAATGTCCGCGTAGACCACCGATGCGACATCGGTCGTGGATATCGCATCGAGCGTCGGCCGGAGCTGACGTACTGCATCCGTCTCTTCTGCGTCGGATAGAACGGTGAGCATTTCTGTGGCGGCAGTGAGCGGGAGCAATCGCGCTGTAAGCGGTTGGGGGAGTCCGGCCTCTCCGATAAGGTGAACGATAGCGGACGTTGAATCCACATTGATGCCGGTGAAGGTGACGTCGTTGGAATATCCCTTGAGCAGCGTGACTGCCGGATTGTCGTCGCTGAGACATTTTCGGCCGAAGACGTTCTCGACGGCGGCGATGTCGTCAGGTTCAAGTGCATATGTGGCGTGAACAACCTGTGCGGGCTCGGCACGCCCAGCTTCGACGTCGTGCTCGTAATCGGATACGGCCTGGCGCGGATAGTCTTCCACGGCATCGAACGTTCCCTCAGATTCCAGGACCGGATTCAGCCGGTACAGGGCCTTCAAGAGTGCGGTCTTGCCTGCTTCGTTCTTGCCGACGAGACAGGTGACATCGGCGATATCGAACTCGGTGGAATCGTGAATACTCTGAAAGTTCGTGATCCGTACCTTGGTGAGCTTCATGGTGTCTCCGTGCGACGGGCAGTCAGTGTTCGGTTTCGTCGATCAGCCCAAGCTCTCGCAGTGGCTCAAGTACGCCATTCTCTATCCTGGCTTTGTCGAAGGCTGCCTCCGATGTGGCCTTCACGCTGACGGAGACCCTGCCTGCGACGTCGGCGAGGTTGGCGAGGGCGTTCCAGGCGGCGTACAAGTCGTCCCGACTGGCGGTGAACGAAATCGTGAGTTCGCCGAGCGTTTCCTCGATGGGCAGCTTCCCGTCGCCGCCGGGCGCCGGCTTCTCTCGGATGCTGGTTGTGCCCCCGGGCTTGGGGTAGGTAGTGCCGTCGCCGGCGTATGCATCGTCCGTGGCGCCCGTCGTTGCCGCCGGCTGTTCGGGCAGAGCGGCGGGCACGATCAGAAAGCCGGAGTCGAGGTCGATTTCATCGTCGGCGATGCCGCGCCCGAAGGCGACGCGGTTTCGGGCGATCTGAAAGCGACCGGTGTCGTCTAGTGCCGGACGGCCCGTGGCGTATCCGAACAGGCCGGTCTCCACCCCCCGTGCGATCGCCTTGCGTACCACGTTTTCGGAGTGCAGGCGCGGGAAGCCGAGGAACGAGAAGAACCCCGCAACCACCTGGTCGGTCGGGATGCCGGGACTGCCGGATTCGGGTACGCCGAGCTTGAACAGGTCGACGATCTTGCCGGGCGCCACGGTGTCGAACACCTTGCGGTGCACGGGCGTCAGCAGTTCCAGCAGCCGTTGATGGATCCGGGCGCGCTTCTTCTCGTCGAGCGTCGTCTGGAGCGGTCGGCCGCCCATGCTGACCACGTCCAGGGAGAGCGCGCCCCCGGCGGAGCCGGGAAGCAGGACTTCGCTGTACAGCTTGAGGAGCGCCGACTCGGCGGCGGCCCTTTCGGTGGCCTCGCGTTCTCTGAGCTGGCTCTTCTGGGCATCCGAGAGGTTGTGCTCTCGTGACTTGCTGCGGACCCGCTCGACCGCGAGCAGGTAGCGGACGGCTCGACGCAGGGTCTCGATCTGATCGGTGGACGGGACGGCCAGCGCGAGACCGTTGCGGTACTCGCGAGTCCGATTGCCGAAGTTCTCGCACAGATCTCTTGCCTTCTGCTGCCGTTCCGTCACAGGCAGGGCGGCGAAGTCGATGGGCAGATAGGCGATCAGGAATTGCGCCTCCCTGTCGGGAACGTCCGCCGACTTCGCCGGCCAGACGACGGCCGAGCGGTGGCCGGCAAGCCGTTCCTCGATCATCGCCTGGATGCGGCTGCGTACGCGGGTGTCGTGCCGGGCCACGACTTCGGCCTCCTGCTCGACGAGCAGGGTGACGTTGGGATCCTTCTTGAAGCAGTAGCGCACCCCGTCGAAGTGGAGGTACAGGCATTGCTCCTTGAGTTCCTTGAGACAGGCCTGGACGGTCGTGCTGTCGAGATCCGGGCCGACGCCGATCCCGAGCAGGTCGCGCTCGCCGATACCCGGGGGCAGCACGTCTCCGTCGTCGGTTCCCGAGCGGCTCAGGCCGCCGAACGAGTACATGAGCATGGCTGTGGCAAGGCGGCCGGCGGGACGCTTTCCGGCTTCGGTGGTGACTTCTCTTGCGCGTCTATCATCTATACGCCGCGTGCGGGCGTTGGCGCCGACGAAGTCGTGTTCCAGGCAGGCCTGGAAGTCCTCCCGCTGCCCCACTTCCTTGAAGAAGGCGAGCCGTACGTCACTGTCCCGGATGGGCACGTCACCAGGGCCGAGCAGCAGACGCGACCCGCCTGCCCGGTGAGCCGCGCGCAGGCACGAGGCCAGGAATCTGAGGGCGCCCCGCGTGCGCTGGAAGTCCGGGACGGCCGCCCAGCGTTCGCGCATCAGGTCGATGAGGGCAGGGTGGAAGGGGTAGGACGCGGCGATCCGGTCGCGGAGGACCAGACCCTCTTCTTCCGCCTGCTGGCGTTCCGGTTCACCTTGTGCGTAGGCACGGCGCATCTGGGTGAACACCTGTCGCCACGCCTCGGCCACCTGGCTCGCCGCGTCCCGGTCCGGTGGCTTCGCCAGCAGCCGCCGCTGAATCACGTTGAGTATCTCGTTCCCCTCGACCGGCTCGCGGCGCTGGTCCTTGCGGGCGGCCAAGTGCTCCACGGTCTGAAGCAGACTGGTGTATTCGAGCGATTCGCGCTTGCTCGACTGCATCGAGTACACGAGCACCGCGTTGTCCACGTTGCCCACTGCAACCGTCAGCCGCTTGAGAAACGACAGCGTTTCGTCACGAAGCGTTGTCTGTTCCACGCGGACGCCGCCTGCGCTGATGAGGTACTCGAGGAGCTCGTCGAGCAGGATCAGGCTCGGGCCGCGCCGCAGCAGCTCGACGATGGCGTCGCCGCCCGGCGCAACGCGCGCCTCGTCCTGCGCGCGCACGATCTCGTAGCCTTCTGTTCCGCCGAGCGCCCAGGCCATCCAGCCCCAGATCGTCCTCGTTGCAAATCCCTCCTGCGGTACGCGCTTGCCGTTGGTGGCATCGAAGAACTGCCCGTCGACCACCGCCACCCGCACGCCCTCCGGACGGGCCAGCCCCGCGGCTTCAGGCAACGCGTCGAGTGCCGTTCGTGACCGGACGCCGTGCAGCAGCGCAGCCAGCGTGTGGGACTTGCCGCCGCCGAACGGCGTCAGCAGCTTGAGTACACGATTGCCCTGCGCGCCGGTCAGCCGCCCGAGTACGTCCCTGAGAAGGGATTGCAGCCCGCCGGTCAGGTAGGAGGCCGCGAAGAAGCTGTCGGCGTCGCGGTAGACGGCCGGAATCCGCGGCAGATCCGAGACCGGCAAGCCGAGGTCTGTACCGGTCAGGTAGTCGGACAAGGTGCCGAGATCGAGTGCGAAGACATCCTCCGAGAATTCCTCCGACAGGACGTCGGGATGCAGCTCTACGCATTCGATCCAGGGGCGATGGCCGGCTGTCATGTGTCAGTCGTCTCCAGAGAGCGAGAATTCGGTCTGGCCGTGGGCCTGCCGGATGGATGGTCGTGGGCTGCTCCGCTCGTCCACGATCCCGCGCCAGTTGGCGACGAGCTTGTGGAGCGCCGACAGCTCGTCGGCCAGCTCGGCTTCCGCCGTCCGTTGCGCCGTCAGCACGGGTCCGGACAGTGCCTGCGCCACGAGTCGCAGTTTTTCCTGGTTCGGCCGCGCGAGTCTGAGGTAGGCCGACAGCTCGGCGGGTCGGTTCTCGACCAACCACAGTGTGCGATGCAGCGCGTCGACGAGTGGCGAGGGCCGACCGTTCGCAGGCAACCCCAGGCCGATGTCTCCACCGCGCTCGGCGAAGGTCCGAACGCGAACGGCCGAGCCGTTCTTCTCGACGAGGGCCGGCACCGCTCCCATGAGACCGGACGCTTCGTCCAGCTCGATGGCCTGGGGATAGCAGAAGACGAAGGCGTCGCCTGCGTCAACCGCGGCCGCGCCGTAGGTGAAGCGCCAGAGAACGTAGAACCGGGTTACCGGGTCGACCGCAGCGACCCCCGAACCGGGCAGGTCGAAGATCTGCTTGAGCATCGATCCCAGTACGACGCCTTCGACCTCGCGCAGGAACGCCTCGGGCGGCATTTCTTCGCCGTTCGCATATTCGACGCGCCGGAAGCGGGTGTACGGTTGCAGGCCGGCGCCGACGGAGGCCATCAGCAGGTCGGCGCCCCCCAGACCATTGCCGCCGTTCCACAGACTGCCGACCCGCTCCGACGCAATCCGGTGCAGGCTGGGCTCCACGTCGTCCTCATAGCTGCCGGTCCGTTCAACGAGTCTGGGGCGTCCAACGATGAAGATCGATGAACGCAGGGCCGCGTCGCCCTGATGCGCGGCACGGGACTTGGCTTCGGTCTCGACCGGCCACGCCTCGGTGACCTCGAATCCCGCGTCGCGGAGGGCGTTGACCAGAGTGGCCCAACCGGCCGTCGTCCGGTGGGCGTAGACGAGCGTGAGAATCCCGTCGGGTTTCAACACGCGTCGGGCCTCGCCGAGCGCCGCGGCCAAGCTCGCCTCGAAATGCCGCCAGGCTGCTTCCGCTGTTCCGCCCTGGCGGTACGCCGCGGCAACGCACTCCTGCCGCTTCGGCGTGAGCTGCGAGGCGAAGTGCTCCGGGAAGACGTGCTGCAACGCCGGCTGCAACCATACGTAGAAGGTGTCCGACAGTTCCGAATACGACTCGTTGTCGTAGTACGGCGGGTCGGTGATGACGGCGTCGAAGCTGGACTCTTCGAGATCGGCCGCCGATAGTCTTGTCGCGCTTCCCCGCAGAACCGTGGCCGGGTGTCCCGCGTTGGCCTCGCGTTCGATGAAGGCGGTGACGTAGTCGAGGGCGGACCGCCAGCTCCCGGAACTGCCCGCGAACAGGTTGACTTCGGGATAGTCCCAGGTCATCGCGATCCGCTTCATCGACGTCAAGCTCTCGATCTTCTCGCCTACGTTGTTCCAACGCGCCAGACCGTTGAAGCGGTCCGTCAGGCGGCTCATCCACAGGGCGAGATAGACCGTAATCGCTTGGGCGCGGCCGGCTTCGATCCCGTCGTCCAGCATCTCCCGGTGCGCGATGCGGACTTGACTGACCAGCTCGAGGAGCAC
Source organism: Acidobacteriota bacterium (assembly GCA_011523845.1). Taxonomy (GTDB): domain Bacteria; phylum Acidobacteriota; class Vicinamibacteria; order Vicinamibacterales; family UBA8438; genus WTFV01. The sequence goes on along the minus strand of WTFV01000027.1, from coordinate 23,559 downwards.
CGCGCGTTGGCGCGGCGTGTACGCGTCCCGAAATCGTTCGATCCCGTAGAGATAGCTCTTGCCCGTTGCGAGACCCGCGTTGCCGGTCGGTGGGATCACCGCGTCCATCGTGACGACGCCCAGGTCCCGTTCGAGCGCGGCGGCCCGGTCCTCCGCCGCTCGCTGGCGTTCGTCTTCCTCGGCAATCCAGGAGTCGTCGGTGAGATAGAGCTTGCCCGGGCCGAACGGATTCACGCAGATGACGCAGAGAAGCTGCTGGCCGAATCCCTCTCCGGCTCCGTAGGCGCGCACATACCCGGCGGAAACGGCGGAGCCGCAACACAGGCAGCGCGTGGCCGTGGCGCGCATGCCCTCGGCGGGGTCGAACCCGAGTTCGGCCGGCGAAGAACCGTCGACCACGACGAACTCGACGCGGCGTCGATCGGGGCGCGGAACGGGACGCAGCGCGACATAGCCGGACGGTTTCTTTCGCAGCCAGGTCTGGCGATAGAGAGGAACGACTGCCCCGCATTGCGGGTTCGGACACGGAACCGTTCGGGCCCAGAGGAACACGAACGGCGTGAGCGTGCGCAGCTCCTCGGTCGTACCTTCGAGCACAGTTTGCGCCTTCGCTGTTGCTTCGAGACCGTCTGGAGCGGGAATGGTCGGATAGAACGCCGAAGTCGCGATGCGTGTTCGCTCGGCCACCCGCTCGGCCCACCGCCGCACCTCCCCGGACAGAGCGCGGCCAAATCGTTGCGGATACTCGCAGGTCCCCTTGAGAATCAGAAAGGCGACCGGGTTCAGGTCGAGCGCATACGCGTCGCAACCCAGACGAAGAGCCTCGAGCGGGATTGCGCCGCCGCCCGCGAACAGATCGAGGACGCGCGGAGGCGCGTTGCGGTCCTTTCGGATTCGCCGGCGCGCCTCCTGCACGGTGCTGTCCGGGGCGTCCCACTGACACAGCGCCTTGAGGAAGTTGTCCTGTCGTTCACGTTCTTCGGCTGAACCGGGCGCGCTGACCAGCGCGGAGTAGACCGCCGCCCGGCAGGCCGTGAGCGGACGCCGCGCCCGCCAGAGGTGCAGGGTCGAGATGTGCCCCTTCGTCCGCGGCTCGCCGGAGGCCTCGGCGCTCAGCCAGTCCACGGGAAGATAGTCCTCGATCAGCCGACGGTCGCTCATGATCGTCCCTTGCCCATTACAGCGTTGCCCGGATGCTGACCGCCCAGACAGCCCATCTCGGACAGGAATCGTGACGGCGCCTTGGACCACCCGCGGTAGTGCCGCGCCCGCGACAGGATCAGATGCTTCCTCGTGCGCGTGATGGCGACGAAACACCCGCGCCGCTCTTCTTCGAGTGCGCCGCTCCCGCTCCCGTTCCGCACGCTCTGCCAGGAGGGCAGGACTTCTTCGGCGAGCCCAATCAGGTACACCGTATCGAATTCCAGACCCTTGGCGCCGTGGATGGTCGTCAGCGTCACGGTTCCCGGCGCCGGGACCGGTTCCTTGGAACGAAGTTGCAGTTCCTGCAGGAAACGATCGAGCGACGTGGATCCTCGCGCCGTCTTGATCTCTCGCGAGATCCTGCGCCACGCGTTCAGGTCGTCCTTGAGGTCTTCGTCTGGATCGTCACGTCCAAAGCAATCGAGAATCTGCTGGATCGCCGTAGGCAGCTTCATGTTTCCAGTGGAGAGTTCCGCTATCGTGTCGACGATTTCAGTGGCAGGCGGTGACAGGTCAGCCTGCCGTACGACGTCGATCCAGGCGGTCAGGTACGTAACGCCATCGGTTTCCGATCTCGACGCGAGCGAGTCCCGACCGATCCGGGACGGCGCGAAACCGCTGAACGCCTCGACGAGAACGGCCATGTTGTGCCGGTCCAGCGGTCGGTTGATCTGCTTCAGGCAGGCCACCAGCCAGCGCATCTGCGGCGAAACGAAGTCGTCGCGGCGCGCCGCGATCACGGCGGCAACACCAACGGCCGCGAGAGCTTCGTGCATCCTCTCCAGAAGCCATCGATTCCTGGCCAGCACGGCGGTCCGGCTACGCGCCTCACTGTCGAGGTCGACGATTTCGTCGGCGATACCGGCAACCTCGTCCGTGTCCGTATCGAATTCCACGTATCGGATCTGCCCTTCGTCCGAGTGGGAGGCGTGGTCTTGCACCGACCTCGCGGGCTGCTTCGAGGTCGCGCGCACGGCGTTGTAGACGACCAGACGGTTGGCAGCTTCGACTATAGGCGGCGGGCAGCGGAAGTTCTCCGGCAACTGTACGACGTCGCACGAGAAGTCCCTCACGAAATTGCCTATTCGGCGAACGTTCGCGCCGTTCCATTCGAAGATCGTCTGATCGTCGTCGGCAACCGCGAAAATCTCACGGAAGCTCTGGCCCGCCACACGGCGCAGTAGATTGTATTGCGCCTTGTTGGTGTCCTGGAACTCGTCGATCAGCCAATACCGGTAGACCTTCTGGTAGTGCCGGGCCATTGCCGGATAAGCGAACAGCCGGTGCGCTTCCAGAATCAGGGAGTTGAAATCCAGCGCGTTGGCTCGGCGCAGCTCCTCTTCGTACAGTCGATAGGCTGCTTCAACGGCGCCAACCCTCTCCGCCGCCCACTCGCTCATGTGTCCAATGTGTTCCTGCGCCTGCTCGGGTTCGATCAGGTGGGCCTTCAGGTCGTCGATCAACGGCAGGAGCCGAACGTCTTCGCATCCCGCACAATGCGTCCGGTCTCGCCGCAAAGCGTCGTCCAGGACGGCCTGCCGGTCCGTTGTCTCCGAATAGATCGCGAAGTCTGGTTTGATGCCCAGATGCGCGCCATGCTGCCGCAACACCTGCGCGCAGAAGCCATGGAACGTGTCGATGTCTACGCGTTCCTCCAGTCCGGGCACGAGTTTCCTGACGCGGCCCGTCATTTCGTTCGCCGCCTTGTTCGTGAAGGTGAGAGCGAGGACACGAAAGCGCTGGTCCCTGGACATGTCGAGCAGACGGGCGATGCGACACGTGAGCACCCTCGTCTTGCCGGAGCCGGGTCCGGCAAGCACGAGTAGTGGGCCAGCGGACCAGTCCACGGCTCGGCGTTGAATGTCGGTCAACTCCGCAAGGGTTGATTCCAGCGCATTGTCCATCAGGTCAGTCCCGGCAATTGCTCGATGGCCGCTCGAAATGCCGCCGGCGTACGTTGCGCGAGGCCAGGGTCCGCGCGAAGACGGGCTGCCAGCGCTGCCGCACAGGCGGTCTTGTGATCCCTGAGCCGCGCCGAAAGCGCTTCGTCCGTCAAGGTGGTCGCATTTCGGACCTGCAATGCGGTCAGTATTTCGCGGAGTTCCGGACCCAGTCCGTCGGCGACGAACTGTGCCTCGAGGTCGCCGGCGTCATGGGTTCCACAGCGTCGATCGAGTTCCGCGTCCGTGAATCCGCGATTGCGAAGGGACCGAACGTAGTTTCGGCCCTCGTTGTCGCCGTCGAACACGGCCAGCCAAGGGATGGCGAGCGCGCGTGCGAGCGCGGCGAAGGTATCCGGACTGCCGTTGTTCTTGGCGTCGATGACCGCGACGCCGTGCTGGTCGAGATTGTAGTTCAGCGCCTCGGCCACGGCATGCACTACAAGGTAGTCAGCCTGTCCTTCGACGATCATCCAGCGCACCGCGAAGAAGATTTCGCCGCGCATGCGTCTGGCGAACGTTTCCAGCGTTCGAAGCTCCTCATCCGAGATGTGGAGGGATGATCGATCTCGCAAGTCACGCAGGGCGTGCTCGATCCTGGTGCGTTGTTCATGGGCGCCACAGAGTGCAAGCAGGGGGCGATAGAGGTTCTCGTCGAGTGTGCCGTTGACCGTGAGAATCTCGGGTGCATTTTCGTAGTGGAGCTGACCGGCGGACTGGCGGACCACGGTTTCGAGGCCGTCGAGCGGCGGAATCTTCGCAGAAAAACTCGCGGGCAGGGATCTGACTTCTGTCCCATTCGCGGTGAGACGCACGATGCGCAGGTCCCGGAACGGCACGCGTTGCACGAAGTACGGCGAGTGGGTGGTGACGATCTTCTGGCCGGGCAGCGCGTGGACATGGTCCCAGAGAGTACGCGCGGCCTGCGGATGAAGGTGCGTCTCGGGCTCTTCGAGGGCAAGCACCGGTTCGCTATCCTGTTCATAAAGCTCCCGGACTAGATGCTCGACGAACGCTTGGAACAGGAAGATCACCGAGAGGCTCTGAATCCCTTGCCCCTGACGCGGGAGCGGCAACCACGGCGAATCCGGTTCGTTGCGCAGGATGATCTCGGCCTTGGAGATCAGATCCCACATCTTGAGCGGTACCATGCGCAGGTCCAGACTGCCTTCGCGATCCCGAGCGGCGATTCTGGTCGTGCCGGACAATGTCGCTGCGATCTCCTGCAGGCGCTGGTCGGCTCTCAGCAGATGGCGGTTGAGCAGATCGAGGACGCGCAGGGCGCGTGATTCGAGGTCGGCAGGAATCTCCAGCGCCTTGAGCAGCCGTCCCCAGAACTGCGAACGTGGTGAGAACTCGTCGCCTACGTCGCGTAATGCGCCGAGGTAGAACACGGGCAGATAGCGCCAGAAGCGCTCGAGGTTGACGCGACGAGCGCTGCGTCCGACGAGCGGTTCTCGCTTGGCGTCGAGAAACTCCCACGTCGGTTCGAATGCGCCGCTGTCATCGTTCCAGGCGCACTTTGTCCGAAGCGCGATCGAACGAATGTCCGTGCTCGGATCCAGTTGAACGATCTGGTCGAGATCTTCGGAAATGGCGGCGGGCCATTCTTCCGGCTCGGATTCCTCGGCGACGATCTCGATGCTCACACCGGGCGATGTCTTCGGATCGTCGGTGTCGTTTGCCAAGTGCACGTCGTACTCGGTGAACCCGGTGCCGCGTTGACCCCAGCGGCGCGTCAGCGCGATGCGCAGAGCGTCCAGGATCGCGGTCTTGCCGGCGTTGTTCGGACCGACGAAAACCGTGGTTTGGCCCAGATCGAGGGCCAGATGCCTGATCGAGCGGAAGTCCCTTATCTCCAGTCGCGTTACGCGCATTCGGTACGGTTCCTCTTCACTGCTGCTCCCGGCGCTGCTTGCGTGCAGCCTGTTCCACGGCGTCACCCGGCAGATCGTAGTAGCGTGCGGCGACTACTTCCTTCTTCGCGTGGTCAAGACACTTCGCCGGATTCTGCACCATTAGCGGGACGGGATCAGGGTCTGTCAACGGATCCCAGACGACGTACAACCAGTAGGTGTCGCCGAGCTGTTGCGCCTTGTACCACTCGTTGGTGGTGAGCCTGACCGGTTGACCGCGCCTGCGGCCCTTGACCTCGATACGTCGCACGCCGGTCACCGGATCACGGTATCCGGTCTGCGGGTCCGGCGCGGCGAGGCTTCGCACGTCGAAACCGATCTTGAGATGGCCGACGCGTTCGCACTCGCGGCCCCGGGCCTCCTCGTGGGCAACCACGACGTCCTCGGCGGCCACCTCGATCCGTCGCCGAAGCCGGGCGTCCGGTTCGTCAGCAGGAGCGGGGATGTCGTCCGCGTTCGTGTCCGGCGGCAACACGAGACAGCTTGCGACGTGACGCACGGGGCCGTGGCGGGCGATGCGAAGCCGATCTACACCGGCCAGGCGCTCCTTCCGCGTACGGCTCAGATCTTCGAGGTCCTGTTCGGCTCGCTGCCGCGCCAGGGCGACTTCGGGCTCTTTCGCTTCACGGAGCCTCAATGCCATCACCCGACTCTGCGCGGTTCTGACGCGGGCCTCGAAAGATCTGCCGAGATAGTCGCGCGCGACATCGGCATAGCGGCCACGCTCGGTCTGCGCATCTTGGCGTCGGTCCATCTGGACCGTCGATTTCACGTAGTCGCTGACGGGTTCCCAGTCGATCTCCGGCAATGTCTCCGGGGGGCGCGGATGTGCCGGCAGATCGATCAGCACGTCTGCCGGAACGACGCTGTAGCGGTAGGAAGCGGCGACGGTCTCACCGAGCTCTTCGCGCACACCGACAAGCTCGGCGTGAATCGTCGCAGCCTCACCCGCCGTGGTCTGCCCGCGGACCGAGATCTCGTAGAAGTGGAGCCGATACGGCGAATCGGCGGCGGTGTCCACGTAGACCGCCGTCTGACCGACGATCGCGCGCAGGCGTTCGCGCAGCTTCTCGTCCACCGCACCGTAGAGCGGGTGGCCGGGGCCGAGCAGTACCGCATCGAGGTGCTGATCCTGCTCCAGATGCTCCTTGTAGAAGGTCAGTTTCCGATAGCCGGCGTCCGGCTTGCCGAGGCGCCGGACGGCGGCGAGACGCTCGGAGCGGAGGTCGGCGAGCACATGCTCGATGCGCCAGAGTCCGTCTGCTCTCGATTCGGTGCGCAGGCCGACGGCCCTGGCGGCGCTCAGGAAGTGCGATTCGACGTAGCGCGGCATGAGTCGCCGCTCTTCCGCTTCGAGGTTCGCCGTGGCGAAGGACGAGAAATCCACGTGCGCTCTTGCCGGGGCGATACCGGTCGCGTCTTCGTACAGCTCGAGTTGCCGTGGGTCGATCCGCTCGATTTCGTCGAGGTAGTCGTCGAGGCGCCGAGGCTCGTACGCTACCTCGCGGAGCATGTCCGGGAGGTTGACCTTGTTGAGGGACAGCACTTCGCCGACCACGTCGAACACCCGATCCCCGAGCGCGTCCCGCATGCGATCCAGCTTGCTCAGAAGCCGCTCCAGGATGCGCCCCTCGATGACCGGTTGCCCGTCCTCCGAGGATGTCGCGACGAAGTTGAACGCGTACACGTCGCGCGGCTGGCCGATGCGATGGATGCGGCCCAGACGCTGTTCCAGACGGGTCGGGTTCCAGGGCAGGTCGTAGTTGACCATCAGATGGCAGAACTGCAGATTGATCCCTTCGCCCGCCGCTTCCGTCGCCACGCAGATCTGCCGGCTCGTCCGGAACTCCTCCTGCGCCCGCTTGCGCTCGTGCGGGTTCATCCCGCCGTGAATCTCGCACGTCGAATAGCCCCAGGACGCGAGGTGTTCCCGCAGATGATTCAGCGTGTCCCGGTGCTCCGTGAAGATGAGGAGCTTGCCGCGGCCGTCCTGCAGTTCGTTGAACTCCGCCCGCGTCAGGCATTCGCGCAGGGCGACCAGCTTGGAGTCGCGCCCGCTGTCGCGGACGCGGCCGACGCGCGCCGCCACGTCGCCTAGCGCGGCGATTTCCGCCCGGAGCTGGTCCAGTTCGACCGCCGCCGTCGCACCGTCGACCAACTCGTCGCGGGCATTCTCATCCAGATCGCCCTCGTCCTGCTCCGTGTCGGCGAGCCGGCCGGCGAGCTGCGCAAGCCGTTTCGCGCGCTGGGCCGGCGCAAGTCCCTCCAGTTCCTCGACCAGGTTCGTCAGCTTGGTCCTGCGGCGGAGCAGTGATTCGTGAATCGCGCGCGTGGAGCTGGCCAGGCGCCGCTGGAAGACCGTCCGCACCAGTGCGACGCTGTTCTTCCGTTTCCCGGTGGCCTGCGGCAGGAACTCGTTGATGTAGGCCGTGACCGCCTTGTAGATGGCGTACTCCTCGGGGCCGAGGCTGAAGCTGACCGTGCCGACGTGGCGGTCGGGGAACAGCCGGCGCCCGTGCATGTCCTTCAGGTCCTCCTTCAATCGGCGGAGCGACCACGGACAGTCTTCGCCGAGGCGCAGAATCTCGCGGCGGACGCGCTTCGCGTCCGCGCCGGCGCGATGTGGTTCGGGGAAGAGATCGCGATCCAGCAGACGGATGAAGTGCGCGAAGCGGTCGTCGTCGCCATGGTGCGGCGTCGCCGTCAGCAGCAGCAGGTTGTCACAGTGCTCGGAGAGGTGCTCGGCGAGCTGGTAGCGTTTCGTGCGCTCCACCTCGTCGCCGCGGCCGGCCGATCGCTTCGTGTATGCACTGCACTTGTGGGCTTCGTCGACGATGATGAGATCCCAGCGCTGCTGCCAGACCCGTTCCCGAACGTCCTCCTGCTTGGCGTAGTCGATCGACGAGATGACCTGGGCCTCGCGCTCCCAGAGATTGAGAAGCTGCTGCTGGTCGTTTGCGGAGTGGATGATCTGAAACGGTTCGCCGAAGAAGCGGAGCAGCTCGTCCTGCCATTGAATGGTCAACGGCGCCGGGACCAGAATCAGACACCGGTCGATGGCCTCGCGGAGCTTGAGTTCCTTGACGAGAAGCCCGGCCATGATCGTCTTGCCTGCGCCGGGGTCGTCGGCGAGCAGGAAGCGCAACCGGGGCTGCGGCAGCATCTTCCGATAGACCGCCTCGATCTGATGCGGCAGGGTGCGGATGCCCGACAGGCTGACGGCGAACTGGCGGTCGTAGGCGTAGGCGAGACGGATGCGCGTGGACTCCACCAGCAGGCGAAGCTTCTCGGGGTCCGCCGGGGAAGCTGTCGGCTGGGTTTGCGGCTCGATCTCCAGCAGGGGCGCTAGGTCGTCACCGGACAGCACCGCTTCGTCGAGTTCCCCGGTTGCCAGCCTGACGCGCAGCTCCGCGCCCGACCCGAGCGGGCGTGCGTCCTCGATCGTCACCGGTTCCGCGAAATGGCCCGGCAACGTGACGCGACGGCCGATCAGGCTCCGGAGGGAGGTGACAACCGAGGACTCCATGCAGAGAAATGATACGTCCGGCGGCAGGTACAGCGCTTTTCGATGGCGCAGGGGCCGGTGCGTCTGCGCCTGGTCAACCCATGCGGATCCGCTTGACCGCCTCACGCGCCGCAGTGGTAAGGTGCCGGGGAACCGGGCAAGAGCTTTCCGTGGCGACGGGCCGTCGTTCGCTGCCCGGCCGCTGACACGTGAGGAGGATGAGATGAAGGCATGGTGGACCGGCACGGTCGCGGTCGGTGTTCTTGTGGTGGCTCTTGCGATGGCAGGACAGCCGCCGACGTTGGCGCAGGAAGCGTCCGAGCCTCCGCTCGTGAGCCAGGAGCAGTTCGATCGCTGGCTCACGGAACTCTCCAACTGGGGCCGCTGGGGACCGGACGACGAGTTGGGCATGGCGAATCTCATCACGCCAGCGAAGCGCGCCGCCGCGGCCGCGCTGGTCACCGAGGGGTTCACGGTGTCGCTGTCGTCGAACGCCCAGAACTACGAGAGCGCCGACGTGCCGTGCCCGGTCGAGTGGCGGATGGTGCGCGCCACGCGGACGGGCGCCAGCGACCAGATCGCCTATCCGTGCATCCACGGTCCCGGCACCACGCACCTCGACGCGTTCGCCCACGTCTTCTTCGACGGCAAGATGTGGAACGGGTACGACGTCGACGGGCTGGTGACGATGGAGGAGGGCGCCAGGAAGAACTCCATCATGGTCGTGAAGGACGGCCTCGTCACGCGCGGCGTGCTCTACGACATCCCACGGCTGAAGGGCGTGCCGTGGCTCGAGCCGGGGACGCGCATCACGGTCGAGGACCTGGAGGCGTGGGAGGAGATGGCCGGCGTGAAGGTGGGCCCCGGCGATGCCTTCCTCATTCGCTGGGGGCGCTGGGCCCGCCAGGACGCGCTCGGGCCGTTCGATACCGGTCGCGAGGCGGCCGGCCTCGACAACAACGTGATCCCGTGGCTGAAGGAGCGCGACGTGGCCATCGCGGGCTGGGAGACGCCCGGCTACGTGCCGCAACCGGAGGGTGATCTGCCGCGCACCGCGCTCCACAACTTCGCGCTGACGATCCTCGGGATCCAGGTGCTCGACCGCGCTGACTTCCAGGCGCTGGCCAACGCTGCCGCCGAGCGCAACCGCTGGGAGTTCATGGTGACCATCGCGCCGCTGCCGATTCCCAACGGCACCGGCTCGCCGGTCAATCCGATCGCGATGTTCTGACGGGGGCGCAAGCGGCGGATCTCCTGGTAGGCCGTCTACGATCGCATTTCGATCACGGCCGGCGGCCCTCCAGGATCTCCGCCGGGGTCCGTTGCGGTTGGGCGAAGGGATCGACCACCAGCACGGTGCCGAACCGCTGACCGTGCTGCAGGTCTTCGGTCAGGAGGATTTCGCAGTTGCACGCCTGCGCAGCCCCGACGATGAGTGCGTCCCACCAGGACAGCAGATGATGGTCCTGCACGAGCCAGGCGCGTTCCAGGACTGCAAGATCAATCGGCAGGGGGCGCCACGTGGCCAGAACGCGGACGAGTTGCCGTGCCCTCGGCAAGTCGAGTCCCGGCTTCAGCTTGCGTGTCAGCGTGGAATAGAGCTCTTGAAGAACCTGGAAGCTCAATCGGCCGCAACGCCGGCGCCAGAGAAGCTCGTACCATTCATCGGCCCGGGATTGCTTCACCGGATTCGTGATGTCGTGTCGATAGACGAGAACATTCGTGTCGACGAAGACGGGACCCGTCATGCAGATTCCTTTCCGCTGCATCCTGCTTCCAAAGCGCCGCGCCTTTCCGAGGAGCTTGCGCCGCAGAAGTTTCGCGCCAGCGAGACTCTCCAAACCGCCCGCAAGGACAGTGATCGATGTGAATCTGCCGACTTCGGCAAGGCGCGGCGCCACTTCGCTCATGGGTCACGCCCACGAGGTGGCAAGGTGATTTCCGGCAGCATCTCAAGGGGCGCGCTCGCCATTGCAGGCCGATGTCTACCGCGGACCGGGCCCCGGCCGATCGTAGAGGGAATCACGCGACGGATAGGGTTCCCCGCTCTCGTTGAGTCTCTCGGGCTCGATGGACAGGGCCTGCTTCATGGCGACTTCGTACTCGTCTTCCTGCCGCCGCATGCCTTCGAGCAACTCGGCGATCCATCGAGACACGCTGCGCTCGTTCTGCGCGGCCCGGACCCGCAGCCACAGGGCGAGCTCTTCCGGCAGCGTGATGGTGATGTTCTTCATGGCGCAAGGACAGTGTAACACGGAAATTGTGTCGTGATCGCGAGGTGGGCGGGCGTTGGCGTCCGCACCCGGCTCGACGCGGTGGCGTTACCCGCCCGGCTGAAGGTCTTGCTACCGAACAACGCGCGAGCACGACCGGGCGCACCGGAAACGAGGCGCACTTCACGCTCCAGTTCGGGCACGGTGGATGCAGTTTCGCAGGTGACAATGGTTCGCCTGCGTCCCGAACGAAGAAGGGGCGGCTGACCAACCTGTGATCTGCCGCCCCTTCGAATCTTCGATAGCCCGCTGGCGCCGCTCGCGCGGCCGGCGACGGGCGCCGGCCGGCACGGTTTCCGCGGTGCCCGACTCAGTTCGTGGCGGTCGCCACCCCCGACAGCTCCTCGAGCCGCTCGCCGGTGCTGTCGCCGAACTGCTCCGTCGGCACGCCCAGCGAGTTCAGCAGCGTCAGGTGCAGGTTGGTCAGCCGCTGCGTTCCGTCCGCGTACTGCACGTGGCGTCCGCCCCGGATGCGGCCGGCGCCGCCGCCCGCCAGCAGGAGCGGCAGGTTGCGGATGTCGTGCCGGTTGCCTTCGCTGATGGCGCTGCCGTACAGAATGACGACGTTGTCCAGCAGCGTGCCGTCGCCGTCCGGCGTCTCCGCGAGCCGGTCCAGGTAGTAGTTGAACAGCGACGTGTGGTACGCGTTGATCTTCCGCAGGGCGGCGATCTTGTTCTCGTCTCCCCCGTGGTGCGAGATGGGGTGGTGCGAGTCGGAGACGCCGATCTGCGGATAGGTCGCGCCGCTCTGCTCGCGGCCGATCTGGAAGGTGATGATGCGGGTGGTGTCGGTCTGCAGCGCCAGCGTCTGCATGTCGAACATCAGCCGCGCGTGCTCGTCGTAGCTGACCGGGATGCCGGCCGGCGAGTCGACCAGCGGCAGCTCGCGCCCGCGCGCTTCGGCGTTCTGGATGCGCCGCTCGATCTCGCGCACCGAGTCGACGTACTCGCCGAGCTTCAGGCGGTCGCGGTGCGCGAGATCCCCTTCCAGGGAATGCACCTTGTCGAGCACCGAGTCGATGATGCTGCCCTGCCGGCGCAGGCGGGACTTCCGCACCGCCGGATCGGTGCTCTCGACGCTGCCGAACAGCCGCTCGAAGACCACGCGCGGGTTCGCCTCGATCGGCAGGGGCGTCGTGGGGCTGCTCCAGGCCAGCCGGTTCTGGTAGGCGCAACTGAAGCCGACGTCGCAGGTGCCGACCCCGTTGACGGTGTCGGTGCCCTCGAGGCCGAGCTCGAGCGACGGCAGCGGCGTCTCCTGGCCGATGGTCTGGGCCAGGATCTGGTCCATCGAGGTGCCGAGCTGCAGGCTGGCGCTGCTGGTGGTCCGCAGGGGCTCCACCCCGGTCATGAACGCCCCGGCCGGCTTGGCGTGGGCGCCGGAGTTGCCGGTGCGCGACATGGCCCCGGTGTTGTCGAGGCCACTGAGCACCAGCAGGCGATCCCGGTGCGCCGCGAGCGGCTTCAGGGTCGGCGTGAACTCGAAGCCGGTTCCCTCCGTCTCGGGCGTCCACCCGGCCATGATGATGCCGTTGGGCACGTACACCGTCCCGAAACGGGCGATCGGCCTGGCCGCGGTCTTCGACAGCGCCGTGAGCGCCGGCACCATGCCGTCGAGGAGCGGCAACGCCAGCGAGGCGCCGATGCCGCGCAGCACGGTCCGGCGGGGAACGGCCTTCTTCACAATGATCATGACTCTGACCTCCGCATGAGGAACGGTGTGCTCTTGACGACGGACGATACGAGGGCCGACCAGGTGAGTTCGCTGGGAGCCGTCTGCCGGCTGATCTGCCGGACGACCGGCATGTCGTAGTGCTCGAGGGTGCGCCCGAGGGCGTACATCAGCAGCTTCTCGGTAACCGTTTCGACGAACTGGTCCTCGCGCTCCAGGATGACGTTCCGGAGCCCGGCCAGTCCGTGCAGTTCGGTGCCGTCGATCAGGGTGCCCGACGCGTTGATCGGGATCCCCGTGTCGAACGGCGTGCCGCCGCCGTTGGTGGCGCGGAAACGGCCGATCGCGTCGAACTCCTCGAGCGCGAAGCCGAGCGGGTCGATGGTGTTGTGGCAACTCGCGCAGACGGGGTTGTTGCGGTGCTGCTCCAGCCGCTCGCGGACCGAGCGGGGCGTGCCGCCCTCGCTGGCGCTCGGCAGGCTCGGCACGTTCGGCGGCGCCGGCGAAGGCGGCGTGCCGAGGACGTTCTCCAGCAGCCAGACGCCGCGCACCACCGGCGACGTGCGGTTGGCGTACGACGTGATCGTCAGGAGGCTCGCGTGACCCAGCAGCCCGCCGCGGGAGGCGTCGGGGTAATGCACCCGCCGGAAGTGCACGCCGTGCACGTCGGGGATGCCGTAGTGACGGGCCAGACGCTCGTTGACGAAGGTGTAGTCGGCGCGCAGGGCGTTGACCACCGGCCGGTCCTCCCGCAGCTCGTGCTCCAGGAAGAGCTGCGTCTCCTGCCACATCGCCTCGCGCAGGTTCTCGTCGAACGCGGTGTAGGTGGCCGTGTCCGGCGTCGCGTTGCGCAGCTTGCGGAGCTGCAGCCACTGGCCCGCGAAGTTCTCGACCAGCGCCGCCGCCCGTGGATCGGCCAGCATCCGCTCGATCTGCCGGTCGAGCTCCGCCGGCTCGCTCAGCCGGCCCGCGGCCGCGACGTCGATCAGCTCGTCGTCGGGGATGCTGCTCCACAGGAAGAAGGACAGGCGCGAGGCCAGCTCCAGGTCGCCGATGCGGTACGGCGTGCCGGCCGGGACTTCCGCCGGGTCGGTCTCGATGCGGAACAGGAACTCCGGGTCCACCAGGAGCCGTTCGACCGCGGCCTGGATGCCCGCGTCGAAGCTGCCCTCCGCGCGGCCGTCGCGGTAGAACGGGAGCAGCGTCTCGACGTCCGCCCCGGTGGCCGGCCGGCGGTAGGCCTGCCGCGCCAGGTGCAAGAGGATGGTGCGCGCGCAGGCTTCCTCACCCGCCGCGCCGCCGGTCGGTTCGCAAACGAACAGCCGATCCCGGCTCGGCAGCTCGGCGGCGCCGGTCGGGTTGTACGGCCCGATGATCTGCACCTCGGAGACACCCGGGTTGCCCTCCTGGAACTCGTTCTGTCCGAAGGAGTACGTCGAGCGGTCGAGCGGCAGCGGCAGGATTCCTTCCGCCAGGGCCGGGCGCCGGTGGAACGAGAGGCCCACCATGTGCCGTCCGGCGGAGACCGGCGTGCGGACCTCCAGCCCCTCGTCGGCGTGCAGCGAGTACAGCTCCCATTCCGGGAAGGAGCTCGAGTCGTAGATGCTCTCGAACTTGCCGGCGTAGCCCATCGGCGGGCGCTGGCCGTGCTCCCAGTCGCGGCCCACCGTGAAGCCGCCGACGCGCTCGCCGTCCAGGCGCACGTCGAGCTCGTGCGAACGGCCGAGGCCCCGCACGTAGCCGTACTCCTGCTTCCGCAGGCTGAGGCGGATGATGTACTCGCCGTCCACCGGGAAGTGATGCTCGATCGCGACGCCGCCGCGCGACCCGAACGGCAGTTCGTCGCTGACGGGGCCGTCCTGGTCCACTGCGCCGTGGATCGGATAGACCTCGGCCATCGCGCGCAGGCTCGTATCGCCCACGACGAGCTGGCTGATGCGGCGTGCCGCCGCGAGGTAGCGCTCGATCAGGGTCGGCGAGACGGACAGCACGTCGGCGATGTTGTCGAACCCTTCCTGTTCGTCGTCGGCCGGCAGCAGGGCGTTGACGTCGATCTCGAGGCCGAAGATGTCGCGGATGGCGTTGGCGTACTCGGCCCGGTTGAGGCGGTGCACGGCGGGCCGCCCGGGATCGGGGTTCTCCAGCCCCGCCCGGTCGAGCCCGGCCTCCAGCCACTCGATGAACTCGTGGGTCGCGGCGGCGGTCGGTCGCGGCCGGCCGGCCGGCGGCATCGCGTTGGCGCGCAGCCGGCGGATCACGTGCTCCCAGGTGGCCGCATTCGTCTCCAACTTCGCGACGTCCATCGTGTCGAGGGCCAGCCCGGCGGTCAGCGTGCGCCGGTTGTGGCAGGCCACGCAGTACCGGTTGAGCAGTGCCCGCGCCTCGGCGGCGCCGGTCTCGGCTGCGGCTTCGTGCTGCGCGGCGGGTCGGGGCTCCGCGCGCAGGTCGAGCTGCGCCGCGCCGATCAGGGCCGCCAGCCCTACGACTGCGAATGTCCAGCGTGCCATCGTTGCGCCTCCGTGAAGAGCCCGCGGCTCGGTTTCCGTTTTCCGGGCCCGTGTCTGCTCCGGCTATTCGCGTCAGTTCCGGTTCGCCATGCGCTGGAGATGGAGCTCCAGCAGATCGCGCGGGGTCGTTCCGTCCTCGGCCGCTCCGTCCAGATCGGCCCCGATGCCGACCAGGAAGTCGATCACGCTCGTGAATCCGTACCGCGCCGCCGCATGCAGCGCGGTCTCGCCCGCGCGGATCGTCTCGTGCAGGGTCGCGTCGGCCCCCGCGTCGACCGCGGCCTTGACGGTCTCCAGAACGCGTTCTTCGTCGCTCCACTGCGCGCTGACCAGCTCCGGGGCGATCAGCCGGCTGCGGCGCGTCGTGCTGCGGCTAAATCCATGGCCGACCGCGGCCATCAGCGCCGTCGTGCCGTCGTCGGTACGCGCGAGCGGGTCGGCGCCGGCCGCGCCGAGAATCCGGGCGAGCTCCGGCTCCAGGTACTTGGTCGCGAGCAGGAACGGGGTGGCGCCCTTCTCCCGGAGCGTGAAGACGAACTCGTAGGTCCAGCGCGGCACCGGCGTGCTGCGGGTGAGGCGGGCGTTCGGATCCGCGCCCCGGGCCAGCAGCATTCTCACCAGCGAACTGTCGGGGCGCAGAATCGCGGCGTGCAGCGCGGTGTAGCCGGCCCCGTTCGCGTTGGGATTCGCGCCGCGGGCGAGCAGGAACTCCGCCAGCCGCGGATGACCGCTCATGGCCGCCAGCACCAGCGCGCTGTTGCCGTCCGCGCCGGTCTCGTCGACGTCGGCGCCCGCGTTGAGCAGATGCCGGGCGGAGGCGACGTCGCCGTGACGGGCGGCGAACAGGAGCGGGGTGAAGCCCCCGGCGTCGAAATAGGTGGCGCCGGCCGGGCTGGTCGTGCTGCGCAGACCCGTGCCGCGGAACTGCCGCCTTGTGATGGTGCGCGCGTCGACCGCCGCGCCGTGGTCCAGGAGCACGCGCGTGACTTCCGGCTGCAGGTGGGCCGGCGCCCACATCAGGGCGGTCTGGCCGTTCTCCGGCTCGGTGGCGTCGATCTCGGCGCCGTGCTCGATCAGCGCCTGCACCGCAACGGGATCGCCCGTCGCCGTGCAGCGCATGAGAACCGTCTCGCCCACGAGCAGTCCGATGTCAGCGTCCGCGCCGGCGGCCAGCAACCGCCCCACCACCTCGGTGTTGCGGCTCGCGCAGGCGACCCACAGCGGGGTGGCGCCGAGCTCGTTGGCCGCGTCGACGTTGGCGCCCGCGTCGATCAGCCGGTCCACGGCGTCGAGATCGTTCCAGTGGGCCGCCCAGTGCAGCGCCGTCGCGCCGTCGCCCTGCGGGGCGTTGACGTCGACGCCGCGATCCAGGAGGATGCCGACCGTGGCCCAGTCCCGGCCCTTGGCCGCGTCAGCGAGCTGGCGGTCGGAATTGCCGGCGGCTTGGCCAGCGAACCACGTGGCGCACACCACCGTCGCGACCACGAGCCGGACGCACTGCTGCCTGATTGTCACGAGCATCCGTCATGATAGCGTCGTGCGGGCCGCGAGCCAAACACTATTTCTGCGCGTCGAGCACGCAGCCGTCGTCGACCACTACCGCGGCGCGCGCGGGCCGCGAGCCACACACTATTTCGACCGTCTTCCGTCGACTCATCGCCCCGTTCGATTTCCGCGAGAGGAGCACTCCAGATGGCACCCAAGCTCAATCGCCGCCAGTTCGTGACGTCAGCGACCGTCGGTCTGGCCGCCGCGTCGCCCGGCTCGGCCTTCGGTCGGGCTCCGGCGGTTCGGACGTCGCGCAGCGTTTCGCCGGTGGTCGTCGCGTCGGGGAACGGTCATCGCTACACGAACGGCGGGACCGAGACCTGCGTGGAGACGGCGTTCCGGCTGATGACGTCGGGAACGGACGTGCTCGACGCGCTGATCGCCGGGGTGAACATCGTCGAGCTGGACCCGGAGGACGCTAGCGTCGGCTACGGGGGGCGCCCCAACGCGGACGGCGTCGTGCAGCTCGATGCGTGCTGCATGCACGGCCCGAAGCGGCGGGCCGGCGGGGTCGCGGCGCTCGAAGGGGTGCGCACGCCCTCCAACGTGGCGCAGAAGGTTGCCGACCTGACCGACCATCACCTGCTGGTCGGCTCCGGTGCGCAACGGTTCGCGCGGCAGATGGGGTTCGCCATCGAGGATGACCTGAACACGGACCGGTCGCGCCGGATGTGGCTCGACTGGAAGCGCCGCACGGACCCCGGCCACTACCTCGATCCGGATCGCTCCGCGAATCCCGACGCGGCGGCGCGCGCACGCGGCGTAGACCACGAGATGCTGGCCGACGGCGTGCTTACCGAGGAGGAACTGTACGGCACCATCAACTGCGACGGCATCAACGCGGCGGGAGAGATCTGCGGCGTGACGACGACGAGCGGGCTGGCCTGGAAGATCCCGGGCCGGGTGGGCGATTCACCGATCCTGGGCGCCGGACTGTACGTCGACAACGAGGTCGGCGCCGCCGGTTCCACCGGGCGCGGCGAAGCCAATCTGTTCAACCTGGCGTCCTTCCTCATCGTCGAGCGCATGCGGGAGGGGGCGCATCCGAGGGATGCCGGCATGGAGGTCTTACGCCGCGTGCAGGCCAACACGGTCGAATCCCGGCTGCTGAACGCCCGCGGACTGCCCGCGTTCGGCCTGACGTTCTACGTCCTGGACCGGCAGGGCCGCTACGCCGGTGTGTCGATGTACGCGAGCGAGACGAGCCGGTACGCCGTGTGCACCGGGAACGGCGCCGAGCTGCTGCCGCTGGAGCCGCTGCTCGACGGTTCCGCGCGGGGCTGAGCGGCTTCAGTCGTCAGCCGGATCCGGAGTCGGCAGGTGCAGACGCTCCAGCGTTGCAAGCCGCTGGTCGACCTTCCCGAACTCGACTTCGACCGCCCGAAGCCGGTCGTCCATGCGCCGCAGATCCTCTTGAACGGCGGCGATTTGCACCCGCAAGTCGGTCCGGACCCCGCCGATCTGGACGCTCAACGCGATGACCGCGCCCACGATGACGCCGATGATCCACTGCGCGTCCCGACTCGGCATGTCTTCAGACTAACACAGCTACGGGCCCTCGCTGCCCGCCGCCTCCTCGGCGCGCGACCCGGCCAACATGTTGAACATCCCGTAGTTGCCCTCGTGGCACGCGAACTCGAACATCGGCAGGGGCTGGCGCGCGTAGGGCAGGGCGCCCGACCACGGTCTCGTCCACGTCTCCGGATCGTCGATGGTGAACGTGTAGTCGAGCGTGTCGGGCCCGGTGCGCGTGATGCGCTCGGTCACCGTCGCCGACTCGCTCAGCTTGCCGCGCGACAGCGCGTGCTCGGGGCGGCTCCAGCGTCGTATGAACGGCTCGCGCAGGTTGGTGGTCTCGACCACCAGGGTGTCGCCTTCCCAGCGGCCGCGCGAGCTGCCGGCGAACTGGCGGATGCCGTCCGGCAGGTGGGGCCGATCGTCGAGGTAGATGACCCGCAGATCGTGGATGTGCTCCTGCAGAATCGCGATGTAGTCGGGTGTCTGGAAGAAGTGGAAGTTGTTGTTGTAGCCGGTCGGGATCGACGGGATACCGCGGTACCAGAGGCAGCGTTCGCTGAGGCCCATGTCCTCCGGACCCTCGGCGGGAACGACGCCGTTCTGCGCTTGCGCCAGGCGCACCGACTCCGGCGACGTGATGCGGGCGAGCGCCTCGGGAGTGAGCGGGGGCAGCCGGCCGTTCTCCGGATCGGTGATGATCGACGTGCGGTTGGTGCCGACGACCGACGTGTTCTGTTCCGTCCAGTAGCTGTTGTACGCCCCGACGTTGCCGCCGACCGGCAGCGGCTCGGTGCGTACCTCGCTCGGGGCGTTCTCGCGGTCCACGCGGGCCTGCGCCTGCTGCTCGATCTCGGCCACTTCCTCCGGGCTGAGAAACGCCTGCTCGGCCAGGTCCTCCGGGCGTTCCAGCGGCGTGATAGTGCCGTTGTTCCAGATGGCGTTCATGTCCGGATGGCCCCACGGGGTGCGCGGCGCCGTCCAGTCGGCGTCCGGCGACTGGCCCTGCGCCGCAACCGTTGCCGGCGCCAGGGTCACGAGTGCGAGCGCCGCCACGAGCGCGGCCGAGAGCTTCACGGTTCGCTGGATCATCTCAACCTCCCTGCCGGTCCGGCGATTGCGGTCCGCGGGCCGGATCCCGGCTTCATGTCGCGAGAGACCACTGCGCGGCAGGATACACCCGCAGCCGGTCGCAGGGACACTCGCGCTGCGGTCCGTGGCTGCGCCTCGGGAGCGCCCGCGTACGACACCGTGTCCATGCCGGTCGCAGGGACACTCGCGCTGCGGTCCGTGGCTGCGCCTCGGAAGCGCCCGCGTACGACACCGTGTCCATGCCGGTCGCAGGGACACTCGCGCTGCGGTCCGTGGCTGCGCCTCGGAAGCGCCCGCGTACGACACCGTGTCCATGCCGGTCGCAGGGACACTCGCGCTGCGG
>WTFV01000027.1:0-3945 GCA_011523845.1 Acidobacteriota bacterium | reverse complement strand
AGCGCCCGCGTACGACACCGTGTCCATGCCGGTCGCAGGGACACTCGCGCTGCGGCCGTGGCTGCCCTGGCAGTCTGCGCCGCAGGAGAAAGGGTGCAGGACTGCCGGTCGGGCTCGGTTGGACGGCAATCGGCGCCGCGGCGACGATTCTCGGGCTACTCTTGAAGGATGTCGACTCTCGCGCCCGCGGCGCCGGCCTCGACCGCCGACGTCGCCATGCCCGCGGCGTCGTCCCGCGCCTCCGCTTCGGTCGTGCCCTGGCCCCTGTGGGCCGTCGCGTTCGCGTCGACGAGCGTCATCGTCGGCGTCCTCTGGGACATCTCGTGGCACCGGTCCATCGGCCGGGATTCGTTCTGGACGCCGGCCCACCTGGCCATCTATCTGGGTGGCGTCGTGGCCGGCCTGTCGTGCGGCTGGCTGGTGCTCCACACCACCTTCGCCGGCAGCGCGCGGGAACGGGCGGCCGGGGTCTCGTTCTGGGGCTTCCGCGGTCCGCTCGGCGCCTGGGTCTGCATCTGGGGCGCGTTGGCGATGATCGTGTCGGCCCCGTTCGACGACTGGTGGCACAACGCCTACGGGCTCGACGTCGAGATACTGAGCCCGCCCCACGTCGTGCTGGCGTTCGGCATCAACGCCATCGCCGTCGGCGCGATGCTGATGGCGCTGGCCCGCCAGAACGCCGCGCCGGTTCCGAGTCGCGTGCTCCAGGCGCTGTTCGTGTACACGGGCGGCTTTCTGATCCTCCAGGCGGCGACGCTCTTCATGGAGTACATCGGGATTCCGAACCTGCAGCACGGGCCACGCTACTTCTACACGAGCGCCGCGATCTTTCCGGTTCTGCTGGTCGGAATCGCGCTCGGCGCGGCCTCGCGCTGGGGAGCCACCGCGGCGGCCGGCGTCTACATGGGCGTCACGCTGCTGATGATCTGGATCCTGCAGCTCTTTCCGGCACAGCCGATGCTGGCCCCGATAATGCGGCAGATCGATCACATGGTGCCGCAGTCCTTCCCGCTCCTGCTGGTGGTCCCGGCGGTGGCCGTCGACCTCATCGTCAATCGGATTCCGGCCGGGGCGGGGCGTCTGCGCCGGGTCGCTGTCGGCGCCGGCGCGGGCGTCGCCGGCATGCTCGCGCTGACCGCGGTGCAGTGGCCCTTCGCGGAGTTTCTGCTCACCGAGCCGGCCAGGAACTTCTTCTTCGCAGCAGACCAGTTCGGTTACACCCGTGCGCCGGGTGCGTACCAGTACGTGTTCTGGGGTCGCCCGATGACGGCGGCGGCCGCCGGATGGACGGGGCTGATTGCCGCCGCGTCGGCCCTGTGCGGTCTCTGGTTGGGCAACTGGATGACGCGGGTGCGGAGGTAACGTGCGGGTCCCGTGTCGCTTTCCCGCGTCGCATCGCCGTCCCGGCTTTGCGTTCACGTCGGCGGGCGGCAGCGCCCGCTTGCGCGCTCGGGGTGCGGCCCGGCGGCGCATGGGCGCCGCGAGCCCAACGGGATGCATCGTCGCTCGAACGCAGCGGGGCTTTCGCAACGGGCTCCTCGTCGCCGGTCTGGTCGCCGCGGCCGGGTCGACCACGCCAGCGCACGTCGGCACGTCGAACGCCTACTTCGACGGCGCCGCGGGGCCGTACCAGGTGCGGGTGATCGTCCGCACGCCCGGCGTGATTCCCGGCCTGGCGCAAGCGTCGGTGCGGATTCTCGGCGGCGAAGGAGTCGAGCGGGTGACCGTCCGCCCGCTGCGGTCGGACGTAGGAATCGAGGGCGCGCCGCCGCCGGACGTCGCGGGCCCCGTGCCGGGCGAGCGGGGGTTGTACAGCGCCGAGCTGTGGCTGATGACCGCCGGCTCGTACAGCGTGGAAGTCGGCGTGGCCGGGACCGAGGGCCAGGGAACGGTCTTCGTGCCGGTGCTGGCGGTCGCCGAGCGCAGGCTCGCGATGGACCCCGCCTTCAGCGTGGGGCTGGCGGCGGCGGGTCTGTTCCTGTTCGTCGGCGCGGTGACCATCGTCGGCGCCGCGGTCCGCGAGAGCGGACTCGAGCCGGGCGCGGAGCCGGACGTCCGGAGCCGCTGGAAGGGTCGCTTCGCGATGGCGGGGTTCACGATCGTGCTCGGCGCCTTCGTCGTCGGCGGCCGGATCTGGTGGGATGCCGTGGACGCCGCGTACCGCAGCCGCATGTACCGCCCCTGGAACACCACCGCGGAAGTGTCGGCGACCGGCGGCACGCGTCTGCTGACGCTGGCGATAGACGATGCGGATTGGCGCGCAATCGAAGGCTTGCCAGACGCCGGACTGCTGCCGGATCACGGGAAGCTGATGCACATGTTCCTGGTGCGGAGGGACGACATGTCGGCGTTCGCCCACGTCCATCCGGTGCGGGAAGGCCGCGACAGGTTCACCGTTGCGTTGCCGCCCCTTCCCGCGGGGGAATACCGGATCTACGCGGACATCGTGCTCGGGAACGGCTTTGCGCCCACGCTGGTGAACACGGCGCACGTGCCGCTTCCCGGCTCCGCCGCCGGCGGGCAGTCACAGGTGACGGGAGACTCCCGGGCGGCGGGAGAGTCGCGCACGGCCGGCACCCGCCTGCAGCCGGTCGATCCGGCGCCGGACCCGGACGATTCGTGGGCCGCGTTGGTCCCGCACGGCGTGTCGCGGTCGGCGGACTATGCGCTCCCGAGCGGGCGCACGGTCCGCTGGGAGCGGGGCGGTCCGCTCGACGTCGACGAGGAGACCACGTTGCGGTTCTCCGTGAGCGAGCCGGACGGGTCGCCGTCGGTGCTCGAACCCTACATGGGGATGCTCGGCCACGCGGCCGTCCTCCGGGACGACGGCTCGGTGTTCGTGCACCTGCATCCGGCCGGCAGCATCAACCTGACCGCGCAGATGCGCTTTGCCGCGGCGGAAGGTGCGCTTGCGGGAGCCGGACCGGTATCGGGCGACGCGCAAGACGCGATCGCGCCGGACGACGTACGCGCCGGAATGATGCCGGCCGAAACGCACGAAGGCCGGGTTCACGCGGCGCAGCGGCCGACGAACCAGGTGACGTTTCCGTTCGTCTTTCCGGAGCCTGGAGACTATCGAATCGTCGTGCAGGTGAAGGTCGGCGCCGCGGTGGAGACGGCGGCTTTCGACGTGGAGGCAGGAGAATCGTCCCCGTCTTGACAGCGGGTCGGGGCGCGAGTACAACCCGTAGCTGCGCACTCACTGGTCACCCGATACCTACGAGGAGAATCATGCGACGAACTCTAGTCCTGGCGGCGGTCATCGCACTGTTCGCCCCCATCGTCCCCACGGCCCAGGGGCCGGACGCCGAAGTGGCCGAGTGGTTCAAGGTCGGCACCTTCGACATCCACGGCGTGCCCCACGTCGGGCTCGTCCTGCGCGACAGCCTGGTCATCGACATCGAGGTGGCCAACATGGCCCTCGAAGCGGATCCCGCGTATCCCACGGTTCCGATGCCGGAGGACATGATCGAGCTGATCGGACGCTGGGACTACGGTCTCAAGTACCGGCTGTACGAGATCGTCAACCACGTGGTCGGCAACGACATGCTCATGGGCGCCGGCCGGGCCGACTACGTGCACGACGTGAGCGACCTCCGGACGCGGCCCCCGATCATGTATCCGGGCAAGATCCTCAACGCGGCGGTCAACTTCTACAGCCACGTCAATGAGGCCGGTTCTCCCGAGGAGCGCGCGGCCGAGATACGCCGGCGGCAGGAGGAGCGCGGCGTGCCGTACCTGTTCCTCAAGCCCAGCCGCGGCGCCGTCGTCGGCAACGGCGATTCCATCGTCATTCCGCACGGCCGCGACCGGACCGACTGGGAGGTCGAGCTCGGTGCGGTGATCGGGCGGACCGCGAAGTACGTCTCGGCGCATGACGCGCAGGACTACGTGTTCGGCTACACGGTGTCGATCGACGTCTCCGACCGCGGCGGCCGGCCGCCG
>WTFV01000172.1 GCA_011523845.1 Acidobacteriota bacterium | reverse complement strand
CGCCTCGACCATCGACAGGGCCGCAGATGCGCCCGAGCGTGGGATAGTCCTGGTCGAAGACGAGTCGAAGACGACCTGGGCGGGCACCCGCGCCCGCAACGCCGGTCGACGAGGTCCGGCGGGCGGAACAACGGCGCGTGGGCGCCAAGGCGGCGAAGACGCTCAAGAAACGCGCTTCTGCCTGCTGAAACACCCGGCGCGGCTCAAGCTCAAGGTCCGGCTCTTCTGAACGCCGACGATCATGAAGCCGAGCAGGGGACGGTGGGTTTTCCGGCACGATTCGTCTCCGAGCCGCTTCAGCGCGCGCCGGCGCCGCGTCGCTGAGGAACTGCGCCACCTCGCGACCGCATCACGTGCCTGACCCAGCTCAACGACGGGCTGGCGTGTTCCCGAGCCCATCAAGCACCCGGTCAGGTCTGGCAGCGCATTGGGCGACTGAAAGCGAAGCGTGCCCGCGTAGAGGGCCGACGCGGCATCTGCACCCGGGTTGCTGCGGCGATGCTTCGGGGGTTCGAGTATCCGCGCATCCTACCGCTACACGCTCGGAGAGCGGGCTGCCGCGAAGGTGGCGGGCGCGCGAGCGGATCCTCCGGGCGGCCGGCGCGGCGCGGGCGGCGGGGACGCTGCCGGTCGGCCGGGCGACGCTGGGTCAACGGTCTCATCGACTGGCACGCGCAACGGTAACCGGCTCGACCTCGCCGAGCTTCACGCAAATCAGCTCCCCGCCGTGCCCCCGATCGTTGTCGATGCGGACTGTGACCACCTGCTGCTGGTCGTCGGCGGACGCCACGGTGCCCGTCTGGCCCTCCTGAGTTGGTGAACAGGTGATTCGCACCCGAACGCCGACGTGCACGCCGGAGTCGTCGGGGCGCGGTGACGCTTCTTCCTTGCTGGCGGACCGACACGTTGAACACGTGGACGCGGACGCCGTCAGAGCGTACAGAAGGCCGACTGTCTCACCGCGTGCGGGTCGGAGACGTTCGCCGCATAGCGTCCATCCCTCCCATTCCGGATCCTGCAGATGGACTTCGGCCATCGGCGAAGAGCGCTGTTCTGCTGGCTTCCTGAACATCCCGTTCCTCCCTGCATCGGCATTACCTGCCCATCCGGCCCCATTATGCAGCTTCTCCCTCCCAGGCGGTGGTGAGGACGCCGGTCGGGAGGGTGGGCCGCTGCTCGATGCTCCGGACCTCGTCCAGCGTTTCGGCGTCGTAGGCGGCCGGCTTGCCCAGCCGGCCGTCGGTGCCGGGCATCTCGTGGAGCGGCCGCGAGCTCATCCCCACGCCGCCCGAGCCGAGCTCGAAGGCGACCTCGCGGGCCGCCAACTCCATGCACGACTGTGCGAGCGGCAGCGCCAGCAGCCCCGACAACGGCCGGGGCATTCCTGTCGATCGGCACGCGACGGCGGCCAGTCGTCGGTCAACTACCCTTCCCCGTCCCTTATCGGAGGGGGGCGCCCGGTAATCGCCGCAGCCGGCGCCGCTCGGCGAGGTAGGACAGCCCGAGCAGCCAGGCGACCACCCGGTGCCGCCGGCCGCCGCGGTCGCCCGCGTAGACGATCCGGGGCGGGATTCGAATGTCCTCCGAGACCCCGAGGAACGCGAAGACCCGCCGCAGGACCGCGTCGTGGTCGCGCAGCAGGTCCTCGGAGCGGAGGACGAGGACCCGGTCGCGGTCGAAGTGCCGGTAGAGGTTGCGAAGCTGCAAGCTGTAGAGGCCGCGCTGGCGGTAGGAGTGCCGGCGCAGGTGCGAGTCGACGTGCGTCGCGTCCTCGCGCCGCCGCAGCCGGAACGGCTCGGCGAGCAGGGCCAGCCACAGCGGCAGGTGCTCCTTGTCCCGGTTCTTCTCCATATAGAAGTGGGAGATGGCGCGCTCGACCGGATCGCGCAGCAGCACGATCAGCTTCAGGCCCGGGTTGTAGCGCTTCAACTCGCCGGCGATCTCCGGCAGGAACAGATAGATCGGCGTGGCTTCTCCCCGCAGCGTCCCTTCGTCGCAATGGGCGAAGCACGGCCGGTAGCGGTCGTCGATCCGCGCCGGGGTCCAGTCGGGGGCGTAGTCCGGTGCGTCGAACAGGTGCACTTCCTTGGGCACGGACGTGCAGAGCTGCGGGTGCTGGTAGAGGAACGAGGCCAGCGCCGACGTCCCGCCCTTCTGGACGCCGACGATCATGAAGCCGAGCAGGGGGGCGCGGAAGCTCACGACTCGGGCAGCCTCGGGATCAGTCCTCGTACACGGGGCCGTTCACGGTGCGGTGCGAGAGATACTTCCACTCGCCGTCCCGTTGCGCATAGACGCGGACGTACCAGAAGCTGAAGCGGCGTTGTTCGGCAACCGGGCCGCCGCTGCGGGCCCGAAGCCGCCCCATCGTGATCGCCACGTCGCCGTGGAGCTCGACCTGCTGCGAATCGACCTCCCGTTGCGAATAGCGGCCGTCCAGCGAGGCCAGCCACTCCTCCCGCGTGTCGACGCCGAGTATCTCGCCGCCCGTCGTCCAGCCGTCTCCGTGCGTGTAGGTGAAATCGTCGGCGATGACGCCCGCAAGAAATGCAACGTCGGCGTGCAGGACCGCCTCCTCGATCCGCTTCTCGAGCGCGAGCACCTCTTCCGCCATCACGGACTCCTCCTCGGGCGCGTTCGCCTCCGCCGTTGCGTCCGGCTCCTCCGCATCGGGAAGCGCGAAGACGTACAGCGCGTTCCCGCTGCTCGGGTGCCGCACGTCCGGCGCGAGGTTGCGGGGCATCAGCCGCGGGCTGCCGCCGCCGAGGCCGGTCGACACCGCGACGTACTGCCTGCCGCCGGCGCGGAAGCTGATGGGAAAGCCCTGCACCGACGTCCCGAGGCGCGCCCGCCAGAGCTCGTCGCCCGTCTCCACGTCGAAGGCCCGGAAGCGGCGGTCGAGGTCGCCGGCGAACGCCAGCCCCCCGGCGGTGGTGAGGACGCCGGTGAGGAACGTCGGCCGCTGCTCGATGCTCCAGACCTCCTCCAGCGTCTCGGCGTCGTAGGCGGCCAGCTTGCCCAGCCGGCCGCCCGTGCCGGGCATCTCGTGGAACGGCCGCGAGCTCATCCCGACGCCGCCCGAGCCGAGCTCGAAGGCGACCTCGCGGGCCGCCAGCTCCATGCACGACTGCGCGAGCGGCAGCACCAGCAGCCCCGATCCCGGGTGGTAGCCCATCGGGTGCCAGTTCTTGCCCCCGGCGGTGCTCGGACACGCGGGCACGAGCTGCTCGAACCGCGCGTCGGCGATGTCCTGCCGGTAGGTGACGGCGCCGGTCTCCGGGTCGATCCGGTCGAACACGTTCTGGTAGACGGTCTCCTTGTGCCCGAGGAACTCGCCGGTCTCGCGGTCCAGTTTCCACAGGATGCCGTGCTTGCCGGCGCTGAAGACCGCCTTGTGCCCGCCGACGTCGACCAGCACCCGCTCGTACACCTCGTCCAGGTCCAGGGTCTCGCCCGGCACGTGCTGGAAGTGCCACTCGAGCTCACCGTCGCCCGGCCGGAGGGCGACGGTCGAGTTGGTGTAGAGCGCGGGATCGTCCACGGTCATGCCGCGGCTGAGCGCCACCCACGGCTTGGCCTGCGCCACCCCGAAGTAGACGAGGTCGAGGCCGGGGTCGTAGCTGCCGGTGATCCAGGTGTCGCCGCCGCCGCGCAGGTAGTCCGGCACGTTCGCCCAGGTGTTGCCGCCCGGCTCGTCGGAGCGGGCCACGGTGTTGAAGCGCCAGAGCCGCTCGCCCGTGTCCGCGTCGTAGCCGCTGATGAAGCAGCTCTCCAGCGTGTAGCGGTCGCACCCGCTGAGGCCCTGCACCAGCGTCCCGCCGGCCACGACCGGTCCGCTCGTGTTGCGGAAGCCCTCGGTGTGGTCCGCGATGACCGTGTTCCAGACCCGCTCGCCGGTGCGGGCGTCGAGGGCGATGAGGCGCGCGTCCGGGGTGGCCATGAACAGCTTGTCCTCGTAGATGGCGAGGTTGCGGCTCATGCCGGAGTAGCCGGTCGTCGCCACCTCCACCTCGTGCTCCCAGATGAGGTCTCCGGTGGCCGCGTCGAGCGCCTGCACGACCGGGCCGATGCTCGCGAGATACATGACGCCGTCGTGGACGATCGGCGAGGGCGCATTCCAGCCCCCCTCGTTCATCGCCCACACCCAGGCCAGCTCCAGGTCGCCGGCGTTGGACCGGTCGATGTCCGCCAGCGGGCTGTAGTTCCAGGCCTGGTAGTTGCGGCGGATCATCAGCCAGTCGCCGTCGTCCGGATTGCGCAGCATCGCGTCGGTGACCGGCCGGTAGTCCTCGACCGTGCCGGCCACGGTGACGCCGCCCGCCTCGGGCGCGGCGGCTGGAGCCAGCGGCGGCGGCGTGGCTGCCGGAGGCGCGGCTGCCGCAGGCGACGCGGCGGCCGGGACCCCCGCGGGTGCGCCACCGGCCGCCGGGGCGACGTTCGCGGCCATTGCCGTGGCGAGGGTCCCGATGGGAACCGTCGCGGCCTCCGTCAACGCCGCGCCGCCAGCCGGAGCGCCGTTCGCCTCCAGCAGGTACGCCACCACGTCGAGGTACGCCTCGTCCGTCAGGGAACCGGCCTGGCCCGGAGGCATCGAGCCGCTGATGCGGACGAAGAGATCGGCCGGACTCAGATCCGCCCAGAACCGCAGGAAGCTCTCGCCGGCAAGCTGTGGCGCCTCGAAGGTGCCCTGCAGGTTGGACTGGTGGCAGACGGCGCACTCGCGCTCGTAGATCCCGCGGCCGGAATCGGCCTGGGCCGCCGTGTAAGCGCCGTCTCCCGGCGCCTGTGCGGCGCCCGGAACCGCCGCGCCCGGCACCAGAACCATCGCCGCCGCCGACACGAACGCCGCCGACGCCCGTCGAGCGAATCCGTTTCGTGACCCGTTCATCGCTACCTCACCTGTAATGCCGTGCGGGCTGCAACCGGGACATTATCCCCTTTTCCGGTAGTGCGACCGCCGCGGGACGTCAGGCGTCCGACCGGTGGCCGTCACGAGCAGCCACGCCGGTGCCACGCCGAGCGTGTTCGTCATGCACCTCGGCGCATGCACCCCCGCCGGCCGGGAGAACGCAGCCCTGCGGCAGCGAGGCGACGGGCGGCATGCGCGGTGTAGACTCGCCGCATGCCTGACCCAACCGTTGACGGCGTCGGCCGGCCTTCGCGCCGGCGGTTTCTTCAGGGAATCAGTGGGTTCGCGGCGCTCGCGGCCTCGCTCGGCGCGAGCCGGGGCGCGGCCGGCAGTCCCCGGCCGGGCGGCGGACATCCGGCGCCGGGCGGCGGGCATCCGGCGCCGGGCGGCACTGCGCTCGAGCTGCAGGGCCCGCGCATCACCGTTCGCGAGGTCGACGCCTACCCCATCTACATCAACCAGCGGTCGGAGGGCCTGCTCGACCCGCCGGTCTTCGACGGCGACGACGACCCGCGCCGCTGGCGCTGGGGCGGCCCCTTCGAGCAGCTTCCCTCGGCCATCATCGCCGTCATCAAGACCGATCAGGGGATCGTCGGCTTCGGGATGGGCGCCGGCGGCACCGCGGCGGTGGAGATCATCCGCGGCCATCTGCGCCATCTGCTCATCGGCACCAGCCCGCTGGACGTCGAGCAGCGCTGGGACCAGATGTACAGCTCGGGCCTGCTCTACGGCCGGCGCGGCCTGTTCCCGATGGCGCTGAGCGCCGTCGACAACGCGCTCTGGGACATCGCCGGGAAGTACGCCGAGCGCCCCGTCGTCGAGATGATCGGGGGCTGGCCGCGCGAGCGGCTCGCCATCTACCAGACCGGGGGCAACATCCCGGAGGCGCTGGCCCGCGGCGTCCGCAACTTCAAGATCGGCACGCCGGTCGGCCCTCACACGCCGCCGGACGAGCAGCGCCGGGTGGTCGACCGGGTGCTGGCCGCCCGCGACACGATCGGGCCCGACGCCAACCTGATGATCGACTGCGTCTCGCGCAACGGGACCGCCGACTGGGCAGTAGGCTACGCACAGCAGTTGCGCCCGGCCAACCTCTACTTCATGGAGGAGCTGCTGTCGCCCGACGACGTCTTCGGGTATGCCGAGCTGGTGCGCCGCATCGGCGGCGGCGGCCCCGGCTGGACGCGCGTGGCCTGCGGCGAGCACGAGTACACCGAGCACGGCTTCGACGTCCTCGTGCGCAACCAGGCGGCCGAGATCCTCCAGCCCGACATCACCTGGTGCGGCGGCCTGACCGCCGGCAAGCGCATCCGGGACCTGGTCGAGGGCGCCGGGCTGGAGCTGATTCCGCACCGCGGCGGCAGCGTCTGGGGTCTGCCGATCGCCCTGACCGCGCGCACCTGCACCATGGCCGAGAGCTTTCCGGCCCAGTCGCCCATCCTCGACGCGATGTCGCCGCCCCTCGACAACGGCGACTACGTCGCGCCGACCGCGCCGGGCTTCGGGAGCACGCTGACCGAGGAGATGGTGCTGGACGCGCGCCTGCCGGGTACGTACTGAGTCGCAGAGCGGCAGCCATCGGCGTTGCGCTTCCAGAGCGGGTCCCGCACTGCCGTCCAGCTCTGCCGTCGCCGGCGCCCCGCCCGCAGCATATGTCTGTGATATGCTATGGGACATCGGCGCGAAAACACGCGCCCCGACAGGAGTCCTCCCGTGGCAACCAGCGTCAGACTCTTCACGAACGGCCGCAGCCAAGCAGTCCGGATCCCCAAGGCGTATCGGTTCCAGGGGGTGACCGAGGTGCTGATTCGCAAGGAAGGCGACGCGCTGATCATCGTCCCGGCGCGCAAGACCTGGACGTCCTATGCGGAAGACGCCCCCGCGGTGGGTAACGACTTCATGGCGGAGCGCCCCGAATTGATGGACGACGATGTTCGCATCGTGTGGTGATGCGGTACCTGCTGGACACCGACATCTGCAGTTACGTCATTCGGGCCCGCGACTCCCGTCTGCTCGCGGTCATGGAGGAGAAGGTTCTCGCCGGCGCCGACCTGTCCATTTCCGTCGTCACGTACTCGGAAATGAGGCTGGGAGCGGAACGGTCCCGAAACGCACAGCGATACAACAAGGCGATTCGAGCTCTCTGCGATCGGCTGAGCGACGTAATCGCCTGGGACAGACCGGCGGCCGACGAGTTCGCGCGTCTTCAGGCCCGGCTACTCGATGCCGGCACTCCGATAGGCGGTAATGACGCCATGATCGCCGCCCATGCCTTGAGCCTCGGTCGCGTGTTGATCACGAACAACGAGAAGCACTTCTCGAGAGTGCCGCGGCTGGCGGTGGAGAACTGGGCGCGTCACTCCTCGGCGATCTTGTAGAGGTAGCGGTAGCCGCGCAGGTACAGTTCGTCGTCGACGAGCGCAGGGGAGGCGTCGAACCCGTCGTCGAGCCGGTTTACCGCGAGCACCTCGTAGCGGGGCCCCTGGCGGATGACCAGGGTCGCACCGTCGCGGCCGGTGATGTAGACGCGCCCGGCGGCGCCGACCGGGGAGGCGAAGACGTTCGGTACCCCCTGCAGGCGCTGGAGCGCGTAGTGCGGCTCGCCGGTCAGCGGATCGAACGCCGACAGGATGCCGTCGTTGCTCTTGAGCAGGTAGAGCGTGTCGTCGTAGAGCAGCGGCGACGGCACGTAGGGCGTGTCGCGGTCGAGCTGCCAGACGATGGCGCCGGTGCCCGCGATGTCTCCCCGCGCGTCGGCCAGCCGGATGGCCTGCAGGTTGTTCCCGCGGTAGCCGCTCGTGACGTACACCAGGCCGCCGGCGTGCACCGGCGAGGGGATGGCGTTCATGGTGGTGCCGCGGCTGCGCCAGACGGTCTCTCCGGTCTCCAGGTCGTAGCTGTAGACCTGGTTCATGGCCGGCGTGATCACCTGCGCCCGGCCGTCGTGCTCGACGACGAGCGGCGTGGCCCAGGTGTCGATCTCGTCCCGGTTCGACCGCCAGCGCTCCTCGCCGGTGCGGGCGTCGAGCGCCGCGACGAACGACTGGCCGCCGATGTGGTCCCAGGTCACCACCAGCGTGTCGCCGTGCAGCGCCGGCGTCGTCCCCTCGCCGAAGGCGTTGCGCATGAAGCGGTCGCCGAGATCGGCTTCCCAGAGCAGCTCCCCGTCGAGGTCGTAGGCGTACAGCCCCCACGATCCGAAGAACGCGTAGAGGCGCTCGCCGTCGGTCACCGCCGACCCGGAGGCGTAGCTGCCGTTCGGCTGCTGATACCCCTCGTGCGGCAGCGCCTCGCGCGCCTCGCGCTCCCAGGCGACCTCGCCGGTCTCGCGGTCGAAGGCCAGCACGGTGAACCGATGCGCCCGTACTTCCTGCGCTCCCCGAGGACCTCCGCGGCCGCGCCGACCGCCCCGGGCGCCGCCACCGCCCCGCCGTTCGCGGCGCGCCGGCGTGCCGCGCGGCGAGACGTCCGCCGACCGTCGACCCCGCGAGACCTCCGGTGCGGCCAGCGGTATCGAATCTCCGACCGGGACGGCGGTGAGCAGGAACACCTTGTCGCCCCACACGATTGGCGACGCCGACCCGCGTCCGGGGATCTCCACCTTCCACGCGACGTGCTCGGTCTCGCTCCAGGTCAGCGGCGGGTCGGCGTGCCGCGCAACGCCGCTGGCCTCCGGCCCGCGCCACTGGCCCCAGTGGCGGTCGGCGTCTGCGGGCTGCGCGCCGGCGGATGGGACGCACCCGAGCACCAGGCACAGGGCCGCGACAGCGATCACCACTCGATCTCGATGCAGAACGTCCATGTGCGTCGTCTCCTCGGCTCGTCCGGCAGAGGCCGGTCCGCCGTTCTCCTGTTCGCGCGATCCACCCGCTGTTCCCCGCGGCGGGCACTTGCCGGTCCGTGGGATGCAGACCCGCAGGCGGCGCCCTCCGTCCATGGGGCGGCGCCCTCCGTCCATGGGGCGGCGCCCTCCGTCCATGGGGCGGCGCCCTCTGTCCATAAGGACGCCGGACCGGGAGATCCGTTACGCTGGACGCGCACCCGCCTCGCGCAGGAACGAAATTCACGGACTGGAATCCATGAGTCTACAGACATCCGATCTTCGATATCCCATCGGCGAGTTCTCACCCCCCGGCACGGTGCGGCAGGATCAGGTCGACGACTGGATCGACGACATCGCCGCCCTGCCCGGCGAGCTCCGGCGGACCGTCTCCACCCTGCGCGACGACCAGCTCGATACGCCGTACCGCCCGGACGGCTGGACGGTCCGGCAGGTCGTGCACCACCTGCCCGACAGCCACATGAACAGCCTGATCCGTTTCAAGTGGGCGCTGACCGAGGACCGGCCGACGATCAAGGCCTACGACGAAAAGGGCTGGGCGGTGCTGCCCGACAGTCGGGAGCCGATCGCCGGTTCGCTCGACCTGCTGGATGCCCTGCACGGCCGCTGGGTGAGCCTGCTGCGCGGGCTGAGCCAGGCGCAACTGCGGCGCGAGTTCGTGCACCCCGAGTCGGGTCCGGCCACGCTGGCGCTCACGGTCGGCTCGTACGCCTGGCACGGCCGGCACCATCTGGCGCACATCGAGCGGCTGATCGAGCGCGAGGGCTGGAGCTGAGCACTGTGGCGACGCAGGCGCGTCGAGACGCGCGAGGGGCCTGCCGGCGCAGCTTCCGATCCCCGCCCTCGAAGTCTCTCATGCCGCTACCAGGGAAGAGAACGCATGCCGACCAAGGCCCTGTCGAACCGAGTGGCCGTCGTCGCCGGAGCCACGCGCGGCGCCGGGCGCGGCATCGCCCGCATGCTGGGGGCGGCGGGCGCCACCGTCTACTGCACCGGCCGCAGCGTGCGGGGACGGCCCGCCACCGCGGGGCGGCCCGAGACGATCGAGGAGACCGCGGACATGGTGACGGCGGAGGGCGGACGCGGCGTCGCCGTCCGGACGGACCACACCGTGGGGGAGGAGGTCGAGCGGCTCTTCGCCCGCGTGCGCACCGAGCAGGGCCGGCTGGACGTGCTGGTCAACGACGTCTGGGGCGGCGATGCGCTGACCGAGTGGGGCTCCCCATTCTGGGAACTTTCCACCACGCAGGGACGGGAGTTGCTGGAACGCGCCGTCCACAGCCACATCATCACCAGCCGGCACGGCGCGCCGCTGATGGTCGAGCGCAACGCCGGGCTGATCGTCGAGGTGACCGACGGCGACACGCACGGGTATCGCGGCAACCTGTTCTACGACCTCGCCAAGAACGCCGTCATCCGGCTCGCCTACGCCATGGCCGCCGACTTGCATGCGCACGGCGTGACTGCGCTGGCGATCACGCCGGGGTTCCTGCGCTCCGAGACGGTGCTCGAGTCCTTCGGCGTAACCGAGGCGAACTGGCGCGACGCCATCGAGAGGGACGCGTACTTCGCCGAGTCCGAGACCCCCTGCTTCGTCGGCCGAGCGATTGCCGCGCTGGCCGCCGATCCCCATGTCGCGCGAAAGAGCGGCGGGCTGTTCTCGAGCTGGGGGCTCGCGAAGGAATACGGCTTCACCGACCTGGACGGACGCCGGCCCGACTGGACCACCTTCTTCCGGCGCAAGGTGCGGGAGATCGTCGAACGGGAGTCGCCGCCGGACGAGATGGACCTTTTCGTGGTTCGCAGCCGGCTGTACCAGGCCGAGCTCGATCCTTCCGCATCCGAAGAGGCTGCGGCCCTGCGCTACTGGCTCGACCGGCACCGGTAGCCCAGCCGACCCTCCTGCTCACAGCAGCGCGACGACCGCCGCCGCGAACGCCCGCAGGTCACCCAGATTCTCCTGCATCACGGCATGCACCCGCCGGTAGTCGACCTCCCAGTAGACATGCACCAGCAGGTTGCGGAACTTCGCCATGCCTTGCAGCCGCTCCGTAAGATCGGGCGCAATGATGCCCGCCTCGCCAAGCAGCCCGAAGCAGCCGGCATAGTCTTCGGGCGTGGTGCGCAGCCGCCGCGACGACACGTGATAGCAGAGGGCCAGCGCGGCCTCGATGGCGACCAGGAGGCGGTAGGACGCGATGTCCTGCGCGTCGCGATCGGCGAGGAAGTCGGCCAGGGGCACCGCGGCGAGCGTCTCGAGCCGCTGCACCGAGTCCTCGATCTCCGCGCACCGGGCGCGCACCACGTCCGGATTGAGCGTCACGCGCGGTATGCCTCGATGGTGGCCCGGCGCAGCAGCGGCTCCATGTCCAGGTACTCGCGGACCGTCCGCTCCATCAGATCGGCCAGGCGCTCGTCGTTCCGGCTGAGCAGCAGGCGCCCCTCCCGGAAGACGTGGAACAGGAAGGTGACCGGGGCGTCGTTGAGCACCCGCACGTCGACCGGGAACCCGGTGTCGCGATCCAGGCGCAATCCCAGCTCCAGGGCGCGGCGGGAGCGCACGTCCGCCGCCGCGTTCAGGTGGACGCCGACGTCGACGTCGTGGAAACCGCCGCCGCCGAGAAACGAGCCGTGGAGCCAGGCGAACTCCAGGTCCGGCTCGGTCTCCAGCACCGCGACGAGCGTGCGCGTTGCACGCTCGCGTTCAGCGGGCTCCGCGTGATACAGGCGCCGCATGGCATCCATCCTGCCGAACGCGGCAAGTGCGCGAGAGGGGCACGGCCGCGCGCAACCCGGTCACGTCGCACGCACGGCGCATCCGGGGCGGCGCGCGTGCCGGCCTCCATCGAGACGGCCCGGCGCAGCACCACGCCCGCGGACTCCTGGCGCCCCGAAACGCCTCGCGAGCTCGGCGTTTCGGCCCATCCCCCCCGCTCCATGAGCTTGCGCCGCAGCACTTCGCTTCGCTGCGTTCTACGGCGCAGACTCCTGGCGCGGATACCAGTCGCCGTCGCGCACCTCGATCGGCTCGCCCTCGAGGGCGTCCCGCAACGCCTGGATCGTGCCGGCGATCTGCTCGGCGTTGTCCGGGCGCGGCAGCTCGCGGTTGCCGAACCAGCGTGCGGTGGCGTTGTCGTAGTGGATGAGATAGACCAGCTCCGGCCCGAAGGTCTTGACGCACTCGGCGACCGGGATCGGGCGCATGCGATCGACCGGGAGGTTCATCGGCATGAACGCCACGTCGATGTCCTCGAGCGCCTGGATCTCGGGCACGCACTCTCCCACGCCGGAGAAGAACAGCCGCTTCCCGCCGAGCGTGATGACGTAGCCGTTCGCCTCCCCCTGCGGGTGCCACGGCTGGCCGGGGGTCATGTCGTAGGCCGGCACCGCCTCCACCGGCACACCGGCGAAGACACCCTTCTCGCCGTTCGCGAGCACCTCGCCGTCACCGAACGCCGCGTGGGCGGCCGCGGTCAGGACGACTGGGGCGCCCGGCTTGCGAAGCTGCTCGATGGCCACAGGATCGAGGTGGTGCCCCGGGTCGTCGGTCACCAGGATCAGGTCGGCCGGCTTGGCCGACGACAGGTCGCCGGCGGTCCACGGGTCGATGTGCACGACGGTGCCGCCGTGCTCGATCTGCACGCTCGAATGGAGGATCGGCGTGATGACGACGTCGCCGCCCTCGGCCGCAATCCGGTCCTGCGCCGAGACGGAGACGGAGACGGCGATCAGGAAGAACGCCGCGGTGAATGCCGTGAGCCTGGTGAGACGCATGATGCCCCCTGCTTTCAGTGAGTCCTCGACGACGGTGCGACACGCCGGGCGTGGCCGGCAACCCGCCGCCGGAAGCGCCGGCCGTGCCGGCGCGGTTCGGATGACGCGGCCGCGGGTCGTCACGCCCGACATGCTATGACCGCCGCCGTGCCCCGTCAACGTCCGGGGCGCCTCCACCGGAGCACGTGGAACCACCGGAACCTCCGGGTGCGAATCCGGATCAACGACAGGCAGGCATGGCCGAACGCGGGCGAGATCCGACTCGAGGACCTTCCTGGACGCGCGATTGCGCGACGGCCGACCCCGAAGCCGCGGCGCAGGCGTCGGAGGACAGCTCGGCGTTGACAGCGAGGCGAACGAAAACTAGCGTTACAGGGAGGAAGACCATGGAGAGCCTCGGAATCATCCCGACGGTGCTGACCGCCATGGGCGTGGTCGCAGCAGTACTGCTGGGCGTGTGGGGGATCGTGGCACGGTACGACAGCCGCCTGCGAGATCGGATGGATGGGCAGGTAGAGGCGGCGAACGAGCGAATCGACGTGCACGGCAAGGAGACCAGCGAGCAGCTCGGGCAGCTCCGAGACCGGATTGACGCCCAGGGGAGAGAGACGACCGAGCAACTCGGGCAGCTCCGAGACCGGATTGACGCCCAGGGGAGAGAGACGAACGAGCGAATCGACGTGCACCGCAAGGAGACCAGCGAGCAGCTCGGGCAGCTCCGGGACCGGATTGACGCCCAGGGGAGAGAGACGACCGAGCAGCTCGGGCAGCTCCGGGAACGAATGGCCAGGCTCGAAGGACTCCTGGAAGGGCTCCGGGAAGCAATCACGGGAAAGCGGGCCGCATAGGCGCGGCGTTCGATACCCACTCATCGCAAGGACCTCGTACTCGCACGGCAGATTGCGCACCGGCACGAAGAGCCACTACCGGCGGCGACCGAGCATCGAGC
Organism: Acidobacteriota bacterium; assembly: GCA_011523845.1. GTDB lineage: Bacteria > Acidobacteriota > Vicinamibacteria > Vicinamibacterales > UBA8438 > WTFV01. The sequence continues at coordinate 52,034 of WTFV01000172.1, read as the reverse complement.
ACGCCGAACGAAACGGGCCGCTCGCACCGCTCGCACACGAATGCCGGCCGGAACGGCGAGCACGGAAATCCTGGCCAGGCGGCTGGATTTCGGGTGGATTCACACGCGGCGGCCGGCTCGCGGTACCCTGATCCCGGAACACGAGACGAGCCGATGACGTCATCCAGGCTGCGCGCGGCGTTCCTGGCGATCTCGCTCCTCGCAGCCGGATGCGCCGGCGGTCCCGCCACGGACCGCCCACCCGGGGCGCTGGCGCCGACCTCGACCGGCTACCCGCAGGGCGCCATCACCGTGATCGCCCCCGCCAACCCCGGCGGCGGCTGGGACCAGACGGCGCGCCAGATCCAGCAGGTGTGGACCGAGACCGGCATCCTCGGCGTTCCGGTGGAGGTCGTCAACCGCGGCGGCGCCGGGGGCACCATCGGCCTCGCCGATCTGGTCACCCGCTATCGCGGTGACCCGCACAACCTGATGGTGTTCGGACAGGTGATGCTCGGCTCCATCCGCACCAACGCCAGCCCGGTCTCCATCGACCGGACGGTGCCGCTCGCGCGCCTGTTGAACGAGTACGAGGTCGTCACGGTACCCGCCGACTCCCCCTATCTCACCATCGAAGAGCTGCTGGAGGATTTCCGGCGCGACCCCGCGGCGGTGAGCTGGGCCGGCGGCTCGGCGGGGGGCATCGACCATATCCTCGCCGGTCTCATCGCCCAAGCGGCCGGCGTCGATCCGCGGCACGTGAACTACATCGCCTACTCGGGCGGGGGCGAGGCGGCGGCGGCGGTGATGGGCGGCCACGTCACTCTGGGACTGTCCGGCGTCGGGGAATGGAAGGCGTACATCGCGTCGGGCCGCATGCGGCCCATAGCCGTCTCGTCACCGGAGCGCACCGGCGACGGCGTCACGCCGACCCTGCGCGAGAGCGGCCTCGACGTGGTCCTGTCGAATTGGCGGGGCATCTCCGCCCCACCCGGGACCGACGACGAGACCCGCGACTGGCTGATACGGGCGCTGGAGGGCATGCGCGAGTCGGCGGCGTGGCAGGAGATCCTTGCCGCCAACGAGTGGGAGGACAGCTTCCTGCCGGGCGCGGCGTTCGAAGCGTTCCTGCGGGACGAGGTCGCTACGGTCGACACGACCCTGCGCGCGATCGGGCTCATCCGCTGATTCCGCGCGCCGGACGGAGAACCACGCCGATGGCCCGGCAGGCGGTGCCCGACGCGCAGTCCCGGGAACGAGCCGGAAAGGACGAGCGCCGCCGGAGCATGCCGCCGGCCCGGCAGCAGGCCGCGTCCGGCGCGCAGTCCCGGGAACGAGCCGGAAAGGACGAGCGCCGCCGGAGCATGCCGCTGGCCCGGCAGCAGGCGGCATCCGACGCGCAGTCCCGGGAACGAGCCGGAAAGGACGAGCGCCGCCTCGGTGCAGGTCTCCTCGCCCTGGGCGCCGGCTACCTGGCGGCCGCCTTCCTCATCTCCGAGCCCGAGGGAGGCTATGCCGCCGTCGGGCCGCGCGTGTTTCCGATCGGCATCGGCATCGCGCTCGTGGCGGTCGCCCTCTCGACGGCATTGCGGGCTCGGGCTCGCGGGACCGCCGGGGCGCCCTCCTCCAACGCCCCGAACGCGCAGGCGGGCGCGGGAAGAGCGCGGGCTCCGGCTGCCGACGAGGCCGGGGCGCAGGCGATCCCAGCCCCCGGCGCCGTTCCGCCTGCCGCCGACTGGCGCGCCGCCGCGCCGAGCGTGCTCCTCTTCCTCGCCTACATCGTGCTGCTCGAGCCGCTGGGCTACCTGCCGGCGACGACCGCCTTCATCGCGCTCGAAGCGCGCCTGCTGGGAAGCCGGCGCTGGGGCCGGGACCTGCTGGCGGCCCTGGTCGTCACTGTCTCCGTCTACGCCCTGTTCAGTCTCCTGCTGGGACTCCGGCTGCCGGCGGGCCTCCTCGGACCGTGACATGGGCGCCCTGGCGCAACTCGGCGACAACCTCGCGGTCGGCTTCGGCGCCGCGCTCGCGCCGGTCAACCTGCTGCTCGGCATCGTCGGCGTGACCCTCGGGACGGCCGTCGGCGTCCTGCCGGGTGTCGGCCCGGCACTGGCCATCTCGATGCTGCTGCCGCTCACGTTCGGCATCGATCCGGTCGGCGCCTTCATCCTGTTCGGCGGGCTCTACTACGGCGCGATGTACGGCGGGTCGACCACGTCGATTCTGGTGAAGATGCCGGGCGAGGCGTCCAGCGTGATGACCGCCCTCGACGGGTTCCGGATGACGTGCAAGGGGCGCGGCGGCGCCGCGCTGGCGACCGCGGCGATCGGATCGTTCATCGCCGGCACGTTCGCCACGCTGATGTTGATGACGATGGCGCCGGTCCTCGTCGAGGTCGCGCTCACCTTCGGCCCGGCCGAGTACTTCGCCCTGATGGTCTTCGCGCTGACGGCGCTGGCGGGGCTGTCTCGGGGATCCCTCGCCCGGGGGCTGGCCGCGGCGCTCATCGGCCTGGCCATCGGCACCATCGGCATCGACGTCCAGACCGGGCAGGCGCGCTTCACGTTCGGCATGGCCGGTCTGCTCGGCGGCGTCAACGTCGTGGTGGTCACCGTCGGCCTGTTCGCGGTCGGCGAGGTGTTCTGGTACGCCGCGACCCGTGCGCGCGCGGCCGGCTCCCGTGCCGGCGAGACGCGGGGCTCGGTCGGGGGTCCGGTGCGCCTGACGCGCGCGGAGTGGCGCCGGTCGTGGCCGGCGTGGATCCGCGGCACGGTCATCGGCTTCTTCTGCGGCGTGCTGCCCGGGGCGGGCGCCACGGTGGCCAGCTTCCTGGCCTACGACGCCGAGCGGCGCGCGTCGAAGACGCCCGGCGCGTTCGGCGACGGCGCCATCGAAGGGGTGGCCGGTCCGGAGGCCGCCAACAACGCCAGCGCCGGGGGCAGCCTGGTGCCGCTGCTGGCCCTGGGCATCCCCGGCTCCGGCACCACGGCGGTGATGCTCGCCGCCTTCCAGATGTACGGCCTCCAGCCGGGGCCGCTGCTCTTCACCCAGGACACGACGCTGGTCTGGGGCCTCATAGCCAGTCTCTACGTCTCCAACGCCCTGCTGCTGATCCTGAACCTGCCCCTCATCCGCATCTGGGTGCAGCTCCTGCGCGTGCCGACGCCGCTGCTCTTCGCCGCGGTGCTCGCCTTCGCCACCCTCGGTGTCTACACCCTCAACAACAACATCTTCGACGTCGGCGTCGTCTACGTGCTGGGCGTCCTGGCGTGCGTCATGCGGCGCTACGAGGTGCCGCTGGCCCCGGCGGTGCTGGCGGTGGTCCTCGGCCCGCTGATCGAGCAGGAGTTCCGGCGGGCGATGGCGATTGCCGGCGGCGATCCGACCGTCTTCGTCACCCGTCCGCTCTCGGCGGCCCTGCTGCTGCTGGCCGTCCTGGCCGCGGCGGGGCCGGCCCTGGCGCGGCGCCGGGCGGCGGGCTGAGGCCGCGAGCGCGGCGGCTGTCAGCCCGTTGACGCGGGTTCCTCGATCACTGCCCTTACTTCGCCGCTACGCTCCCGAACGCCCGCGGATTGTAGAGATGCTCTTGGACGGCACGCAACCGAATCGATGCCGCGTCGAGTCGAACCGGACTGGCGACGACGATGTTCTCGAGTCCGCCGGGCACGGTGGTGCTCGGGACAGCGAGCAGGGACGCAGTCCCGTACCTCAACCAGTCGGAACCTATTCGTTGGGTGGTCAGCGGATACGGAAACCGATCCCAGTCGGACGGCAGGTCATCCACCGTCCAGCGCTCCATGGACGGACTCCCGCTGATGTCGTAGATGCCCAAACGGTAGCCGGCGGGTACCAGGCGGGGTGACGGCAGGTAGTTCGCCATCTCCAGCATCGCGACGCTCGCCGTCTCGGCGAAGTAGAGTACCGCTGCGCCGGATTCGTTCCAGCGTCCGCCGTCCCGGTAACTCGTCCCAAGTCCGCTGTAGTCGTCGAGATGATCGACATGACAGATGCGGTACAGGCGCATCAGGGGAACTCGCCGTATTCGATTCTGCGAATCGCGTTCTGCACCAGGCGCCGTCCCTCGAACGTGTCGCAGAGATCGATCGGCCGTTGACCGCCAAGAGCGGGAAGCGCCGTCTCCAGCCATTCACGCGCCCCAACGAGGCCCGCGAACGTCCGCTCGGCGTGACTGAAGACCCGTAGCGTATCGAGAAGCGCTTCGGACTGCGCCGGACCGAGTGCCTTGCGGCGGTAGACCCGGTGCAGGTTGCCGGACGTCGTACCCAACAGTCGCACGATGAGCTCCCGGTACCCGACGACATCGAGGGTCTGCTTCACGACCTCCCCACGCAGTCCGGTTCGGACAGCCTCGATGAACGCGGGCTGATCGACGAAAGCAGCGGGCGAGACATCGATGTCCGCAATCCCACCCGCCGGCCGCCCCGCAACCCCATGGGCGACGATTCCCTGCGTCACAAATGCCCTCCTCCCGCCACGTTTCAAAGAATAGCACCACAATGACGCTGGATCCGCATCAGAATGACGCATCCAGGCCCCGTGCATCCGTCTCCGACTGCCGAGCGTCGTGGGCAGCGCGAGCCGTGCCCGCCGACCGGGCGGGCGGAACATCGCAGCCCGCGAAATCGTCTCCGTGTGTGCGCACAGGGAGCCTGTACGACATGATCCCAGGCTCACGACCGCGCCCGCGGCAGGATGGCGGAGACGATACCGTCGATGAACGACAAGGACAGCGAAGGATGAACCGATGCAGCTCTCGGACGTGAACTTCCTGGCGGTGGGCCTGGCGACGGTTCTCACCTTCGGCCTCGGCGCCCTGTGGTACTCCCCCCTGCTCTTCGCCAAGGCGTGGATGGCCGGCCACGGCTACACGGCGGCGGACATCGCGTCCATGCAAGCGAGCATGGGCCCGAACTACGCCATCTCGTTCGTCTGCTGGTTCGTGATGGCCGCCATGCTGGCGATGATCGCGCCGCACTTCGGCGACGGCGCCGGCACGATCTTCGCGGTCGGCCTGCACATGTGGCTCGGCTTCTCCGCCACCGTGGGGCTGACCGGCAACCGCTTCTCGAACAAGCCGCTGAGCGTCTGGCTGATCGACGCCGGATACCAGGTGGCGTCCATCGCGATCATGTCGGCGGTGCTGGGACTGTGGTCTTAGGGGTGGCCGGCGCATGCGGCCCCAGACATCGGCCACCCGGGCGTCGATCGGAAGAATGCGATCGGCATACGACCGATCGATCTCCCGCAGCCAGCGTTCAGGGCCTCCGCCTGCCTCGGGTCCCGCGGGCGGAGACGCTCGACGCCCTTCCGGATCTCGCCCGCCACGATCACGCTGATGAACAGGTCGGACTCTCGGGTGTCCGCGTACCAGGCGGCGACCCGCGCATCGCAACGGTCGCCCTTGCGCACCTCCGAGATCACGTTGGTGTCGAGCAGGAACATCAGAGATCGACGTCTCGCCCGAAGTCGCGGGGTCGCGTGGGGTCAAGGCCCTCCAGCGGACAGGACGCGAGCAGTTCCTTGAACCCGCGGGCGGCGGGGGGGCCGAAGCGCTCACGCAGCAACGCGCGCGCCGGCCCGCCGCGTTCAGGATCGCGCAAGGCGGCGGCCACCGTGCGAATGAGCTCGACGTCGTCACGGTGAACCGAGATCTCGCACCGCACCCGGCCTTCTCGCTTCAGCCGCTCCCGGTACTTGCGCATCGCGGGGTTCTGACTCGTTGCCACCCGCACCCCCATTTCCGGCTACCATACCGGATAAGCGGCATGAGGGCGTCTGCAGGTCATCCGGCCGGACCTCAGTCGTCCTGCGGCGTGCAGACTCGAGCGTCGCAGAGGCATTCGTCTCGCATCAGCTCGCACGCGGGACGGGCTTCGGCAGTTCCATGCCATCGCGCGACGCGCGGTAGATATCGACGGCCTTTTGGGCGTTCAGCCAGAATTCCGGTGTCGTTCGAAACGCGGCGCCCAGCTTCAGCGCCATCCCGGCGCTCACGGACGTCCGTCCATTCACGATGCGGTTGACCACCTTGACGTCGCAGCCCAGGTGGTCGGCAAGCTGCTTCTGCGTCATGCCGAGCGGCAGGAGAAACTCCTCGCGAAGGATCTCCCCCGGGCTCGTCGGTTGACGTCGCGCGCGCCGGGTCGTCATGCGCTCCTCCGTGCCGGATTTCAGTGATCGTCGACAATGTCGACGTCCGTCGGCCCGGCCGCCGTCCAGCGAAAGACGATACTAGAATGCGGGGGGAGCGTTGCATCCGAAACGACGATGACACTGGACGAGTGGCGTGCCCGGCGCCGACAGGCGAAGGTCACGAATCGGGACGAGGAACCCGACGTCCTGGCGCCGCCTGAAGCATTCAGCGATCGCCACGCGGACGAGACGCTCCGCAACGAGTATCTGCCGGGACACGATCCGTCGGCAATCCGCGCGCGCAGCAGTACTGTGGACAGCCGCATCAACAGCAGTTGCTCCGGGTGGGTGACCCAGCCGACGAGCGCCGAGTTCTACGACGCAATCCACGCCGAGATGCCGACGAAGCGGCAGCGCGCCCTGATCCGCATGTGGACGAAGGAGGCGCGGCCCGACGAGATCGTCCTGGCGTGGGCCGAAGAGGTGTACACGGTGCGCGAGCTGGTCGCCGCCATCCACAGAGCGAAGGCCGACCATCCCGTGGTCGCGAGAGAACTGAACCGGCTCGCGCGACGATGACCTCCCAACCGAAGGCCGAAGACCTGACGCTGCCGGAGCCCGCCCGGACCCTCCTCGGCCGGACACGCGGAATCCTCGACACGCACGTCACGCCGCACACGCTGGACCGGGGCGGCTGGATAATCGGCGGCGGGACCATCCTGGCCGCGCGCTGGCGGCATCGGGACAGCCGGGACATCGACCTGCTGGTCCACCCCCGGACCGAGACGCGGTTCCTGCAACCGGCGGCCGCGCCGGAATTGCACCGCCGGCTCGAAGCCGCCGGCGCCAGAAAGATCAGCTTCGGTCGTTTCAGCCAGATCCTCTTCGCCGAATCGAAGATCGAGATGCTGGCCGCCGAACCGCAACCGCGGATCGGTCATCGACGAGCGCTCGTCGACGGCAGGGAGGCCACGACGCTGACATCGAGTCAGATCCTGACCGGCAAGTTCGCCAACCGCTCCCTGAACCCGCCGGTCCGCGACCTCTACGACTTCGCAGTAGCAGGAAAGAGCGCACCGCGGGCACTCATGATGGCCGTCAATGCACTGGCGGGAAACGAGATCCGGTGGCGACTCGTGAGTTGGGAGATGGAGCGCGAGAAGTTCGCAGAAGAAGGGCCGCTGGAGCTCCACGGCGTACCGTTGCAGTACGAAGCCATACGCGCCGACCCGACCCGCTACGCCAGTCAAGCCGTGATGGCGGCGGTGTACCAACACGTACGGTTGCACGTACGCAACGGCGAGGCGGTCGTCGAAACCAGGGCCCAACTCGCCCGTGAAACACGGACCTGCGACAGGCCCGACGACCTCGCGAACTGGTTCGAGCAGGACGGGATCAACGCCCTGCTCAGCGCCGCGGGGATCGACCCGGAGAGAATCCGGGACGAAACGGGGTTCGCGATGCGGACCGGCGGGAACACCGTCATTCTGGAACTCGATCAGGACAGGTCCGCATGGGGACCGTGCCTGCCGAAGCTGGGCGAAGCACCCGGCTGACCGGCTGACCAACCGACGCAACGACCCAGTTGAAATCGGTCCGGTCTCGCATGTCGGGGTGCCGGCGGCCATGATCGGCCCGTCGTGTCAGGTCTGCGCCCGCACGCGGCCACGCGGCGTGCCGCTGCGTGGGGGATCCGTCGATCGCTACCTGCGGAGACGCCCGCGACGCCGCGCCGATCCGTGTCGCTGAGGCTGTACTCTCAGCACGGACCCGGGCCACGTCATGATCGCCGGTACGCCTCGCGCCGTGGCGAGACCCTCTCGATTTCGATGGCATCCTGGTTGCGGTGGTAGACGAAGAGCACGCGCCACTCGCCGAGACGGAGACGCCACAACCCGCGGTGCTGACCCCGCAGTCGCCTGACGTCGCCAGCGCCCGTGTTCACGTACCGCTCGATGCCACCAACGATGCGGTTGCGGGTCTGCCGATCGAGTCGCTGGAGGTCACGCCTCGCCCGGGCCGAGAACCTGGTGGTCAGCGTTCGATTCCGAGATCCTGCTTGAGCTCCGCCAGAGTGTATGTCTTCCGCCCAGCCGCACGATCTGCCTCGCAGTCGTCCAGGCGTCGGCGATCTTCATCGCTCAGTGCTTCGTCGTCGTCAGGAGCAGACATCAGGTGCTCAACGGTGAGCGGCCGAGGCTTCCCGGGCGTGGCCTTGCGCCGCTGCGTGCCGCTGGACCGGGCCTCTTCAAGCAGGGACATCGCACGTCTCCTCCGTGAATGTCACACGGAGTCGAACCGTCGTCGAGATGCGATCAAGGCGCTTCATCAGATCAAGCCTACGCTGCTCGAAGTCGGCGGGCAATCCCGGCGCACGCGCCAAGCGCCGGGCTCGGAGCGCACTCTACCTGACGGCACGCTCCTCGGCCCCCAGCCCGCGCAGCAGCGCCTCGGTCGCCGGGGCGGCCTCGATGTTGCCGCGCCCTCGCATGACGACCGCCAGCGGTGTCTGGCCGCGGTAGTTCACCGCGTTCAGCCCGGCCCCGTGCTCGACCAGCAACTCGACGACCCGCGGGAAGCCCTTGTCGGCGACGTAGTGCAGCGCGGTGCTGCCGGTCTCGTCGACGGCGTTGACGTCGCCGCCGGCGTCGAGAGCCACCCGCACCGCGTCGAGCGTGCCCTCTTCGTCGGCGTGCTCCGCCTGGAACGCGAAGTCCCGGTGGAGCGTCCGCTCGCGACGGTCCCAGACGCCGTAGCGCCAGCTCGCGCCCGACGCCAGCATCAGCGGCGTCCAGCCGTTCCGCAGCGGCAGCATGCCGTCGGCGCCCGCCGTGAGTAGCGCGCGCATCATGTCGGCCTCGGCGAACTTTGCGGCCAGTGCGAACGGCGTCGCGCCTAGCAGGTGCTCGCCGATCATCAGCACCTGCCCGTTGCGGGTGACGCGCGTCGCCTCGGTGACCTGCGCGTCGGGGCGCGCGCCGGCTGCGAGCAGTGCCTCGAGCATGCCGCGGTCGTCCTGCAACACCGCCGCGTGCAGCGCCGTGTAGCCGGCCGCCGACGCGTTGGGGTTGGCGCCCTCGACCAGCAGGAACTCGACCAGTGCGCGGTGACCGCTGTGCGCCGCGACGAGCAGCGCGCTGCGCCCGTCCGGCGCGGTGTCGTTGACGTTGGCGCCGGCCGCCAGCAACAGGCGCGCCGAGTCGACCGCGCCCTGCCGCGCCGCGAAGAGCAGCGCGGTGTAGCCGCCGAGATCCGTCTCCTCGGCATCGGTTCCGTAGCGGCGGCCCAGCTCGCCGTAGCGCAGATTGGACTGGAGCCGCCGGCTGATGACGAAACGCCGGACGCGGGACCGCTTGTGCACGTCGGCGCCGTTGTCGAGCAGCACCTGCACCACGGCGGGATGCCGCTGCGCGACGGCCCACATCAGCGCCGTCTGGTTTTCCTCCGACTCGGCGGCGTTGACGTCCGCACCGTGGGCGAGCAGCGCCGCCACGGCCTCGGCGTCCCCGGTGCGCGCGCAACTCATCAGGGCGGTCTCGCCGGTGCCGACGGCCGCCTTCGCATCGGCACCGGCCGCCAGCAGGAGATCCACCATCTCCGCGTTCGCGTTGGTGCACGCGAGCGACAGCGGCACGACGCCGTGCGTGTTCGCCGCGCCGGCGTCGGCGCCCGCCTCAACCAGCAGGCCGGCCGTCTCGACGGCGTCGAGATAGGCCGCCCAGTGCAATGCGGTCGCGCCATCGGCCTGTGCCGCGTTCACCTCGACCGAGGCATCCAGCAGGCCGCGCACCGCCCGGGCGTCCGCCAGCTTGACCGCGTCGATGAGGCGCAGATCCGGGGCTTGCGCGCTCGCACCGACCGCGCCGAGCACCAACGTGCCGATGACGACCGACAGCCAGAAACGCATCGATCTACTACACCCCCGTCAGTCGGTCCGCCGGCCCCACCTGCCCGGCCAGCCGGGGCAGCGCACCCGTGCTGTCGCCGATGCGGTCGATGTCCACGCCCAGCTTGTCGAGCAGCGAGACGTGCAGGTTCGCCAGCGGCGTCCGCGACGGGTAGACGAGGTGCCGGCCGCCCTTGAGCTGGCCCGCGCCGCCGCCGGCCAGCAGGATCGGCAGGTCGTAGTACGCGTGCCGGTTGCTGTCGCTCATGCCGGCGCCGTACATGATCATCGCGTGGTCCAGCAGCGACCCGTCGCCGTCCGGCGTGGCGGCCAGCTTCTCGAGGAACGACGAGAAGAGCGTCGTGTGGTACGTGTTGATCTTCGTGAGCTTCGCCAGCGCCTCCGGCACGTTGCGGTGGTGCGAAAGCGGATGGTGCGCGTCGGGCACGCCGATCTCGCGATAGGTGCGGCCGCTCAGCTCGTGCCCGGCCATGAACGTGCAGACGCGGGTGCGGTCGGTCTGCCAGGCCAGAAGCTGCAGGTCGTACATCAGACCCGCATGCCCGGCCAGCGTCGCCGGGACGCCGCGCGGCCGCTCCAGCACCGGCACCTCCTGGTCGCCCTGCGTCTCGGCAATCTCGATGCGCCGCTCGACGTCGCGGACGGCGTCGAGATAGGCCCCCACCTTGACCCGGTCGCCAGCGCCGAGGTCGCGCTGCAGCCGGGCGACGTCGTCGCGGACCGAGTCGAGAATGCTCCGCTGCGCCTTCCGGCGGGCGCGCCGCGCGGCCGGATCGGTGCTGTCGTTGTCGCCGAACAGCCGCTCGAAGACCGCGCGCGGATTGTGCTCCATCGGCAGCGGCGTCGACCCGCTGGCCCAGGAGATGGTGTAGGAAAACGCGCAACTGAAGCCGCCGCTGTCGCACGACCCGGCGAAGTTGGCGCCTTCGAGGCCGAGCTCCAACGACGCCAGCGGGGTCTGCTTGCGCAGCTCCTGCGCCGCGATCTGGTCCATCGAGATGGCGTCCGGAATCCACGCGCCCGGATGCTCGGCGGTCAGGAACTTGGTGGCGGCGCGCGAATGCGAACCGCCGGAGATCCCCGGCGGCGGCGTGCTCGCGAGCCCGGAGAGCACGAGCAGGCGGTCGCGGTACGGCGCGAGCGGCTGCAGGATGGGCGTCATCTCGAACCCGGCGCCGGTGGTCGCCGGCGTGAAGCTCTGCATGACCATGCCGTTCGGCACGTAGACCGCGCCGAAGCGCACCGCCGGCTTCGCCGCCGTCTTGCGCAGCGCGCTGAGCGCCGGCACCATGCCGTCCAGCAGCGGCAGGGCGACCGCCGCGCCGACTCCGCGAAGCACCGCCCGGCGGGAAATCGCCTTCTTCGTGATCATCATGATTCCGCACTCCTCATCTGGAACGGCATGCTCTTGACGATGCCGAGCACGATGGACGACCAGCGGTAGCCGTCCGCCTCGGCCTCGGAAACGATCCGTCGAATCACCGGTTGGTCGGTGTGCTCCATCGTGCGCCCGACGGCGTAGCCGAGCAGCTTCTCGGTAATGGTCCGCACGATGCTGACGTCGTAGGCCAGTAGCGCCTCGCGGAACCCCGCGGGGGTCTCGACCTCGGTGCCGTCGGCCAGCGCGCCCGCCGTGTCCACCGGCGCGCCCGCCTCGTCGGTGGCCCGCCAGCGCCCGATGGCGTCGTAGTTCTCCAGCACGAAACCGGGCGGATCCATCACGCGGTGGCACGACGCGCAGGCGGGATTGGCGCGGTGCTGCTCCATCAGATCGCGCATCGACAGCACCTTGCGTCCGCCGTGGTTCTCCTCCAGCGCCGGCACGTCGGCCGGCGGCTCCGGCGGCGGCATGCCCAGGACGTTGTCGAGCACCCACTTGCCGCGCAGCACCGGCGAGGTCCGGTTGGGATAGGCGGTCAGCGTCAGCAGGCTGGCATGGCCCAGCAGCCCGCCGCGCTGCCCCGCATCGACGCGCACCCGCCGGAAGCGCTCGCCGTAGACGCCCGGGATCCCGTAGTGGCGGGCGAGCCGCTCGTTGGCGAACGTGTAGTCGGCAGTCAGCAGCTCCAGCAGGCCGCGGTCCCCGCGGAGCTGGCTCTCCAGGAACAGGGTGGTCTCCCGCTCCATGTCCGCGCGCAGGTTCTCGTCGAAGTCGAAGAAGATGTCGGCGTCCGGCGCCACCCCCCGGATGCGGCGGAGCTGCAGCCACTGGCTCGCGAAGTTCTCGACCAGGGCGGAAGCCCGCGGATCCGCCAGCATGCGACGGACCTGCCGCTCCAGCACGCCCGGCTCGCTCAGCCGCCCCTCCTCGGCCACCCGCAGCAACTCGTCGTCGGGGATCCCGCTCCAGAGGAAGAACGAAAGCCGCGACGCGAGCTCCAGGTCGGTGAGCCGATAGGCGGCGCCGGCGGGAATGTCTACCGGGTCGCGCTCGATCCGGAACAGGAACTCCGGCGCCACGAGCAGCCGTTCGAGGGCCTTCTGGATGCCCCCCTCGAAGCCGCGCTCCGCCTGACCGGCGTCGTAGAAACGCATCAGGGTCTCGACGTCGGCGCCGGTCACCGGCCTGCGGTAGGCGCGGCGCGCCAGCGTCGCCAGGATCTCGCGCGCGCACTGCTCCGCTTCGGCCTCGGCCTCGGTCACGGGCCGGCAAGTGAACAGCTTCCGCCGGCTGGGCGTGTCGCCCGGTCCGGTGGCGTCGTGCGGACCCGCGATCTCCACCCGCTCGATCGCCGCGTTGCCGTGGTAGAAGCCGAGCCCGCTCAGCGAGAACCCGGACAGGCGCCGCTCCAGCACGCCCGTCGGCTCGGTGCGGGCGTCGACGAACGAGACGCCGACCACGTGCGGGCCGGCCGGCGCCGGGAACCGCAGCACCAGGTTGGCGTCGGCCTCGTTCGAGACGTACTCCTCCCAGGCGGGGTCGCCCCGGATGGTCCCGAAGAAGCTGTAGGCCGACGGGTAGCCGTACTGGTCCGCGTCGCCGACGGTGAAGCTGCCCACGAGCGCGCCGTTCAGGCGCACCTCGATGGTGTGAGACCGCCCCATCCCGACGATGTAGTCGTAGATCATCCGGCGCAGCCGGATGCGCAACTCGTAGTCGCCGTCCAACGGGAAGTAGTGGTGGATGGCCATCCCGCCGCGCGAGCCGAACGGCAGCTCCTCGCTCGCCCGATCGTCCTGGTACAGCAGCCGCGGCGTGCTGTAGGTGGCGGCCAGATAACCCGGTCCGATCGTCGGATCGCCGACCGCGAGCCGGCTCACCCGGTTGGCCGCCGCCAGGTAGCGCTCGAACAGCGCGGGAGAGACCGACAGGACCTCGCTGTTGGTGTCGAACCCTTGCTGGTCGACGTCGTCGGCCGGAAACAGCAGCCAGCTCTCGTCCACGTCGAGATCGATCAGGCTGCGGACGGCATTGACGTACTCGGCCGACGTCATCCGCCGCACGGCGGGACGCCCCGGATACGGCTCGGCCGCCGCCGCGCGGTCGAGCTCGGTCTCCAGCCACGCCACGAAGCCGTCGTGCGCCGCCCGGTCCGGGCGCGGACGCCCCAACGGCGGCATCACGCCTAGCCGCAGCTTGCGGACCACCTTCTCCCAGGCTTCGGCGTCGGCGCCGACGTCGGCCAGGTCGAGCCCGTCGAAAGCGAACGGGACGGTGCCCCGCTCGGCCATCGGCTCGTTGTGGCAGGCGACGCAGTAGCGGTCGACCAGCGCCTGGTGAGCCGCTACCGGCGCGTTCGACCCCTCTGCCGCTGCCGAAGCGGAAGCCGCCGTCTGGGCTGCCGCCGGTGCCGCCGGGCTTGCTGCCGCCAACGCGACCACGACGGTCGCCAGCACCCGCTGGATTTTCATAATCGCCCATTCTGGCGGGGCGACTGTGCGCTGTCAACGGCCTTTCGCAGGCCGGGAGCAGGCCGGGGCAGGCCGGGTGCACGACATCATGGTGAGATGACCGCCCCTGGCACCGTCAGGCTGGGGATTTCGGTGCCGTTCCCGGCGACATCTCATTCTCTTGTCGTGCGCCGTCGCAGGCCCTTGAGCAAAACTGCCGGCAATCTCTTCAACTGCTGCGTGCGCGGGTCGACCTCGAAGCCGCCGGACTCGAGCGCGGTCACCCCGAGCAGGGGCTCGGCATCGCCATCCCCGAACACCAGCGTGCCGCCGACGATCTTGCCCATGAACTCGATTCGCCCGACGGTGGTGTCCACGTCGATGGGGCTGCCGCCGGCCGGCACGTACGTCTCGCGAGCGAGCGGCTGCAGACCGATCTCTTCGAGGTGTCGTCGCGGCACCAGCGAATCGAAGGCGCCCGTGTCGACGAGGAAGCGCCCTGTCCAGTGCCGCTCCGGAGCGGCCGGATTGCGGATGGTGACCGTGACGTGCGTGGCGCCCATCGGATCGTCTGCCTGTAGCCTGTCTCGTCTCATTGTAGATGACGTCAGTCGCGCGGCCGTTCAGCGGATCCGGTAATCAGCAGCCCCACAAACGCGTCCGGATCATCCGGCGACATCACTATCACCCGATCCCGGCCCGCCCGGTCCGGAAATCGCAATACGACGGTACGCGCGTGGTCGGTGACGAACGCACGGTACGACCCGAGCTCCGCGTTGTGGAATCCTCCCGTGTACGAGAACAGCCCGCCGTTCGCGAGCTCTCTACGGGACCGCCGCATAGCGTAGGGCGAGACGGTGGCAGACTCCAGTTGGTCGAGCGGAAGCGAAGACGACCAGCCGGGACGGTGAACCCGGATGGAGTCGTCGGTCACGGTATATCCGCGCACGGCATATCGTGCCGCCCCGGCGAGTATCGCCAACGGGATGGCGCCGCCCAGAAACGCGGCCAGCCATTTCCAGGGTCCCGGTTCCGGTTCGAGAACGGCGAAGAACACGGGGGCCGCGCCGACCGCGAGCAGGAAGACCACCTGCACGATCGACCCGATCAGAAGTGATCGTCCCCACGGAGCGCCGAACGTCGTCCGATTCACCGGTATCACACCTCGACGAGGGACCTTCCCGCCTCCATCACGCGCGACCAGGATCGCCGCCCCAGGCGCAGTCAGCGAATGATGTAGATGCCGACGACCGGCCACTCGTCGGACTCCGCAACCGCCGTGACCCGCTCGCGCGTGTTCGGCCGCAGTTCGTAGGCGCCGTCGAACTCGAACACGAAGTAGTCGCCCGGCGGCGCGTCGGGCACCACCGACAGGCGTTGCGTGCTGCTCAGCGTACGGGACTCGACCGCGCCCAGGATGGTCTCCCGCTCTTCCATGGCGGTCCGAAACTCTTCGGCCGTCACCTCCTCCCGAAATATGCTCCCGGTCGCATCGTACGCCTCCGAGTAGCTTCCGGCGTCGAGCAGCAACAGCCATGCGTCGACCGACTGCCGCGCCGCATCCTCGTCCGACTGCGTGTCGACAACCGGCGGGTCGGTCGGAGTCGGCCCCGTCGGGCTGCCGCCGTCGTCACCGCAGGCCGCGAATCCAACCGCCGCCGTGACAAGCAGCATCGCCGGAAGCGCCTGCCGCATACCCGTCAAGGTCACTTGCCCACCCCTTTCGACAACGCCAACCAGGAAGCCACACGTCAGCTTCCTCCGGGCGCACCGGCGGCCGCCAAGCCCCCGAGCAACCGGCCCAGCAGGAACTTCGTCGCCACCTCCCCGGCGACGACCGCCGCCGCGAAGACTGCCACCGCTCGGCCTCCGCGCTGGTTGCAGGAAACCGAGAACGCCTTCCACATGAGCCAGACCATCCAGATCACGCACACGGAGCCGAACAACCCCGCGGCGGCGGCGGCGCCTGTCGGAATCGCGACCCGGCCCTCCGCCAGGGCGGCGGCCATCTCCTCGTGGGCGCGCCGCACTGCCGGCGGCACGCACGCCAGTGCGGCGAGCAACGTCGGAAACCGCGCCAGCGCCTGCGTGCCGGCGACGTCGACGAGGCGGACGGTTCGCGGCGCGACGAGGAGCGAGACCAGTACCAGAAGCACCGAGATCACGGACCAGTTCACGACACCTTCGACGACGGCGACCCGGAACGACACGCTGTATCCGGGGTGGAAGTCGAGCAATCCGTCGAAGTGCACGCCCCCCGCGGCCGCCGCGAATCCGCTCACGACGATGACGATCAGCCCGAGCGCCAGGGCCTGCTCGCCGCCGATTCGGACGAACGGATTGAACAGCCACCGGGCGACGGTCATCTCTCGCCCGACCCCCGCGCTATTCGTCTCTTGACGCATCGGTGTCACCTCCTCCGCCGCCGCCGGCGTCAGCTCCGACGCCATCGTCGGCCGCTTCCTTCTCCTGCGACTCGATGATCGCGCGCAGGCGCGCGATCAGGTCATCCAACCGGTTGCGGACGGTCGGATACGAAACGCCGTACAGTCTCGCCATCTCCTTCAGGCTGCCGCTACGCAGGATGAAGGCGAGGGCGAACTGCTGGTCCTCGACGCCGAGCCGCGACAGCGCGGGCAACAGGTAGTCGCCCTGCACCACCGTCCCGCACTCCGGACACACGAGCCGAGCCACCCGCAGATCACCGGTGCAACTCGGGCACGAGGTCGGCAGCCGTCCTCGGCGAGCCACGTCCCATTGTGGCAGGGCACGACATTTTATTCAATGAACTCTTAACAAAAGTTATTCAATTCTCACTTTATGTGAATCCTGGGCATGATGCCTCCGGGCTCCGGAGGACAGCGTCTCGGCGCATGACGTCGCCTGGCGCGGCTCGACTCGCGATTTCGTGCCCCGCCTGTCGTCTCCACTTCCCGCTCGTTCGGCCCGCTTGGAAAGCGCCCCGGTTTCGGCGCATGATCGAGAGGGAACCGCGATTCATGATCGATCTGTCCAGATGGCAGTCGTGCGCCGCCACACTCCTCGGATCCCTGGCCCTGGTCTGGGCGGTGTCGCTGTACGGCCTGTTCGTGGACGAGCGGCTCGTCTACGCATTGGCTCTCGTGCCGCGCCGCATCGAGGGCCTGCCCGGCATTCTGAGCGCGCCGCTGGTGCACGGCTCGTTCGCCCACCTCCTCGCGAACACCCTGCCGCTGCTGATTCTGGGCGGCATGGTGGCTGCCCGCGGCGTCGCCTACTACCTCGCGATGACGCTGGCCATCATCGTGCTCGGCGGCCTCGGGCTGTGGGTGTTCGGCAGGAACGCGGCGCATATCGGCGCCAGCGGCCTCATCTTCGGCTACTTCGGCTTGCTGGTCGCGCGCGGCTACTACGAACGCAGCCTGCAATCCATAGCCGTCGCGATCGTCGTGGTGGTCGTCTACGGCGGGATGATCGCGGGCGTCCTGCCGCAGGGAGAACGGGTCTCCTGGGAGGGGCACCTGTTCGGGCTCGTGGCCGGCGGCGTGTGCGCCCGCGCGGGGCTCGGCAGGGCGCTCTGATTATCGGCCGGGAGCCCCGCCGCTGCCGGAAGTCGTTTCCGACAGGCCCGCCCGCGGAACGCCCTGCGCGCCGATGGCGACGCGGCGGATCAGCTCGGGCAGGTCGACGAATCGGATCTCTACCCCACCCTAGTCGCGGACGTACGAGGCATCGGTATCGTCGGTCACGACGAAGTTGTCGCCTGCGGGATGACGGGAGCGGAAGGCCTTCATGTTGCGCGCATCGAAGCCCGCCGCCCGCCATTTGCACTCGATCGCCACCGCGGAGCCGTCTCTGCGGACGAGGACGAAATCGATCTCGTGCCCCCGCTTGTCCCGCCAGTACCGCACGCGGTCGTCCTGGGCGCGGGCCAGGTACTCGTTGAGCACGTAGTGCTCCCACAACCCTCCCCTGTCCTCGTCCCGCAGGCGATCCCATCCCTTGAACACACAGACGAACCCGGTATCGAAACCGTAGACCTTGGGCGCCGCCACGATCTCCGAAGCGCGGCGCGCGCTGTACGGTCTCACCACCTGCACGACGAAGGTGTCTTCGAGAACTCGCAGATAGTTGACGACGGTCGTGCGGCTGATCTCGCAGGGACGCGCGAACCGTGTGGCCTCGAAGACGCCGCCGCTCCGGGCGAGCACCAGCTCGACGAACCGCAGGAACGACCAGCGGCGCTCCAAACGGAACAGCTCCTGGATGTCCCGGGCCCAGTAGGAATCGAGCCACTCCTGGAATCCGCGCTCGGGCGCCTCCGCGGCGAGAAAGAACGGCGGCAGACCGCCGTGCTGGAACCGGTGATCGATGCCGCGGGAGCCGAACTCCTGCTCGTCCTGCAGGATCATCGGCGTCAGGCGGAGGTCGCGCTTGCGACCGGTGAGCGTGTCGCGGAAGCGCCTCGAAACGCCCAGGGAAGAAGACCCGGTGGCGATGACGCGTGTCTCGGGATGGTAGTCCGCGGCTATCTTGAGCAGCTCGGAGGGATTCCGAAGGCGCTGGATCTCGTCGACGACGATTCTGCGGCCCCGGAGGTCCCGGAGAAACCGCTCGGGGTCCTCGAACCGGCGGCGCGTGCTCGGCAGCTCGCAGTCGAGGTACTCGACGTCGGGCAAGGACCGGCACAGGAAGGTCTTGCCGACTCGACGGACTCCGGACAGCCAGACCACCGACCTCTCGCGCCACAGCCACTCAATCCTGTCGATCCAGTAGCCTCGACGAACCATATGATGCCATGCCTACATATAGCGAGACCAGACGCAATTCCACTTGCGATTCGGGAGATCGGTCCGCCCCCCGCCAGTAGTCGCAACATCGCGAGGACAGCGCCGAGGATCGCGAAAGTCTGCAGCAACCCGCTCCGCTCAGGCGGCCGGCGGCTGAGCCGATTCGTCTGCCTCTTGCGCGTCGGTTGCAGGTCAGTCGCCTCCTTCGATGAGCTCCAGGGTCGTCGTCATGACCATCTCGGTGACGATCTCCTGGCCAACGATTGCCATGGTCATTTCGACACGCATGGTGCTCTCCGTGCCCAGGAGCAACCCCTTGCCCGCATCGAAGCGGCTGGACCCGACTATCGTCGTGTCGCCGAACTGCACCGGGACGGACGACAGGGGGTCGGCGGCGCCGTCCGGCAGGGACATCGTTCCGGAGCTGCTGATGACGACGAGGTCTCCGTCGATGGAGTCGACGCGGTAGGAGGTAGCGACCGTCATCGACCCGAAGCCGGGGATCGGTGACGTGAAGTCGCTGTCCCACGTCGAACCGACGCCGACCGGCCCGGTGGGCAGTGCAAGAGATCCCGGCGCCCACTGGCTGTGCAGCGCTTCGTCACTGAGCATGCCGTCGAGCATCGCCAGGCTGGGGCTGGACAGGTTCCGCATCTGTTCGCGCAGCTCCTCGCGCATTTCTTCGAGGCCGGACGTCTCGACCACCACTCCCCGCGGATCGAGAACGACCGTGTAACTCGTGCCGGCAACCGCATCGAGAAACGCCCCCGAACCGCCCTGATCGGCCGAGTCGACACTGGTCGCTCCCAGCGGCCCATCGAGGTTCATGTGCGCCTGCTCGGTGGTCAAGCGCACGGTGACGTTGCCGTCGCCGTCGACTTCCAGCACGCTCCACCGCTGCGTACTGCCCGAGCGCATGATGGCCGACCTTCCCATGCCTTGCGGCAACTCGGTCTCGACTTGTTGCGACTCGCGGTAGACGAGGTCGGTTCCGGCCTCCAGCTTCCATGCCAGCTCGACCCTCTGCACGGCGGCGGGCATCGCCGCTGCCGCGCCCGCCAGGACCAGCGCGGCGCACAGCGCGGCTGTCCGGACGCGGCCGGCGAGTTGCGGCTTGCGACGACGAGTGGGGTCCATGGTCACCTCGACTCTCTCATGCTCCAGAATCCATCGTACTCCGTCCGCACGGAAGGATCTCGCGGTGGGCGCGGTGGGCCGGGTGGGCCGAGGGAACTCGAAGGCACCACGGCGCGAGCCGCATCGTGCGCCCGTGACTCCTCCGGTGGGCGTAGACGAGGATGTTGGTGTCGACGGCAATCACCGGGATTCCGGATCTCCGTAGATGATCGCGCGCAGGTCCTGCCAGGAATAGGCTTCAAGCGGATCGGGGCCGTCCGCCTTCCCCGTGCTCAGGTCGGGCAGGCGGTACCGCTGCCGGGCGCTGCGACCGGCAAGTACCTGGCGCAACCCCTCTTCGACGACGGCGCGCAGCGGACGGCCCGTCGCCCGCGCGTGTCGTTTCGCCCGCACCAGCAGCTCGTCCCGAATGTCGAGCGTGGTCTTCAAGCTGACCATATTACCCATACTTGGATATGCTCCAACCAGCACCATGACGCAGAGGATCCGCGCGCTGGTCGCACCGGCTCCCGCCACGAGCACTGGATTTCACGACGGGCGCACCGATGGCCTGGATTTGCGCGCGTCGGCGCGGGAGCTTCACGGAAGGAGAAGAGATGACGGCGTTTCGCGCGTTCCGGGTCGAGAAGACGGAGGATCGGCAGTTTCCGCGCAGCATCGTCGAGCGGGACGTCGCCGAGCTTCCCGACGGTGACCTCCTGGTCGACGTGGAGTTCTCGTCGCTCAACTACAAGGACGGGCTCTCGGCGACGGGGAACCCGGGCGTCACCCGCAACTTCCCCCACACCCCGGGCATCGACGCGGCGGGGACCGTCGTCGAGTCGTCGTCGAGCGACTTCGCGCCGGGGGACGCGGTCATCGCCATCGGCTTCGACCTCGGGATGAACACGCCGGGGGGATTCGGCCAGAGGATCCGCATTCCCGCCGGCTGGGCCATCCCGTTGCCGGACGGCCTCGACGCCCGCTCCAGCATGATCCTCGGGACCGCCGGCTTCACCGCCGCACTGTGCGTACACAAGCTGGAAGGGGCCGGCATGCGGCCGGACGGCGGCCCCGTGCTCGTCACCGGCGCCACCGGCGGTGTGGGCTCGATCGCCGTCAAGCTGCTCGCGCATCTCGGTTACGAGGTGCACGCGGTCACCGGCAAGGCGTCGAGCCACGACTTCCTGCGCAGCCTCGGCGCGCGGGAGATCCTGTCGCGCGAGGATGCATCGAAGGGTGTGGATCGGCCGCTGCTGAAGCCCCGGTGGGGCGGCGCCGTCGACACCGTGGGCGGGCCCATCCTGTTCAACGCGATCAAGGCGTTGCGCTACGGGGCGAGCCTCGCCGCGTGCGGCCTGGTGGCGTCGCCGGAGATCCCCGCCACGGTGTTTCCGTTCATCCTGCGCCACGTCAACCTGCTCGGCGTCGACTCGGTGGAGCTGCCGCTGGCGCAGAAGGCGGAAATCTGGAACAAGCTGGCCGGGCCGTGGAAGCTCGACCGACTCGACGAACTTGCGGAACCGCTCACGCTCGACACGCTGTCGGGCGCCATCGACCGCATCCTCGCCGGGCAGATGGTGGGCCGGGGGGTGGTCGACCTGAACGGGTAACCGGAGCGCGCGATCGCGACCCGCCTGTGTCCCGGGGCGCCGGCGTCAACCGGCCGGCCGCCTGATCCCACGGCCAGAGCAGGCCCCGTCATCTCCGACTACCGGCTGCGCGGAACCTGTCGGAACGCGGCAACGATCGCCTGTTGCGGCTTGGCGGACGGTGCGCTGACGTTGATCACGCAGACCGAGATCTTGCGCGCCTCTTCCGGCGTCAGTGCCTCTTCCAGGCGCGCCTTCAGTGCCTCGGGTCCATCCGGACGGATGCCGGACGGAGGCGGCGGCGTGCGATGCCCATCGACCTCGCCGAACCACAACACCAGGTAGATCCCGTACCCGTCCGTCGCCGGGTCGCGGGTGTAGCGGGCGATCAACTGATCTTGAAGCGCGCTCCAGAGCCTCGGATGCGAGTTCTTCTTGATCTCGACCGGAATCTGGAAATCCCGGCACGAGATGCGGATGTCCGCCCGCTTGTCGTTGGCGTAATGCCCTTCCGGTTGGGCATCGAGCTCCTCCGGAAGACACTGCCGCAGATCCGACAGCAGCGCGTCCCGGCAGGATTCCTCGTGCTTTGGTTCGCGCGGACGGCCGTGCTGGTCTTCGTTCCAGCACTGGCGCCAGTCGTCGGTGTTGCCCTTCCGGATCCGACCGCCGAGTTCGCCCAGGCGGTCGGTGACGAGCGCCGCCAGGTCGGCGGCATTCGCCGGCAGCCCGTCGTCCAGAGTCCGGCAGACCTGTTCGACGTCGGGATGCCGGTAGGCGGCGTCGCGACGGACGACGCGCTGGTCGTCCCGTGCCCGGACCAACTCTGCCCGCCACTGGCTCAAGGCCGGGTCGGACGCCAGCGCTTCCAGGGTCACGCTGGCCTCTTCGGTTGACGATTCGGCGAGACGTCGGATCATCCAGTTCACACGCTCCGACGCTTCCATCGCGAGCGTGACAACCCCCGACGGACTGGAAGGCTCGTAGACCCTGCCTACCACACGGATGAGGGATCGAAGGGCCTGTGTTTTGAGCCTGTCGATCGGAAACCACACGTTCGTGCGATAGTCGAGAAACTCCACGATATGACGAACACGTCGTTCTCCGGCCTCGGCGAACTCCTCCAGCGCTCCCAGCCAGGTATCGGGTGACATGATGACGCCTGCCAGGAGCCAGTATGCGCGCTGAGCGACGTCCATGCTCGCCCGCGACAACTTCTGTTCGATGAGACTCCGGAACGAGTCCCGGTCGCCGTATTGGAGGGCCGACCACAGCAGGTAACGCAGGTCGACCAACTGTCGGGAGGCACAGCGGATCGGAAACGCGCGCAACAGTGGCAGGCTGACAATCCGCGATACCTCCGCGTGTTCCTCGCCGTAGGCCAGCTCGGACAGCCCTGAAATGTGCGACCGACGGTTCCGGATCTCCGCCCTGGCCCACAGGGCGAGTGTTTCGGCGACCAACCGGGTGTGCAACGCGAGAAGTCGCCGGTACCACGTCGGCTCGTCGTCCGACACGCCGCTGTAGCGGAACGCCAGTGCGATCCGGATCTGTCTGTCGTCAAGGCCAAGAGGTTCGTCCGACGCTACGCGCTCGCTCTCTGCGAGGCCGGCGCGCACCGGCAACGCCAGGTAGTGTTCCCGGTCTTGAGCTCGGAGTCGGATGATCTCGTCTACGTCCGGAAGATCATCGCGCCGGATCGCGCCACGCAGGGCCTCCAGCGCGGTGGCGACCAGGCGACGGTCGTTTCGAAACAGGCTGCCAAGCCGCGCCACGGGATCGGCGCCGTCGGCTTCGGCCAGCGCTCCGGAATATGCCGCCGCGATCTGATGCAGCAGATATGGAGCTCCCCGATTCGACCTCAGCGCGTCCTCATGCGAGCGAACGTAGTCAATCCACCTGTGGTGTCTTCGGAGTCGTTCGTCTTCTCGGCGCTCTCTGTCGGCACGGCGCTCCCGGCGGCGAGCGTAGCTGTCGTCGAGACGACAGACGCTGAGATCGGACAAGATGCTCGAGAGAGTCGGATGGGCGCTGGTGCGCTCGATCAGCACGTCCAGCGACAGCCCTTCATCTCCAGACCGTTCAATCATGGCGCCGAACGCACGCTCGAGGAAGTACCTGGCAGTGCGCTCGGTGGCCCCCAATGCCTGATTCAGACACCAAGCACCGAAGTCTGCCGGCAGTGTCGAACCATACAGGCGATCCCAGACCTCCGATGCGTCAATCCGCGGTTCGTCGGACTCGGCGCAGCGATCTACTCCTTCCGCGAAAACAGCCTTCTGGATCTCAGGATGTCCCTCCAGCCACGAACGAATACGGGATGCCTCATCCCCCACGGCAGGATCCCGCATCGGCGAGACGAGAGCGACGCCAAGCCAGTCATACAGGCGCTTCGTGTCCGTTGTATCTCCCTGAAGTTCCAGGGCGCGAGCCAGCAACCTCATCGGTGTATGCCGGACGTCCCAGCGAGTCGCCAGCACCGGTCTCAAGTCGGCAAGGCTCTGCCGCAGGCTGTCCAGGAGCTCGATCACTTCCTCGTCCGGTGACTCGTCCGGAATCTGATGGGCCCAGAACCGCCAGCAACTGCCGACCAGTTCCGGATCTTGCGTCGTAAGGTACCCCCACACCTCGGATGCAGGAACGTCCCGCGGGAACAACGCGCTCAGCAGAAATCCTCTGAGTTCTTCGTCCGGATCCGGAATGACCCCGGCGTGCACGTTCGCGAGCAGCGTCTTGAGCCTGTTCGTCTTCTCGTTTCCATCCCCGCAGTGGCGCGAGAACGCACGGAGGGCCAGCGCATTGACGCTGGACGACCATGTGTCGTCGCAGACAAGCGCGAGCAGGCCTTCTGCAAGCCCCGGCAACTTCGCGCCGTGAAGCAGGACCTTCAACACGAATCCGACGAACGACTGATGCTCCGGCTCCCTGCAGGCATCACGCAGGATCCCCTCGATAGCCGGCTGCATGGCCCTAGCTGCAAGCGATCCGAAAGCCGCGGTCGCCCCGGGCGCGAGATGAAACCGCGACGAGACGCGCCCGAGGCCGGCGAGCAGATCGTGTTTTTCCCGAACCGAGAACTCGCCGATGTCACCGTACAGTCCGACGCCGATGGGATCCCGCTCGAGTAATTCGTTCCGGGCAGATTGGCTCTGCGCCGCAATCCAGGCCGACAAGCCCCGGAGCTCGGTGACCACGCCGCCATCGTGCCCCGCAATCAAGGCAATGATGCGCCGTGCCGGAACGCCCTGTTGGCATCGTCGACCGTTTCGCCCCTCGCCATCGATGCGTTTTGCCAGATATCTACCGGCCAGGAATTCGGCAACGTGCCGATGAACCGGCCGGAATCGACCCTCGGCGACGGCCTCGAACAGATTCGTGGATACGGCTTGGCGACAGTGTTCCCGGTACTCCGGCGTGCAACGGCCGAGTTCCGGATGGTCGGCGTCCTCCCGATCGCGCACAGTGGCGCAACCGGCGGCGCCTGAGACAAGAAGCACTGCACACAGCCTTCCCGCGGCGTCCAGAAGATCATCTTCCGGTGTCGCCACCGCTCCTGATGCCCTTTCTGCGGCCCTGTGCTCCTCATTCTGCTCGCGCAGCGCAAGCCGGCAGGCCTGCTCGAAGAGTTGCAGACGGCCCTCCGGCCAGCCTCCGCCGCTCGTCACGACATCGGCCAGCATGGTCAGGCTCTGGGGATTGTCGAGAAACCCGGCAACCCCCTTGTCCTCGGCGGTAGCCACGAACAAACGGACATCGTCGATGCCGGAACGGGCGTTCAAGATCCGCTCGACGTCATCTTCCGCGAGCGGGTCCAGACGCAACACGGTCAGGTCGGCGTCCGGGGTCACCCTGGCCAGGTTGGTCCGATCGTTCGGTCCGAGCCAGTCCGCCTCGCGGCAAGACAGGCGAAATCGCGGTCTACCGAGCGCCTCGAGACGGCCGCGCAGGGTATCGAACGGCGTCCGCGCGTCGCCGCCCCCGGCCCTCACCTCGTCGAGTCCGTCGATGAAGAGTGTCCTTCCACGCCACTCGGGATGCGCATCCGGATTGAGTGCGAGGAAGTCACGCGCCGGTACAAGACACGCCTCGTCGCCGAGCGCGTCACATTCCGCTTTGAACGACGTGCTCTTGCCGGAGCCCGGGTCTCCCAGCAACACGTAGGCCGGCGACGGCCGGAAGTCCGCGAGCGGTCGGGACCGTGCATCCTTCTTCTGTTGGGCGTCGTCCGGTGGGACCGTCGTGCAAGTGCGCGGAACGATGCAGCTCATCCCTCTTCGCACCAGTAGCCGGCGGGCGCCGCAAGGAACTCGTTCAGGCGAACGCCGCCCTCCCCCACTACCAGAATCCGCTGTGGCCCAAATCGCGCTTCGAACACCTCCAGTCCGCGCGACAACCGGGGTCTCAGTCCACTCTTCACCTCGATGCCGACCAACCGTGGCCCTCGTCGCAGGACGAAGTCGACCTCGTGCTGACCGTCCCGCCAGTAGTACACGCGGATGTCGGAGGTCGCCGTGTTGAACAGGTGCGCCCCTACCGCGCTCTCGACGATGCGCCCCCAGAAGGTGCGGTCGGCCCCGGCCTCCTCGAACGTGTACCCGGAACCGGCCGTCATCAGCGCCGTGTTGAGCACGGTGAGCTTGGGGCTCGACCCCCGTCTATGCGGGCGGCTGGCGTACTTCGGAAGCCCAGCGATCAGCCCCGCGTTTTCCAGCAGGTCGACGTAGCGCGCCAACGTCGTGGTGTTGCCGGCGTCCTGAAGCTGCCCCAGCATCTTGGTGTACGACAGTATCTGGCCGGAGCAGCTCGCCCCGAGCTCGAACAGCCGCTTCAGCAGCGCCGGCTTGTCGACGCGGGTCATGGCCAGCACGTCGCGCTCGATGTTCGGTTCGACGAGCGCGCCCAGGATGTAGTCGCGCCACCGCAGGAGGTCCGGAACTCGGAGAGCCGCGCCCGGGTATCCGCCAAAGAAGAGGTAGGTGTGCAGGTCGATGCCAAACGCGGCGGCCATTTCCGGAAATGTCCAGTGCGTGACCCGAATCGGCTCGAAGCGCCCGGCCAGGCTCTCGGTCAACCCGGCCTGCATGAGCAGCGGCGCCGATCCCAGGATGATGACGTGCAGCCCGCAACCCACAGCCCGGTCTGCATCCCAGAGCCCCTTGACGGTCTCCGACCACTGGGGGATCTTCTGGATTTCGTCCAGGATCAGCACGGAGCCGGCGGGTGACCGGTCGGCCTCTCGGCGGGCCTTTTCCCACTCGAGCACGAGCCATTCCGCATCCCGAACTCGGGAACGCCCGGGACTCGCTCCCGCCGGCACTTGTGGGATCTCAAGCGACGCCGAATCGGGCTCATCGACCGCCAGATAGCGACTTGGCCGGTCAATCCGGTGGCGCAGTTGCTGGACGATGGTCGTCTTGCCGGTCTGGCGCGGGCCGAACAACGCGATGATGAAGCGGGGCGGCCCGGCCAACCGCCGCACCAGCGTGGCGACGTGGTCGCGCTCGAACGCAGCCATCACCCGAGTTTACGCTATTGAGTAAAACTACTCAATAGCGTAAACGAACCATTCCGCCCGGCCCTTCAGTCGAGCAGGTCGTTGACCAGCTTCATCGTGGGCACGAAAGCTCCGGACGGTCGCAGCGGCAGAAGAGGCACGCCGTTGCGCACGCGTGGCGGACGACCAGGCGCGAGCGCAGTGCGCGCCACATCGGAAATCACGCGCCCGGCGGTGAGGCCCCGAATAGCCGCCAGCTCCATCGCGGCCTCGAGCACGTCGTCATCGATGTTCAGCGTGGTCCGCACATGCTCATCATCGTGCGTGACGCGTCACCCGTCAACGGACTGCGGGCAGCGGCTGGCCGCTCGTGTCCGCGCCCTACTACGTGCATCCACCACGCAGGCGATTCAATACGACCCGCCCGCGCGGCGAAAGCTCGTAGCCGACCTGGAGGCTGATCGTCAGCCCGAGGTTCTTCAGCTTCCTCACCTGCGGCTTCAGCCAGTCCCTCTCGCATCCCAAGCGTTCGGCCAGCGTCTGGCTGACGACACCGGGCTGCTCCTCAATAGCCGCCAGTACGCTCCCCGTCCACGGTCCCGAGGAAGAACGGCTATCGAGCCTTCGTAGCTTTCCCATGACCTGCCCGATCTCTTCATCCAGCAGGTCGTCCCGCTGCCGCAGGGCGACGCGCGGGTCCGCGCCCGTGTACTCCACGGCGATGCGATAGACCTGCCCCTCCCGCGCGCCGAGTCCGGCCAGCAGCCCCGCCCGCGAGGAGAATCCCGCCCGGGCCGCGTCCCCCTCGGAGATCTCCGCCTCCGCCACCGCAACGACGTCGAGAATCCGGAGCACGCCCAGCGCGGTTCGCAGGCTGCCGCCGCTACGGACGGTCGGCCGGCGCCAGCGGCGGAACACCAGCGAGACCTCGCCGCTGACGATGCGCTCGAGCACCGCCATCCGCAGCAGCACGCGACCACCCTCCTCAGTCTTCCTTCCAGGGGTTGTTGGCGAAGACCGCGAACTCCGGCCAGAGCGCGCGCGGGTGCATGCCGAGCACCGCCATGATGGCCTCGGCGATGTCGACAGCGTACAGCTTGTTCGGGTTGTTGCGCCCGGTGCGGCCCATCCAGTCGGTCTGCACCTCGGACGGGCAGACGCAGGTGACGTGCACGCCGTGCGGCCGCAATTCGGCCTGCCAGCACTGCGTGATCCCGCGCACCGCCCACTTGCTCGCCGCATACACGGTGCCCGACTTGGCGCCCTTCATGCCGGAGGTCGAGGCGATGTTGAAGATGTAGCCTCGCTGCTGCGCCTTGAGCAGCGGCGCGACGCGGTTCGTCAGGTCGACGAGGCCGAAGACGTTGATGTCGAACAGCGACCGCATGGCGTCCATGTCGATCTCGCCCACCTCGGCCAGATAGCCGATCCCGGCGTTGTTGACGAGCACGTCGATGCCGCCCATCCGGTCGACGCACGTCTCCACCGTGCGCCGGTTGTCGTCGGCGCGCGCCACGTCGGCGCGGATGCCATGGGCGCCGCTCTCGGCCGCCACGCTGTCGATGCGCCCCTGGTCGCGGCCGGTGAATACCACCTCGTGCCCCTGCTTGCGGGCGAGCGAGACGAGCGCGGCGCCGATGCCCTGGCTGGCGCCGGTAATCAGAAATCGTTGCTTGTCCATCGGGAATCATCCTCGGGCGGAATCATCGGCTGGGTCAGATCGGCCTTGACGACGACGGTACCGGCGCCGCAGCCGAGAACGGTGCGATTGCGCCCGGAAGCCCGAATCGGTACGACGCGCGCCAGCGGGGCGTTGCGCTTGCGGATTTCCACCTCCTCGCCGGCCGCCACGGCGGCGAGGTACTCGCTCAGGTGGTTCTTGAACTCCGCGATGTTGGCCACCTTCATGGCCACATTATAGATGCCGTAAGCTTGTGTCCGACCATGCGCACGATGAAGGCTGTCCGCTGTCACCGCTACGCCGGCCTCGACGGGGCCGGAAGACCTGTTCCGAAGCCCGAGCCGTTGCGGGACGTCCTGTCGCTGGACGAGATACCCGCGCCGGTCTGCGAGCCGGGCCACGTCGTGGTGCGGACGCACTTCGCCGGCGTGCAATACCCGGACGCGCTGCAGGCGCAGGGGCTCTACCAGCACAAGCCGGACCTGCCCTACGTGCCCGGCATGGATGCGGCGGGAACGGTGCTGGAGGCGGGCGACGGCGTCGACCACGTGCGGGCCGGCGACCGGGTCATCGCCCAGATGAACCTGGGAGGCCTCGCCGAGGCGGTCAGGATACCGGCGGCATCGGTATGGAAGGCGCCCGACGGCGTGCCGCTGGAGCGCTGCGCCAACCTGGGACGCAACTTCTTCCCCGCCTACCACTCGCTGAAGGTCCTCGGCGAGGTCGGCCCCGGCAGCCTCGTGCTGGTCGATGGCGCGTCGGGCGGGGTCGGCATGGCCGCGGTGGAGCTGGCCAAGGCGATGGGGGCGCAGGTGATCGCCGGCGTCAGCGTCCCGGAGAAACGGGAGCTGCCGGCCGCCGCGGGGGCCGACCGCGTGCTGTGCTACGGCCGCGACCGGCAGAGTTACCGCCGGTTCAAGGACGAGGTCCGTCAGGCCGCGGCGGAGCTCGGACATCCGGACGGGGTCGATGTGGTCGTCGACATGGTGCAGGGCGAGCTGTTCGAGGGGGCCCTGGTCTCGACCATCCGGCCGCTGGGGCGGATCTGCCTGGTCGGGTTCACCGCGGGTCAGAAGCCCATCCGCCCCGGCCTGCTGCTCATCAAGGCGGCCGTCGTCATGGGCAGCATGTGGGCCGGCTGGGCCGCGCGCCATCCCGAGGAGCACCAGAGGCACGTCGCGCAGATTCTGGACTACCTGGCGAGGGGCGTGATCCAGCCCCGCGCCGATCGGGTCTACGCGCTCGACGACTTCGTCGCGGCCTTCGAGCTGTTCGAGCGCAACCAGGGCCGCGGCAACACCGTGGTCCGGTTCGTGGAGGAATGAACGCTGCCCTGGGAAACTTCCGCCGAAGGAGCCCACGGCGAAAGCCCGCTGCATCCCGGCGCACCCGAGCGGCGATGCATAGGGCGTGAACGGCGTTGCTCACCGGTCGAATTGCCCAGGACGCTTTTCGTCGCGCCTTGCCACGCGGCCTCCTCGCCGCTCTCAGTGCCACGCGCGGTTTCACCACGGGCCCCAGTGTGGGGCAATGAGCGCTGATTGGTGCTACGGGCGACCCGTGATAGCCTCTGCGGGGCCGGGCGGCCGCGTTCATCGAGGCCGGACGACCTCATCGAGCATCTGGAGGGAGATAGAAGGGTAGGACACGACCATGCTGACGAGAAGATCGATGCTGCTGACTCCCCTGGCCGCTTCCCTGGCGCGCGTAGCCACCGCGCAGTCCGCCGACCCCGGAAAGATGCTGCTCGCCATGCACCAGAACACGTCGAGCGGCGCCGGCCTCCGCGGCGCGCTCGAGGGCTGGTCGCGGGCCGGCATCCGGTACGTCGAGCTCGGCTCGCCGCAATTGCAGGGATTCCTCGAGAACGACACCCTGCCGGCCGCCCGGCGGCTGCTCGAGAACCTCGATCTGACGCCGGTATCCGCCGCGGTCGTGCTGCAGGACATCTGGCTGCCGGGCCCGGCGCGGGCCGAGTCGCTCGAAGCATGGCGGCGCGGCTGCGATCAGTTCGCCAACCTGGGCCTGACGCGGATCTACTCGCCGTCGGTCACCAACCGGCCGGTCACCGCCGACGACTTCGCGGCGACCCCGGACTGCATCCGCGAGGCGGGCGACATCGCGGCCGAGTACGACCTGACCGCGATGATCGAGTTCACCCGCACGTCGACGCACCTGTCCACGCTGACCTCGTCGCTGCAGGTGATCCGCGCGGCGGCGCATCCCAACGTGCGGCCGATGCTCGACTTCTTCCACTTCTGGTCGGGCCTGAGCAAGTTCGAGGATCTCGACCTGCTCGAGCCGGGCGAGCTGGCCCATGCCCACTTCCAGGACCTGCTGGACGGCCCGCGCGAGCTCATCGACAACGACTCGCGGATCATTCCGGGCGACGGCATCGCGCCGGTGGTGCGCATTCTGCAGAAGCTGGCCGAGAAGGAGTTCACCGGGGCCCTGTCGGTCGAGCTGTTCCGCGCGGAGTACCAGCAGGGAGACCCGTTCGAGGTCGCCACCGAGATCCGCGGAAAGTGCGAGGCCGTCATGCAGGAGGCGGGGGTTCTGTAGACGGGATGGCGAATCGTGGCCACCGTACCGGCGCCGGCGGCCGTGCGGGTGCGAGTGTAGACGGGCGGATGGGGAATCGTGGCCACCGTGCCGGACGCATCTGGCGCCGCGGCGCAGGACGATCCGGACTGCACCGGTCGGGAACGATGCCCACGACACCGATACCGGCGCCACGGGCCCATCGCGAGACGCCGCGTAGCACCGAGGGTGGCGAGGCGCCCGCACGGCCCGGCGCGACGAGGGAGCATCGCCCGTACCGTCTCTCGTTGCTCGAGGCCGGGATGCCGGACGGAGCCGTCGGCGTTCTTCACCGGGGCGGGGCTCAGGTTGACGTCGGGCGATGTGAGCTCGGCCCTGTTCGACCGGGGAACGACGCAGGCCACGCGGGATGCATCGCCACTCGAATCGAGCGGGGCGTTCGCCACGGGCTCCTCGTGCTGCTGGCCGCGGGATTCGCAGCCTGCGCGAGCGAGCCGACATCCGACATGGCACCGACCGCAACGGTCGAGGAGCTGATGCGGTCGATGATCGATCCGGCCGCCGACGCAGTCTGGGATGCGGTGGTCATCGAGGCGACCGCCGACGGCATCGTGGAGACCAGGCCGGAGACCGAGGGCGACTGGCTGCGTCTGCGCCGCCACGCGCTGACGCTCGCCGAGGGGTCCAACCTGCTGCTGATCGAGGGACGCCGCATCGCGGCGCCGGAGTCACGGTCGGAGCTGCCGGGGATCGATCTCCATCCGGACGCCATCCAGGAACTGGTCGACGAAGACTGGGACGGCTGGGTGGAGGTGGCCCGCGGGTTGCGCGCGACCAGCGGTGTGGTGCTGGATGCGGTAGAGGCGCGCGACGTCGACGCGCTGCTGGAAGCGGGGACCGAACTCGACCTCGCGTGCGAGAACTGCCACGCGGTGTTCTGGTACCCCGGCTACGCCGACCCGCGGCCAGCGCCGCCGGGAAACGACTGACTCTCGTTCGAGGGCCGGGCTGCCAGTGGAGGCGCCCGGCCGACCCGATGCCCGCACCAGGGGTCTGCAACGTCTTCGCCGACGCGGTGGATCGTGTAGCCGCAGAAGACGCCGGGTCCGGGGGCTACGCTGCCGGAGACCGCCCGAGCGCAGACAATGCCGGCTGGCGCCGCAGACCCGCCGCAAGGCTCCGTGTCCGGCGCCAGCCAGCCCCACCACCCCGGAACCTTGCGCCTCGGACTTGCTTCGTTGCGTTCTGCGGCGCAAGCTCCTGGAAGTCTGCGCCGCAGAACGGCGCAGACTTCCAGTGAGGGTTGGTTGGGCGGCAACCGGAGCCGGAGGCGACGATTGCCGGGTCAGTTCGGCTAGTCTCCCGGTTGAATCGGACCGCCGTCCGGGCGCGTGATCTCGGCGCAGCAGATGCCGTACGTGCCGGGGTTCCGGGACGGCTGACCGACCACGCGGATCCGGTCGCCCACCTGGATCGTGTCGGGCGTCCAGCCGCGGCGGCTCATCGAGACGGCGGTGCCCATCTCGACCTCCCACGCGATCGTCTCGCCGTTCTCGTCCTCGCCGTCCAGGAAGAGGAACGAGTGCGGGTTGCGGAAGAGGAAGCGCGTGACGACGCCTTCGGCCTCGACGCTCTTCGTGTTGTCGTAGAACGGGGCGCTCGCGTGGTGCGCGTCCGCCGGCGCACCGGTCATCACCACCATCGCCGCGGTCGCCGCCAGCGCCGCCGCCGTCCAAAGCAGGATTCTCACCGACCTACCCTCCCTTCCGACCTGGCCCGGAAACCGTCGCCGCACAGCGCCGCTTTCCCCCAACCAACCCTCGCCAGCAGTCTGCCCGTCCCACGGAGCACACTCCCGGCTCGGAAACCGTCTCCTCACAGCGCCGCTCTCCCCCAACCAACCCTCGCCGGCAGTCTGCCCCGTGCCACGGAGCACACTCCTAGCGATACTTCGGCACCATGAACTTCACCGGCATCCGGGCGATCTCCGGATCGCACCCGTACGGCGCCAGCTTGTAGCCCTCCGGCGCCGGCAGCCAGCGCGTCGTGTACGACGCCGGCTCGCGCAGGAAGAGCTCGTCCTCGACCGTCACGGTCCCCTTCAGCTCCTCGCCCTCGCGCCAGTAGCGCTCGGTCACCTTCTTGAGCTGCGACGACGGAATGCCGTTGTAGTCGTCGAAGCCGCTGATGTCGAAGGTGAACATCGTCGTGGTGACGTGCAGCGCGCCGCCCTCGTAGTGGCCGACCGACACGCCCTGCAGGCTGTAGTCCATCGGCGTCGGCTCGCGCCCGTCCAGCCAGACGGTCCGGAGCTGGTCGTCCTTCTCGTAGCGGAGCAGGACGCGGTCCGGCCACTGCACGATCTCCATCATGTAGGGGTCGTACTGCAGCGCCGGCGGCGTCGACGGCACGCAGTCGTACTTCGCCGCGATCGCCTCGTCGAACGCTTCCACGTAGGCCAGAGCGCGCTCGTTCAGCACGGGGAAGTTCTCGCCGCGCACCCACGGCATGTTCGGCCCGTTCACCGGGCGGACCCGACCGCCGCCGTCCCAGATGCCTGAAAGCTCGGGGATCTGCGCCGTCTCGTCCTGCGCCTGCAGCGGGGCGCCAACCATGCCCCACCCCAGCGCCGCGCAAGCAGCGAGCGCGGCCAGGCGCCCCATCGACTTCCCGTTGATCGTCTGCGTCATTGTTCTCGACCTCTCGTCCCCGCTTGCCATCGCCGTGCGCGTCCGCACGCCGCCGTGCGCGTCCGCGCGCCGCTGCCCGGATTCTACACCCGTCACAACGGCAGCGCAGCCTGAGCCGTCAGCGCCGAGGCCTCGTACGCCTGAAGCTCGCGGCCGAGGTACTCGGCGATGCCCCGCATGCCGAACCGTCCGGCCTCCGCCTCCGCCTGGCTGTTGTAGTTGGTGTTCGTGTTGACGTCGTAGGTGTACGGCACCCCGTCGCGGTCGAGGATGAACTCGATGCCGGCGATGTGGATGTCGTTGTCGGCCAGGAACCGCTGATAGCGGGAGACGAGATCGCCAGGCACGCCGTCGACGATGCGGAAGAGCGACTTCGGCGACGCCGGCTCCGAATCGGCGGGGCAGAAGGCGTCGTCGACGCGGCACGCGTCGGCAGGGCAGAGCTCGAAGCCCTGGCTGGTATCGACCTGCACCGCGTAGAAGTACATTCCGCCGATGAACTCCACCCGCGTGATGCAGGGCTCCGGGGCCTCGATGTACTGCTGGATGAGCGTGATGCCGTCGACCGCCGGCTCGAACGCGTCGCTGTCGACGTAGCGCGCGAGCGCCTCCCGGTCATGGAACAGCCGGACGCCGAGCCCCTTGCCGGCCCGGTTGTGCTTCGTGATGAACGGCGGCTCGAACTCGCTGGCCGCCTCGACGATGCGCTCTCTGCCGATCGCCGCGACGGTGGCCGGCGTCCGGATGCCGCACGCCTCGAGCGCGGCGTACTGCGCCACCTTGCTCACCTCGAGCTGCAGAGCCCGTCCGGAGTTCAATACGCGCCGGCCGTGCCGCTCCAGCCAGGCGAGCACCGCCGCCGTGTACTCCGGGCCATAGCGGTGGTCGCGCGTATGCGACGACGCGCTCATGCGGTTGTAGAAGACGCCCGCGGGCGGCGGCTCGCGCAGGTCGACGGTACCGGCATCGAGGAACCACTCGGCGTACGGCAGCCGGCGCTCGTCGAACGCCGCGCGCAACGGCTCGACCCAAGCGTCGTTCTCGTGGAGAACGTAGATGCGGCTCATGGACTCACGGAACGGAAGACTCGGCGATTATCGACCGGATTGCGCGCACGGGCAACGAGCGGCGGCGGCCTCTCGTCGTCTGCCGGAGCCTCCGTCCCCTTGTGATTCGGCGTAGCCGGGCCGCGCCAGGTATTGACACGCACAATCAGATGCCCGCCCGCGTCGACCACGTGGCGAATGCCCCGCGCTGTCGAATAGCCCCGGTCGGCCGGCACGCAGCCGTACTCTCGCCCCCGTCAAGCCCATGGTATTGCTCTCCGTCGCGCATCCTCGTGCGCCGATGATGCGCGCTCCGGACGACGGAGGGGGTTCAATCCAGACGTTCGGCGCGCGTGACCTGCAGGACGATGCCCTGCGTGCAGCCGGGCGACTCGCCGAGGGTCGCCGCGACCAGGACCTCGTCTCCTGCGCCAAGGCCCTGCACGTCGCCTGTCAACGCGTAGCGTTCCTGTCCCTCGCCGGTCTCGATCAGCGTCGGACAGTCGCCCGCGCCGTCCGCTATCCGCCCCCGGCGCCGCAGCGTCCCATCGGAGTCCGTCACGTGAAAGGCGGCGGAGACCGCCAGCGGCCGGAAGTAGACGTCCACGAGGACGAAGTAGTGGGTGCGGTCGGACGTGGCCCAGTCGGGCACCTCGACGACCGCGGACATCTCGCCCCGCTCGCTCGTGACGAGTTGGCTGAGGACCTCGAAGCTGGAGCGGGTCGCACCCATTCCGAGGTAGACGGGCGTGAGCGCGGGGAGATCGCGGGTTTCCACGGTCACTTCCGTTCCCGGCGCGCCGTTGCGCGGAGAGAAGACCGGGGCCCGGGTGTGCAGGGGATCCAGCGGCTGCGTCATCAGGCCATCCTACGCCCGGCCCAGCGACGCGGTCCAGCCCGCGCCGGCGGCCTCTGCGGCGAACGCGTCGAACCGCCGCAGGCTGCGCGGTGCCCCCGGCGTGGCGATCATCGGATGCTCACGGCCGGAGAACGGCGTCGCGATTGGCGACGTTCGAGGAGCGCCGTGTCGGCCGGCCCCTCCAGGAAGGGCTCCACGTCGCGGGCCAGGATGCCGGTTTCCAGATCCTCTGTCTCGCAATTCTCGCGTCTCGGCTCACTTTCCCTCACTTTCCGGTGGCGCTTGCGCCCAGGACTGATACACTGTGCCGACTCGGAAATCCGGCCGTCTGCGCACGGTCGTTCGGCGCATGGCCGGGGCGATTTAGCCATGAGAACACTTGCTGCGCCCGCCGCTCTGCTCGCCGTGCTCTTCGCGGCCGCGGTCTGGTCCGTAGACACCGCCGCCCGCACCCCCGCCCAGGAGGCCGTTCCTCCGCCCGCCGGGTCGGTCCCCGACCACGCGGAGCTGACCGGGGTGGTGCAGCGTTACTGCCGGACCTGCCACAACGACCGCATGCTGACCGGCAACCTTTCGCTGGAGGACTTCGACGTCGCCACGGCGGCGGCCGGCCCGGAAGAGGCCGAGCGCACGGAGAAGATGATCCGCAAGCTGCGGGCCAACATGATGCCCCCGCCGGGGGTCCGCCGGCCCGCAGCGGGGACGCTCGCGGCCCTCGTCGACACGCTGGAAGCGGTCGTGGACGAAGCGGCCGCCGAGAATCCGAACCCGGGCTACCGGACCTTCCAGCGGCTGAATCGGTACGAGTACGAGCGGGCCGTCCATGACCTGCTGGGGCTCCGGATCGACGCGGGCGACTATCTGCCGCTCGACACGATGAGCGCCAACTTCGACAACATCGCCGACGTCCAACTGCTGTCGGCGACGCTGCTCGACGGCTACCTGCGGGCGGCGACCGAGGTCGCCCAGCTCGCCGTCGGCAACCCGAACGCCGCCCCCAAGCAGACGACCTACTCGAAGTCGCGGGCCTACTCGCAGTGGGACCGGGTGGAGGGTGCACCGTACGGAAGCCGCGGCGGGTTC
This sequence comes from Acidobacteriota bacterium, assembly GCA_011523845.1. Classification (GTDB taxonomy): domain Bacteria; phylum Acidobacteriota; class Vicinamibacteria; order Vicinamibacterales; family UBA8438; genus WTFV01. Next base: position 15,296 of record WTFV01000172.1, on the reverse strand, counting down.
TCGGTGCTGCACAACTTCCCCGCCGACGGCGATTACCTCTTCACGATGGCGTTCCAGCACACGACCACCGGCGGTCTGTCCGGATCGACCATCCGCAACGAGCAGATCGAGATCTCGATCGACGGCGAGCCCGTGGCCCTGCTGGCGATGGACCAGTGGCTGCGCACCTCCGACCCCAACGGCGTGTATCTGGAGGTGGAGGAACCGATTTTCGTCCGGGCGGGGCCGCGGCGGGTGTCCGCGGTGTTCGTCCGGCAGTTCGAAGGGCCCGTGGAAGACGTGCTGGCGCCCCACGAGTGGTCGATCGTCGACACCGAGATCGGCGACCTGGGCTACGGCATCACCGCGCTGCCGCACATGCGCGACTTCATCATCGACGGCCCCTACGACGTGACCGGCGTGTCCGAGACGCCGAGCCGGCAGCGGATCTTCACCTGTCGTCCGACATCTCCCGCAACCGAGCGCCCGTGCGCCGAGGAGATCGTCACCCGCATCGCCACGCACGCCTACCGCCGGCCGCTGACCGAGACCGACGTCGCCGACCTGATGGCGTTCTACGAGGCGGGCCTGCGCGACGACGGCTGGGAGACGGGCATCCGCACGGCGCTGCAGGCGACGCTGGCCAGCCCCGACTTCCTCTTCCGGTTGGAGCGCCCGGCGGAAGATGTCGAGCCCGGCAAGAACTACCGGATCTCCGACGTCGCGTTGGCGTCGCGCCTGGCCTTCTTCCTGTGGGCCGGACCACCCGACGAGGAGCTCATCGCGCTGGCGGCCGACGGCAAGCTCTCCGACCCGGACGTCCTGGACGCGCAGACGCGGCGGATGCTGGCCGACCCGCGGTCGGAGTCGCTGGCCACCCGGTTCGCGGCGCTCTGGCTGCGCCTGCAGGACATGGATCAGGTCCAGCCGGACGCGTTCTGGTTCCCGAACTTCGACCGCCAGCTCGCCGACGCCATGCGCCGCGAGACGGAGCTGCTGTTCGACAGCCTGGTGCGCGAGGACCGCGGCTTCTTCGACCTGTTCACCGCCGACTACACGTTCGTGAACGAGCGGCTGGCCCGGCACTACGGCCTCCCGAACGTCGCAGGGCCGCAGTTCCAGCGCGTCCGCCTGACGGACGACCGTCGGCGGGGCCTGTTCGGCCACGGCTCCGTCCTCATGCTCACGTCGCTGGCCAACCGCACGTCGCCGGTCCTACGGGGCAAATGGGTGATGGAGGTAGTCCTCGGCGTACCGCCGCCGCCGCCGCCGCCGGCCGTGCCCGATCTCGACGAGACGGCGACGGTCATCGACGGACGGTCGCTGACGACGCGCGAGCGGATGGAGATCCACCGTACCAACCCGACGTGCAACGCCTGTCACCGGTTCATGGATCCGCTGGGGCTGGCGCTGGACAACTTCGACGTCATCGGCAAGTGGCGGATCCGCGAGAACGGCATGCCGCTCGACACGCGCGGCGAGATGTGGGACGGGACCGAGGTGTCCACCCCGCAGGACCTGCGCGGCGCGTTGCTCGCCCTGCCGGACTCGCTGGCCCGCACGTTCGCCGAGAACCTGATGGCCTACGCGCTCGGACGGCGCGTCGAGCACTACGACATGCCGACCGTGCGGGCGATCACCGCGGCGGCGCGCGAGAACGACTACCGCATGTCCTCGTTCATCCTGGGCGTCATCAACAGCCCGGCGTTCCGGATGCAGCGGGCGGAAACCGACGGCGCAACGACAGAAGCACAGTAACTGCCGGGAGACGGACCGACAGGCACAGGTGGGGAGACAGATTCATGTACATCACTGGCAAGCACATCCCTCGGCGTACTTTTCTCCGTGACGTCGGCGCCGCCTCGCTGGCCCTGCCCTTCCTGGATGCGATGCATCCGGCCGGCCGGGTATCCGCGGCCACCCGCGCCGCGCTCGATCCGACCCGCCTGGTCTGCATGGAGATGGTGCACGGCGCGGCCGGCTCCAACGCCTGGGGCGGCACGCAGCACCTGTGGGCTCCCGCCGCGGCGGGCCGCGATTTCGACCTGAGCGCCGGCGCGTTGAGCTCGCTGGAGCCGTACCGCGAGCACCTGACCATCATCAGCGACACCGACGTCGGGATGGCCGAGGCGTTCTCGCCCCCGGAGATCGGCGGCGACCACTTCCGGACCAGCTCGGTCTTCCTGACCCAGTCGCATCCGAAGCAGACCCAGGGCTCGGACGTCCGCGCCGGCACGTCGCTGGACCAGATTCACGCGCAGCGCTTCGGGCAGGACACGCCGCTCCCCTCGATGCAGCTCTGCATCGAGAACGTCGACCAGGCGGGCGGCTGCGCCTACGGCTACACCTGCGTCTACACCGACTCGATAAGCTGGGCGTCGCCGACCGAGCCGCTGCCGGTCACCCGCTCGCCGCGGGTCGCCTTCGAGCAGCTCTTCGGGGTGGGCGGCACCGCGGAAGAGCGCGCCGCGCGCCGCAAGACCGACGCGAGCATCCTCGACTGGATGACCTCGCGCGTCTCGCAGTTGACGCGCGAGCTCGGGCCGACGGACCGCCGGCGGATGGAGCGCTACCTGGACAACATCCGCGAGATCGAGCGGCGCATCCAGCGCGTCGAGGAGCGCAACATGAGCGGCGAGCCGCGCGAGCTGCCCGAGGCGCCGGCCGGCGTCCCGGACTCGTTCGACGAGCACGTCAAGCTGATGTTCGACGTGCAGGCGCTCGCCTTCGAGAGCGACGTGACGCGCGTCTTCTCGTTCAAGATGGGGCGCGACGCCTCCGGCCGGGTCTACCCGCTGAGCGGCACGGACCGGCCGTTCCATTCCGCCTCGCACCACGGCGGAAACGAGGAAGCGGTCCTCGAGTTCAACAAGATCAACTCCTACCACGTCAGCCTGCTGCCGTACTTCCTCGACAAGCTGAAGAGCACCGTCGAGGGCGACACGCACCTGCTCGACAAGAGCGTGATCCTGTACGGCTCCGGGATGGGCGACCCCAACCTGCACAACCACAAGCGCTGCCCGCTCATCGTCTTCGGCCATGCCAACGGCCGGCTGCCGGGCGGCCTGCACGTGCGTGCGGCGGAAGGCACGCCGATGGCGAACGGGATGCTCACCCTGCTGCACGCGCTCGGGCACGACGACCGGGCCAGCTTCGGCGACAGCACGGGCACGCTCGCGCTCGACATCTGAGCGCACGATCGGACAGGACGGAAACGGGCAGGACGGAAAGAAGAAGCGGGAGTTCGCGCTTTGCTACCGGAATCCGACCCGTGTGGTCGGATTCCGGGATCCTGGAGAAGAGTCATGAACGGATCGCTGCGCTGGGGATTCACGGCGGCGTTGTGTGCCGCGCCGTTCCTTCTCGCCGTGCTGGCGGCGGCGCCCGCCGACGCGCCGGTGGCGGACGCGGCGAGCCGGGGCGATGTCGAGGCGGTCCGGAGCCTGCTGCAACGGGGCATCGACGTGCAGACGGCGCAGGCCGACGGCATGACCGCGCTGCACTGGGCGGCGATGCGGAGCGCCCTCGAGTTGGCGGAGACGCTTCTCTATGCCGGTGCGAACCTGGAAGCGACCACGCGCATCGGGCAGCACACGCCGCTGCACGTGGCCAGCCGCAGCGGCCAGCCGGGCGTCCTTCGCGCTCTGCTCCAGGCCGGGGCCGATCCGCACGCGCTCACGGCCAGCGGGGCGACCGCGCTGCACCTGGCCGCCGGAGCGGGCAGCGCCGAGGCGGTGGCCGCGCTGATCGACCACGGCGCGGACATCGACGCGAGAGAGAAAACCTGGGGCCAGACGCCGCTGATGTTCGCGGCGGCGGCCAACCGCGTCGGCCCGGTCACCGTGCTGATGGAGCGGGGCGCGGACATGGAGATCGCGACCCGCGTGGTCGATCTCCCCGCCCTCGACGCGGAGGACCGCGCCGCCGCCTACCGGCGGCAGGAGGTGCTGGACGGGTTCCGGGCCGCCGCGCCGCCCCACGAGCAGACGGGCTGGCAGCCCACCGCCAGCCAGGTCCAGGCCGCGATCCGGGCCGCCCGGCAGGTCCAGGCGTTCCCAGAGACCGCGAAGGAAGACACTGACGGCCGGCGGCTGTCCCGCGGGACGCCCCGCGACTACACCGTGCGCGTCGGCAGGCAGGGCGGGCTGACCGCGCTGCTGCACGCCGCCCGCCAGGGCCACATCGACGTGGCGATGGCGCTGGTCTACGCCGGCGCCGACATCGATCGCGTGAGCGGCGACGGCACGAGCCCGCTGCAGATCGCCGCGATGAACGGGCACTTCGACCTGGCGCTGCGCCTCATCGAGCGGGGCGCCGACCCGAACATCGCCACCGACGGCGGGGCCACGCCGCTGTTCGCCGCCCTCAACCTGCAGTGGGCGCCGCGGGCCCGCTACCCGCAGCCCCGCGCCCACGACCAGCAGGAGGCCACCTACCTCGACGTCATGGAGGCGCTGCTCGAGGCCGGGGCGAATCCGAACGTGCGGACCAACAACCACCTCTGGTACATGTCGTACAACCACTGCTGCTCGGAGAGCGTCGACGGCGCCACCCCGTTCTGGCGGGCCGCCTACGCCACCGACGTCGCCGCGATGAAGCTGCTGACGGCCCACGGCGCGGACCCGAACATCCCGACGCGGGCGCCCGAGCCGCGGCGGCGCCGGGACGACAGCTTCCCGGATCCCTCCGGGCTGCCGCCGGCCGTTCCCGGCGGCCCCGGCGTCTGGCCGCTCCACGCCGCGTCCGGCGTCGGCTACGGCGAGGGGTTCGAATCGAACGCCCACCGGCACGTGCCGGACGGCTGGATGCCGTCGGTGAAGTACCTGATCGAGGAAGTGGGCGTCGACGTCAACGCCCGCGACCACGACGGCTACAACGCCCTCCACCACGCCGCCGCGCGCGGCGACACGGAGCTGGTGCGCTACCTGGTCGAGCAGGGCGCCGACGTGATGGCGATCAGCCGCCGCGGCCAGACCACGGCCGACATGGCGAACGGGCCGTACCAGCGGACGCTGCCGTTCCCCGAGACGCTGGGCTACCTGGAAGGCCTCGGCGCCGTGAACAACGACAACTGCGTGTCGTGCTAGCTCCGCGCGATTCGGCACCGTGCCGAGCACAGCGAAAGACGCTGGAGGATCGCGTGCAAACCGGAGCCGGGACACGGCCCTTCGTCTGGATATTGACGTTGCTGGTGGGCGCGAGCATGGCGGCCGCAGGACGTGTCGAGCCGGTCGCGGCTGCGGGTCAGGAACGTCAAGACGACTCATCTGGTTTCGTCCTACTCCAGTTCGGTCAGGACGTTGGCATCCGGGACGCTGATCGGACGCCCCGAGTTCGCCTCTACGACGATCTCCGTGTCGTCGTCCACTTTCCAATCTACATGCAGAGAGCAGGTGACTACGAACTCACACTCCACGAGAGCGAGGTTCAGGAGCTCGCCGATGCAATCGACAGTGTGCTAAGCTTCGATCCTGACTCGACGGAAGTGTTGATTCGGGAGATGGAAGCCGAAGCGCGCACCACGGCCTTCCGTGAGAATCAACCGGTCGTTGTGTCGGATTGGTCCGACGAAACGACCACGATTCTTGAGGTACCGTTGATTGGCGGCCTGCTAGAAGGCGTCGGCGCTAGTCTCCTGCCGGAGAGCGAACAAACAGGCTTTCGTGCTGCCGATGGCGTTGAGTTCCGCCGCGTCGTGTGGACGGGGCTCCAGAATCGGGCGGAGCGTTTTCCGCAAATCGATTCGCTTCAACGTCTCGCCGAGGTGGAGCGGTGGTTGATCGATCTGTCTAATGATGAACGCTTGGTAGCCGTCGAGCGGACACCGGATTCACCGTAGCCCGCGACAGGTATCGGACGTGTCGGATCATCGCTCTCGTACGGTCGTTCCTGTTCTGACGATGCTGCTGCTCGCCACGGCGTGGGCCCCGTCCCTGTACTCTGGCGCCTTCAGATTCTCTGACTCGATGGGCGTTGACGTCGTTACGCATCCGCGCGGCTACACGGGTATGGGTGGGATCCTGCCCGTGAGCATCGGCATCGATCCGACCAGTACGCACGCCGATGCGATGGTCCAGCCGGTCCTGAACATCGTGGACACGATCAACGCACTCGTTCCAAGTACCGGTAATCTACTTTCCGACGCTGGTGTACCCGGAGACAGCTACGATTTCGAATCCGTGGCCTTGCACGAAGTACTCCATTCTCTCGGTCTCGCTCATCCGAATGCCGGAAAGGAATCCGGTCTGGAAGGCGCAGAACGGAACTACACGAGGGCGACGAAGGGCACCAACGGATGGTTCGACCTGAACGCGGGCAGAGACGGCGTTATCGGGTCGGGCGACGACCAGCGCGGCGACGACGTGAACCTGCACTGGTTTCGCCAGTCGAACAACAATCCGTTCACGATGGCCGCGATAGTCGACTCGACGACGTACAGCCGCGACGCGGCGAACCTGCCAGCAGGACACGCCTTCGCTACGAATGGCGATCGAACTATCGGGAATCTCCTTGGCGTCGTCAGTACGGAGGCTGTCATGCGGCAGGGAGCGGCTCGGGGCGAAGCCCAGCGAAGCTTGGCCCACGACGATGTGGCGACGCTACGGTACGCAATGTCCGGTCTGGACGAGCTTGAGGGCAATCAGGACGACTATACGATCGAGCTGACCTACGCTGGCCGGACCACTTCGGCCGATATCGTCCTCGACTTCGATAATCGAGTAGATTTCGCAGGCTCCCATGTCAACACGATCCTACCGTTGACGGACACCCATTTCAGTATCCATTCCAGCGCTGTAGTCCTCTTCAACGAGGACTGGCCCTGGTTCTTCTCCGGTGGCGTCCAGAATCCTTGAACTCACCGATAACCTGGCGCGCCCGCGCCCACCCCACGACGGGCGGCAGAGCACGGCTCGCTCGGCGATTTCAGGCATTCTCGACGATCTAGATGGTGGCGGCGTCACAACCCGGCCGTTCGAGCGCGGACCGATAGCAAGTGACACCTGACAATGTGAGACTCATGCGAAATCGGCCGGCCCGACTACCTCGTTATCCCCTCCCTTTGCGAACGAGGATGTGCTGGGACCAGCAACGCAGTCCATGGACGGGCTGACGCGGACCGTCCGGCCGCTCGCCGGTGCCAGCGCCCGATGCGGAAGTCTGGTCATGGGCTCAACAGAGGGTTGAGGGTTGGCGTCTTGCCGGAAGGCCACTGTCCAGCTCGAATCCTCTCCTCGAGGGCTATTGCGTCATTGCTCTGGCAAAACCGGAAGTCAAGGTGTGTGCGGATGTACTTCCGAATCAGCTCGTCGAACCGCAGTTTCCCAGCGCCGATCCGTGTGACTTGGTCCGGTGTGAGTGTCACTAACAGGATACGATCCGCGATGTAGACGTTGAACTGGTCGTTGGCTCGGTTACCGAGCGAGTGCGAATTGAGGCGCGTACGAAGGCTGTCGGATCGTCCAGCGTACAGAAACTGGCCGGTCCGATCCCAGATGGTGTAGACGCCGGACGTTTCCGGCACCAAGCCCTTGGTTTTCGGCCAGTTTCTGAACTGATGCAGCGGACCGCTGCTGCAACTCGTCGAGGCAGTCGGTCATTCCCGCCTTCACGCGTGCGGCATTCGGGTGTGGTCCCTCGGTGGGCTGCTCGCTCGCTGGTTCTGGCTTCGCGCCGACCGTTGTAGGCATGAACACTCCCGGAGTCTTTGCGGCGTCTTCTTCCGCTTGCACAGTCAGCCAGTCACCGGCCCTGTCCATCGTGAGGCGGAACACGACGGTCGGCCAAGCGGCGAGCATTCCGTCGTTCGCGAGTACCTTGGCAAGACTTGCGGCCGGGGCCGCAAGGTCACCCTTGGAAACGCGTACAATCCCGCCGTGACGCACCCGCACGATGCCGTACCGTTCTTTTTCTGGGGGCTGCATTGCCTGATGCCGTCCACGGCGACACGGTCTGTGGCCCCTTTCGCCGCCGTGCCAACGGCGGATCGGAACGACGGATGGGAGATCGTGGTCTTCCAGAACGAGTCGTACTTCGACACTCAGTTCTCCAAACGGTCACTGGCTCACCGCGCACACTCCACTTCCGGAATCATATCACCCACCTGCGGCTTGACGGACTCGGACGCGTTCGACGCTCGCACCGTCGTGATCGCCGCAACCACCTCCCGATGAGGCAGCACCCGGCATGTGTCGCACGACCTCGTTCCGCTTGCCGAGCGGGAATGTTCGCGAAGAAGGCGCGGAACAGCGTCTCCAGCCCCGCGAAGTCGTCGGCCTCCAGCAGATCGTACAGGCGGTCGCTGTTGGCCGTCTGCTCCGTCGCATCCTGCACGAGGCACCGCAGCAGGCTCTCGTTCAGGCTCTGCCGGACCTCCCGGTTCGGGTATCCCAGGCGATAGCGGCGGACGCCTCCCCGATCCCGCATGTCCTTGATCGTCAGGTAGCCGGTCTGGAACAGCAGCGCCTCGGTGGCGATGGCGTCGACGTCGAACGAGGAGAGCAGCTCGCTGCTCGTCGGCATCCCGTCCAGCGACAGCGTACTGACCCGGCGCCGGAAAAGCGTCTCCACGAGAAACGTCGGCGTGGCGCTCGCGAACCAGTGAGCCGCGAACGTGCGTCGGCGGAACAGCAGCAGGATGTCGAACGGGTTCTAGACCTCCTCGGCCCCCAGCCAGTTGTAGCCGTTGGACCAGTCCCGGACCCGCTCCCGGTTTAGTTTAGCCCCGGCAGATCTCGTCGTCTCTCCCGGCATCGTGCGCGGCTCTCCTGACGAGGTAGAGGTGACCATCCGCGACGCTGGCGTGCAATCAGTCGCCAGCGGCTTCGGGTTCGTCCACTGCGGGTCGGGGTCCGCCCTCCGGACGGGCTACGAGATCGGCTTCGAGGTGCCGGCGGGCGAACGCTTCGTGGGCGACGCCTGCTACGTCGGCGGCTCTTCGGACTTCAACTTCGGCAGTTGGTCGGCTGCGGGCCAGGACTGGGCCAGGACGGGCGGCCTCATCGCGACGCGGACGCCGGCCTGTTCGAGACGGGGGGCGAGATCTCCCGCGGATCCGGCCACAAGCGCCTATCATCGGCCGCCGACCGAATCCGCCAAGCGGTCGGGACCACCGACTATCGAGAGCCGCTCCAGAAACAGGCATCGGCCCCGCAGCAGCGGTGGCCGCCGTTCTCGCCATCAGGAGAGGTGCGCTACGAGAAGCGTACCGCGAAAGAAGGCAGCCCTGACCACGCCCGTGCGACAGCCCGCCGGAGCGGCAGGGACGCGGCCCACGCGACGGGAAGCAGTACCCTGCTACCTGCGTGTTCCGCGGACGCTGGGAGCCGTACAGCTCGGTCAGTAGCCGCGTCACTCCATCGACGGTCGCCCCGCGGATTTCCGCCTCGAGCACAGGCGGTGTCTCAACGAGGCTGAAGAAGGTGTCAAGCAACAGCAGCGACGCCTCGTGGCGGCGGCCCGCCTCGAGGTCGTCGATGAACATCGGCACGATTTAGCTGGACGACACCGCTGCCGACGGAGTCCTGTACGTCTCCCGCCCCGGCGACCGCCAGGTAGACGGGCGAGAGCATCACGATGACGCGGACCGACAGCGACGAGTCCGCGAAGCTGAGCCCGGGGATAGCCTGGGCGGCGACAGCGGCAATCGCCGCCGTGGGGACCGCTGTCTACCAGGTCGGTTGCTCAGGCCGAGGCGGCAATGCGCACGCGCGTGGCGTCCGCGGCAGCGCGATCGCCCCGGAGTCTTGGCCGATTCCTTTGCGAACGAGAAGGTGCGCGTGCTCCGCTTCGGAACTTCGACGGGGACCGATGATGCCCGCCGGGCGTTCCACGCCGCGAGACGCGGCGCGCGGTCACAGACGGCGGGCGGCGGGGCGGTGCCCTGCCGACGATCTGGAGCACGGCGTCGTCGTCTTGGCGCCTACGCGCCGAACTCGTAGACCAGATGGCCGTCGGGAACGCCGTCGAGTTGCAGCACAACCGTCCCGGCGCCCGGTCCGAAGGTCTCCCGGTATCGCCTCTTGATGATCAAGAGGTCGAAGGTGTACGCCTGCGTCAGCCAAGCTTCGCAAGGGTCGTCGTTCGCCTCGTGCGTGAGCACGGTCGAGAGTTGCACCGGCGACGATTCGATGAACGACGCCGAGATGACAAGCGTGAACTCGTGTGTCTCGCAGCCGCCGCCGTACGAAACCGAGATCGTCAGTGTTCCACGATGTTGAGTACACGGACGAGTTCGAGGCGTGGTGGAACGGACTGACGCTCCGTGAGCAGGGTGATGCCGCCAAGGTGGTGGATCTGCTGGTCGCGCGCGGTACGGCGCTGGGGAGCCCCCACTCGTCGCAGGTGAAGAGTTCAAGGCACGCGCACATGCGCGAACTGCGAATCCAGAGCGGCGGACGCCCGATCCGCATCCTCTATGCGTTCGATCCTCGCCGCACCGCGATCCTGCTGATCGGCGGGCGCAAGATGGAGCAGGAGCGGTTCTACCGGGAGTACGTGCGGCGAGCCGATGCGATCTATGATCAGTACGTTCAGCAGCTCCGGCGGGAGGGTTTGCTGGAGCCGCAAAGAGGATGGGAACGATGAAGCACCGGCCTTGGCGAGAGTTGTTCGAGCGCCTGCCGGCGAAGACCCAGGCCGAGGTCAAGGCGAACACGGCCAGGGTGCTGGCCGAGTTGGATCCCGCCGAGCGGGAGCAGCAAGGCGAGAGTCGCCGCGAGCATCAGCAGGCCCCCGTACGTCCGGTGGCGCTCGACCGCTGACCGCCCGCCATCCCTTCGCTGGTGGCGGTTGCGGCGCCCCTGGGACGGTACCGATGCGCGGGACGGCGTGGCGCTCCAGGTAGTACCCAGTGGGGCGGGCAACCGACGCGCCGCCTCAGGCCCGCTCCACCGCGAACGCCGTCACGTCGCGCGTCTCCCGGCTGAACTCCACGCCGATCAGGTGGATGCGCTCGCCGGACGCACGGTACTTGTCCGCGTAGCCCCGCTCCTCGATGGCGATGGCGTCGACGTCGAACGAGGAGAGAAGGTCAGCGCTCGTCTATGGGCAACCGGCGTCTGGTCATCACCGCGGATCAGCATAGTGCGCGCTCGGAGTTGGGACGTCGTGTCCACGGCTCAGGCGTCCTCCCGAGCACCCATCGCGGCCCGGCTGGCCGGCCACTTCGAAACCGCCAGCCATCAACGCCGCGGGGTGTCTGCGATTGTCGACACGAAACTCAACCGCGACGCTTCCGTGCCGCGCGAGCTCGCCGCAGGCAGCCCGCTCCAGGCTGTCGCGCAGATCCTGCAGATCCGCCCGCACCACCTCCGTGAGCCGGATCATGACGTTGCTCACGATCCAGGCCGAGCCGAAGATGGCGCTCACGATGGCCCCGACAACAACGATCATCTTCGCATCGTCGCTCACGTCAGTGCTTCCTTGACCTGTCCGGTCCTGTTTCCGTTCTCGACCGCGCCCGCGACACATCCCAGCGGCGACGCCGTCGACTCCATCACCTCCCACTGTACAGGATGCGGAGCGCCTGACGGGATGGGCCTGCGGACGAACGCGCAGGGAGCCGAACACGGTTGCGTCTCATTGGTCGCGCGTGGCCGCCGCAGCACGCGCCCGGACGCGGCCCGCGGCATCTTCACGCGCTCGTCGCCCGGCAAGGTGCGCGACGAACAGGATTCGTGTCCGCAACCGTTCAGGCGACAGTCCGGCGGAATCAGGCCGGCGCCTTGCACATCCGGCGGAGAACGGCTCAGGCCCGCTCCACCTCGAACGCGGTCACGTTGCGCGTCTCCCGGCTGAACTCCACTCCAATCAGATGGATGGGTTCGCCGGAGGCGCGGTACTTGTCCGCGTAGCTCCGCGCCTTGAGCTGGTCCAGCGCGGCACCCTCGGTCGCCTGCTCCACCACCTTGAACTCGAACAGGTAGACGGCGCCGCCGAACCGCACGGCCATGTCGGCGCGCCCGCGGTTGCTCGAATCCTCAACCGTGACGTCGAAACCCGTCGCCGCGAAGTACGAGTAGAAGACGCTGGCGTAGTAGCCCTCGTAGCCGGCGATGGCGTTGTTCGTGTACCACTCGTAAGGGATGCCGGCGAAGAATGCCTGGAACAGCGCCTCCATCCCGCCGAAATCGTCGGCTTCCAGCAGGTCGTACAACCGGTCGCTGTTGGCGGTCTGGCGCGTCGAGTCCTGCACGAGACGCCGCAGCAGGCACTCGTTCAGGCTCTGCCGGACCTCCCGGTTCGGGTATCCCAGGCGGTAGCGCAGGACGCCGCCCCGATCCCGCACGTCCTTGATCGTCAGGTAGCCGGTCTGGAACAGGAGCGCCTCGGTGGCGATGGCGCCCACCTCGAACGAGGAGAGTAGCGCGCTGCTCGTCGGCATCCCGTCCAGCGACAGCGTACTGACCCGGCGCCGGAAGAGCGTCTCCACGAGAAACGTCGGCGTGGCGCTCTCGAACCAATAGCAGCCGAACTCGCGCTTGTCGAACAGCAGCAGGATGTCGAACGGGTTGTACACCTGCTCGTCACCACGCCAGTTGTAGCCGTTGTACCAGTTCCGGATTCGCCGCCGGTCCAACCCCGGAAGCTCGGGACCGAATACCGTGTCGAGATCCGTCTCGGTGTAGCCGCAAATGGCCGAGTAGCGTGGGTCGAGGGTGATGTCGGTGAGGTTGTTGAGGCCGGAGAACACGCTCGCCATCGAGAACTTGCTGACTCCGGCGAGCAAGGTGAAGCGGACGTCGGCGTCGCTGGACTTGATCATCGAGTACAGGCCCAGCAGGTAGTCACGATTGGCGCGCGCGACATCGGGTGTGTCGAGAGCATCCAGAAGCGGCTTGTCGTATTCGTCGACCAGGACCACCACGCGCCGGCCGGTTCTTGCGTGCAGCACGCGAAGCAGGTCGCGGAAGCGTTCAGGCGCGGTATCGTAGCTCGCCGCGACTCCGGCGTCCTGCGCCGCGGCAGCCAGTTGCGCCATCGTACTGGAATGCACATACCCCGGTTCGCCGAAGCGTCCGGCTCCGAAGTCGAGGCGCAGGACCGGATGGCGGAGCGACCAGTCCCAGCGATCGTGGATGTGCAAACCGGCGAACAATGCCTCGTTGCCCTCGAACAGTTCCTTCAGGGTGTCCAGCAGCAGGCTCTTGCCGAAACGCCGCGGGCGCGACAGGAAGTAGTGATTGCCCTCGTCCAGCAGTCGCGCGATGAAGCCGGTCTTGTCGACGTAGTAGCAGTCTTCCTCGCGCAACCTGCGAAAGGTCTGCAACCCGATCGGCAGCCGGCGTCTCGTCTTCGTATCCACGGCTCAGGTTTTCTCCTCGACTTCGAGCGCGTCCGCGTCGAGGCCGTACTGCTCCAGAACGGGACCGAAGGAGCGTACGAAAGTCCCCGCCACCGGCCCCGCAACCGTCAGGCGACGGGCACCGCAACAGACGAGGAGATCGTCCGACAGCACGCCCTTCCGGCGCAGAAAGCGCACGCCTTCTCGGGCATGGACCTCGGGTTCGGCGTCGTCCAGCGCAACGATTCCCTCCGGCGCGCGTCCCACGACGACACGATCCGCGAAAAGGAGCACCCACCGCGGCGGCGCCTCGCCGGCCGTTTCGAAGACCGCCAGCGGCCTGGGTGCCGACGGAGGCGTAACGACGATTCCCGGCGAGGGGAGCTCCTGTTCGCCGCTCGCCCGCAGGATCGCCGGCGCCGAGGACCTGGGCCAGGACGACGCCTGCGAGTGCTTCAGCCGGGCACGCAACCGCGTCGACGCCGCCGCCAGATACCTGCCCCAGCGCGCTTCCACCTGCTTCGGGGCGCCGAGCAGCACCGAGGCGTTGAGCAGCACCATGTGGTCGTGCTCGAGCGGCCACTGCTCGGGCGTCGCTTTCGCCAGCAGGTCGATGACCGAGTCGACGAGCGGCGCCGCCAGCTCCTCTCCCACCAGATCCCGCGGCGGATCGATCGGGCGGCGCACTGGCGCTCCCACGGCGCCGCTGACGTCGACCCCCTCCTCGAAGGCGACGTCCAGCGCGTTCTTCAGCAGCTCGCTGGCCGCGTTCTCCCCGCCGGCGCCCTTGCGTGCGGCGCCAGCGAACGGGCCGTCCCAGATCTCCTTCCGCGCCTGCTCGCGGTCGAACCCGCACCAGTCGCAGGCCAGCACGGCCAGCCGCACGAAGCCCTGCTCGACACGTATCGCGGTGCGGCTGCCGGAGCGCACCAGCGGGACGTGCAGGCCGCGCCCCAGACGACTCTCCAGGTCCTCGATCGCCTGACTGGCCTCCGGCTCGTCGAGTCCGCGCATCGCCGGCAGGATCTCGACGAGCCGATCCGTTATCGTCTGACGCTTGGCCGGCGGCAGCGAACGCAGGTCGACCCGCGGCGCCTCGGCGGCATCGGGAATCCCGTCGTCGGCGAGCGCGCGCAGCAGCGTCAGCTTCGCGAACTCGTCCGGGATCCGCGCGCGCAGGATACGGTCCAGCAGCAGCCTGCGATTGTGGTCGACGCCGGGGATGCGGCGGTGCACGTCGAGCGCGGCCACCAGCGCCACGTAGTCGGCGCTCCGCGGCACCCGCCCTGGATCGTAGATGCGCGCCACGTGCGCGTAGACGAGCGCGACCGAGGATTCGAGGGCGTCCCTGAGCAGGGCGTCGACGTACTTCGTCGCCACGTGCGTGCCCGCGAGGGTCAACGCCTTGCCGCCCACGAACCAGGCCGCGGCCGTGACCGGGTTCGACCCGAGTGCGACCCGCATTGCCACGGTCGCGACGTCGATAGGGATCTTGTAGCGTACGTACTGCTGGTAGAGAGCACGCGCCTGCTGGATCTGCTCCAGTCTGGTCTTGACCGTCGCCAGGCTCTGCGCGGGAAGATCGACGACCGGCACGAGGCGCGCGATCTGCAGGAGCTCCCCGAGGACCGAGCCGAGGACCGAGCGGCCCGTCAGCACGATGTCGCCCAATCGCGCTTCCATGACGGGATCGTCCCTGTCCCGGTGATACAACCCGGCGACCTCCCGCACGACGCCCTCGATCTCCTTCCCGATCGCTCCGAGATCGGGACCGACCGTCTTCCCGTCCACTTGCCGCCAGTACCGTTTCTCCTTTATGCCGCTCCAGACCCGGTCGCAGCGCCGCCGGACGAGGTCGGCGAGCCGCCGATCGATATCGTTCGCCGGCACCGCCGCCGCCGGGTCTTCGTCCGCGGCGCCGGCCCGCTGCGCCAGCGCACGCCAGCTCTGTTCGACAGGCGATACGCCGTCGGAGAGCCAGGGGTCTTCCGCAGAATCTGTGGGCAGAATGGAGAACCGGTAGGGCAGCGTCAGA
>WTFV01000247.1:26142-65651 GCA_011523845.1 Acidobacteriota bacterium | reverse complement strand
TGCACTTGGCGACCTGCCCGAACCAGAACTCACCCACAGATTCTGCTGACGAGGCTGAAACCGGAGCTTCCAACCGCTTCCTCGGACACCAGGACCACGCCGCCGTCGACGGGTCGTGAAATGGTGAAGGCGCCCGCGTCGAACAGCTTGTGGTGCAGGACGCAGAGTGCGATACCGTTCTGAATGTCGTCGGGTCCGCCTGCCTGGTGCCACTTGATGTGGGCGGCATCCAGCGCCACCGGGCGCGTACCGATGCGGACATCGAAGCTGCAGACCGCGCATCGGTACTCGTAGGCTCGCAACACCACCGCGCGGAAGCCGGGATCTCTCATCGTTGAGCGTCTCCCGGCGGCAAAGTCCGGATCCAGGCCGACCCGTTGAAGGATGTCGTCGTATTGCGTTTCCTGAAAGTGCGCCGCCAGGAGATCGCTCGCGACCTGCGTTGCGAGGCGATGATTCGCGCGGAGCGTGTCGTAGATGTCCTCGGTCAAACCGCCACGGACTCCAGCCCGAAGGAGTGACGTCTTGTGAGCGTCGCCGCTGCTGGTGAGGGTGATGCCGTCGGTGCGGTCGAGCACCCACACGCCGTCGTGCTGCAGGCGCCAGAAAGGGAATTCCGTATGCACGGATCTCCGCGGAGGTCCGAATTCGCGCAGCAGTTCGGTGAGCCGCTCGTCGACCAATCGGTAGGGCGCCATCCGGCTCTCCCCGCTCAGGCATCGGCCGATCGCCCACAATGCGAGGAGACACTTGTGGGGAGCGCGCCGCCCCTGGCGTTGCCAGACCTGGAGTCCGCCGAAGAGAGCTCGCAGCTTCTCCGGAGTCATGGCTCCAGGCGAAGGGGAAACATGCGCGAGCCTGTCCTACCCGATCCCGATCCGCAGCACCGTGAACAGCAACCAGCAGGTGAACCCGCCGACGATGGTCATCGACAGGCCCCACGCCATCAGCTTGTTGAACAGCTTCCGCGGGTCCTCGGACTTCGGCGCCGCGGCCATGCAAAGCGCCCCGAGGGTCGACAGCGCGGAGACGTCGACGAGGTGCGCCCCGACGTTCATCGACGAGGCGATGGCCAGCGGCTCGACGCCGCCGACCTGCGCGGCCAAGCCCGGCACGGTCGGCAGGAACGCCGGCAGGACGACGCCGGACGTGCTGCTGTAGATGGAGATGAAGCCGGTGGTGAACGCCATGACGGCGGTCACCGTGTTGGCGGTCGAGACGCCGGCCAGCACGCGGGTGAACAGCTCCAGGCCGCCGGTCTCGTCGAGGACGGAGATGAGCACGGTGACGCCGCAGACCATCATGATCACGCGCCACGGCATGATCTTCACCGCCTCGGACTCGTCGCCCGCCTTGAGCAGGGCCAGCAGGATGGCGCAGCCGAACGCGCCGAGCCCGACATCCACGTTGAAGAGGATGACGCCGACCAGCAGCATGGCGATGACGCCGATGGTGATCCAGTGCTCGCGCTGGAAGTCTTCCGCGCCGGCCTTGCCCTCGGCCCCGTCGCCGCCGTCCTCTCCCGGCGCCGCATCGCCGCCGCCCCGCGCCGGCACGACGAGCGCGCCCTCGTGATAGCGGCCGAGCAGCCGCCAGCCGCCCAGCAGAAAGTAGGCCGCGAAGACGACGACGGCGTGCGCCATCATGTTGTTGAGGTAGGTGGACAGCGCGTAGCCGCTGAGCCCGATCTCGTCCATCACGCCGTTGACGATGACGCCGGTCGGCGCGATGGGGGAGAGCGAGCCGGCGTTGGCGCCGTTGCCGATCATGATCGCCATCAGGAACGCGGGGATGCCGACCTGCCCGGCGACGGCCATGCCCATGGGCGCCATCAGGGCGACCGAGGCGATGTTGCCCGGCCCGATCGAGGCGAGCACGAACGACAGGGCGAAGAACATCATCGGCATGACGCCGACGTTGCCGCGGCACAGCAGCACCGCCTTGTGGGCGATGAGGTCGAGCGTGCCGTTGGCCTGCGCCTGCGAGAAGAGCAGGGTGACGCCGGCCAGGGTCAGGAACAGCCGGGTCGGGAAGCCGCTCATCACCTCGGCGGCGCTCATGTCGGCGATGTAGACGCCGACGATCCACGCGAGCGAGATGGCGAGGAACCCGACGTGCAGCCGGATGGTGCAACTGACCACGATGGCGATCGCCAGCGCGCCGAGCGACAGGGTGGCGGCATCCATGGGCCGGCAGTATATCCGG
The DNA here is from genome assembly GCA_011523845.1 of Acidobacteriota bacterium. GTDB lineage: Bacteria > Acidobacteriota > Vicinamibacteria > Vicinamibacterales > UBA8438 > WTFV01. Next base: position 63,446 of record WTFV01000247.1, on the reverse strand, counting down.
TCCGCCGCGGGAGTAGGATTGAAGAAGCGGCGGGCGGCGGCCGAAAACGGCCGAGCAGGCGGCGGCGATCGGATGCACATCATCATCATCGGCGGCGGGGCCACCGGGTACCCGCTGGCGAAAGCCCTCGGCCCGGCACACGACGTCTTCGTAGTCGATTCGGATCCGCTGGTCGGCGAGCGTTTCGCGGACGCCGACGTGGAGTTCGTGGCCGGCAGCGGCGCCAATCCCGACGTGTTGCGGCGTGCGGGAGTCGAACGCTGCGAGCTGTTCATCGCCGCGGCGCAGCTCGACGAGGTGAACATCGTCGCCTGCGCGCTCGGCAGCAAGCTGGGCGCGCGGAGAACCATCTGCTTCGCGACGCGGGAAGACCTGCTGGTCGGGGGTGCGGACGGCTTCCACGGTCACTTCGGCATCGACGAGATCATCTGGCCCGAGGGGGAGCTGGCCGCCGACATCGAGCGGATCATCATGGCCCCGGGCGCCACCGACGCCGAGGTGTTCGCCGGGGGCCGCATCGAGATGCTGGAGTACCGGCTCGACGCCGACTCGCCGCTGGTCGGGCCGCCGCTGGCGTCTCTCGACCTGCCGGCAGGGGTGGTCGTCATCGCGGTGAAGCACGAGCAGTCCACCTCCATCCCGCGCGGCGAGACGCGCCTCGAGGCGGACGACCGGGTGGTCCTGATGGGCAACCGCGACGGCATGGCGCGGATCCGCACGCTGATGGCGCCGGGCGCCGGCGACGCGGGGACGCAGCTTGTGACGATCATCGGCGGCGGCGACGTCGGCTATCGTCTCGCGCAGCACCTCGACCGCGCCGACGGCATTCAACTCCGCATCATCGAACGGAAGCGTGCTCGCGGAGAGATGCTCGCGGCGAAGCTGAAACGTGCTCTGGTCCTCCACGGGGACGGTACCGACCTCGAGTTGCTGGAGAACGAGGACATCGGCCGCAGCGACGTTCTCGTCTCGGTCATCGACAACGACGAGCGCAACCTGCTCGCCTCGCTGCTCGGACACCAGCTCGGCGTCGGCAAGGTGATCACCCGCGTCAGCAAGGCGGCCAACCACCGCCTGTTCGAGCGGGTCGGAATCGACGTGGCGTTGTCGGCCCGCGGCGCGGCCGTGACGTCCGTCGTCCACCAGATCGACGGGGGGCGGGCCAGCCTGCTCGCCATCCTGCAGGAGGGTCAGGCCCGCGTCGTGGAGCTGACCGCGCCGGCGGGGCTCCCGCCCACCGCGGTCAGGGACCTGCGCCTCCCGCGGGATTCCATCATCGGCACCGTGCTGCGCGCGGGCGAGGTCATCGTACCGCGCGGCGATCACCGGATTGAAGGAGGCGACACGTTGCTCGTCTGCTGCAAGGACCCCGCGGTCCGGGGCGTGCGCGACCTGTTCGTGCGCGGCTGAACGGCGGTCCATGCGCATCATCAGCATCGCCCACGTCGCCGGCCGCATCTGCCGGATCTTCGGGGCGGCGTTCGCCGCGCCGGCGCTCGTGGCCGCCTTCTACGGCGAGTGGAGCGACGTCCCGGGCTACGTGCTCGGGGGCGTCATCAGCGGCGGCATCGGTCAAGGCCTGCTCAGCGTCTCCCGCGGCGCCGATGACGAGTTGCGCCGGATAGAGTCCCTTTCGGTCGTGTCCGGCGTCTGGCTGCTGTTCGCGATCCTCTGCTCGATCCCCTATCTGTGGGTGGGCTTCGGCCTCATCGACGCGCTGTTCGAGGCGATGTCGGGCATCACCGCGACCGGTGCGACCATCCTGACCGACTTCGAGTCGCCCGGACGGGGGCTCTTCTTCTGGCGCGCGATGACGCAGTGGATCGGCGGGATGGGCGTGATCGCCCTGGTGGTCGCCGTCCTGCCGCGGCTCGCCGGCGAGGTCCGGCAGTTGTTCTTCGCCGAGGCGCCGGGACCGACGGAAGAGAAGCTGGCGCCGCAGATCCGCAAGACGGCGGCGTCGCTGTGGCGGCTCTACGCCGGCCTGACCGCAGCCGAGGTGATTGCGCTCGGCCTGGCCGGCATGCCGTGGTTCGACGCGGTATGCCACGCCATGACCACCCTCGCGGCGGGCGGCTTCTCGCCGCACGCGCAGTCGATCATGGGCTACGACAGCGCCCTGATCGAGTGGATCATCTGCCTCTTCATGTTCCTCGCCGGCGCCAACTTCGCCCTGCAGTACCGCGCGCTGCTCGGCCGCCCCGGCGCATTGTTCCGGGACGACGAGTTCCGGGCCTACGCGGGCATCGTGGCGCTGGCGGCGGCCTCGCTGGCCCTGCTGCTGTGGACCGTCGAGAGCGACGGCGCGCCCCTGCGCCGGGCCACGTTTCAGGTGCTGTCGATCCTGACCACCACCGGGTACGCCACGACCGACTTCGAGCTGTGGAACGACCGGACCAAGCTGGTGCTGCTGGCCGTGATGTTCATCGGCGGCTGCGCCGGCTCCGCGGCCGGCGGACCGAAGGTGCTGCGGCACATGCTGGTCGGGCGCTTCACGCTGCTGGAGCTGCGGCGGACGCTCCATCCGCGCGGCGTCCTGCCGGTGAAGCTCGGCGGAAAGGTCGTGCCCGACGAGGTGCTCCGCTCGGTCCTGGTGTTCTTCCTGTTCTACGTCCTCGTCTTCGCGATCTGCACGGCCGTGGTCATCGGGCTGGGGGCGGACCTCGAGACGGCGGTGACCGCCACGACCGGCACGCTGGGCAACATCGGTCCCGGCTTCGGCGAGGTGGGACCCGTGTCCAGCTACGCGGGGCTGCACCCGGTCAGCAAGCTGACGCTGATCGCGGCCATGTGGATCGGGCGCCTCGAGGTGGTGCCCGTGCTCGCCCTGCTGCGCCCCGAGGTCTGGACGAGCGCGCACTGGCGCGGAATCGAGGGCCAGGGGCCGCAGTGATCTACCTGGTCCACCACGGCGAGGCGGTTCCTCCGAGCGTCGATGCGCAACGGCCGTTGACGGAGGCCGGCCGCGCGGCGGTCGAACGGCTCGCACAGGAGGCGGCCGGGCGCGGCGTCGCGCCGGTCGAGATCCGGCACAGCGGCAAGCTGCGGGCGCGCCAGACCGGCGAGGCGTTCCGCCTGGCGTGCAACCCCCTGGCCGCCTTCACGATGGTGCGCGGCCTGCAGCCGGCCGACCCGTCGGACATCCTCGCGGACCGGCTCGCCGGCGAGACGCGCGACCTGCTGCTGATCGGCCACATGCCGCACATCGCCCGCCTGCTGCGGCGCCTGCTCGGCCGCGTCGGCGAGGACGTGGAGTTTCCCCCGCATGGCATGGTGGCGCTGGAGCCGGACCCGGGGGGCGATCCTACGCGCTGGCTAAAGGTGTGGAGCTTGCCCTGAACGCGCGCAGCTTCTCGTTCAGCAGATCCCATGCCCGCCGCACGTGGCGCTCTTCCGTGCGCACGTGTCCCACCGCCAGGCGGAGGGTGAAACGTCCGTCGAGGCGCGTATGGGAAAGGAACACCTCGCCGGTCGCGTTGACCGCCTCGAGCAGCCGCTCGTTCAGCGCGTCGCCCGCGGCGGCGCCGGCCGCGGTCGCATTGCCGGGCGCCGTGCCGGCACTCGCGTCGACGGCCGCGGTCGCATTGCCGAGTGCCGTGGCGACACGGGCGTCGCCGGCCGCGGTCGCATTGCCGGATGCGGTGGCGGCACCGGCGCCGCCGCCTGCCCCGACCGCTCCGGCGTCCTCCGTTCCCGTGCCGCCGGCCGGCACGGCCCGGAAGCAGACCACGCTGAACGGGACCGGCGCGAGCCGCTCGAAGTCCGGGCTCTCGTCGACCCACGCCGCGAACAGCCGGGCGAGCCGCATGTGCTCGGCGAGCCGGTCGCGGATGCCCTCCGAGCCGAAGTGCCGCAGGATGGCCCAGAGCTTCAGCGACCGGAATCGGCGCCCGAGCTGCACCCCGGTGTCCATCAGGTTGCGGACCTCCACCGCCTCCAGGGTCTGCAGGTAGTCGGGAGTCAGCGAGAACGCGTCGCGCAGCGTGTCCATGTGACGGCAGTAGAACGCGCTGAGGTCGAACGGCGTGAAGAGCCACTTGTGGGGGTTGACCACGAAGGAATCCGCCCGCTCGCAGCCGGCCAGCACGTCCCGCGTCTCCGGGACCAGGGCCGCGACGCCGGCATAGGCGGCGTCGACGTGCAGCCAGAGCCCCTCGTCGGCGCACAGGCGCGCGATGGGACCGACCGGGTCGACGCTGGTGGTCGACGTGGTGCCGACGGTGGCGACCACGGCCAGTGGCGTCACGCCGCGCGCGCGGTCGGCGGCGATGGCCTCCCGCAGCGCCTCGGGCCGCATTCGGAACTCGGCGTCGGCCGGGATCCGGGCCAGCGCCTCGTGACCCAGCCCGAGCGTCATGATCGCCTTGTCTATCGAGGAATGGGCCTGCTCGGACGCGTAGACACGCAGTGGGCCAATGTCCGAACGCCCGGCCAATCCGCGCGTGCGCACGTCGGCCACCGCGCGGTGCCGCGCCGCGGCCAGCGCGTGCAGGCTCGAGATGGACGCGGTGTCGTAGATGACGCCCTCGAACGCGTCGGGCAGGCCGAGAAGCTGCCGCAGCCAGCCCAGCGTCACCTCCTCGAGCTCGGTGGCGGCGGGCGACGTCCGCCACAGCATCGCCTGGACGTTCAGCGCGGCGGACAGGAACTCTGCCAGCACGCCGGGGGCGGCGCCCGAGATGGCGAAGTAGGCGAAGAAGCCCGGGTGGTTCCAGTGGGTGATGCCGGGCAGGATCACCCGCTCGAAGTCGCGGAGGATCGTATCGAACGGGACGCCCTGCTCAGGCGGGGACGGCGGCAGCGCGTCGCGCACCGCGCCCGGCGCGTTCCGGGAGAGAACCGGGTAGCGCTCGGCGTCGTTCAGATAGTCGGCTATCCAGTCGACGAGGGCATGGCCGTGCCGGCGGAACGCCTCGGCGTCCATGTCGCCGAGGCGCGCCGGCACCTTGTCGGCCACCGTATCGCGGTTGGCCACCGTATCGCCGTCGACCCGGAGAGAAACGTCAGTTGCCCGCGCCGACGTACTCGAGCGCGAAGTTCCGCAGCGGGGGGCTGCGCAGGCCGATCGCCTCGGCCTCGGCCGTCGCGTCCTCCACGGAGTAGCCGTCCTGCTTCACCCGCTTGATCAGCCACATGGCGCCGACCCGGTTGGCGGAGCCGCAGTGGATGTAGACCGGCTGGTTCGACGGCTCGGCCACCGTCTCCAGGAACGCCTCGGCGATCTCGGCCGTCGGCGTGCGGAACGGCAGGTGGACGTAGTTGAGGCCGGCCGCCTCGGCCGCCGCGCGGCTCTCGTCGATGTTGGCCCCCTGCTCGCCCGGGGTGCGGAAGTTGACGATGGTCCTGAAGCCCCGGTCGCGCAGCACGGCCAGCGCCTCCACCGGCGTCGCGCCGGCGCAGGCCACGGTGGCGTCTACGCGCGTGTAGTTGCGGACCCCTTCCGGACCCTCTTCCGCCTGGAAGCTCGGCGCCTGCGCGCCGGCCGGAACCGCGCCCCCGGCGACCAGCAGCACGGCCGCGAGGACGACGAAGACGACACCGATTCTTGACTCTTGCATGGTCCCCGATTGTAGCATCGGGGATGAGGAATGCCCGGCGCCGCGCGACCGCGGCCGGAGGCGGAAGGAGCCGGTAGTGCCAGACGTCGTACACACCAGCCGCATGCGGATCGATCGGGTCAAGGGCCCGATCCGCGAGATGTTCCTGGAGGGATTCGACACGCCGATCCGTTTCGGCGTGCACGGGGGCATCAAGAAGTTCTACGGAGTGGAGCCGGACGAGGACGTGCCCGCGACGCTCGACTACATGGTCGGCGCCGTCGGCGGTTGACTGCTCGGCACCCTTGCACGCGCACTGGAGGTGCGCGAGATTCCGGCGCCGCCCGACAAGATCACCGCCGCCGTCGAAGGCGACATCGAAGCAATCGACAAGGTCCTGCGCATCACGCGCATCCGCGTCCGCTACGACCTGAAGGTCCCGAAGGGGAAGCGCGAGGCAGCCGAACGCGCCGTCGAGCGGCACCCGCGCGGGTGTCCCGCCGCCAACAGCGTGGCCGACTGCATCGATCTCGACATCGAGGCCAACATCACCGAGGAGTAGCCGTCCACCCGCGGGTGATCGAGGCGCGGCGAGCCGGACGAGACGCGGCCGGCACGTTCGTTTCGACGTGTGCCTGCGCCGGCGGGTGAGGAGATGCGCGTGGCCGGGACCTCGCTCGTCGAGTGGCGTTCGTGGGGGCGCGCCGCCTTCGACGAGGCGCGCGCCGAGCAGGTTCCGGTGCTGCTGGCGATCGGCGCGCGCTGGTGTCCCGCCACGGCGGCGATGCTGCGCGGGGCGTACGCCGATCCCCGCGTGGCGGACCTGCTGGACGAACGGTTCGTGCCCGTCCGGGTCGATGCGGACGAGCGCCCGGACATCGGCGAGCGCTACGGCCTCGGGGCGTGGCCGACCACCTCGTTCCTGACTTCGGACGGTCAGGTGCTCGGCGGGGAGACGTACGCGACGGCCGAGCGGATGCGCGATCTGCTGCCGCGAGTCGCCGACGCGTTCGCCGCCCAGCGGGACGCGATTGCGGAGCGGGGCGCGGCAGCCGCGCCGCAACCGTCCGTCGCGCCGGGAGAAGCCCCCGACCCCGAGCTGGATGCATGGGTCGGGGACCATCTGCTCGCGCAGTTCGACGAGCAGCACGGAGGCTTCGGCGCCGGGGTGAAGCGGGTCCACGCCGCCGCCCTGGAATTGGCGTGGCGCCGTGGCCGCGACGGCGAGCGGGCGTTCGAGGCGGTGATCGAACGCACGTTGCAGGCCATGGTCCGGGGCGGGCTCTGCGACGAGATCGACGGCGGCGTCTTCCGTTACTGTGCGCGCCGCGACTGGACCGAACCGGCAACGGAGAAGCTGCTCGACGTCAACGCGGAAGCGCTCCGGCTCTTTCTGCTGCACGATGACGACGGCTGCCTCGACCGGGCCATCGGCGTGGTCGGCTACGTGCGGCGGACGCTGTGCGACCTGACGCCGGAGCACGCCGGGTTCTTCGCGGGCCAGCGGAGCGCCCCGGACTACTACCGGCCGCACGTGGACGGAGATGGACGGGTCGGCGAGCCACCGCCCGTCGACCGCACGGTCTATGCGGACGGCAGCGCCCTGATGGCCCGGGCGTTCGCGCAGGCGTCCGAGGCGTTCGGCGATTCCTCGCTGATCGAGTTCGCGGTCGATGCGATGGAGCACGTGGTGGGCGGCACTTACGAGCGCGGCGGCGGGATCGCCCACCGGGCGGATTCCCCTTCGGGCGTGCGCGGGCTGCTGGCCGACCAGGTGAGGGCCAGCGCGGCGCTGCTCGACCTGCACGCGCTCACCGACCGCGAGGCGTATCGCGACGTGGCCCTGGAGTTGATGCACTTCGCGTTGCACCAGCTTTGGGACACGGCGGGCGGCGGCGGGTTCCTCGACCGCGTCCACGGCCCCGAAGACATCGGGCTGCTGCGCGAGCCGGTGCGGCCGTTCGCGGTCAACTGCGAGGCGGCGCGCGTGCTGCTGCGCCTGGCTCGGATCACCGCCGACCCGGCCCTGCGCGAGCGAGCCGCCGCGGCGCTCGCCTCGCAGACCCCGGTGGCCCGCGCCCACGGCGTCGACGCGGCGCCGTACGCCCTCGCCGTTCGGGACCTGCTGGAAGCGGAGACCGCACCGGGAGTCGCGCGGCCGACGGGCGCGGACCCGCGACGATGACCGCGGGACCGGCCCGAGCAACCCGTTTCCTTGCCCGCGGATCGCACGCCGATACGGCGGAGCCATGCGCTACGATTCACCGATGGCATCGCGCGACAGGGGGACGGGATGGCAATCACGCTGACGGTGAACGGGCAGACGCACACGGTGGACGTGGAACCGGACACGCCGCTGCTGTGGGTGCTCCGGGACACGCTCGGGTTGACCGGGACGAAGTTCGGGTGCGGCATCGCGGCCTGTGGCGCCTGCACGGTGCACCTGGACGGCCGGGCGGTCCGGACCTGCACGCTGCCGGTTTCGGCGGTCGAGGGAATGCCCATCACGACCATCGAGGGCCTGGCGCAGGACGGCAGGCTCCACGAGGTGCAGCAGGCCTGGATAGACCACCAGGTGCCGCAGTGCGGGTATTGCCAGTCCGGCATGATCATGGCCGTTTCGGCGCTGCTCGCCCGGCGGCCCGACCCGAGCGACGAGCAGATCGACGCCACCATCACCAACATCTGCCGCTGCGGCACGTTCGTCCGGGTGCGCCGCGCGATTCACGCCGTCGCGGAGGGCGGGAACGAGGAGGAGCGTCATGCGTAAGTGGACGCGGCGCGCCTTCATCGGCGCAGGGAGCCTCGTCGGCGGCGGGTTCGTTCTCGGCGTCGCGGGCGTGGCGTTCGCGCCGGGCCGCCACGGCGTCGTCTCGACGGATGCAATCGACAAGGGCGAGCTGACGAGCTGGATCACGGTCACCCCCGACAACTTCGTCACCATTCTGGTGCCGCACTGCGAGATGGGGCAGGGCTCGCAGACCGGGCTCGCCATGATGGCGGCCGAGGAGATGGAGGCCGAGTGGGAGCGGGTACGCATCGAGGAGGCGCCCGCCCTCGACGCGTACGCCAACGCCTACATGCTGCGCGCGTTCACGGGCGAGTCGATGCCCGCGCCGCTCGGGCGCGCCATCGACTACGGCGCCTACCGCCTGGCGCGCTGGTTCGGCACCCAGGCAACCGGCGGCTCGCTGGCGGTGCGCGGCACCGGCTACGGCATGCGCATCGCGGGCGCGGCGGCGCGGGAGATGCTGCTCGCGGCGGCGGCGGAGCGCTTCGGCGTCCCGCCCGCGGAGTGCGCCGCGGCCCGGTCCCACGTCGCGCACGCGCCGACCACGCAACGCGCGAGCTTCGGCGAACTGGCGCGGGTCGCGGCGGCGAAACCCGTCCCGTCGAACCCGGCGCTGAAGGATCCGGAGACCTACACCATCCGGCGCACCGCCAAGCCGCGTTTCGACATTCCCCCGAAGGTCGACGGGGGCGTCGGCTACGGCATCGACTTCACCCTGCCCGGCATGCTCCACGCGGCGGTCGACATCGCCCCGGTGCAGGGCGGCAGGCTGGTGTCGGTCGACCCGGCGCCGGCGAAAGCCATGCCCGGCGTACAGGAGGTCGTGGAGCTCGAGGAGGCGGTCGCCGTGGTCGCCGACAGCTTCTGGCGCGCCCGCAAGGCGCTCGCGGCGCTGGAGCCGGCGTACGACGACGCCGGCCACGGCGACGTCTCCAGCGCGTCGATCTTCGCGGCGTTCGACGAGGCGCTCGGCGCGGCCCCGGAGATGCCGGCCGAGGCGGCCAGGGTCGTCACCGCCGACTACCGCGTCCCGTTCCTCGCCCACGCCACCATGGAGCCGATGGCCTGCACCGTGCGGGTCGAGGGCGAGAGGGCCGAGGTTTGGGCGGGCACCCAGGATCCCCTGAACGCGCGCTCCGCCGCGGCGAGCGCCCTGGACTTCGACACGGATCAGATCCACCTGACGAACCTGATGCTCGGCGGGGGCTACGGCCGCCGCCTCCCGTTCTGCTTCGACTACGTGGACCTCGCCGCGCGCATCGCACAGGCGATGTCGCCGGCGCCGGTGAAGCTGGTCTGGAGCCGCGAGAACGACATCCAGCACGACTACTACCGGCCGGCCGCGATGTGCCGCTACGCCGGTGCGCTGGATGCCGACGGCCGTCCCCTCGCCGTGGGGGCCCACTACGCGGGGGGCGGCGATCGCGAGTCCCTCTTCATGCCGTACGCCATCCCCGACCAGCGGTTCGACGCGAGGAATGCCCCGCACCACGTCCGCGAGGGCGCGTGGCGGTCGGTTCTCAACTCGCAGCACGGCTTCTTCAAGGAGTCGTTCATCGACGAGCTGGCCCACGCCGCGGGCAGGGACCCCTACGCGTTCCGCCGCGACCTGATGGACGAGCACCCCCGCTTCCGGGCCGCGCTCGACCGGGTGGCCGAGATGGCCGGCTGGGGCGGCCCGCTCCCGGCGGGCGAGGGCCGCGGCATCGCCATCGCCGAGAGCTTCGGCTCCATCGTCGCGCAGGTCGCCCACGTCGCGGTCTCGCCGGCCGGCAGGCTCCGCGTCCGCAACGTCCATGCCGCCGTCGACTGCGGCGACGTGGTCAACACCGACAGCGCGGCGGCGCAGATCGAGGGTGGCGTCGTCTTCGGACTCTCCGCCGCCCTGGTGGGAGCGATCACGATCGGAGAAGGCCGCGTCGTCGAGAGCAATTTCGGCGACCATCGGATGATCCGTATGGCGGACGCTCCGAACGTCGAGGTCGAGTTCATCCGCTCGGGCGAACGGCTCGGCGGCCTCGGCGAGCCGGGCGTGCCCCCGGTGGCGCCGGCGGTCACCAACGCGATCTTCGCCGCTACGGGGATTCGCGTGCGCGATCTGCCGATCGAGAATCAGGACCTGTCGCGGGCGTAGGCGGCCCCATCCCCCACCGTCCCGGGAGCTTGCGCCCGCGGAACTCACTCCGTTGCTTTCTGCGGCGCAAGCTCCTAGACTTTCCGCGCCAGAGGACCCCGTGCCATCAGAATCCGTCATTGTCGTCCCCGCGCTGGAGCGGGTCGCGACCCGACTGCGCATTGCCTCCGTGCGCGCCACGAGTGCGGCCGGCAGCGGCCATCCGTCGAGCTGCTGCTCGGCCGCGGATATCGTCGCGGCGCTCTTCTTCGGCCACATGCGATTCGACCCGCGGGATCCGCAGAACGACGAGAACGATCGCTTCGTGCTCTCCAAGGGCCACGCGGCGCCGCTGCTCTACGCGGCCTGGGCCGAGGCGGGATTCGTGCCGCCGGACGATCTCCTGAAGCTGCGGCGGATCGACTGCGATCTCGAAGGGCACCCCACGCCGCGCCTGCCGTTCGTCGACGTGGCGACCGGATCGTTGGGTCAGGGCATTTGCGCCGCGGTCGGCATCGCGCTCAACGCCCGCCGCATCGGCTCGGACTACCGTACCTACGTGCTGATCGGCGACGGCGAGTCGGCAGAGGGCTCGGTGTGGGAGGCGGCCCAGGTCGCGGATCGCTACCGGCTCGACAACCTGTGCGCCATCACCGACGTGAACGGATTCGGCCAGAGCCGCGCGACGCAGTGGGGCCACGACATGGCGGCGTACCGGGACCGGTGGCAGGCCTTCGGCTGGCATGCCGTCGTCGTCGACGGTCACGACGTCGGGGCAATCCTGGGTGCGCTCGAGGAAGCCGCCACGACCACCGGGCGCCCGACCATGATTCTCGCCCGCACCGTCAAGGGCAAGGGCGTGTCCCTGATCGAGGGCAGGGACGGCTGGCACGGCAAGCCGATCAAGCCCGGTGCCGACCTGGACGCTGCGCTGGATGAGCTGCATGCCCGCCTCGGTCCGGAGTCGGCGTCCCCGGCCATCCCGCTCCCGGCCGCGGGCACGAATCGCACGCCGGCGCCGATCGGCCCGCCTCGCCTCCCGGCTCCACCCGCTTACGAGCCCGGCAGCCAGGTGGCGACACGGACGGCCTACGGCGACGCGCTGGCCGCGCTCGGTGCGGTGGATTCCCGCATCGTGGCGCTGGACGCCGACGTCGGCAACTCCACGTTCAGCCAGACGTTCGAGACCGCGCACCCCGACCGGTTCGTCGAGACCCATATCGCCGAGCAGGCGATGGTCGGGGCCGCAATGGGGCTGGCCAGCCGCGGCGCCATCCCGTTTCCGTCGACGTTCGCCGCCTTCCTGACTCGGGCCTCCGACTTCGTGCGCATGGCCGGCATCGGCAGGATGAACGTCAAGCTCGCCGGATCGCACGCCGGCGTGTCCATCGGCGAGGACGGGCCGTCCCAGATGGCGCTGGAGGATCTCGCGATGATGCGCGCCGTCCCCGGCTGCGCCGTCCTCTACCCGTGCGACGCGGTCAGCACGGCGCGCCTGGTCGAGGCGGCGGCGGGTTGCAGCGGGATGGCCTACATCCGGACGTCGCGTCCGAAGACCCCCGTCATCTACGGGCCGGACGACGAATTCACGATTGGCGGGTCGAAAGTGCTGCGCGAGTCGCCGGCGGATGCGGCGACCGTGGTCGCGGCCGGGGTGACCGTGTTCGAGGCGCTCCGGGCGCACGACCTGCTGGCCGCCGAGGGCATCCCGGTGCGCGTCGTCGACGCCTACTCGGTGCAACCCGTCGACCGGGACACGCTGGTCGCCGCCGCGCGCGGCACGGGAGACCGGCTCATCACCGTCGAGGATCACTACGCCGCCGGCGGGCTCGGCGACGCGGTCAGCGAGGCGGTGGCCGGGGACGGGATCGTGGTCGAGCGCCTGGCCGTGCGCGAGGTCCCGCGCAGCGGGCGGCCCGACGAGTTGCTGGAGCGCTTCGGCATCTCCGCGTCCTGCATCGCCGCCGCGGTGCGCCGGCTGGTCGGCGCGGTGGCAGATCGTGCGCAGGTCGGATCGGCGAAGCTCGATGGAGCGCGATTCCGGAGCGGTTCAACAGAGACGACGCAGATCGGTTATGAGAACCGGAACCGACAAAGGGTACACGGGACACGGAGGATCGCCGGCAACGATCACGGGCAGGTATCGTACAAGTTGGAATGCCTGGAGTGCGGCCACTGCTACGGAGCGAACGGGACGGACATCTTCCAACGCATGTGCCCCGAGTGCCAGGGTGGCAGACCGGGCATCGGATACTGACCGTCCCATCGATCCTCGACGCGGTGCCGACCGGGTCGCACATCGACGCACATCGACCCGGCGGCGTTGCGCTCGGTGGTCGATCCCGGTCATGATGCGCGCTTGGGGAGGGCGGCATGCCGAGCAACGGTTCATCGGATGTGACTGCGCCTGCCGCGTCGTCCGCGGTCGCATCCGTGGCGACCGGCGCGGTTCCGCTGGTGCACTGCGCGACCTGCGGGCGCCGGATCGCGGCGAACGCCCCGAGTTGCCCGCAGTGCGGCGCGCAGAGAACGTCGACCAGAAGCCTGGGGATGGCGGCGCTGCTCTGCCTCCTGGGCTTCTTCCTCGTCGCAGGCCTCCACCGCTTCTACGCGGGCAAGATCGGCACCGGGATCCTGATGCTCCTGACCGTGGGCCTTCTCGGTCTCTGGACGCTGATCGATCTCATCGTCATCCTCGTCGGTTCGTTCAAGGACAGCGACGGCCTGTTGCTGAAGCGTTGATACAGGAGTCATGGACATGAAGCTGCGATCCCGTCGCTCTTGGAACGGTCGGGTTACCCTGATGGCGGTAGCTGCGATGGTTGGAATCACGATGCTCGGCGCCGACGTGGCGATGCGCGCCCAGTCGCAGGAGGCGCTGGGCCACGGTTACAGCCGGCCGGCCCGGAGCCCCCACAGCAGCCGCTCGGAGGTAATCGCCCCGCACGGGATGGTGGCGGCCAGCCAGCCGCTGGCGGCGCAGGTGGGCATCGACATCCTCAAGGCGGGCGGCAACGCCATCGACGCCGCGGTGGCGGTCAACGCCGTCCTCGGGCTGGTCGAGCCGCACATGAACGGCATCGGCGGCGACCTCTTCGCCATTCTCTGGGACGCCGAGACCGAGAAGCTGTATGGGCTGAACGCCACCGGCCGCGCCCCGTACCAGATCAACCGGGAGACGCTGGTCCGCCAGGGCTACACGCGGATGCCCGGCAAGGGGCCGCTGACGTGGACGGTGCCGGGCGCGGTCGACGGCTGGCACGAGCTGCTGGAGCGGTTCGGGACGCTGGGGCTCGCCGACGTGCTGGCGCCGGCCATCGACTACGCCCGCGGCGGCTTTCCGGTGAGCGAGATCATCCAGCGGCAGTGGGCCGGCTCGGCCCTCGCCCTGGCGCAGTGGCCCGACTCGGCGGCCACCTATCTGCCCAACGGCCGGCCGCCGCGCGTCGGCGAGGTCTTCAGCAACCCGCGGCTCGCCGACACCTACGAGGCCATTGCACAGGGCGGCCGCGACGCCTTCTACAAGGGCGACATCGCCCGCCGCATCGTGGCGTTCAGCGAGGGGAACGGCGGCTACTTCACGATGGCCGACTTCGAGGACCATTCGTCGGTCTGGGTCGAGCCGGTCAGCACCAGCTACCGCGGCTACGACGTCTGGGAGGTGCCGCCGAACAGCTCCGGCATCCTCGCCCTGATGATCCTCAACCTGATGGAGGGCTACGACGTCGCCGCCCTCGGCCACAACTCGGCCGACGCCATCCACCTCTACGCCGAGGCGAAGAAGCTGGTCTGGGCCGACCGCAACACCTACGTGGCGGACGCCGACGCCAACGAGCTGCCCACGATGCCGCTCATCACGAAGTCCTACGCCGACGCGCGCCGCCGGCTCATCGATCCCGAGCGCGCCGGGCTCGAGGTGGCGCCCGGCCAGCCCTTCGATCACAGCGACACCGTCTACCTCACGGTGGTCGACAAGGACCGCAACGCCATCTCGCTCATCGAGAGCATCTTCGGCGGCTTCGGCTCCGACGTGGTCCCCGGCGACCTCGGCTTCGCGCTCCAGAACCGCGGCTCCGGCTTCTCGCTCGAAGAGGGGCACCTGAACTCGCTCGAGCCCCACAAGCGGTCGCTGCACACCAACATGCCCGCTTTCGTCACGAAGGACGGCAAGCCCTTCATGTCGTTCGGCGTCATGGGCGGCTCCATGCAGCCGCAGGGTCACTGGCAGGTGCTGTCGAACATCATCGACTTCGGCATGAACCTGCAGGAGGCGGGCGACGCCGCGCGCGTGCGCCACAGCCCGAGCCTGCGTCCCGGCGGCACCGTGGCCGTCGAGCCGGGCGTCTCCGACGAGGTCATCGCCGAGCTCCGGCGCCGCGGCCACCACGTCGAGCGCCAGGGCGGCGGCGGCATGGGCGGCTACCAGGCGATCATGATCCACCCGGAGACGGGGATGCTGCACGGAGGGACGGACCCGCGGAAGGACGGGCAGGTCATCGGCTACTGAGCGGCGCAGATGGGCCGCTCGTCTTCCCGGTCACCGAAGGTGCGGAAGGACGGGCAGGTCATCGGTTACTGAGCGGCGTCCGCGGGCGCGACTCGGCGCCGTCCTTTTCGCGTCGCTGTCGATGGTTCGCTGGACGGCGTACGAGAATCATGGTTGCGAAGCCGGAGCGTCAGCCCCGCAATCGCGGATCGCGCGCGGGCGCAGCGGGAGGCGGAGCGCCGCTGCGGGCGGTCATCGACACCAACCTGCTGGTGGGGGCGCTGGTGCGGCCTGGGGGAAGTTCCGGCCGCATCCTGAAGCATTGGCGGGCCGGCGTGTTCGAGCATGTGGCCTCGGAGGCGACGCTGCGAGAGGCGGAGTCGGTCGTCGGGTCGCGCTGGGTAGGGCGTCTGGGAGGAAGAAGGGAGCGAGACCGCCTGCTGGCGGAACTGCGAGCAGAGTCGATCGTCGTGGACGCCCCGACCCTGGCTGCATTGCCCCTGAAGGACGCTGGGGATCGACGGCTTGTCGAGGCCGCGCACGCGGGGCGTGCTCGCTACCTCGTGACCGCCGACAGGGAAGTGCTCCTGACGTGCGGACATGGCGGCGTGGAGTTCGTAACCTCGGGTGAATTCCTCCGGGCCCTCGAGCAGTCTGCCTGACCTGTCCGCCGGCTGCCATTGCCAAGGAGAATCCCATGCCACGGTCGGTCCTGCGCGAGCTTCTGGCGAACGCCGGAGCTGACTTGCCGTAGCCCTGAAGTCGATGCGCCCGAAGTCCGCGGTGATCTTGCAGATCAAGTGGATGCGTCGCCCCTGGTACCGCAAGCCCTCTGGCGAACCGGGAGAGACACCGCCTCTCCAGGATGCCCTGAACCTCCGTTTGCGGCGAGTCCTCAGTTGGCTTGGGCGCGCTGAGCGAGAGTACAGGGCGGGTAGTGGCGACCTTGACGCAGCATTCATGTTCTACTGGGTTGCCTTCAACGCGGCGTACGACGAGTTGGGTTCGCCAGGAGGTCTCCTGAATCGTACGCAAGCGGCTCAGCACTTTCAAGACTACTTCAAGAAGATCGCCGTATGCGATTCGGGAAAGGCGATCCGCAGTGCGGTACTGTCGGATCTTGGATCCCAGACCGAGAAGTTACTGAACAACAAGTACGTGTTCGAGCCGTACTGGAAGTACTACCATGGAGTGACCAAGAACACGGGCTGGAAGTCACAGCTTGATTCCAGCAAGAAAAGGGCAGCTCGGGCGATCACGTATATGCGCCAAACGAACATCGCCGCTGCCGAGAAAGGCGTGGTTGTATTGTGCGAATTGTTTGATCGCCTCTACACCTTGCGCAATCAGCTGCTTCACGGCAGCGCGACGTGGAAGAGTTCGGTGAATCGAAAGCAAGTGGAGCCTGGTGCGGATCTCATGGCCCGTTTGGTACCTTATTTCGTCGAGGTCATGATCGACTACCCGGACGCCGGCTGGGACGCTCCACGTTACCCTGCGGTTCGAGAGAGCGGGCCAATGTCGGGTTGGCCGGGGGACGAGTGACTTTCGGGGCAAAAGGCGTCGGTGTCGCTGCCCTTACGTTGTGCTGGAGAGCGACACGACATCTCTTCGTCCGTGAAGATGAATCTGACGAGAACGCTCGCGCCCCGGTCAGAGGTCGTCGTACGCGGCGTCGACGGGGTTGCCCCACAACTCTGCGAGCACAGGGTCCGCGGAGGCTCTCAGCGCAGCGGGATCGGCCAACGTCTGGTCAGGCAAGTCATCTTGCAGCCGCGCTTCAATGGCGTTCGACACGTACTCCCGGATGGGCTGGTTCCGCTGTGCTGCAGACTGGCGGGATCGCCGCCGTGCTTCCTGAGTAACGTCGATGCTTGGTTTGGCGCGTTGGGGCATGGCTTCATCACTCCGCGTCCCATTCTTCGCCGATCGGGGCGGTGAGGTCCGTGCCCGGCGCGATCGTCACAGTGCCCTTGAGTGCGCCGAAGATGCGCGAGAATGAGCCTCGCCGAGCGTCCGCAGGCCCAACGCTGCCACGCGCGGGCTGCCGCTCACCTTCGGATGACGCCTCGAAGAACACCGGCTTGCGGTTGCGCATGTCGACTCTCGCAGATTCGCATGAGTCTACTGTGGGTCTCGGGTTCGTTGCGACTCGGACCTCGGCAGGGGTGCGGCAAATGCCGGCTACAATCTCCGTAGATCATGCGGAGATTGTTCATCCACGAGCAACGCGACTGGCCGCGCCTTCACTGGAACGACGAAGCGCTCGCCTCCTTGCTGGCCGACGTCCGGCACAGACAGGGCCGCCTCATCGGCCGCATGGAGGCGCTCGGTTTCGACTTGCAGTGCGAGGCGGTGCTCGGCACGCTGGTCGAGGACGTGGTCAAGAGCAGCGACATCGAGGGGGAGAGGCTCGACGCGGGGCAGGTCCGGTCGTCGGTCGCACGGCATCTCGGCATGGACGCCGGCGGCGTCGGTCGGGCGGACCGGGATGTGGAGGGCGTCGTCGAGATGATGCTGGACGCGACTCGGCGCTACGACGCACCCCTGACCACCGAGCGGCTGTTCGATTGGCATGCGTCGCTGTTCCCGACCGGTCGGAGCGGCATGAGGCGGATCACGGTCGGTGCGTGGCGGCGTAGCGAGTCCGACCCGATGCAGGTGGTTTCCGGTCCGGCCGGGCGGGAGCGTGTGCACTTCGAGGCCCCTGCGGCCGCCAGACTCGATGGCGAAATGCGCGCGTTCCTGAACTGGTTCGAGGCGCCGGCGGAAGCCGACCCGGTTCTCCAGGCCGGGCTGGCGCACCTATGGTTCGTGACCATCCATCCGTTCGAAGACGGCAACGGACGCATCGCCCGCGCGGTCGCCGACATGGCCCTGGCCCGATCGGAGGGCAGCTCCCAGCGCTTCTACAGCATGTCGTCCCAGATCCGGGCGGAGCGCAACGCCTACTACGAGGTCCTTGAGGGGACGCAACGGGGCACGACCGACGTCACCGAGTGGATGGGCTGGTTTCTTGCGTGCCTCGGCCGATCCATCGACAACGCAACGACGGCCCTGGCCGGCGTGCTGGCGAAAGCGCGATTCTGGGAAGGCGCGGGTAGTCTCGCGCTGAACGACCGCCAGCGCCTCGTCCTGAACCGCCTGCTCGACGGCTTCGATGGCAAGCTCACCACCTCGAAGTGGGCGAAGCTCGCGAAGTGCTCCCAGGACACGGCCCTGCGGGACATCGCGTTCCTGATCGACCACGGCCTCCTCGTCCGCAACCCCGGCGGCGGGCGCAGCACGAGCTACGGACTTGCCGAGGCGCAGTGACGATCAGCCGGGCTGCTTGTGCAATCAGCCGTCGTGGACTGTCGTCCCCGGTCGGCCAAACCAGTCTTCCACTCTCAGATTGTCGTAGTCACCGAAGTCGCGGGTGTTGCGGGTGACCAGCGTCAAGTCGTTGGTCGCTGCAATCGCGGCGATCTGGCCATCGACGTACGGGGGTGTCCGGCCGCGAGCGGTCAGCCGCGCGCGTTCCTCGGCGTGCCACCGGGCCGCTTCGAGATCGTACGGGAGGATCGGCAGCGGGTGGCGCAAGATCTGCTCCAGGTAGCGAGCCAGTTGCCGCTTGCGCGCTCCTTCCGGCATCCGCGCCAACCCGTACTGCATCTCGTGCAGAATCGGGGCTGCCGCGCACACTTCGTGCCGGTGAGCGCGCAAGCGTAGACGGACGCCGACATCCGGGTGCGGACGTGAGGGCTCGGAAAGTACGTTCGTATCGAGCAGGTACTTCAGTCCGGCCATGAGAATTCCCGCGGCGGACGGCGGTCACGCCACCCGTCCACTTCGTCCGGGGTCAACTCCGGCCAGTCGAAACCCGCCTGCGCGCGCCAGTCTTCGACCGCCTGCCAGAAATCCTTCTTCGGCTCTCCCGATGCCAGGCGCTCGTACTCGTCCCTGGAAACCAGGACGGCGACGGGCTTTCCGTGCCGGGTGATATGCACGGGTTCTCCGTCCTCGGCCTTGTGGATCAACCGGGTCAACGTGTTTCGCGCCTCGGCGATGGATACGGCGGACATGGTGCGTTCGCTCCGGAATGGCTACAGATATGGCCATTCTACGCGAACGTGCCGGCAAATGCCAGGGCAACTGATCAGACGTCCGCGACCTCCCACGACGCCAGGTTGCGGATTTCCCGGTCCAGCTCCACTCCGATCAGGTGGATCGGCTGGCCCAGATGGCGGTACTTGTCGGCGTAGCGCTTCTGCTTCAACTGCGCCATCGCCCGGCTCGCGGATGCGTCGTCGGACTCGAGCGGACCCGTTCGTGAACGGGAGGCCGTCGTGCGTTCCCCCGCCGATCCATCGACCACCTTGAGCTCGAACAGGTAGACGTGGTCGTTGAAGCGCACCGCCATGTCGAGGCGGCCGTGGCTGCTGCTGTCCTCCACGATGACGTCGAGGCCGAGCGCCGCGAAGCAGGAATAGAAGACGCTGGCGTAGTAGCCCTCGTAGCGGGCGATCTCGTTCTTCGTGTGCCACTCGTAGGGGATGCTGGCGAAGAGCGCCCGGAACAGCGACTCGAGGCCCGCGAAGTCGTTGGCCAGCAGCAGGTCGTACAACCGGGCCGTGTGCTCCGCGAGGCCGGGCGGTCGCCCCAGCAGGTGGCGCAGCAGGTTCTCGTTCAGGCTCTGCCGTACTTCGCGGTTGGGGTAGCCGAGCCGGTAGTACTTCTTGCCGCCGCGCCGCTCTTCCCCGCGGATGGTCAGGTAGCCGGTCTGGAACAGCAGCGCCTCGGTGGCGATGTCGTCCACATCGAAGGTCGACAGCAGGTCGCGCTGACTCAGCATGTCGCCGAGCTTCGGGGAGTCGATGCGCCGGCTGGCCAGCATGTCCACGAGGAACGTCGGCGTGCCGGTCTCGAACCACCACGCATCGAAGTCCCGGCGGTCGAACAGCAGGAGGATGTCGAAGGGGTTGTAGACCCGCTCCTCGCCGAGCCAGTTGTAGCCGTTGTACCAGTCGCGGATTTCGTCCCGGTCAAGGCCGGGAAGCTCCGGCGCGAATACCGCGTCCAGGTCCGCGTCGGTGTAGCCGCAGACGGCCGAGTAGCGCGGATCGAGGGTGATGTCCTTCAGGTTGTTGAGGCCGGAGAACAGGCTGACCCTGGAGAACCGGCTCACGCCGGTGAGCAGCGTGAACTCGACGTGCGCGTCGCTGTCCTTGATCGTCCCGTACAGCCCGCGCAGATGATCCCGGTTGGCGCGGGCGACCGCCGGCGTGTCCAGGGCGTCCAGGATAGGCTTGTCGTATTCGTCGACCAGCACCGCGACACGCTGCCCGGTGCGCTCGTGCAGCGTCTGCAGCAGGTGCCGGAAACGGGCGTGCGCGGCGTCGTAGCCGGACGCGACCTCCGTCCGGCGTTCGATGGCGTCGAGCTGCGCCATCACGTCCTCGGGCAGGCCTTCAGGATCGCCGAAACGACCGCCGCCGAAGCTCAGCCGCACCACGGGACGGCGCACGGACCAGTCCCAG
This sequence comes from Acidobacteriota bacterium, assembly GCA_011523845.1. Lineage (GTDB taxonomy): Bacteria > Acidobacteriota > Vicinamibacteria > Vicinamibacterales > UBA8438 > WTFV01. The sequence continues at coordinate 43,000 of WTFV01000247.1, read as the reverse complement.
TGGTCGTGGATGGCGAGGCCCTTGAACAGGGGCTCGTTCCCCTCGAACAGCTCGTTCAGCGTGTCCAGGAACAGGCTCTTGCCGAAGCGCCGCGGGCGGGAGAGGAAGTAGTGCTTCCCTTCCTCCACCATCCGCCGCGCCCAGCCCGTCTTGTCGACGTAGTAGTAGCCTTCCTCGCGGATCTCGCGGAACGTCTGTATCCCGATGGGCAGCTTGCGCTTCTCGATGGGTCGGTGTTCCTGACGGCTGACCGCGCCTGCGCCGGTCAGCGCTCCTGCGGGACGAAGATGTCGCGCGCCGGCATCTCGACCGCCGGCAGCGTCGTGGCGTTCATCGTCTCGTCGGCGGCGATGAGGCCGTTCTCGGCCAGTATCCAGGCGACTAGGCCGTAGACCTGGTCGGCTTCCAGCGTGCCGGGCGCGTTCGACGGCATCGCGCGGCGGATGTAGTCGAACAGCGTCGTGGCGTAGGGCCAGTAGTTTCCGACCGAGTACGGCACGTCGGGGCCGTCGCCGCGCCATTCCTCGTAGCGCGGCCCGAAGGGCGGCGTGGTCTCCGGCGTGTATCCCACCAGCCGGTCCGCGATGCTCCCCTCGCCGGACGCCCCGTGGCAGACGGCGCACTGCCGCGCGTAGACGGGGGCCCCGCTCGCGGCCGTCCCCTCGCCCTCGGGCAGGCCGGTGCCGTCGGGCGTGACGTCGATGTCCCAGGCGGCGATCTCCTCCGCGGTGGCGGCGCGCCCGAAGCCGAACTGCGGCGGGGCGCCCTGCTCCGCCCCGCCGCCGACGTTCTGTGCTCCGGCCGGTGCCGCGAGCAGGAAACCCGCCACACCCGACGCGAACACGGCGACCACCATCCGCGCGGCGAACGTCCCCGTCAGTGTCACGCGTCCCACGGCGGCTCCTCCCGGTAATAGACCTGCCCGTTCGGCTGGATGCGCCAGGCGGTGATCGGGTTCAGGTGGTACCCGCGCGCCCGGCGTCCGCGAACCGCGCGCAACGCGGCGCGGGTCGGCTGCACGTACCCCGTGTCGTCGGTCGCCCGGCTCATGATCTCGGTCTCGGAGCCGTCCCAGCGCCACAGGTGCCGGAAGCGGGTGTGCGCTTGGCGGAGCACCGGCTCCTGCAGTTGCGCCGCCTGCCAGGTCCGCCCGCCGTCGGTGCTGACGTCCACCTGCGCGATGGTGCCGCGCCCCGACCAGGCGATGCCGCGGAGCTCGATCCAGCCCGGCTCGACGACGTCCGGATAGGCCGGCGAGGTGATGATGGAGCGGGCGTCGAAGACGAAGCTGAACTGCCGGGCCGTGCCGTCGGCGAGCGGGTCGGTGTATTTCGAGGTCTCCTCGCGCGTCATGAACGGCTGGTCGGCCAGCTCGAGGCGACGCAGCCACTTGACGTTGGAGTTGCCCTCCCAGCCCGGCAGGAGCAGCCGCGCCGGATAGCCCTGCGACGGCCGCAGCGCCTCGCCGTTCTGCGCGTAGGCGATCAGGGCGTCGTCCCAGGCCTTCTCCATCGGGACGCTGCGCGTCATCACCGCGGCGTCCTGCCCCTCGGCCAGGAACCACGTCGCATCGGAGCGCGCACCCACCTCGCGGAACAGGGTGGCGAGCGACACGCCCGTCCACTCGGTGGTGGCGGTCATGCCGCAAACCAGCTCGGGCCTCGTCTCCGGCCCGGCCCCGGTCGGATAGTTGCCGGAGCACTCCAGGAAGCAGATGCGCGAGGTCGCGGGGAAGCGCTTCAGCTCGGCGAGCGTGAGCATCGTCGGGCGCTCGACCAGGCCGTGGATGAGGAGCCGGTAGTCGTCCGGATCGATTGCCGGAACGCCGCCGTGGTGCCGCTCGAAGTGGACGTCCGACGGCGTGATCATGCCGTGCAGGTCCTGCAGCGGCGTCCGGGACGAGAGGCTGGTGACCCTGCCGCGCGCCAGCGGCTCGTGGCGCGAGCGCGCGCCGAGTGCGCTCGCCGGCCCTCCGGGCGATTTCGTGGTGTCCTGCGCGTGGACGCGCTGGCCTGCCGGTGCGAGCGTGGCGGCGCCGATGGCGCCGGCCGCGCCGGCCAGAAGATCCCGACGGGTGACTTTTCTCGACATGGGCTCTCCCCCCGGTGAGACACAGACCGAACCGGCGACGTCGAACCCTACGCGGCGCTCAGGGCGCGCAGGGCGGAGATGATCTCGTCCGACTCGGGAAACCGCTGCTCGGCGTGCTTCGAGAAGATCATCCTGCCGTCCGCGACGACGTCGAATATCCCGTTGGTTCCCTCTATCAGCTCGGTCTCGAGACCGAGCGCGCCCTTGATTTCGGCCGCCAGACTGGAGGCCCTGGGAAGGTACTTTCAACGGGTGCAGTACGTGATCGACAGCTTCATCGGCGCGACTCCTTACCTCCGTATACTCTACTCGTTGCGCCCATCCGCGTGAACCCCGAGCGACCCATGTCCCGCGAGCGCCTGCGCGTCACCACCGCCGACATCACGACGCTGGCCGTCGACGCCATCGTCAACGCGGCCAACACGAGCCTGCTCGGGGGCGGGGGCGTGGACGGCGCGATCCACCGCGCGGCCGGCCCAGGACTCCTGGCCGAATGCCGCACGCTGGGCGGGTGCCCGACCGGCGACGCGAAGATCACCGGCGGCCACGACCTGCCGGCGCGCCACGTGATTCACGCCGTCGGCCCGGTCTGGCGCGGGGGATCGAAAGGCGAGCCGGAGCTGTTGGCGGGCTGCTATCGACGGGGCATCGAGCTGGCCCGCGAGCACGGCCTGCGCACCCTCGCCTTCCCGGCGATCAGTTGCGGCGTCTACGGATACCCGCCGGAGCAGGCGGCGGAGGTTGCGGTCCGGACCGTGGCGCAGGCGCTGGCCGGCGCGCCCTCCATCGAGCGTGTCGACTTCGTCTGCTTCGAGCCGCGGGTGCGGGCGGCGTTCGAACGTGCGCTCGCCGTCCAGCGGGCGTCCGGCCCGCTCGACCCATGAATCCAGCCCGCGTGAGCGAACCACAGGCCGCCGCTCTGCGCTGGATGGACGGTCTGCTGCGCGGATGCGGCATTCCCTATCAGATGACCGGCGACGTCGCGGACGTGGCGCACGGCGCCGCGCGGCCCGTTCGCGACATCGAGCTCTTTATCGCCGGCGAGCACGTTCCGGCGCTGCTTCGGGCGGCTCGCGAGCACGTCGTGGACTATCCGTGGCGGCGACTCGACGATCACTGGGATCTGGTCGCGCTGGTCCTGGAGCACGGAGGCGTGCGCTTCGACGTCCGCATCGCCGAGGCGGCCCGGTACCGGGACACGCCAACGGGCGCCTGGCGCGAGGCGGGGGTCGACCTGGCGGCGTCCGTCACGCTGCCGGTCGGAGAGGTCGACTTGCCGGTGATGCCGCGAGAGCGGTGACTCGACCGGAAGCGATGACGCCTGACTCTCGACCGGCAGTCCCCGCGACGCCGCGGGAGAGGGTAGCCTTGTTGCTCCGCTGGCGCGCCCGCGGTCGCTGCCCGTCACGGCATATCGGATCACCTCCAAGCACGCCGTCCATTGAGTGGCTGCCTTGGCAGAGCGTTCGCGCGCGCCCGCGTGTGGCCGCCCGCCCTCCATTGGCTGCCTTCGCCGTGGCAATTCGTGTTCGGAGATACTTGCGAGGAATGAACCGACCGTCGCGGCGCACAAGCCAGGAGCGGCTGTCCGGCGCGCGGGGCGTGCTGCTCGATCTCGACGGGACCGTCTACACCGCGGGCCGCCTGATTCCCGGCGCCCGCGAGGCGGTCGACGCCATCCGCGGGGCCGGCCTCCCGCTGCGCTTCGCCACCAACACGACACGGCGCCCACGGAGGGCGCTCGTCGAGCAACTCGCGGTCCTCGGCATCGAGGCGGAGGCGGCGGACATCGTCACGGCGCCGCGCGCCGCCGCGGCGTGGCTGGCCGCGCAGGGCATCCGCCGGGCCGCCTTCCACATGGCCGGCGACACGCTCGAGGAGTTCGCCGACTTCGACGCCGACGACCAGGCGCCGGAAGCCGTCGTCGTCGGGGACCTCGGCACGGGCTGGACCTTCGAGCGGCTCAACCGCGCCTTCCGGCAGGTGCAGGCGGGCGCGCGCCTGGTGGCCATGCAGAAGAATCGCTACTGGCGGACCGCCGACGGCCTGACCCTCGACGCGGGACCGTTCGTGGCGGCGCTCGAGTACGCGACGGGGCAGCCGGCGACGGTCGCCGGCAAGCCGAGCGAAGCGTTCTTCGGGAGCGCGGCCGATGCGATGGGGCTGTCGCCGGCCGACCTCGTCGTCGTCGGGGACGACATCACCAGCGACGTGCGCGGCGCCATGGCGGCCGGCGCGCGGGGGGTACTGGTGCGGACCGGCAAGTACCGCGACTCGGATCTCGCCGGACCGGACCGCGCCCCCGACGCGGCAATCGCCTCCATCGCGGAGCTGCCGGCGCTGCTCGGCCTTCCCGGCTGAGGGGGTGGCTGCGGCGGATCCGACCGGCGCGCCCCGCCGACGGCGGGGCGGCGCCTGCCGGCGGCGGGGCAGCCGGACCAGCAGCCAATGCCCGTGCACCGACGAGTGCCACCCGACCGTTGGTCACCCCGGTTCGGGTGGTGCCGCTTCCGCCTTCGAGAATACACTGCCCACGCGTCTTCGGACGCAAGACATGGCGTTCCTCACGGTGCGGGAGGCGGCCGGGCGACTCGGGGTGGGCTACTCCACCCTCAAGCAGTGGATCTACAAGGGGAGCGTCCGCACGTCGCGAACCGACGGCGGGCACTACCGCATCTCGGACCAGGAGGTCGCGCGGCTGCTGGCCGCCCGCGGCACCCTGCCCGGCGGCAGCCGGCGAAGCGGGAGGGGCGGCGTCCTGGTGTCGCTCAGCGGCCGCAACCGGCTGCGCGGCATCGTCGAGGAGGTGCGGCGGGAGGGGCTTCTCGCGCAGGTCCGGCTGCGCATCGGCGACCAGCAACTCACGGCCGTCATCACCCGCGACGCGGTCGACGAGCTGGGACTCCGGCGGGGCGACGAGGCGACCGCCATCGTCAAGGCGACCGAGGTGATGATCGGCCGGGAAGACACGGCCGGATCACGTGACTGACCAGAGCCCACCGGCCGCCGGGGTGAATCCGCTGGTTCCACCCGACACGTCTCTACGCACCGCGCCCATGATGCAATGCTTCCTTTTTTTCCTTACTTTCCTTCAATCGACATGCTCGCAAAGCTCACTTCCAAGAACCAGTTGACGCTTCCCAGGAAGGTGATTTCCAACTTTCCGGGGATCCTGTACTTCGACGTCGCCGCGGAAGACGGACGCATCGTGCTGACGCCCATGCGCATCAGCCGTGCGGACGCCGTGCGCGCGAAGATGGCGCAGATGGGCCTGTCCGAATCGGACGTGGTGGATGCCGTGGCCTGGGCCCGCCGGAGGCCGGAGGAATGAATGACCGTTCCGCGCGTGGTCCTCGACACCGACGTGCTGGTGTCGGCGCTGCTGTTCCCCGCGAGCCGGATCTTTTGGCTGCGCGAGGCGTGGCGGTCCGGAGTCGTCGTTCCGTTGGCGAGCGGCGACACCTCACGAGCGATGCGCCGGATGGACGCTTCGAGCCGTCGTTCCGTTGGCGAGCGGCGACACCACTCGTGAGCTGATCCGCGTGTTGTCCTATCTATCCGAAGTTCCGTCTGACCGCCGACGAGCGCGACGACCTGCTGGCCGACTATTTCCCCTGGTGCGAGACGGTCGCCGTGTCGGAGCAACCAGACAGACCGCATTGTCGGGACCCCTTCGACCGCGCGTTCCTGGAGCTGGCGCTGGCAGGCGGGGCCGACGCCCTGATCACGGGCGACGACGCCCTGCTCTCCCTCGCTCCTGCGTTTCCCGTTCCGATCCTGTCGCCGGACGCGGCGCGAGACGTCGTTGGCGGCGGGCCGCGGCGGGTGTAGGCTGAGGCTCTCGTCTTCCCGGAGGACTGTCATGAATCGCCCCGCCGCCTTGTTCCCGACCGTCGCGACGCTCGCGTTGCTCTCGATGGCCGCATCTGCCGCGCAGCGGCCCGGCCCGCCACCGGCCGGCGCATCGGAGGCCGCTCGGCAGACCGATGCGCAAGCCGCCGAGCCGCAGTCCACACAGCAGGCCGACGCACGACCGGCCGAGCAACCGCCCGAGCCGGAACCCTTCGCAGCGGACGGGATTCCCGGGGTGCCGCTGCCCGAGGAGCCGGTGGTCTACGACACCGCCCAGCGCCAGCGAATCCGTGTCTCGATGGTCACCGACGGGCTGACCTACCCCTGGGGCTTCGCGTTCCTGCCGGACGGCAGCGTGCTGGTCACCGAGCGCCTCGGCTCGTTGCGGCGGATCCGCGACGGCGTGCTCGACCCGACCCCGATCGCGGGCATCCCCGACGTCTCGCTCCAGGGGCAGCTCGAAGGCCTGATGGACGTCGCGGTGCACCCGGACTTCTCGCAGAACCGGCTGGTCTACCTGACCTACTCCAAGCCGACGCCGACCGGCTCGACGGTGGCGCTCGCCAGAGGGCGCTTCGAGGGAACGGCGCTGTCCGAGGTCCGCGACGTGTTCGTCGCCGACGCGGAGATGAACGGCGGCGCATCGCGTCTGGCGTTCGGCCCGGACGGAACGCTCTACATGACGGTGGGTGGCGCCTTCGGCGGGCGGCGCCCGCTGGCGCAGGACCCGGCGAGCCACGTCGGCAAGGTGCTGCGTCTGCGGGACGACGGTTCGGTGCCGGACGACAACCCGTTCGTCAATCAGGACGGGGCGCAGCCCGAGGTGTTCTCCCTCGGCCACCGCAACCCGATGGGCCTGGCCATCCACCCGGAGACGGGCGCGGTGTGGGCGAGCGAGCACGCGCCGATGGGGGGCGACGAGGTCAACCTCATCCTGCCCGGCCGCAACTACGGCTGGCCCGTGGTGTCCTACTCGCGCGAGTACTACGGCCCGCGCGTGACGGAGCGGCCCTGGCAGGAGAACATGGAGCAGCCGGAGATCATCTGGATCCCCTCCATCGCCCCCTCCGGTCTCGTGTTCTACCGCGGCGACCGCTTCCCCGCCTGGCGCGGCGATCTCTTCGCCGGCTCGCTGATGACCGGCCGCGTCGATCGCACCGGCCACCTCGAGCGCATCGAGCTGAACCGGCAGGGCATGGAGGAGCGCCGGGAATGGCTGCTCGCCGACCTTCGGCAGCGCATCCGCGACGTGGACCAGGGCCCCGACGGCCTGCTCTACGTGCTGACCGGCGGCAGCTTCCTGGGCCGCGACCCCGAGCGCGGCGCGGCCGCCCTGCTGCGCATCGAGCCGGTCGATTGACGACTGTCGGGCGGCGAGACCCCCCTACTGCCCGTCGTCGTCCTCCACCGCCGCCCGCACGGCCTCGGCGCCGATCAGCGAGCTGGCCATCGAGTAGTTGCCCTCGTGGCAGGCGTTCAGGAACCCCCGAAGTGGTTCGACGCAGCCTGTCCGTCCGAGGTCAGAGCCGCTGCGCGCCCGGGCGACCGTTCTCGACGACGAACGCCGCGCGGGTCGAGATCGGGCTGCCGGGCCGGGTGACGTACTCCAGGACCTGGTAGTCGGCCCGACACCGCTCCGGGGTCAGCTCGCAGCGCACGTAGCCGCGCTGGGCGTTGTAGAACCGGATCCAGGGGTTCTCGGCGAGCAGGGCGGCCGTGGAGTCGCGCGTATCGGCGCCGTCGCCGCTGGAGCTGATGGACGTGCCGACGAACTCGGTGCCGACCACCGGCGCGGCCGCATCGCCGTAGTCCACCTTGAGGTCCGCGACCCAGTTGCTGTGGATGTCGCCGGTCAGGACGATCGGATTGGCGGGCTGCCGCGTCGCGAGGAACTCCATCAGCCGGCGGCGCGCCACCTCGTAGCCTGACCAGACGTCCAGGCCGTAGGACTCGCCGTCGCCGGGCGTGTAGTCGACGCGGGCCATCATGATCTGCTGGGGAATGACGTTCCACCGCGCCGTCGATCGATCGAGCCCCTCCATCAGCCACCGCTCCTGCTCCTCGCCGAGCAGGGTCGCGGCCGGGTCGTAGATACCGTCGCAAACCACGCCGCGACGGTCCCCGCAGGGCTGATCGGTGCGGTACTGCCGCGTGTCGAGCACGTGGAACGACGCGAGGTCGCCCCAGGCGAAAGCACGGTAGAGCTGCAGGTCGGGACCGCTCGGCAACGATGTCCGGCGCAGCGGCATGTGCTCGTAGTAGGCCTGATACGCCGCGGCGCGACGCCGGAGAAGCAACTCGGCCGGCAGGCCCTCCTCTTCCGAGACGTCGTTCGCGTAGTTGTTGTCCACCTCGTGGTCGTCCCACGTCACGAACCAGGGGAACGCCGCATGCGCCGCCTGCAGGTCCGGGTCGCTTCGATAGAGCGCGTACCGGTTGCGGTAGTCGTCGAGCAGCTCGATCTCGTCGCCGGTGTGCTTCCGTGGCAACCCGTCGCGTCCCTCGTACTCGTAGATGTAGTCGCCGAGATGGAACACGAGGTCCAGGTCGTCCTCCACCATGTGGCGGTACGCCGTGTAGTAGCCGTGCTCGTAGTGCTGGCACGAGGCGAAGGCGAACCGCAGCCTGTCGGCGGGCGCACCGGCCGCCGGCAGCGTGCGCGTCCGGCCGACGGCGCTCTCGTCGGCGCCGCTGCGGAACCGGTACCAGTACCAGCGTGCCGGCTCCAGCCCGTCCACCTCGACGTGGACGCTGTGCCCGAGCGCCACGCTGGCGACGGTGGCGCCCCGCTGCACCACGTCGGCCATCCGCTCGTCACGCGCCACCTCCCAGACCACCTCCACGTCCTCCGGCGGCATGCCGCCGCCGTTCAGCGGATCCAGGGCGAGGCGCGTCCAGAGCACGACGCCGTCGGCGGTCGGATCGCCCGACGCCACGCCGAGCGGAAACGCGGACGGCTGGAAGAGGGAACGGCCCGCGGCGCGGCGGGCGGCCCCGACGCCAAGCAGGGCCAGCCCCCCGGTCAGCAGGTCGCGGCGGTCCATCCGACGCCGGAGCAACGAATCGAAACGCATGTGATTGGTCATCGCCTGCCTCCGGTCATCGACCGAGCGGTCGCCTCGTTCCCGAGACGCCCGCGGCCGACACCTCCGCTGCCGTGTCCCGGTATCCGTCAGTCTGACCTATCGTCTCACACTCGCGTACCGGCGACGTTGACTTTCTCGCAAGACGCGGAGCCGCGCGGCGACCGGGCTGCCGCGCCGGCCCGTTGCCGGCACCCGTTCCTGATGCTCGACTTCCTCGCCGACGGCACGTACGAGAGGGAGACCGGCCTGTATCGGACCCCCGCGGTTGACGGACTTCGCGACGCCCGACACGCCTCTCGCATCCGGCGAGATCACGCAGCGCCGGTCGGTGGCCGGTTGACGGACTTCGCGCGGCTGGGATAGGGTTACGCATCATGCGTCCGGGCGTCCATCGCGCGCATCATCATTGCGTCCCCGCCATCCGGCGGGGCCCGTGGACCTGCGCGTGACGTAGTCGCGAGAGAGACGCTCACGCACCACGAGGCCTCGCCGAGCACGCGGCGAGGCTTTTTTTGTGTCTGGCGCGCGGCGAGGAGGCGAGCAGCCGCGCGACCAGGGAGCGCGGCGCGGAGGGCGGTACAAAACGCGGAGAGCCGCGCGACGTGAGAGTGCGACGGGGATGGAGATGGATTTTTCGAAGCTCGACGGGTTGATCCCGGCGGTGGTGCAGGACGACGACAGCGACGAGGTGCTGATGGTCGGATTCATGAACGAGGAGGCGCTCGCGCGCACCCGCTCGTCGGGATTCGCCACCTTCTTCAGCCGGACCCGGAACCGGCTCTGGATGAAGGGCGAGACGTCGGGCAACCGGCTGAAGGTGCGGCGCCTGCTCACCGACTGCGACGACGACACCGTGCTCGTGCGCGTGGAACGCCAGGGCGACGGCAACGTCTGCCATACCGGCGAGCGCACCTGCTTCTTCAGGACCCTCGACGGCGCCGCGGAGGCCGCGCCGCAGGCCGCGGAACCAGCGCGATGAAGCTGCGGCTGGGCATCCCGAAGGGCTCCCTGCAGGAGTCCACCGTGCAGCTCTTCGCGCGCGCGGGCTTCAACATCTACGTGAGCTCCCGCTCCTACTATCCGACGATCGACGATCCCGAGATCGAGTGCACCCTGATTCGGGCGCAGGAGATGGCGCGCTACGTCGCCGACGACGCGGTCGACGCGGGGCTGACCGGCATCGACTGGATAGAGGAGCACCGCGCGGCCACCGGCGAGGAGGTGGTGAGCGTCACCGACCTGGTCTACTCGAAGCAGAGCTTTCGCAAGGTGCGCTGGGTGCTGGCAGTGCCGGAGGAGTCGAAGTACCGGTCGCCGGCGGACCTGGAAGGGGCGCGGATCTCGACCGAGCTGGTGCGCGTGACCGAGGCGTACTTCGAGCGGCTCGGCGTCGATGTGAACGTCGAGTTCTCGTGGGGCGCAACCGAGGTGAAGCCGCCCGACCTGGCCGACGCCATCGTCGAGGCGACAGAGACGGGATCGACGCTGCGCGCCAACCACCTGCGCATCATCGACACGGTGCTCGAATCGAACCCGCAGCTCATCGCCAACCGCCGGGCCATGGACGATGCGGCCAGGCGGGAGAAGATCGAGAACGTGGCGCTGCTGCTCAGAGCGGCGATGGAGGCCCAGGGCCGCGTCGGCCTCATGCTGAACGTGCTGCGTACCGACCTAGACGCGATCCTCGAGCTGCTGCCCGCGCTGCAGCGCCCGACCGTGTCGCCGCTGAGCGACGCCGACTGGGTCGCGGTGTCGACCGTGCTCGAGGAGCGCGACGTGCGCGAGCTCATGCCGCGGCTGCGGGCGGCCGGCGGGCACGGGATCGTCGAGTACCCGTTGAACAAGATAGTCCTGTGAGGATCATCGCGTCGACGCAGGCGCGGGCGGTGCGGGCGCTGGTCGAGCGCGGGCGCGAACCGGACGCCGAGGTCGCCGGGCGGGTGGCGGCGATCGTCGACGACGTCCGGCGGCGGGGCGACCGCGCGGTTCTGAAGTACGCCCGGGCGTTCGACCGCCTGCACGGGTCGGTGGAGCTCGACGCGGACGAGATCCGGCGCGGCGCCCGGGAGGTCCCGCCCGCGGTGCGGGCGGCGATCAGGACCGCAGCGCGCAACATCCGCCGGGTGTCGGCGAAGCAGGTTCCGAAAGGCTGGCGGACGACGGTGGCTCCGGGCGTGGTGATCGAGCAGCGGGTGACGCCGCTCGACCGGGTCGGCTGCTACGTGCCGGGGGGGCGGCACCCGCTGCCGTCGTCCCTGCTCATGACCGCGCTCCCGGCGCGGGCCGCCGGCGTGCCCGAGGTAATCGCGACCTGCCCGAACCCGGCCCCGGCGGTCCTCGCGGCGGCGGTCGAGGCGAAGGTGACGCGCCTGTTCCGGATCGGCGGGGCGCACGCCATCGCCGCGTTCGCGTACGGCACGGGCAGCATCCCGCGCGTCGACAAGATCGTCGGGCCGGGCAACGCCTACGTCGCCGCGGCCAAGGCGCAGGTGGCGCGCGACTGCCCCATCGACTTCTATGCCGGGCCGACCGAGATCGTCGTCGTCTCCAGCGACGGCGACCCGGAGTGGATCGGCGCGGACCTGGTGGCGCAGGCCGAGCACGATCCGGACGCCCGCGCCATCCTGCTCACCCCGGAACGGCCGCTCGCGCGCGCGGTGGCCCGGGCGGTGGCCGCCCAGCTCGAGGAGCATCCGGACGCGGCCCCGTCGATCGCGGCGCACGGCGTGGCCGTGGTGACTCGCACCCTCGACGAGGCGGTGGAGCTGGCCAACGCCATCGCCCCCGAGCACGCGGTGACGGACACGCTGGAGGTCGCCCGGCGGGTGGTTCGGGCCGGCACCGTCTTCGCCGGCCCCTACGGCGCACAGGCGGCCGGCGACTACGCCACCGGGTCGAACCACGTCCTGCCGACCGACGGCGTCGCGCGCGTGCGCGGGGGTCTGAGCGCGGCCGACTTCGTGCGGGTGAACAGCGTGCAGCGGCTGACGCGCCAGGGCCTGCGGGGACTGGCGCCGAGCGTGATCTCGCTGGCCAACGCCGAGGGGCTGCGCGCCCACGCCGGGTCCGTCGCGCGGCGGGTGCTGCCGGCGCCGCGCAGGGGGCCGGCGCCGGGAACGGGGCGCAGGGGAGCGGGCGGTTGAGCACGAACGAGACGGCGGCGGACCCGCGGCGGGCCACGATCGCCCGCGAGACGACCGAGACGCGAATCGCCATGGAGCTCGCGCTCGACGGCAGCGGACGCTACACCGTCAGCACCGGCATCCGCTTCTTCGACCACATGCTGGAGCTGCTCGCGCGGCACGGGGCATTCGACCTGACGATACGGGCCACCGGGGACCTGGACGTCGACCAGCACCACACGGTCGAGGACGTCGGCATCGCCCTCGGACAGGCGGTGACGCAGGCGCTCGGCTCGAAGCGGGGCATCAACCGGGCCGGCTACTTCGTCATGCCGATGGACGAGACCCTCGGGGTGGCCGCCGTCGATCTGAGCGGCCGGGTGCACGCGGTCACCGACCTGAACCTGGCCGTCGAGCGCGTCGGCGACCTGCAGGCCGAGCTGGTCCACGACTTCTTCGACGGTTTCGCCCAGGGCGCGCGCGCCAACGTGCACGTGAAGGTGCTGTACGGCCGGTCGAGCCACCACCAGATCGAGGCGCTGTTCAAGGCGTTCGCGCGGGCGCTGCGGGTGGCCTGCTCGCGCGACCGGCAGCTCGGCGAGATGCTGCCGAGCACGAAGGAGCTGCTGTAATCGACATGAGCATCGCGCTGATCGACTACGACGCCGGGAATCTCACGTCCGTGCGCAAGGCGCTGACCCATCTCGGCGCGCGCTTCGAGACGCCGGCGGGCCCGGCCGCGCTCGCCGGGGCCCGCGCCGTGATCGTGCCGGGCGTCGGCAACTTCGAGGTGACGGCGGCCCTGGACGCCGATTGGCGCCGCGCGCTCGCCGGCGTGCTCGAGCGGGGAGGCCTGCTGCTCGGCATCTGCGTCGGCCTGCAGTGGCTCTTCGAAGGCAGCGAGGAGGCGCCCGGCGTGCCCGGTTTCGGCGCGCTGCCGGGACGCTGCCGGCTCATCGAGCATCCCGACCCGGCCGGCCCGGCCGACGGCGCGCTCTTCAAGGTGCCGCACGTCGGCTGGAACAGCCTGCACCGGAAGCGCGACTCCTGGGTGCTCGACGGCGTGGCGGAGGGCGACCAGGTGTACTTCACGCACTCCTATGCCGCCCCCGTCGGCGCCGACTGCATCTGCTCGACCACCCACGGCATCGAGTTCGCGAGCGTCGTCGAGCGCGAGCGGCTGGTCGGCATGCAGTTCCACCCCGAAAAATCCGGCGACGTCGGCCTGCGTCTGTTCCGGAACGTCCTCGACAGGATGGCAGCGAGCACACAACGTCCCGACGCGCCGCGGAGTGTTCGGTAATGCTGTCCAAGCGCATCATCGCCTGCCTCGACGTCCGGGACGGGCAGGTGGTCAAGGGCATCAACTTCGAGGGCCTGCGCTCGGCCGGCGACCCGGCGGCGCTCTCGCGGCGCTACAACCGCGAGGGCATCGACGAGGTGGTGATCCTGGACGTCACCGCCACCATCGAGAAGCGCAAGGCGATGGCGCGGACGATTCACGCCGTGGCGCAGGAGATCTTCCTGCCGCTCTGCGTCGGCGGGGGAATCAGGGACGAGGGGCACGCCGACGCCGCCATCGAGGCGGGAGCCGACAAGGTGAGCCTGAACACCGCGGCCATCGCCCGGCCGGAGCTGCTCACCGCCCTCGCCCGGCGCTACGGCAGCCAGGCGGTGGTCGTCGCCATCGACGCCAAGCGGGAAGGCGGCGGGTTCCGGATCTACGTGCGCAGCGGGCAGCAGGCGACCGAGCGCGACGCGGTGGAATGGGCGCGGGAGGCGGCCGACCGGGGCGCCGGCGAGATCCTGCTGACGTCGATCGACCGCGACGGAACCAAGAGCGGCTTCGACTGCGAACTGAACGCCGCGGTCTCCGAGGCGGTCTCCATCCCGGTCATCGCGTCGGGCGGCGCCGGCACGTTCGACCACTTCGTCGACGTGTTCACGACCGGAAAGGCGGACGCGGCGCTCGCGGCGTCGATCTTCCACTACGCGGAGCACGCGGTCGCCGATCTCAAGCAGCACCTCCACGAGCGCGGCATCCCGGTGCGGATGGGCCGCTGGGCGCGGACCAGCGAGGGGGCATCGTCGGCTTGAATCCTCCGGCCCCGGGAACGAGGGCACCGTGCTGATTCCATCGATCGCCGGCAGGTGCGGCGGCTCCGATCGGACCCCGTTCGAAGCGGGAACGAGGGCACCGTGCTGATTCCATCGATAGATCTCAAGGGCGGCCAGGTCGTCCAGCTCATCCAGGGCGAGCGGCCCGCCATCGCCTCGGACGACATCGACGGCTGGGTCCGCAAGTTCCAGGACTTCCCGCGCGTGCAGGTCATCGACCTCGACGCGGCGATGGGCTCCGGCGACAACGACGCGCTCGTCCGGTCCATCGCCCCGCGGCTGACCTGCCGCGTCGGCGGCGGCATCCGCACCGTCGAGCGCGCCCGCGCGGTGCTGGGCTACGGCGCCGCGGCGGTCATCGTCGGCTCGTCGCTCTTCCGCGACGGGCGCCCCGACACGGACTTCGCCGCGGCGCTGGCCGAGGCGGTCGGCCCCGAGCGGATCATCGCGGCCGTCGACAGCAAGGGCGGGCGGGTCGTCGTCAAGGGCTGGCGCGAGGCGACCCCGGTGACCGCGGTCGAGGCGGTCCGCGCCCTCCAGCCCTGGTGCGGCGAGTTCCTCTATACGCACGTCGACAGGGAAGGACTGATGCAGGGGACCGACATGGACGCCATCCTGGCGGTCCGCGCGGCGACGTCGCGGCGCCTGACCGCGGCCGGGGGCATCACGACGCAGGACGAGATCGACCAGCTCGACGCGGCCGGCATCGACGCCGTCGTCGGCATGGCCATCTACACCGGCCGGCTGGATGTCAGGCCGCATCGAGCCTGAGACCGGCAGCCGGACGGCCTGCGGAGCGACGGCGACGTGGGCATGTGGCGAGCACGGCTGGACCCGGCAGAACGTCGCAACGGAGCGCTCCTCCGCCGGGACTCGCGGCGCGCGAGCGGCGCCGTCAGCACGCGCCCGTGCTAGGCTGTTCGCCAATGCACGCCGTCGCGCCGTCGCTCACGCCGGCCTTGCCGGTTGCTCTCTTCACGATTGATCGAGCGAGGCGTGTCTCGAAGAACCCTCGCGCGAGCTTCGCGCCGGGCCGTCGTTGTGGAGCAGCCGATGTCTGACCGACCCGCACCGGCCGTCGTGGCGATTCTCTGCGCCATCCTCTGGTTGGGTGCCGCCGCGCCCGCCGCCGAGGACTGGCCGCAGTGGCGCGGCGTCAACCGGGACGCCGTGTGGCGCGAGACCGGCCTCGTCGAGCACTTCGCCGACGACGGCCTGATCGTGAAGTGGCGGACACCGGTGCGCGGCGGCTTCGCCGGGCCGGCCGTCGCCGGGGGGCGCGTCTTCGTGCTCGACTACCAGGAGACGCCGGGCAGCCGCACGATGGATGGGCACGAGCGCCTGTTGGCGCTCGACGAAGGGACCGGCGCCGTGCTGTGGACCCGGGAGTGGCCCGCCGCCTACCGCAACATCCACTTCAAGTTCGCGAGCGGTCCGCGGGCGACGCCGCTCGTCGACGGCGACCGGGTCTACGTTCTCGGCGCGGCCGGCATGCTCTCGTGCTTCGACACCGCGACCGGCGACCTGATCTGGCGCATCGACACGACGGCCGATTACGGGGTGACCGTCCCGGTCTTCGGCGTGTCGCAGTCGCCGCTCGTCGAGGGCGAGCACCTGATCGTGCTGCTCGGCGGGGAGCCGGACGCGAAGGTCGTCGCCTTCGACAAGACGACCGGCGCCGAGGCGTGGCGGGCGCTGGAGTCCGACTCGGAGCCCGGCTACTCGTCGCCCATCGTCATCACCGCGGGCGGTGTGCGGCAGTTGATCGTCTGGCACGCGTCGGCGGTGACGTCGCTCGACCCGGCGACCGGCGAGATCTACTGGAACCAGCCGTTCGAGGTCGGCGGCGGCCTGTCCATCGCGACCCCGGTCCGCAGCGGGCGCTACCTGGCGGTCAGCCAGTTCTTCTACGGAACGCTGATGTTCGCCCTCAACTCGGACCGCCCGGCGGCGCGCCTGCTGTGGCAAGGGCAGGGCCGCACCGAGTTTCCCGACGAGACCGACACGCTGCACTCCATCATCTCGACCCCGATCGTCGTCGGCGACTACCTGTACGGCGTCGGCAGCTACGGCGAATTGCGGGGTCTCGACGCCACGAGCGGCGAGCGGCTGTGGCAGAGCGACCGGATGAACGCCCAGGATCGCTGGGCGACGGCCTACTTCGTTCGCAACGGCGACCGCCACTTCGTCGTCAACGACTCCGGCGACCTGATCATCGCGCGCTTCACCCCCGCGGGTTACGTGGAGATCGACCGGACGCCGCTGTTGACCCCGACCACGCGCACGCGGGGCGGCGCCACCGGCCGCTGGAACGACCGGGCCGTGCTGTGGTCCCATCCGGCGTTCGCGAACGGCCACGTCATCGCCCGCAACGACGCCGAGGTCGTGCGGCTGTCGCTCGCCGCCGCGGACTACGAGTAGCCCGCCGGACAGAAAGACAGCCGGCGCGTGTCGGAGATCCGGGCGCCGCGGCGCCCGGCGGGCAGGGCCCCTCGATGAAGCGGTCGAGGGCGGCCTGGGCGTCGGGGATCCGCGCGCCGCGGCGCCCGGCGGGCAGGGCCCCTCGATGAAGCGGTCGAGGGCGGCCTG
>WTFV01000247.1:0-26042 GCA_011523845.1 Acidobacteriota bacterium | reverse complement strand
GGCGTCGGGCGCCGCGGCGCCCGGCGGGCCGGGCGCGGACCCTCAGCGCAGGCTCTGCAGGAAGTTCACCAGATTCCAGATGTCCGGCTCGGCGAGCCGGCCGCCGAAGGCGTCCATGGCGAAGTCCGGCCCGATGCCGTCGCGGACGGCGGCGAAGACCTCCCCGTCGCTGCCGCCGTGCTGCCAGGTCGCGTCGGCCAGGTTGGAGGGACGCGCGCCGTAGGCGGCCGTGGCGGCGGCGAGCGGGCCGTCTCCGCGCCCGGTCGGTCCGTGACACGTCGCGCAGTGGGTGGTATAGAGCGCAGCGCCGGCGGCCACCGAGTCCGGCGTCGCCGACACCGGATTCGTCAGGGCCCTCGCCTCGGGGTGGCCGTGCGGTTGGCCCGGGTGCGCGGATTCCGCGACCGCAGCCGCCGGCGTTTCCATGTCCGCCAGCCCCGCCGCGTCCGCCAGCGAACGGAGCAGGGCCGCGGTATCCTCGCGGGCGAAGCGATCCCCTCCGATGCCGTCCGCGTAGACGGCCAGGGCCACCGGCGTCTGGCCGCGCCGGTTCTCCGCGCGCAGGTCGGCGCCGCGCGACGTCAACAGCTCGATGACGCTGTTCATGCCATGCGAGGCCGCCGCGTGCAGGGCGGTGTCGCCGGCGTCGTTCGCCGCGTCGACGTCCGCGTCCAGCTCCAGCGCCGCTGCGACCGCCTCGCGGGCCAGGCGTTCCTCCGCGGCCGGGATCGTCGAGCCGAGCGCGGCCGATTCCACCGGGTTGTAGGAGGAGAAATCGCGCCGATCCCGGATGAACGCGCTCCCGCCGCCGCGGTTGTAGCCCTGTCCGGCCGCCGCCATCAGCGGCGTGGTGCCGTCCCGGCTCGGCAGCCGCGGGTCCGCGCCGGCGGCGGCGAGCACCCGCATCATCTCGACCTCCAGGAACCGGGCGGCCAGCCAGAACGGGGTGGCGCCTGTCCACCGGTCCATGAAGGCGAAGTCGTGGCTCCAGCGCCGGACCGGCGTGCCCCTGGTCAGCCGCGCGTTCGGGTCGGCCCCGTGTTCGAGGAGTGCACGTACGAGGGGCACGCCGGCGACCGGATCGTCGTTCGGGACGCCGCGGTCGCGCAGCGTCCCCCGGAGCACCGCCGCGTGCAGCGCCGTGTAGCCGAGCGGCGCCGCGTTCGGATCGGCGCCCTCGGCCAGCAGGAACGCGGCCAGCGACCCGTGGCCGCTGTGCGCCGCGACGTTGAGGGCGGGGTTGCCGTCCGCCGCCGTGTCGTCCACGTCCGCCCCGGCGGCGACCAGCAGGCGGGCCGATTCGAGGTCGCCCGACCGCGCGGCGAACAGCAGGGCCGTGCTGCCGCCCTCGACGACCTCCTCGAGCGCGATGCCGCGCGACGCCGAGCCGGCGGAGCGGCTGCCGCCCATGTTGTAGACCCGCCGCCGGGTGCCGGTGCGGGCGTGGATGTCCGCGCCCTGCTCGATCAGCGCCCCTGCGACTGCCGGATGCCGGTTCGCCACCGCCCACATCAGGGCCGACTGGCCGCGGGTGGACTCGGTAACGTTCACGCGCGCGCCGGCGTCCAGCAGCGCGCTCACCGCCTCCAGGCTGCCCGCCCGCGACGCGGCCATCAGCGCCGTCTCGCCGCCGGCGAGCGCGCCGTTCGGATCGGCGCCGGCCGCCAGCAGGCGCCCGACCAGTTCCCCGTGCCCGCGGGCGCTCGCCATCAGGAGCGGGGTGACGCCGAGATCGTTCGCCGCGTCGACGTCCGCGCCGGCGCCGATCAGCAGGCCGGCGATCTCCACGTGCTCCCGGTGCATCGCCCAGTGGAGCGCCGTGGCGCCGTCCGGCTGGGGCGCGTCCACGTCGACGGCTTCGGCGAGCAGCGCCCGCACGCCGGCAACGTCCACCGCCCGCACGGCCGAGATCAGGGGTGACGCAGCGGGTGCAACGTCGGCCTGCCCCCGGAGGGCGGCCGACGCCGCGAGCAGGAGTGCTGCAAGCAACGACGCGGTTGCTGCCGACTTCAGCCCTCTGACAGCGAGGATCGCAGGGGCCCGAGAGCAATCGGGGAAAGCCGACCGGGAACGAGTGCCGCGCCGATTGCGCATCGGCGTGCGGCGGGGCACACGGGGCGCCGCGTGCTCGACGGCGCCGCACGGGATCCAGTCCGTCCTATGCACGGTCACGCGTCCCCCACGCCGCTACGTGTTCGACGCCGACCACCATCTCATCGGGTACAGCGTCCTATGCACGGTCACGCGTCCCCCACGCCGCTACAGGCCCAGCCGCCCGGTGCTGTCGTGGAGGGCGTCGAGGCGCATGCCCAGCTTCTCCGCGACGGTCAGGTGCAGGTTGGCCAGCGGCGTGCCCCCGGCTACCGACCGGCCGCTGCCGGCGCCGACGTCGTAGCGCACGTGCCGGCCGCCCTTCAGGCGCCCCGCGCCGCCGCCCGCCACCACCAGCGGCAGGTTCCACGGCTGGTGGTCGCCCTCCGACATGCCCGCCCCGTAGTAGAGGACCACGTGGTCCAGCAGCGAGCCGTCGCCGTCCGGTGTCGCGGCCAGCCGGCCGAGGTAGTACGCGAACTGCTCGGCGTGGTGCGTGTTGATGCGGATCAACTGCTCGCGGCTGACGGCGCTGTCCTCGTGCGACAGGGGGTGGTGACCGCCCGGGGCCCCTATCTCCGGATAGGTGCGGCTGCTGAACTCGCGGCCCACCATGAAGGTGATGACCCGCGTCAGGTCGCTCTGGTAGGCGAGCACCTGCAGGTCGAACATCAGCCGCGCGTGGTCCGCGAAGCTCGCGGGCACGCCGGCCGGCTGGTCGAACGCCGGCAGCTCGCGCGCCGCCTGCGCCTCCACCCGCTGGATCCGCCGCTCGATGTCCCGCACCGCGTCGAGATACTCGGTGAGCTTGGACGCGTCGGCGGGGCCGAGGCCGCGCGCGAGGTCGGCCGCCTTCTCGCTGACCGAGTCGAGCAGGCTGCGGTTCTGCGCCAGCCGGGCCCGCCGGACCGCCGGGGCCGTGCTCCCGCCGTCGCCGAACATCCGCTCGAAGACCACGCGCGGGTTGTGCTCCATCGGGAGCGGGGTCCGCGGGCCGCGCCACGTGATGGTATGGCTGTAGGTGCAGCTATAGCCGCCGTCGCAGGTCCCGGCCCCCTTGTCGCCGGACTCCAGCGACAGCTCCAGGGACCCGAGGGCCGTATCCTGCCCGATCTGTTGCGCGAGGACCTGGTCGAGCGAAACGTCCGCCAGGAAGTCGTTGCCCTCCTGCCCGAAGGGCCGCGGAATGGCGCCGGTGAGGTACTTGGTCGCGCAACGGCCGTGGACCGCCCCGCTGCGGGCGGTCAATCCGTTGACGTTCTGGGTCAGCCCGGTCAGCACCAGCAGCCGGTCGCGGAACGGCTCGAGCGGCTTCAGGATGGGCGGGAACGTGAACCCGGCGCCGGTGGCGGACGGCGTCCACTGGTCGATTACCACGCCGTTCGGCACGTAGACGACACCGAACCGGCGAACCGGGCGGGCCGCGCCGCGGCCGAGCGCGGTCAGCGCCGGCGCCATCCCGTCGAGCAGCGGCAGCGCCACCGCCGCGCCGAGGCCGCGCAGCACCGCCCGGCGGGGGATGGCCTTCCTGGTGATGATCATGACTCCGACCTCCGCATGCGCACGATCAGGGAGCCAGCCCGTCGCGGTCGACGACGCCTCCCCGTGACGATCACGACTCCGACCTCCGCATCAGGAACGGCGTGCTCTCGACGATGCCCAGGATCAGAGACGACCAGCGGTAGTCGTCCTCCGCGGCGGTGCGAACGATGGCGCGGATCACCGAGCGATCGTAATGTTCCATCCCGCGGCCCAGCGCGTACGTCAGCAGCTTCTCGGCGACCGTCTCCACGAACTGATCCGACCGATCCAGCAGCACCCGCCGCAGGCCGGCGGGACCGTCGAACGCGGTCGTTCCGTCGGCAAGCACCGCCGAGGCGTCGACCGGCAGCCCGGCGTCGCGGGTGCGCCAGGCGCCGACCGCGTCGAAGTTCTCCAGCGCGAAGCCGAGCGGGTCCATCGGCGCGTGGCAGACGGCGCAGGCGGCGTTGCGCCGGTGCTGCGCCAGGCGCTCGCGCACCGTACGGGGCTCGCCTGCCGCCCCGCGCCCGGGCAGCGGCGGGATGTCCGGGGGCGGCGGCGCCGGCGGCGTCCCGAGGACGTTCTCCAGGAGCCACTTCGCCCGCAGCACCGGGGACGTGCGATTGCCGTACGACGTGGCGGCGAGGATGCTGCCGTGGCCGAGCAGGCCGCCGCGCTGTTCGTCCGGCAGCGCCACCCGCCGGTAGTGACTTCCCGTGACGCCGGCAATGCCGTAATGCCGGGCGAGCCGCTGGTTCAGGAAGGAGTAGTCCGCGCGCAGCAGGTCGACGACGCTGCGATCCTCGCGAAGCTGGCTCTCCACGAACAGCTCGGTCTCCCGCCGCAGGGCCTCCCGGAGGTTCTCGTCGAAGTCGGGAAAGAGGTTCGGATCGGGGGCGATGCCCTCGACGCTGCGCAGCGACAGCCACTGGCCGGCGAAGTTGTCGACGAGGGCGCGCGAGCGCGCGTCGGCGAGCATGCGCCGGACCTGCCGTTCGCGCTCCACCGGGTCGGACAGGCGGCCGCGGGCGGCGGCGTCGAGGAGCTCGTCGTCCGGAATGCTGCTCCAGAGGAAGAACGACAGCCGCGAGGCGAGCTCCAGGTCGGCGAGTCGGTACGGGGCGCCCGGCGCGATGCCGTCCGGATCGCGCTCGATACGGAACAGGAACTCCGGATCGATCAGGAGGCGCTCGAGCGCCATCCGGATGCCGGCCTCGAAGCCGTCGGCCGCGCGGCCGGCCCGGTAGAAGGCGAGCAGGGGATCGAGGTCGCGATCGTCCACCGGGCGGCGCCAAGCCCGGCGCGCCAGCTTCGCCAGGATCTCGCGGGCGCACGCATCATCGCCCGGACGAGCGCCCGGCCCGCCGGGCGCCGTGCTCCGCCGGAGATCGCCCGAACGAGCGCCCGGCCCGCCGGGCGCCGTGCTCCGCCGGAGGTGCACGGCCGGGTCGATCGGGATGCCGCCCGGGCGAACGGGCGACCCGCCGCGCGCCATTCGGCCTGCAAGGTCCGACAGCGCTTCCTCATCCGCTCGGGCGCCCGGGCCGGCGCCGGCAGGTCCGGCGCCTGGATCGGCAACGGCGCCGGCGCCACCCGCGGGCCGGCAGACGAAGATGCGGGCGCGGCTCGCCGTCTCGCCCGGTCCGGTGGCGGCGTACGGCCCGTCGATGGCGACGCTCTCCACGCCCGGCCCTTCCGGCCGCGGCGACGTGTCGGTAGTCTCGGTGACAGTGGCGCCGTACTCGCGCAACGGCGGCTGCAGCACACCCTCCTGCTCCCACGACTTGCCGACGAAAGACACCCCGACCACCCGCGTGCCGGCGCGCACCGGCACGCGCAGCGCCAGATCGGCGTCGGCCCCGGTGCGATAGTCGTCCCAATCCTGGCTCGGAAACTCCGACTCGCCGGCGGCAACGAAAGTCCCCGAGAAGGTGACCGGCGCCGGCTTCCCCGGCGCGGCGCCGCCGACCGTGAACCGCGCGACGCGCCGGCCGTCGATCCGCAAGTCGAGGTCGTGCACCTCGTCGAGGTTGACGATGTACTCGTAGACGCTGCGCTTCAGCCGGATCGTGACGACGTACTCGCCGTCGAGCGGAAAGCGGTGGCGGACCGCGAGGCCGGCGCGGGACCCGAACGGCAGGTCCTCGCTCATCCGATCGTTCTGCGTCATCGTGATCGGGACGCCGTAGACCTGCGACGTGAAGCCCGGTCCGATCGCCGGATCGCCGACCGCGAGGCGGCTGATGCGCCGCGCCGCCGACAGGTAGCGCTCCATCAACACGGGCGAGAGCGCCAGCGTGCCCGCGAGGTTGTCGAAGCCGTGGCCGCTGTCGTCGGCCGGGAGCAGGGCGGCGGCGTCGATTTCAAGCGCCAGCAGATCACGGATCGCGTTCGCGTACTCGGCGCGGTTCAGGCGGTGCGTGGGCACGCGCCCCGGCTCGATCCTGGACGCGGCCGCGCGGTCGAGCTCGCCCTCGAGCCACTTGCGGAACCCGTCGTAGGTCTGCCGGTCCGGTCGCGGCCGGCCGGCCGGAGGCATCATGCCGCCGCGCAGCTTCAGCACGACCTGCTCCCATATCGCCGGCGCCTCGCCGACCCGGGAAACGTCGAGCGCATCGAGCGCGAGCCCGCCGGTCCGCAGCCGCTCGTTGTGGCAGGTGACGCAGTAGCGATCGAGCAGCGCTCGCTGGGACATTGCCGCCGAGGCGGACTGTCGCACCGACGGCGTCCGGCTTCGAGGGGCGGCCTCCGGGCGCGGCCCGGCCGCGCTCGTCGTGCCTGACCCGATCCCGGCCTCCAGGCGCGCAACGGAGCCAGCCCCCGCTGCAGGGCGCAGACCGGCCTTACCCGCGACGGCGAAGCCGGACCCGGCTTCCGGCCACGTTCCGGCCGCGTGGGCACCGAGGGACCCGGCCGCGCCGAACGCCACGGCCAGGCAGAGTGCGACCCTGCTCCCCATCGCGCCATCTTAACAGCCCGAGGCGAGAGTCCCGCTGCCTTCGAGCGGCAAGGCATCCCGCCCGACTGCGCTGTTCGTCGGTTACATTTCGCCCTGTCTCGACGGCGGCCCGCGGTGCGCACGCGGGGACGGTCCGACCGTAGAATGACATCGATATGCGCACTCATTGCCACGGTGCCGGACCCGCCGCGCCGGCCGTACTCCTGCTCGGCTCTCTCCTGCTCACCGCATCGCTCCCCGCCCAGGACCCCAGTGCGCAACCGGTCCCCAAGGTGGCTCCCAGCGGCCGGGTGACGACGAGCGTGACATTCGACGGCCGCGTGCTGCGCGACGGCGGGTGGTTCACCTACACCCCTTCCCACTCGGGTCCGTCCCGCATCACCATCGACTACGGCCAGCCGCACGCGCGGGGCCGGGAGATCTTCGGCGGGCTGGTGCCGTACGGCGAGGTCTGGCGCCTGGGCGCGAACTGGGCCACGCGCCTGACCCTCGACTTCGACGTCCGCTTCGGCGAGCTCGACGTGCCGCGCGGGGAGTACACGCTGTTCATGCTCCCGCGCGAGACCGGCGGCGAACTGATCGTCAGCCGCCAGACCCGACAGTGGGGCACGGACTACGATCCTGCCTTCGACTTCTTCAAAGCTGCAGAATGCTCCTGGTGCTGTTGAAGCACCACAGATTCGGATCACCCACCCGTTCCATCCGCTCCGGGGCGACCGCTTCCCGTTCGTGGTGTCGAAGTCCCTGTGGGGAGAAGACTGGGTAACGGTGCAACAGCCGGACGGCACGGTCTGGTCGATTCCCGTTGGCTGGACGGACTTTGCGACACCGGACCCCGCGGTGGTGGCGGGGCGCGGGCGTGCGCCATTTCGACTTGAGGACTTGCTGCGGCTCGCCGAAATGGTGAGCGAGAGGGTCCGGACATGAGCGGCCGGGGCGTCACGGAGATTTCGTCCATGGTGTCACGTGAATTTCATCCACCAGGAGTGGGCAACAAAACGTCGTCGGTGCGGGCGTTTGGCAACATTCTGCACATAAAGCGGTGCTGTGTCTGGGTTCCAGATCGGATTCTCCTTGACGCCGTCCGGGTGACTGGTCATAATCTATGTGACATACACGATGCGCCGTCCTCCCAAGCTGCCGCCCGACGCCAAGACGCAGGCCCTGCGCGACGCAGGAGCCCTGCATCCGCACCCCGAGGCCGTCCGCGACGACGCCTTTGTGAGCCATCCGTTCTTCGACCCGCGCGACCGCGTGCAGGTCAAGTACGAGATGCTGCGCCGCCACCAGGTCGATGGACGGCCGGTGACCGAGGTCGTCGCGCGCTTCGGGGTCAGCCGCCAGACGTTCTACCTGACCGCAGCCGCGTTCGAGGCGCACGGGATCCCCGGACTGGTGCCCAAGCGTCCCGGACCGAAGGGGGCCCACAAGTGCACCGACGCGGTTGTCGACTACGTCGAGCGCTGGCGCGCGGGCGAAAACGTGCGGCCGGACGAGCCGCTGACGGCGGCCGTGGCGCGGCGCTTCGGCATCTCGGTTCACGCCCGCTCGCTCGACCGGGCGGTGGCGCGGCGCAAAAAAAAACCGCGCCCCCAGACGACCCCATGACCGCGTCAAGCGTCGACGCCGAGCAGGTGCGCCGGCAGTACGAGGTCGCGCGGCAGGACGCCGCCACCGATGTCGCGTTCTCCCGCCGGGGCTATGGGGTGGCGCTGTTGATGAGCCGCGGCATGCCGGCGTGGCTGAAGGCCGTCGCGACCCTCTGCCTGCCGCCGGTCGAGCGGCCGCCGGCCGAAAGCGGCGACCTCGACCTGGCGCCGCCCGTCCGTTCCGAGATGGCGCGTGTGTTGGCGAGCCTAGTGCTCAGCCGCATTGCGGAGGGCGTTTCCCCATGAGTCAATCCACCACGGTCACGGCGGACCATCTTCGGCGCCTCGCCTTTCTCTACGTGCGGCAATCGTCGCTGCAGCAGGTGCAGGACCATCAGGAGAGCACTGCCCGCCAGTACGCCCTGAAGCGGCGGGCCCTGGCGCTGGGCTGGGCCGCCGAGCGGGTCGTGGTCATCGATGACGACCTCGGTCTGTCGGGCGCGTCGGCGGCCGAGCGGACCGGGTTCCAACGCATCGTCGCCGACGTCGGCCTCGGTCGCGTCGGCATGGTCATGGGGCTGGAGGTCTCGCGGCTCGCCCGTAATTCGAGCGACTGGCATCGCCTGCTGGAGATCTGCGCGCTGAGCGAGACGCTCATTCTCGACGAAGACGGGCTCTACGACCCGGCCCACTTCAACGACCGGTTGCTGCTCGGACTCAAAGGCACCGTCAGCGAGGCGGAGCTGCATGTGCTGCGCGCGCGCCTGATCGGCGGACAACTGAACAAGGCGCGCCGCGGCGAGCTGTGGATGCGGGCCCCGCTGGGCATGGTCTACGACGCCGGCGGCAAGCTCATGCTCGACCCCGACGAGCAGGTGCAGGGCGCCGTCCGCCTCGTCTTCGACACCTTCGACCGCACCGGCTCGGCCGGCGCGGTGGTGCGCTACTTCCAGCAGCAGCAGATCGCGTGGCCGCGGCGGGTCCACAAGGGACCCCGTCCCGGGGCGCTGGTCTTCGGCGAGTTGGAGCATGACCGTGTGCTCTCCATCCTGCACAATCCGCGCTACGCCGGAGCGTACGTCTATGGCCGGACGCGGCAGCGCAAGCTCCGCCTCGCCGGGCAGGTGGGGTATCGGCGACTTCCCCGCGCTGAGTGGAAGGTCTTCTTGCCTGACGCGCATCCCGGCTACATCACCTGGGAGCAATTCGAAGCGAATCAGGAGGCGTTGCACGCCAGCGCCCAGAGCATCGGCGCAGACCGTCGGCGCAGTGCGCCGCGCGAGGGCGTGGCCCTGCTGCAGGGGCTCGTCATCTGCGGTCGGTGCGGCCGCCGCATGACGGTCCGCTACATCGTGTCTCACGGTCACCCGGAACCGCTCTATCGCTGTCAACGCCGGGGGATTCAACGCGCGGAGCCAGTGTGCCAGAGCCTGCCGGGCGCGGCGATCGACCGCGCGGTCAGCGAGCTGGTGCTTGAGACCGTCACCCCCGCGTCGATCGACGTCGCCGTCGAGGTGTTCGAGGAGCTGCGGTCCCGGGCCGCCGAGGTCGACCGCGCCAAGCGGGCGCAGATTGCCCGGCTGCGAGAGGACGCCGAGTTGGCGCAGCAGCAGTTCCTGCTCGTGCGGCCCGAGAATCGGCTCGTGGCCGACAACCTGGAACGGCACTGGAACGAGGCGCTGCAGCGGTTGGCCGCGGCCGAAGAGGCGTACGCCGGTGCGGACAAGACCCGGACGCCGCCGGTCACTCCTGAGATGAAGGAGCGGGTGGCGGCATTGGTCGCCGACCTGCCGCGCGTCTGGAATGACCCACGCACTCCGGCGCGAGACCGCAAGCGGATGCTGCGGCTGCTGATCGAGGATGTCACCCTGCTGCGCGACGATGTGGTCGGAGTGTCCATCCGCTGGCGGGGCGGCGCGACCCGCCGGATCGAGTGCCCACTGCCGCTCACGGCGCCGGACCTGCGACGTACTCCCGCCGCGGTCGTCGAGCAGGTCCGCGCGCTGGCCACCGAACAGACCGACGCGCAGATCGCCGACACCCTCAACCGACAGCGTCTCCGAACCGGGACCGGATTGCCATTCAGCCGCCGGCGCGTCCGCATGCTGCGCGAGGCGTACGACATCAACAGTTACGCCGAGCACCTGATCGCGGCGCACTGGCTGACCGTACCGCAGATGGCCGAGCTGCTCGACGTGCATCCGGCCACCGCCAAGCGCTTCGCGCACCAAGGCGTGCTGCGCGCCGTGCGCGCCGACGACAAAGGCACGATACTCTTCGAACCGCCCACCGGACCGCTGCCCGTCGCCCAGCCGGGGAAACGGTTACGCGACCGGCGGCAGCACCCAAAGCTTGTATCTCAAGTACAGGAAGGCGCGTAGTATGAAGCCTGAAACTTTTCCTCGCAGGATCTGCGTCGTCGACAGCACGGCTTCCGGCCTGCCGTCCACCACGGCCGGCCCGGCGCCCGTGCCGGGCTTCGGCGTCGTCGCCCAGATGTCCAGCTTCTGCACGGGCCAGACGGCGGTGAGGAGCTTGCCGTCCGCTCTCGTCGCCAATCTGCCGCCCAGCGCGGCGACTCCCCGCCTGAACTCGCTGGACCCGGCGCCCATCAGGATGGAGGGCTCGGACTCTTCGGCCACCGTGATGTCGATGTCGGTGCTCTCGCGGTGCTCCCATCGCGCGGCCAGGATGGTCCCGCCGCCGATGGCGTACGCTCCTTCGTCACCGGTCAGCTCGTCGATCGCGCGGCGTGTGATCTCGCGCGTCTCGGCCCACAGCGCCCCGGCGCGGGCCGGCAGGCGTAGCTCCTCCGCCACTCCCGGTCTCTCATTCCCGGTGTTCACACTGCGAAATTGTTGAGGAATCTTGCCGCCTTGCACTTCTTCAGGCCGGCCCTGCGCAGGGCCGCCGCCAGCGTGCGGGGCGTGTAGGCCCGTTCCGCCCAGGCCCGGAACAGCTCCGCCGGGGTGGCTTCGGTCACCCAGGCGTCCAGGATGTTCTCCTCGCGTCGCGTCGGTCGCGGGGCCGCCAGGGCCCTCTGGAACTCGACCGCGCTCGCCGGCTTCTTCCATCCCGCGGTCGCCTGACACAGGCGTACGGCGACCGTCGGACTCCCGGTGCATCCAGGTGCGGTTGTCTCTCCCATGCAGACATTGCGAACCGTTTCCGCGTCGATTTCCTCATCCGACAGCCGCTCCGGCGGGAGCAACTCCTCGTACGCTCCCGAGGCTCTCTCCCGAGCTCTGTCTTGGAGGCGTCGTTGTTCCTTCACGGTCCGCTCTCCGGCGCGTTCGACCCCACGATATGGGGTGCTTTCCATTCTGGCACAGCTTCCCCCGATGCTCGACCGACCGCAGCCCTGCTGCTCCCCCTTGAGCATCGCACCGATGTGCACTAGGCTGGGAACTTGCGCCGCAGAACGCAGCATAGCGAAGTGCTGCGGCGCAAGATCATGGAGCAGGGGGGGATGGGCCGAAACGCCGGGCCGGCGAGGCGTTTCGGGGCGCTGGCCCTCGCTGACACGCTGTCTGAAGGGGGAGGTCCCATGCGTATCGAGGTGACGGCTCGGCATCGAACCGGGTTGGCGGTGTTGACGATGGCGGCGGCCCTGTTCGCCGGTGCCGGCACGTTGCCCGGCAGCCTCGCACTTGCCCAGGACGCGGACTCCACCGGCGTGATCGCCGGCAGCGTGACGGCAGACCGCGGCGAGGTCCGGGCGCTGCGCGTCAAGGCGCACGACACCGTTCACCGCATCGCCTACACCGTATACACGCAGGACGGCCGCTACAGCATCTTCAACCTGCCGCCCAGCACCTACGACGTCAGCGTCGTCGAGGAAGCGTTCGAATCGCCGACCGCGACGGTGGCGGTGGGCGCCGGGGAGACCACGACGGTCGACATGGCATTGACGGCGCTCGGCGCCGGACCGGAGCAGGGCGCGGCGGCCCGCGGCGCTTCGGCCCAGCGGAACTACGGCGGCGGGGCGGCCGACGATCGGGCGGTGGAGATCGTCGACTTCGACACCCTCTACCCGCCCCACCCGGCCCGCGACGTCATGCTGCGCTCCTGCTTCGGCTGCCACGGCCCGGCCGGCTTCCACCGCCGCGGACCGCGCAACGAGCGGGGCTGGCGCCGGGCCGTCGACCGGATGTTCGACATCGACGGCCGTGTCGCAAACATGGCGCCCGGCGTGCCGCAGATAACGCACGACCTGGTGTCGGTCGAGGAGAAGGAACTGATCATCCGGTACCTGACCGACAACTTCGGACCGGGGTCGACGCCGCGCGACCTCGAGCTCGATCCGCTGGTCCGCGACGAGGCGGCGCTCGCCGAGGCGGTCTACATCGAGTACGAGCTGAAGCGCGGTCCGCAACGGCTGCTCTCGAATGGCGCGCCGCCGCGCGGCAGCATCCACAGCGTCTTCGCGAGCCGCGCCGAGCCGGGGGTCATCTGGGTGTCGGGCAACGGCTCGAACTCGATCATCCGCATGGACAGCCGGGATCCGGACTTCGAGACCCGCACCGACGAGCTGTGGATCGAGAACGAGGAGAACATCAACGTCACGCCGCACGGCATCGTCGAGTACCGCGGCCGCGTCTACTGGGTCGAGCTGACCGGCGACCACTTCGGCGAGCTCGATCCGGCCACCGGCGAGATGAAGCGCTACCCGATGCCCACCAGGGGCGCCGGCCCGCACAGCGTCTGGGTCGATTCCCGCGGCAGCTTCTGGTACACCTACTTCGCCTCGGCCGGCCGCATCGGCCGCTTCGACCTCGCCGCGGAGGACTTCACCGAGTGGGAGCCGCTGTCCGGGTTCAGCGGCTACGGCATCGTCGTCGACCGGCAGGACCGCGTCTGGGCGGTCGGCCTGCACACGCCCGCCATCTTCATGTACAACCAGGAGACGGCCGCGTGGCGGTCGTACCCGCTGGCCAACCCCGCGCGGCGGCCCGCCATCGACTCGGACGGCAAGATCTGGGCGGCCCACTACTTCGGCAACGCGATCTCGAAGATCGACCCGGTCACGTCGGCCGTCACCGAGTACGTGCTGCCGCTCAAGGACGGCAACCCCTACGACATCTGGCCGGACGACGACGACAACCTGTGGGTCGAGAACGGGATCTACAACTCGCTGGTCCGCTTCGACCAGCAGACCAACGAGTTCACCTACTTCCCGTTCCCGGAGCTGCGGGCGCACACCCCGAAGCTCGACCGCGACGCGGAGGGCACGCTCTGGTTCACCCTGCGCGGGCCGTCCGGACCGGGCGTGGCGGCGCTGAAGCCGCACGGCAACGTGCCGGCGGAGACGAGCGCCGGCCAGTAAGTCCGCCCAGCATGTGGCTGGAAATCGTCCACGTAGTGGTTGATTGCCAGCCACACAACCGATAGCATCCCAGTCGCATGCGCGGCCGACATGCGACTGACGCACTACTGGACGCACTGCGCGACACGCCTGTCGTGTACCTCCAGGGTGCGCG
Organism: Acidobacteriota bacterium; assembly: GCA_011523845.1. GTDB lineage: Bacteria > Acidobacteriota > Vicinamibacteria > Vicinamibacterales > UBA8438 > WTFV01. The sequence goes on along the minus strand of WTFV01000247.1, from coordinate 12,402 downwards.
GCAGACCGGCAAGAGCACGCTGGTGCGCGCCGTCGCCGGACAACAGCATCCGGCGCGGTACCTGACGCTCGACACGGCCGCCGTCCTGGCCGCGGCGCTGAACGATCCCGGCCTCGCCACGTTCGGAACGGCCGGCGGATGTAGACTGACCATGTGGCGCAAGGCACCCCGACGGTCGTCGATCCGGTCATCGAGGTCTACAAGAAGGACATCGACCGGACCCTGCTGCGCGAGAATCTGAAGCTCAGCGTCGAGGACCGCCTGCGCCAGTTGATGGAGCTTCAGCGGTTCGCGGAAGAGCTGCAGCGGGCCGGACGCGCGGCGCGGCGCGCATCGTGACGGACTTCTCCACTCTGCTCCGCGTCCTGGACGACCAGGACGTCGCGTACATCCTCGTCGGCGGCGCCGCCGCTACCGTGCACGGTTCGGCCAAGCTGACCCTGGACGTCGACGTCGTCTACCGGCGCACGCCCGACAACCTGGCCCGGCTCGTGAACGCCCTGGCTCCCTATGCGCCCGGTCTGCGCGGCGCCCCCGCCGGCCTCCCCTTCCAGTGGGACGTGGAAACCCTGAACCGGGGGCTCAACTTCACGCTCACGACGACGATCGGCGCCATCGACCTGCTCGGAGAGATCGCCGGCGGCGGCACTTACGAACGACTCCTCCCGGATACCGACCAGGTGACGGCATTCGGGGTCACCTGCCGCTGCGTGACGCTCGACCGCCTGATTCACCTCAAGCGAGCAGCCGGACGCGTGAAGGATCTCGAAGCAATCGCGGAGCTGGAGGCGCTACGAGACGAGCGCGGTGCCGGCTAGGAATTCTGGCCGCGGTCCGCCAGCAGAATGTGGTCGATGCGCGTGTTCACGGCCGCGATCCGTGCGGTCAGATCGCCGCACGCCTTCCACCAGTCGCCAGACTCCGACCAGCACGCCGGCGCCGGTCGATACCGTCGCGATCACCTCGGGACTCATGCTCCCATCCTACCGCGAGACACGAAGAAACCGTCTCCGTTCGTCCCTCAAGGTGCCCGCCGCAGGCGGGAATCGCCAACTGACACGTCGTCGCGTTTGCATGGAGCGCAAGCAGAGGGAGGCCGCCCTCGGCCATCGGTCGACCGGTCCACGAGCCGGGGTCCCGGTTCGAACGTCGCCTACTCCGGCGCCCCAAGCTGCGCCCTGAACTCCGCCTCGAGATCTGCCTCCCACGCGACGCGGTCCTCGATCTGGTCGCGCCGCGTCTGCAGGCAGTCGAAGCAGAGCGTGCCGGGGATGGCATGCCCCTCGCCGTCGGTCGCGATGCCGCGCTCCTCCATGAGCTGGCGAAGCAGCGCCGCGGTGTGCTTCTGCGCCTTGTAGAAGTCGGAGTAGCTGAAACCGTCGGCGATGGCGAGCGGCGAGTAGCCGAGCTCCGTGCGCGCGTCCAGGTCGGCGCCCTGCGCGACGAGGTACTCGGCGACGTTGTTCGCGCCGCGGAAGGCGGCGCCGTGCAGGGCGGTCATGCCGCGATAGTTGGCGGCGTTGATGTCGTTGCCGTGTCCGAGGCACAGCTCGACGGCCTCCAGGACCTCGTCCTCCTGCCCTGGCAGCGACCCGCCGTCCTCGCCCGGGTTCCAGATGGCGACCCCGGATGCGACCATCAACGGCGTAGTGCCGTCGGCGCTCGGTATCGTCGCGTCGGCGCCGGCGTCCAGCAGCACCCGCATGGCCTCGGTGTCCGTCACCTTGGCGGCCAGGAAGAAGGGGGTCGCGCCCAGCCGGTTGAGGCGGTTGCGCTGGCCGTCCTTCATGCCGTTGGTGGTCATCCGGGCGTTGACGTCGCCGCCGACGTCGAGCATCTTCCGCAGCACGTCGATGCTGTCGACGCTGCCGCTGGGGATGGGTCCCGGGAACCCGAAGCCGGTGTTCATCCGGCGCGTGCGCACGAGCTGGTGCAGCGCGTTCCAGCCGGCCCCGGCCAGGTTCGGGTCGGCGCCGCGGTCGAGCAGGTAGTCGGCCAGCTCCCAGTTGGCGTTGGCCACCGCGACAACCAGCGCGCTCTGCCCATCGGACAGCGTGTCGTCGACGTCGGCGCCGGCCGCCAGCAGCACCCGCACCGAGTCGATGTGCCCTCCGCGGGCGGCGAACAGCAGGGCGGTGAAACCGGTGGGCGGGGACGCGTAGAACAGGCGGTTTCCGTTCGGCGGCCGCTCCACCGTCTCGGTCTTCGCATCGACGTCGGCGCCCAGCTCGGCCAGCGCGTGCACGGCGTCGGCGTTGTTGCGGGCGGCGGCCCACATCAGCGCGGTCTGGCCGCGGAAGCTGTCGCGCAGGTTCGGGTCGGCTCCGCGCACGAGCAGCACCCGAATCGCCGCGGCGTTCCCGGTGCGCGCGGCGGTCATCAGGACGGTCTCGCCCTCCGGCAGCGCGGCGTTCGCATCGGCCCCGGCCTCGAGCAGCGCCTCCAGAATCTCCGCGCTGCCGTTCTCGGCCGCCAGCGAGATCGGCTGCACGCCGTAGCGGTTCTTCGCCGACACGTCGGCCCCGGCTTCGAGCAACAGACCCGCCAGGCCGGCATCGTTCCTGTGCACCGCCCAGTGCAGCGCGGTGGCGCCGTCGGGTGCGGCTTGGTTCACGTCGACGCCCTGGTCGACCAGCGAGCGCACCGTGTCGACGTCGGCCGCCTTGACCGCCGCGAGCAGGGGTGCGTCCCGCCGCGCAGCCGCCTCCGCCGTGGCGGCCGTGATGCCCAGACCCGCTACGAGTGCGATGACGGTCACCAACGACGCGAGCGTGTTCGATCCACTTCCATTGACATGCATGACGGCAACCTCAGCCCGCACGCGGGCGCAATCGTCCAAGTTGGTATCCGGGCATCCTAGCACGGCGCAGTTGGACCCGGCGTGCGTACCCGCAACTCGGTGAACGACGGCGCTGTTCGCGAGCCCGGCCGCCTCGCACACGCGCCGGAAACCTCTCGCGGCTCGTTCTCCCGGCCGACTTGCGACTCGTCGACCTGGCTTGACGTTGCCGCCCCTTGCAGCAGGAGCACGAACGCCTGGATCGCCTGCAACTTCTCTTCATCTTCAGTGGACACAAGCAGAACGGTCCTCGCACTCCGGTCACGGACTTCACCCGGCGTTCCGGCGCCGGCACCCAATGTTTCCAGCAGACGCTTCGGCGGCGCCGTTCCCTCGTGCTCCCCCAGGACGACAATCCGGCCGTCGAACGGCACTGAGACAACCGGGCGGGCGAATAGAATGCCCTGGTGGACAGACGCAGGCTCCCGGTCGGCATCCAGACCTTCCGCGAGATCCGCGAGGAGGGCTACTACTACGTCGACAAGACCGCCTACGCCAGCCGGCTCGCGGACGACGCCGGCAAGCACTACTTCCTGTCGCGCCCCCGCCGGTTCGGCAAGAGCCTGTTCGTGGACACCCTCAAGGAGCTGTACGAAGGCAGCGAGCCGTTGTTCCGCGGTCTGGCCGCACACGACGTCTGGGACTGGTCGAAGCGGCATCCGGTGGTACGGCTGGACTTCGCCGGCGGCAACTTCAAGCGGCCGGGTGAACTGCACTCGAGCGCCATGCGACAACTCGCCGCCGCCGAGCGCCGGGCCGGGTTGCCGGCCTCCGACTTGCCCACGCCCGCGGGGCGCTTCGCCGAGCTCCTGGAAGCGCTGCACGAACGGACCGGCGAGCGCGTCGTCGTGCTGGTGGACGAGTACGACAAGCCGATCCTGGATGCGCGGGACGAAGCGGGTCCTTCTGCGACCGAGGGCCGGGGAACGCCCCTCGCCGGCAACGCGCAGGCGAAGGCCAACCGGGACGACCTGCGCGGGCTGTACGGCACGCTCAAGGCATGCGACGCCCACGTCGAGCTCACCTTCGTCACCGGGGTGAGCAGGAGCCTTCAGCCGGGGTGCGCGAGGGGGCACCCCTCGCAGGAGAGAGCCGCGAAGGTGAGCCTGTTCTCCGACCTCAACTTCCTCACCGACCTCACCCTGGACCCGCGCTGCGCGGCGATCTGCGGCTATACCGAGACGGACCTGGACACCGTCTTCGCCCCCGAGCTTCCCGGCCTCGACCGCGGCCGGATACGCGCCTGGTACAACGGCTACAACTGGCGGGGAGAGGAGAAGGTCTACAACCCCTACGGCATCCTCCGGTTCTTCGCCAGCCGCGAGTTCAAGGCGTACTGGTTCGAGACGGCGACGCCGCGGTTCCTGATCGACACCCTGATCGAGCGGGATTTCCCGGCCCCGGACCTCGAGACCCTGCGAGCCGACGACGACCTGCTGTCGGCCTTCGACGTGGACACGGTGGCGACCGAGGCGCTGCTGTTCAGGCCGGCTACCTGACGATCACGGACGAGGAGAAGGACGCGGACGGCGTGCCCGAGTACCGGCTGGGCTATCCGAACCGGGAGGTGCGGCGGGGCCTGAACCGGAGCCTGCTGGACGCCCTGGCGCCGAAGTGGCGGTCAGGGGGAAACGGCGCCGCCCTCCGCCGTGTGCTGGCAGCAGCGGACTGGGACGGCCTGGAGGCGCTTTTCCGGCGACTGCTGGCGGGCATCCCGCACGACCGGCACCGGCGCAACGACATCGCCCGCTACGAGGGCTACTGGTCGAGCGTCTTCTACGCCTTCTTCCAGGCGTCGATGGACGGTGTGGCGGTGGAGGACGCCACGAGCCGCGGGCGACTGGACATGGCGGTGGTGCTGGGTGGCAACGCGTACCTGTTCGAGTTCAAGGTAACGGAGCGGGTGCCCGGCAACCTGCGGCCGGGAAGCACGGGAGGAGACCCCGCGCCGCCGGAGCGTGCCGCCCTGGCGCAGTTGAAAGCGCGCCGCTACGCGGACGAGTACCGCGCTCCGGACCGTGCGGTTCACCTGATCGGCGTCGAGGTCAGCGGCGAGACGCGCGACATCACCGCCTTCGACGTGGAACCCGCATAAAACGCCGACAGCGCTCCACGCGCTGCCCGAGGGTGACGGCGTCGGCGGGGACGTCATCGTCGCGCCCGCGTAGACGCCGACAGCACTCCACGCGGTGCCCGAGAGGGGTCGGACCACGAGCCCGACGCGGGCGTCGCGTTCACTCCGTCGCGCTGAGTATCCGGTTCACTTCGGACGAGTTGGAGAGCAGGAAGTACTGGTTCACGATACCCAGCGCCCGCGCGAACGCTGTCAGCGAGGTCGTCTCACCCTTCCGGAGTTCAACCCAGAAGCGGCACGGGCCGTCGTAGGTGTCGCCGGCGTCCCCGTGCGCGTGTATGCCGCGGGCGTAGCCGAGCAGGTCACCCTCCTGCATCAAGCCGTGCGCGATGGCTTCGTCGAGCCGCGGAATGTCCGCCACGTTCGCAGCCGGCGGCCACAGGCGGGTGAGGAGGTACCCAGAATCCACGACGATCCGCAACAGCGGCACCGGCACGGTCAGCGAGCCGGGCAGGGTTCCGAGGCACGGGACGCTTCCGAGCCGGCGCTCCACCTCGCGCCGCTCGCCCTCTTCCAGACGGTCGTGCGCCGCAGCCAGTTCAGCCTCCAGGTCCCGGATGCGGTCGCCGTCCCGGGCGCTGCGTGCCTGCGCCGCCTCGAGCTCGGCTTCCAGGTCCCGGATGCGGTCCTTCAAGTCCTGGATGGGGTCTTCGGCGCCCGGTTCGATACTGGCCACTCCGGCCGCGATCGCGAGGCCGAGCACGGCCAGCACGGTCATCAGGTCGGCGAACGCCGGCCACGCGGTCAGGGCGCTACGCGAGCGTCTCATGGCGGCTACTCCTCGTTGCAGGGCCGACAGGCGCCGCGGATGAAGCGCCCTGGTCGATCTCATTCCCCGGCGGACTCGTCGGCTGTCTCTTTCCGCGCCAACCGGCCGAGAAGCCGGCGGAGGAACCCGGGGCGCGGTTCCGGATCCGTGCCCGCGACCCGCGCCGCGGCACGACGCAGCTCGGACGCGATGGCAAGCAGATCCTGCCGTACGGGCCCGAAGCTCTGCGCCGCCCCGTCCCGGAACGCCCGGGTCAGGGAGGTCCGGAAGTCGTTGTCGAGATCGGCCACCCGCTCAAGGTGGTCGGCCGATTCCTGGAGCCGTGCGATCGACAACTCCAACTTCTCGTCGGCCCTAGACAGACTGGTCGCGAACGTCTGCGCGTTCTCCGGCAGGGTGCGCAACGCCTCCTCGATGCCGCGGCTCACGCGCTGGAGCATCGACAACAGCGGCTCCCCGACGCGCCGGTGGACCTCCTCGGCCGACTCGCCCGCCACGCGGCCCGTGTCGTGCAGCAAACGGTTCTGCAGTTCCCGCGTCGAGGCGTCGATCTGCTCGCGGAGGGCGCGGTTGCCCTCCCGCATGTCCTGCGTGAGGTCCGCAACGTGCTGCTGGGCGCTGATGCCGAACTCCTTGCCCAGGGTACCCGCGATCTGCTCGACCTCACGGGCGAAGGCAGCGGGCAGGCCCTCCGCCGTCGTGACGATCTCCGCCGCCTCCTTCTGCACCAGCCCGACGGTCTCGCGCCACGTGGTCTGTTGCTGCTCGGCGGCGTCGCGGCGTCCGCGCTCCCAGCGCTGGAGGGCCTGCCGGGTGCGGCCGAGTATCGTGCGCTGATCGTCGAGCACCTGCCGGACCGTGCCGATGAACGCCTCCTGGTCGCGGCGCATCTCCCCCGCCCACGCCGCGCGCGTCTCGTCCAGGGTCTGCCGGAGCTGGCCCGGCACGGTGCGCAACTCGGCCGTCGCCGTGTTCAGCAGTTCAGCCACCGGTGCGATGCGCACGGCGGCGGCGGTCAACCCGTCAACGCCGCGCTGCAGGCCGGACGCCGCCTCGGCCATCGACTGCGACTGCGCCGCGGCCGTCTCGCCCATGTGCTGGACGCTCCTGTCCAGTTGCGCGAACGCTTCCGGGAAGCTCCGCACGGCTTCGCGAAACGCCTCGCCCAACTGGTCCCGGACCGCGTCGGCGAACCGCTCCTGGGGCGCGTTCTCGTCGCTGCAGGTCTGAAGCGCCTGCCGAAAGTCGTTCAGCGCCCGTTCGAAGCGGCGATCGGAGAGCCGAAACAACCAGAGCGTGATCAGAAGGTTGTTCAGCACGCCGGTGAGACTGGCCCCGAGAGCGGGCGCGAAGGCCGTCAACACGACCAGCTCGAGGGATGTCGCGCCCGCGGTTCAGTTCGTCCACCGTGGCCTGCAGCGATTCCATGACCGAGACGACGGGCGCCGCGCCGCGGCCGAGCAGGAGCACGTAGACCGGCATCCGCTGAACGGTCTCGATGGCCACCCAGCACCGCTGCAACTCGTCGAACCGGCAGCCGAGGGGCGCACGGGCCGCACACCTCGGAACCCGCACGCCCCAGTAGTCGGCCTTCAGGCCGAACAGGCCGACGTGGAACGCGCCGCTCCGCACGTCCGGCAACTCCAGCCAGTCGCCCAGCGCGCCGAACAGGGTCAGCGGGCCGGTGACGTCACCCGTGGCCATCAGGTCCGAGACCAGGGCGGCAGCCTCCGCTCGGCCGCTACGGAAGTCGCCGAGCATGCGCTCCATGGACAGGGCGAGCTCGGTGGACCTTCCGTCGAACATGCCGCGCTCGATCTGCGGACGCGCACCGAGGGCCCGCAGTTCGTGCCCCACACCCACCCAACGGACAGCCACAGGCCGTGCTTCCGCCACAGGTGGTCCAGCCCGCGCCACGCATCGCGGTCGCCCGCGCGGTCCCGCCACAACTCGGCGGCCCGCGCGGCGACGAGGCGGGCAACTTCCTGTTCGATCTCCGCGTACTTCGAGCGGCCGGGCCACAGGCGCCAGCCGTTGCCCCGAATCTGCACCAGCACGCGGAGCCTCTCGCGATGGTCCGGACAACGCTCCAGGACCCGGTAATACCAGTGGCGGACGAGATACGCCACCAGACTGCGGGCCATGTACTCGACGATGAGCAGGAAGTAGCGTTCGATCAGCGCGTGCGCGGCCGCAGCCGCCCGCGGCTGGGCGAAACCCTCCACCTTCAGGCCGGCATGGCGCTCGGCCGTGCCGGCCAAGAGGGGCGCGGAGCCCTTGGACCGCATCCAGGCGCGCAGTTGGGTCTGTGCGCCCTCCGTCCCCTTGGCCCAGCCCGACGGCAGGAATCGATCGGCGTGCTCGGCCATCTTCCGCAGCAGCTCGTTGCCGCCGAGCTTGACGCTGTCCGCCACTTCCTCGAAGTCGATCCCGGGTCCGCCGTTGGCCGAGATGAACAGGTCGAGCGTGCCGCCGCCGAGGTCACCCACCAGGCAGACCTCTCCGAAGACGCGCGTGCCACCCTTCGCGGCGCTCGATTCGTTGTAGATCCCCACATCCTCGACGAGCCTGAAGTCGCCCCCGAGGCCGCGGGCGGTGCTGTTCATCAGGCGCCGCAGCGTACGCTCGTAGTCCCGCACATCCCCGGACGAGTCCCGCAACGGGTACGTGAAGGTCAGGTCGACTCGCTCCGGCAGCGCGCGCAGCCTGCGCCAGACGGCGTCCGCCATGACCAGCTCCAGCGCCATGCCCAGATAGATCTCGCGCAGCACGGGTTCGTGGCCCCTGAATGCCGCAGACGACGCCCTCCACTTGAAGTCGGCGAGGACGTAGTCGGCCAAGTCGCTCCGCTGCATGTCCATGAACGGGATCACGCAGTCGCAGCCGGGCTGCCACCTCGACGGGTCGACGCCGCTCAGGCTCGCCAGCCGCTCGATCGTCAGCAGTTCCGACGGCAGCAGCCCCTCCCGTTCCCTCGGGACGGGGTCGTCCGTATAGGTCGGCAGCCACACGCCGAGCTTCTTCAATCCCTCGTCGGGGTCCGTCACGTGCGACCAGTTCTCGCTGACGTGCAACGTGAGCGGATCGGTCCGCGCGGGGTCCAGATCGGGCGCCAGCTCGATGAGGTGCTTCCTGCCGTCCGCCTGCAGCGCGGCGATGGTATGCGACGTGCCGAAGTCGAGTCCGACCTGGACGCTCCCCTGGCGCCGGCCCAGGGGTTCGAGGTTCAGCACGTAGAGCCCGAGCTCCTCCCCGGATTCCCGGTGCTCCAGACTGCACGCCACGGGAGGGCCGCCGACGTGCGCGCGCTGGTCGCCGGCGCGGAAACTGACCGGGTGCGCGCGGGCCTCTCCGGCGCCCGGCACCGGCGGACGCAGTCGTCGTCCGGATCGAACCACAGCGTGCTCAGGCGCAGACGGGCGTCCGTGCAGTGCTCGTAGACGTAGTAGGCGCGCCAGTACGGGCGCTCCTTCGAACGGAACCGCGGCCACACCATCCAGTGCGCCCGGTGATGCGAGTCCTCGTCGTCCGCCGCGTCAACCTGCGGCACCGGCAGCGTGATCGGAAGCAGGCCTGTGCGGCCGGCGAGGCGCAACTCCCACGTTGCCTTGCCCGCCGGCCGGCGCGTCTCGCCGCCGCGCGACGGCTCGCCGCGGGGCCGGGTGTCGGCCGTACGGCGACCGGTCGACTCGGCATGCTCGCCGTCCCGGAGGTCGCGCACCGCCTGGGTGATTCCATTCACCACGCGCTGGCCAGCCGAGACCAGGTTCCTGGCCGCCCTGGCCGCCTGCCCGGAACCCTCCTTCAGCCAACTCGACGAAGTCGACACCGGGCGCCCGCCGCCGGTCGACGGCGGACGGGGACCCGCGTCGACGGACGGCGGCATCACGCGGACCCGCTCGCCGCGCTTCAGCACGTCCACGACGCGGTCGCCGGCATCTGTTTCGACCAGGCCCAGGTAATCGGAGCGCAGCGGATAGTCGGGGTACCTGACCCCTCCGGGCCTGGTCGACGACCCGGGCACCGGATCCTGCCGCAACGGTGTACAGTCCCTGACCATCAGGTCGTCGCGGTCGAGGAGGATGGTGTTGTCAAGAATCGCCGCGGACTGCTGATCCGCGGTCAGGACAGCCAGCCGACGGTCGCCCGGTCGGGCACCGAAGGCGGCGATGCTGCCGCGCCCCTGCAAGTGGTCCAGATGCTCGCGCCAGAACGCCCTTGTCGCCTCCTTCTGGTCGGGCAGGGTGAACTCCACCATCTGGAACGTGCCGGCGTCGGTCGTCACCGACCTGAGCGCAGGCGCCTGCGTCTGGAAGAGGTCCGTTTCCGGAATCAGCGGCGTGTCCTCGTCGGGCCAGTAGTCGCCGGACGAAGCGGTGGGCAGCGATGGCAACAAGGGACGCCTCGGTGCCAGTTCCCCAGTACACCGAGAGCGTGCGGCCCCGCCCGCCCGTCGCCGGGGCCCACGCCGAATCGTCTGCGAACACCGACGTCCAGGGGGGCGCCGCGCCGCCGTGCGCGCGTTTCAGGTTCTCGATCCAGGTGCGGATCTGCCGGACGGCCAGGCCGGCCGGGCGCCACTCGCCGATCTCCTCCGTCCGCCAGTCGCGCGGCTGCTCCGAGCCGGTCAGCGCCTGCCACAATGCGGACCAGGCGCGCTCGCGCCGCTCGTCGTTCGCGATCGGGGCCGGGCAGAGGAGCGTGAGCGGGGAGTTGAACCCGAGGACGACATCGCCGTCCCGGTGCGGGTGGACGACGGCGACGCGCGCCAGTTCCGGCCGCCTCTTCTGGCGATACTCGTTCACGAGGTGTTCGAGCGAGAGCAGGGGCGGGTTCTCCTGCGACGGTACGTCCTGCAGCGTCAGCTTGCCCAGCACCACGCCGACCAGCAGCATCTCGAGTTGCCGCCGCTCGGTCGGGTGATCGTGCTCGACGGCGTAGCGGAAGTGATCGGCGGCGGCCAGCGGATCGGGCCAGCCGTTCTGGGCGATGTTTTCCCTGCGGATGAACCCCTGAACCGTGCCCGAGACGTTCTGGTCGGGTACCTGCGTCAACCGGCCCGCCTGCTCGGCGGCGACGTCCAGGCTGTCATGGCCCACGAGCGGCGGCCAGTACCCGCGCTGGGTCTCCAGCGCTGGCGTAACGACGAGGGATGCGGCGCCTTCGCCGCGGGAAAAGTCGCGGATCCAGTCGGCCGTCCACTGCAGAAGGGCCAGCGCCGCGGCATCCTCGGCACCCATGTCACCCCGCGCCGCCACCTCGAGGCGGTGTGTCGCCAGCCGTTTGCGCGACAGGACCTCGCGCGTCAACGAGAGGTCCCGCCGCGGCTCCGCGCCCAGTACATCCTTCATCCACTCGAGGTGTCCGCGATAGCCCGCTGCCAGCGTGCCCAATGCCCGGCCGATGCGATCGGGAGCGCCCAGGCGCTGCACCTCCCGGCAGATGGCGGGGACCACTCCCAGCACACCGCCGCTCCCGGTGCCGGTCAGCGTCCGCGCGAACACGTCGACCAGATCGGCGAGCGTCGCCGCCTGGTTCGCGAGACTCTGCACCGTGTCGTTCCCCTCGCTGCCCGGCAGGCGGTTGCCGCCGCCGAGCCGGGTCGGATCCTCGGCGCCCATCTGGTAGAGGCCGGGCGCGCGCGGCTCGCTGTCGAGGAAATGGTGCAGACAGCACAGAGCGGCGACCCCGTGGACGAACGACTCGTCAATCGGCTGCCGCGTATCCGACGTGTAGCGGCGGACCTTGATGGCGGTGGGGTCGGCGACGCCCACCGGCACCGTGGCCACGCGGCCCGCGAGACTGCGGCCGTAGTAGGCGAACGCGGAGTCGGCGTTCTCCACCATGGATCGATCGCGGCGCTGGGCTCTCTCCAGGACGCCCTCGTCGAGGCCCTTGTGTGCGAACCGGAACCAGTTCAACACCATAACGGCCATCACACCGCCACCAGCATCCTCATCGGCGAAACGTTGCGCCAGCGTCGGCGCCACCGAGGCGCCGGTGCCCCCGACCGCGGAGCCGACCACCGCCACCCGGCCGCGCGTGCTCAGCAGCTCGTGGTACGTGCCGTCGTGGTTCGGTGCGCCGTCGTCCTGGTTGACGGTGGTTGGCGCTTGCGCGCCCACCCGGCGACCAGCGCCGCGAGGGCGCCCGGTGAAAGCGTATAGAACAGCAGCAGCGTCATCTCGCGCCCGGGCGTGTTGCACCAGGCATCGAATGCGCCTTCGCCGCCGCAGGCCGCCGTCGCGCCCAGCAGCAGAATCAGTAGCGCCCGGCCGTCCCGCACGCGTGACCGATTCCCCATGAGTGTCTGGGCGTACCGGCTCCCCGGAACCGCAAGGGTCGACTCCGGCCTCCCAAGTGCCCGATGTCGTGGCGGCCATGATACTACTGCCCGTACTCGCGACCCGGCCGTCAGCCGATCCGTCCGAGCAATGGCGGCGGGAATCGACCGCGCCGGCGCCGCAGCCGCGCCGGTCACCGAATCGGGAACCGTGATCGGACGCGCCGCTGCAGATTGGAATGCCGACTCGCTGCACAGATGCACCCGGAGACGCGAAAACGCCGGGGAGTATGATGCGGCGTGGATCGACGCAGGCTTCCCGTCGGCATCCAGACCTTCCGCCAGATCCGCGAGGAGGGCTACTACTACGTCGACAA
>WTFV01000093.1 GCA_011523845.1 Acidobacteriota bacterium | reverse complement strand
GTACATGTAATATGCGTGTACTTCTGGTGCTTATTTCATGTAATTCGCTAGTCGACCACGCCCGGAGCGCGTGGGTTCAGGAAGGCCCCCTCGAAGGGGGCCGTTCACGCAGGGAAGGCTGGGAGTCCGCGCCGTGGAACGGCCTTTGGCAGGATTGACCGCTGCATGTAGCGGCTGTAAAGCAATTTAACCACTACATATTGTGGAAAAGATCTCCTGCGGCGTAGACTCCCAGGGTGCCAGGGGGCCAAGGATTGTCGTTGTTCAGAAGCGAATGCGAAGTTCTGGCTGAGGTAGACAGCAGAGGATTCGAGCCTGGAGCCGCCAGAGCGGCGTAGCGCCTGAATGTTGGCGAGCGCCGGAATGTGCGGGTTTCACGCCGACGGTCGACCACAAGTGCTGTGGGAGGTCGGCGCCGTCGAGGCCGATAGTGGTCGCGTGTGCTCACCCGCCGTCACAGGCGCGTCGCTGCGCTCCGTTGTGGTCGACGGTCTGGTCGGATTGACGCTTTCTCAGCGCTCGTTGACAAGAAGACGCAGCGGATGCGGAGTTTTGGCGAGGTAGACAGCGAGAGGATTCGAGCCCGAAGCGGCGTGAGCCGCGTAGCGCCTGAATGCCTGCCTGCCATCCAGAACGCAGCGGATGCGGAGTTTTGGCTGGGAGGCAGGGATTCGAACCCCGATTCCACGGTCCAGAGCCGCGTGTCCTACCATTGAACGACCTCCCAGCAAGAAGGCTCAGGCAGGATCAACCTCGCAGTATAGCATGCCGCCCAGCCGCCGGGCCGCCGCCTGTCACGACGCCTGCGCGTCCAGCTCGATCTCCGCCGCGAGGCTCGCGGTCACGCCGTCCCCCCGAAACGTCCCGGTGACCGGGGCGGCGTCCCGCGGATCGGCGGCGGCGGCCACGGTCACGTGGCGGTCGGCCACGGCGAGGCCCTGACTGGGGTCGTAGCCGCGCCAGCCGCCGCCGTGCAGGAACACCTCGACCCACGCGTGCAGCTCGGTCGATGTCGCCCGCTCGCTGTGTGCGTAGCCGCTGGCGAAACGCGCCGCGAGCCCCATGGCCCGACAGCAGGCCATGAACAGCACGGCCAGGTCGCGGCAGGCGCCGCGCCCCGCCGCGATCGTCGCTTCGGGCGACAACGGAGGCCCTTCCGGACGCGTCTCCCGGCCGAACGCCGTCCGGATGCGGTGGGCGAGCGCCAGCGGGAAGCGCACCGGGTCCTGCTGCGATTCGGCCGCCGCGGCCAGGGCCAGCTCGTGCACGGCGGGGTGCGCGGCATGGGCCGGACGCCGGTACAGCGCGAGCCGCTGGCACAGGTCCGGCGCGTAGGTATAGGGCAGCGTCCGTTCCGGCTCGGTGACGAGAAACCCGAACGGATTGGCGAGCAGCGTATCCACGACGGCCTGCGTCCGGAGTGTCAGATGCGGACACCGGCCCTCGAACCAGGCGTGCGTGATCACGTTGCCCTCGGGATCGAGGTTGTCGGCGCGCACCACCGGCTCGGGGTCGAGGGCCAGCGTGAACTCGACGAGCCGGGTCGAGCCGTCGGCCCGCGGCCGCAGCCGGATGACGTGCGGTTCGAGGAAGACGGGCGCGTCGAAGGCGTACGACGTCCGATGGCGGATCGTGATTCTCACGAGACGCTGGAGACGGACGCCGGCGGGTCGGTCTCGATCTCGTCGTAGGCGCGGTCGAGCAGTTCGCCCGGCGTTTCCACGATGGCGCGCCGGATGCGCTCGTCCCACCAGCGCGAGAGCGGTTCCAGGTCCTGCTTCTGGAAGCGGCGCTCGATGATCCGGAAGGAGTTGCGGCGGTACAGCACTACGTCGATGGGGAAGTCCACGTCCGCCGCGCTGATCCGGGTCGAGTCGAAGGAGAGGCAGGCGACCTTGAACGCATGCCGCATCGAGTCCTCGACCCGGAGGGTGCGGTCGAGGATCGGCTTGCCGTAGCCCACCGAACCGATGACGTGATAGGGGGTCAGACGACCGGTGTCCACCCAGTTTCCCTCCGGGTACAGCAGGTAGAGCTTGTGCCGTGCGTCGCGCTCCATCTGGCCGCCGATGAGGGCGTGGATGTTGAAGGCCATGCCGCTCTCCTGCAGCGCCGCCCTGTCCTCGTGCGCCACCGCGCGCACCTGCTCGGCCAGCAGGTTGACGGCCTGGTAGAGCCGTTCGAACGGCTCGTCGCGGCTGGCGCGCTCGGCCAGTCGATCCTCGAAGTAGGTGAGCGTCTTGTCCCGCAACGACCGGAGTCCGGACGTCATGACGAAGAAGGTGCCGCGCGGCGGCGAGTAGACGTTCACCTTGCGCAGCGTGGTGACCTCGCGGCCCGACGTGATGAGCGTGTCCGAGAGGCCGACGATCCCGTCCTCCACGTTCATCCCGACGCAGTAGGTCATCGCGACGATATCTCCCTGCCGGCGTTGCGCGAAGAACGTATGCGTGATCTCGTGACCGCTCCCGTCGAGCTCGTCCTGGACCGCGTCGAGGAAATCGTGCAGTCCGGAACGACCAACGCCGACGATGTCAGTATAGTCGAGCCGCGAGCAGCTTCCCCGGGCAGGTCCCTCCGGTCGAGAGGCCGGCGGCGACCCGCTTGCTGTGCAGTCCCATCGACCATTCCGACCGCGCATCGGGCTCTCCGGTCGAGAGAAGCCGGCGGTGACCCTCTTGCTGTAGCATCAGTCGCCGGCCGCGCGGTTCCTGCATCCGGTCATCCCGGGGCGCGGCGTGTCCGGAGGGAGCTGCATGCCATCGTTGCGTCGTCTGTTGAGCCGGCTGCTGCGCCGCTGGGACCACGGCGTCACGGACGACGACATCTACTATTGCTACCGCCTGTTCCTGCGGCGTCCGCCTGACCCCGCCGGTCTCGCCCACCACCGGCGCGAGATGGCGCGCGGCATCTCGCTCGACGAGCTGGTCAGCAGCTTCATCAAGTCGGAGGAAGCGCGCGGGCTCGCGAGGCAGGGTCCGACGCCCGTGGATCTGGGCGGGTACCAGGTCTGCATCGACGAGGAGCTGGAGACCGAACCGTTCCTGCGACGGATCGTCCACACGCGCGACTACGAGCCGCATGTGCGGCGGGCGATCCGGGATCGCGTGCGGGAGGGGGACGTGGTGGTCGACGTCGGCGCCAACGTCGGCTGCATCGCCCTGCTGGCCGCGGCCCTGGTGGGAGAACGGGGACTGGTGGCCGCGGTCGAACCCAACCCCCGGAACGTCCAGTTGCTGTACGCCGGTATGGCGGTGAACGCGGCGCAGAACGTTCGCGTGCTGCCGTACGCGGCATCCGACCGGGCGGGAATGGCCTCGATCACCGGCGGGTCCAACGCGCACCTGGTCGGCGCCCGGCCGCCGGGCCCGGCCGCGGTCTACGCGGAGACGGTCGTCCTCGACGAGGCGCTGTCGTGGCTTTCCCGCCTCGATCTCGTGAAGATGGACGTCGAAGGGCACGAGACGCCCGCCTTCGACGGGTTCCGCACGCTGATCGAGCGACACCGCCCGGCGCTCGTCATCGAGTTCAATCCGACCTGCATGATCAACCATGGCCAGGCGGAGCCGGCGGCGCTGCTCGACCGGATCCTGTCGCTGTACCCCTGCGTCCGGGTCACCAGCGAGCACGGCGACGACGTGTCGTTCGATCGGGCGTCCGATCTGCTGCGATTCTGGGAGCGGCGCAATGCGGAACTGAAGGACGCGCGCCGGATCCCGGACGACTCTCTCCACTTCGACCTGATAGCCGAGCGCGGCCGCCCCCGTTCGACCGTCTGAGTCTTTCACCCGGCAGGGCCGGACCCGCGCAATGGACGAACCTGCGGGTGAGTTCCCAGTAGCCGGACATCCGTTACGTCGTCCTCCGCCGGACCGCCGTCAGTCGGCGATGCGTTCCTCTATCAGCCCGACACCGCCCAGCCGGGTCATCTGGCCGAGGATCCAGGCCTGACGCTCGCGTACCCGCGCCGACGGATCGTCGACGCGCCAGCGGGACGGCATGGGCAGGACCGCCGCCAGCAGCGCCGCCTCGTCCGCGTCGAGCTCGGCCGGCCGCTTGTCGAAGAACCGTTCGCTGGCCGCGGTGATGCCGAACACCCCCGTTCCGAACTCGGCCACGTTGAGGTACACCTCGACGATCCGACGCTTGCTCCAGCAGAGCTCGATGAGCACGGTGAGATACGCCTCGAGTCCCTTGCGAAACAGGCTGCGTCCCGGCCACAGGAACAGGTTCTTGGCGGTCTGCTGCGAGATCGTGCTCGCGCCGCGGAGCCGCCCGCCCTGCAGGGCAACGCCCAGCGCCATGCGGATCGCTTCGACGTCGAAGCCGTTGTGGTCGGGGAACTTCTGGTCCTCGGACGCGATGACGGCCAGGGCGGCGTACGGGGCAATCCCGTCCCAGCTCGTCCAGCGATAGGGCGCCCGCGCGGATCCGCCGGTGTCCGTCACGGCGAGCGTGTCCCGGAGCATGAAGGCGGAGGTCGGCGGCGGCACCCAGCGCAGCACGAGCACCAGGGACAGGGAGGCGGCCACGCCGGCGGCGAGCAGCAGCAGGCAGGCGCGCAGCAGGCGCGCCACCCAGGTCCGGCGCGGACGTCCGGTCGTACGCCGGCTGCGTCGCCGGCGGGCGGGGCGGGGTGCGGGCGGCTTCTGCGTGCGTCCGGCGCTCATCGGTCTCGGGCGAGGCGGTCCGCTCGCGCACTGCTCGCGGTCGCGGGCGGAACCGCTCCGGGGACTACCGTAACAGGTTTCCTGCCCCGCCGCCCTCGATCATTATCGGTCGTTCGACGTATCAAAGTTCAGCATGCGATAGTCCGATACAGGAGGGTGAGCGCCCCGTCGCGCCGATCCCGGTTTCCGTGTCATGCGAACACGTCGTCCCGCCTGCTTCGAGCGCCTGCTCGGCGCCGTGATGCTCGCCGGCATCGCGGCCGGCTGCGGCGCGCGCGCGGTCCCCATCGCTTCGCCGGCGGTCGCCGACGCGCAGACGGCGGTGCGGGTCAAGACGGCCATCGTCAATCATGCCGAGCTGGGGCTGCGCCCCATAGACGTCCGGGTGCAGGACGGCGTGGCGACTCTCCACGGCACGGTGCACTCGGCCGACGAGGTGGATCTGGCCCTGTCGCTCGCGAGCGGCGTGCCGGGCGTGACCGGGGCCGAATCGGCCCTGACCGTCGGCGAGCCGGACTCGCCGGCGGATGCCCTGCGTCCGCCGGCCCGGCCCGCGGATCCGACGGTGCCGCCCCGATCTCGCCTGCCGGCGCTGGCCCCGCGCCCCGCGGAGGGGCCGCTGCGTCTCGTCGGCCTGGGAGCGTCGGTGCGGGTCAATCGCCCTGCCGAGGCGGGACTGGCGCGGGCGCTGGCGGTGGGGCCGATGCTCCGCCTGCGCCCGCGGAACGGGCTGGGACCGACGGTGGCGTTCAACTGGACCAACGCGGAGATAAGGACCGGCCCCGCGGGGCGGCCGGGGCTCGCCGCGATGCAGTTGCGGCCGGTGATGGGCGGCATGGAGCTCGGCGCCGTTCGGGGACGGTTCTGGGCCGGCGCCTCGATCGTGGCGGGCTATTCGTTCAACAAGCTGCACGTCGACGTGGAGCGGGTGGGAGCCGGGCGGGCCATTGCGGTGAGCAACAGCCTCGTATGGCGTCCCGGCGCCGCGATCTGGATCGACGTCACGAACCGGGTGGGGATCAACGTGTTCGGCGGGTACCTGTTCACGAGTCCCGAGGTGACGTTCGCGAGCGACGCGTCCATCGCCACCGAGCGCATGAGCATGCGTTCGGCAACCGTGAGCGTGGGCGTCGCGTACTGGATCTTCTAGGAGTCTGCGCCGCCACCGAGAGCGACGGAGGATGTGATGTCCGGCTTCGTGCGCACGGCGGTCGTGACGCGTCTGGCGAGCGGCGGGCGAGCGGTGATCTTCGCCGGACGAGCGCTGCGCGACATGTTCCGGCCGCCGTTCGAGCTCCAGGAGACCGCACGTCAGATATACGAGCTGGGCTGGCGCTCGCTGCCGCTGATCGCCGCCGCCGGCTACGCGGTCGGCATCGTGATGTCGATGCACACGCGGGCGTCTCTCGAACGGTTCGGTGCGGAGGCGCTGGTCCCGGCGGGGCTCGCCCTGGCGCTGGTGCGCGAGACCGGACCGCTCGTGTGCGGGTTGCTCCTCTCGGGACGGGTCGGGGCGGGCGTCGGGGCGGAGCTCGGCGCGATGAAGGTGACCGAGCAGATCGACGCGCTGGAGGCCGTGGCGGTCGATTCGTTCAAGTTCCTGGTCGTCACGCGCGTCGTCGCGTGCATGATCGCGATGCCCATCCTCACCGCGGTCATGAACTTCATGGGCATGCTCGGCGGGTGGACGGCGGAGTCGGCCGTCTCCGGCATGGGCTTCGAGGCCTATTTCCGGGCCGCCTTCTCGCTCCTCCAGTTCAGCGACTACGTGCCGGGCACGCTGAAGACCATGGTCTTCGGGTTCATCATCGCGGTCACCGCGTCGTATCTCGGCGTCCACACCTCGGGCGGCACGCAGGGGGTGGGCTACGCGGCGACCCGCAGCGTGGTCACCGCGTCGATCCTGATGATTGCGGCCAACGTGGTGCTCGTGCGCCTGATCTTCTTCGTCTTTCCGGAGATGGCGGAGTGAACGTGTCCGGTACCGACGGAGTGAACGTGTCCGGCGCCGGCGGAGTGAACGTGTCCGGCGCCGGCGGAGTGAACGTGTCCGGAAGCCGCGACGCGAACGAGCCGGCCGCCGCCATCCGGCTCGAGCATGTGTCGAAGGCGTTCGGCACGTTCCGCGTGCTCGACGACGTGTCGATCGGCATTCCCCGCGGGCGCGCCACCGTGGTGCTCGGTCGGAGCGGGACGGGGAAGAGCGTCACGCTGCGGCACATCGTCGGTCTGCTGCAGCCGGACTCGGGCCGCGTGTTCGTGGACGACACCGAGATCACCGCGCTGTCGCCGTCCGCGCTCGCGAAGGTGCGGCAGCGGATCGGCTTCCTGTTCCAGAACGCGGCGCTGTTCGATTCGATCACGGTGGCCGAGAACGTGGCGTTCCCGTTGCGGCGGCACTCGACGCTGACCGACGCCGAGATCCGGGCGCGCGCGCTGGAGAAGCTGGCCGCGGTGGGTCTGGCCCGCGCGGCGGAGTCGATGCCGGGCGCGCTCTCCGGCGGCATGCGCAAGCGGGCCGGCCTGGCGCGGGCGATGGCGCTCGATCCGGCGATCCTCCTGGTCGACGAGCCCAGCGCGGGACTCGATCCGGTGACCTCGGAGGAGATCGACGACCTGCTGGTCCAGTTGAAGCGCGAGCGCGGCACCACGCTGGTCGTCGTCACCCACAACATCCCGAGCGCACGGCGCATCGCGGATACGATGCTGTTCCTGCACGAGGGGCGGGTGCTGGCCCGCGGCACGGCCGAGGATCTGGAGCGGTGCGAGCACGAGCTGGTGCGCAAGTTCATGCGGTCGGAGGCGGGCGGGTGACGGCGCGGCACGTGCGGGTGGTTCGGCGTCGCAGAGGCGCGTGCGCCGTCGGGTCGGAGGCGGGCGGGTGACGGCGCGGCGCGTGCGGGGCCGGGTTCGGGCCGCGGGCTGGCGCGGGCCGAACCGCGCTCGCCATGATGGCAACCGCGGGCGGGCGCCGGCGGCAGCCGCGCAGAGAAGTACGGCCCCGGCGCCGTCGGGCCGTCGGGTCGGAGGGGTCGCGGGCGGCCGCCCGCGGCACGTGTGCTAGAGGGAGGTTGATATGGGGTCCCCACGCTTGGCGCTGGTCGGCGCGTTCGTCATCGGCGGGCTGCTGCTGTTCGCGGTCGGCCTGTTCCTGATCGGCGACCGCCGGCTGCTCTTCAGCGAGCAGTTCGAGATAGAGGCCGATTTCGGCAACGTGGCCGGCGTCGAGATCAGCACCGGCGTGCGACTGTCGGGGCTGCCCGCGGGCGAAGTCATCGGCATCGAGATTCCCGACGCGCCGGGCGGCCGGTTCGTCGTGCGGATGCGCGTCCGGGAGGATCTGCATTCGCTGGTGCGCACCGACTCCGAGGCCGCGATCCTGTCGGACGGGCTGCTGGGCTCGGCGTTCATCCAGCTCCGCGCCGGCAGCGCGGCGGCGCCGCTCGTCCCCGACGGCGGCGCGCTGAGAGGCGTCGACGCGGTGGAGATCGCCGACCTGATCGCGGAGGGCCGGGAGACGTTTCGCATCGCCGCCGCCGAGATGGTAGCCATGCGTGCCGAGTTGACCGACACCTTCGGCGGCTTCGAGGCGACGATCGAGACGACCACCCGTCTCATCGACGACCTCGGGAACGACGCCCAGCGGGTGACCGGGGCCAGCGCCGCCCTGATCGACGAGACGCGGGGCATGGTCGCCGAGGTGCGCGGCGTGATGGACACGGTGGCGGGCTCGCAGGACGCCGTCCAGCGCGTGCTGAACGAATCCGAAGGGACGATGCGGGCGGTGCGGACGAGCGCCGAGCGCGTCGAGGAAGCGATTGCCCGCTTCACCGGTCCCGACAGCGCCACGCAGCGCCTGCTGGTCGAGGCCGGAGAGGTCATGGGCCGCGCCCGCGAGGCCATGGCCGACGTCGCCGACAACACCGAGGCGCTGAAGCGGAACTGGCTCTTTCGCGGCTATTTCGCCGAGCGCGGGTTCTACAACCTGGACGAGCTGACCGTGGACGAGTACCGCACGCTCCTGCGCGACGACCGCTACACGCCGCTCCGTATCTGGCTCGCGGCCGACCGCCTGTTCGAGGCCGATCCGGGCGGGGGGTGGACGTTGCGGGACGGGGCCGCCCGGAGGATCGAGGAAGCGATGGGAGAGTTGCTGCAGTACCCGCGAACCAGCCCCATCGTCGTGGAGGGCTACGCCACGGCGGGCGAGATTGGACGACGCCTGCTCGATTCGCAGGCGCGCGCCGACCTGGTTCGGAGCCATCTCACGCAGGCGTTTCGCCGCGCGGGCGCGACCGGCACGATGGCGCTGG
Organism: Acidobacteriota bacterium; assembly: GCA_011523845.1. Classification (GTDB taxonomy): domain Bacteria; phylum Acidobacteriota; class Vicinamibacteria; order Vicinamibacterales; family UBA8438; genus WTFV01. The sequence continues at coordinate 57,164 of WTFV01000093.1, read as the reverse complement.
GCGCGGGGGCGGCCGAGAGCCCCTCGGGAGACGGCCGCTGGGACGGTGTCGCGCTGACGCTGTTCGCGGAGCCGGAACAACTCGTGCGCGCCGGTGCGGGCGCGGCTCAATGAACGTGCGGCCGCCGCGATCGTACGCCGAAGTGGGTGCGGTCACCGACCGGCAGGGTCAGTCGACCGTGACCCCTGCCGCGTCGGCCAGCAGCGGGTAGAACTGCAGAAAGACGTTGTCGCGCGCGGCGTGATCGATGTGGCACGCGTAGCAGCGGTTCCCCGGCGGCTGGGGCTGCGCGGTGGCCAGTAGACTGGCGCCGCCCCGGAAGTCGTAGTAGGCCCAGCCGGCTTCGACCCGCTCCTTGTCCTTGACAGCCAGCTCCACAGCCAGGACGTCCGACGCGAACCGGCCGTGGCGCGCGGGCATCGCGTCTGCCTCGGTACTCCGTACGAGCAGAACCAGCATGGTGCCTTCGCGGAACTCGCCGGTACGGACGAAGTGGTCGTAGGCGGTCGGCTCCATCAGCGTGTGGTTGAACGACTCCCGCTGCGGCGGCTCGTCGTTGTAGCTGAGCCCCAGCGAGGCGCCGACGAAGGTCCAGCGGAGATAGTCGTCGGGGAGGTGGAGCGAACCGTCCGCGCCGTAGCGCGGCATGACCGGCGGCGTGTCGCCGCCGCCGGGCTGGGCCGCGAGGTGTGTGGCGCCGGCGAGCGCGAGCGCTGCTACCGCGCCGAGCAGCAGAAACGTGAAGCGCGAGGTACGAAAACGCTGTCGTTGCATGGGTCACTCCGTTCCAAGGGGAGAGCACGGCTCATTGAAGAACGACAGGAAGTCTCGCCGGTTCGTCCGTGGCGCGCCCCATCTGCGTGATGTCGGACGCCCATAGCGCCGACCCGGCAAGGACGACCATTGCGCACGTCAAGCGGATGGACATGAAGGCATCGTGTTCCGAAAGCCCCGACGAGGTCAACCCGATGGGCCACTGCTCATCCGAGCAGGCGCCACAACTGCGTGACGACGAAGCAGACCGAGACGCCCATCGCCACCGGCAGCAGCGAGGCGACCGTGGTCCAGCGCGCGCTACGGGTCTCCTTGTAGATCGTGTAGATGGTCGTCGAGCAGGGGTTGTGGAGCAGGCTGAAGAGCATCAGGTTGACCGCGGTCAGCAGCGTCCACCCGCCGCCCCGCAGCAGGTCGCCGGTAGCCGCCACGCTGTCGAGCTCGAACATCACTCCGGCCCCGGAGCCTGTCCCGGCGGCCGCGTTGCCGGCGGTCAGGACCGTGAGCATGAGCACGGTCGGGATGACGATCTCGTTGGCGGGGATCGCCACCACGTAGGCGAGCAAAATCACGCCGTTGAGGCCGATGAGCAGGCCGAACGGATCGAGCCAGCCGACCGCGTGCTCCGCGATGCTCGTACCGCCGAGCGTCACGTTGGACGAGAGCCAGATGACGGCGCCGGCGGGCACGGCGAACACGACCGCGCGCCACAGCACGATGAGGGTGCGGTCGATGAGCGACGTGTAGAGGGTCTGCAGCACGCGCGGCGGGCGGTAGGGCGGCAGCTCCAGGCTGAAGCTGGTCGCCTCTCCGCGCAGCACGGTCTGCGACAGGAACCACGACGCGAGGAACATGGCGCCGATGCCGAGTACCGCTATGCCGACCACGGCCGCGGCGGACACCAGTCCGGCGAGATGCGCCGGGGCGAGGGCGCCGATGAATATGGAGGCGATCAGGATCTGCGTCGGCCAGCGCCCGTTGCACAGCGAGAAGTTGTTCGTGATGATGGCGATGAGCCGTTCGCGGGGACTGTCGATGACCCGCGTCGACACGACGCCGGCCGCGTTGCACCCGAACCCCATGCACATCGTCAGCGCCTGCTTGCCGTGCGCGCCGGCCCTGCGGAACAGCGCGTCGAGGTTGAAGGCGACGCGCGGCAGGTAGCCGAAGTCCTCCAGCAGCGTGAAGATGGGAAAGAAGATGGCCATCGGCGGCAGCATCACGGCAACCACCCAGGCGGTCGCGAGGTACACGCCGTCGAGGAGGAAGCCGCTCAGCCACCAGGGCAACCCGACCGCGTCGCCGGCCGCCTTGAGCGCCGGGTGCGCCGTGTCGATGAGCAGCGCCGCGAGCAGACCCGACGGCACGTTCGCGCCTTCGATGGTGATCCAGAAGACGGCGGCCAGGATCGCCAGCATGAGCGGGAAGCCGATCCAGCGGTTCGTCAGGAGCCGATCCAGCGTTCGGTCGATGTTGAACCCGGCCCTGCGCAGGCCGCGGACCTGAGAGCGCGACGCGATGTCGTGCGCTGCCGCGTAGGTACGTTCCATCAACGCGTCGTGGAAGTCCGCCGGGACGTCCCATCGCAGACGCTGCGCCGTTTCGATCACCTCGTCCCGAACCGCGGGCGGCGGCGCGGGAGGCGATGGCGCATCGGTCTCGTCGTCGCCGAGCTGGCCCAGCTCGCCGGAGCGGACGGCTTCGGCGACCGCGTCGTCGGCGTTCAGCAGCCGTTGCGCCACCCAGCGGCTGCTCGGCACGGCCGGGAAGGTCTCTTCGACCAGCTCGGCGAGCGACGCCACGGCCTCCTCGACCCCGGGGGCCTGCTGCGCCAGACGGAACGGCCGGGTGCGCGTCCGGCCGGTGGCGACGCCGTGCGCGGCGTCGAGCAGCGCTTCCACGCCGATCGACGCCCGGGCCGATCCCGTGACCACCGGTACGCCGAGCTCCCGCTCGAGCCGGGCTCCGTCCACCGCGATGCCGTGGCGCCGGGCCTCGTCCATCAGGTTCACGTAGACGACCACACGGTCGGTTATGTCGAGGATCTGCAGCGCGAGGTTCAGGTTGCGCTCGAGCCGGGTGGCGTCGACGACCACGACGGTCACGTCCGGACGGCCGAACAGGATGAACTCGCGGGCCACTTCCTCGTCCGCGCTGCCCGCCTGCAGCGAGTAGGTGCCCGGCAGGTCGACGATCTTCACGCGTGAGCCGCGGTGCGCGAAGGCCCCTTCCGCGCGCACGATGGTCTTGCCGGGCCAGTTGCCGGTGTGCTGGCGCAGGCCGGTCAGGGCGTTGAAGACGGTGCTCTTGCCGACGTTGGGGTTGCCGGCGAGGGCGACGAGGATGTCCCACCGGTCGGGGTTCAGCCCGAGCCGGATCAGGCTCTGCGCGCGATGCTCGGCGCGGCTTCCGCAGGCAGGGTCGGGCAGCGCCGTCATGCGACCTCCTCGACGTGCCGGGCATCGCGGGCGGAGGCCTCGGCATCGTGCTCGGCGCCGCGATCGACGTGGATCCAGGCGGCCTGCGTCCGGCGCAGCGCGATCAGCGCACCGCGGATGCGGTAGGCCACCGGATCGCCGGCCGCGCTCGCCAGCTCGGGCGTGATCGGCGTCCCGCGCACCACCCCGAGGTCGAGCAGCCGGCGCCGCTGGGTGCCCTGGCAGGCGCGGGAGATGCCGGTGACGTGGACGGTTTCTCCGGAGGCGGCGTCGAGCAGCGTCGTACGGCTCGTCTCGGCGCGTTCACCCGGCGGCAGGTGGCGGACCGTCACGTTGCCGGCGGCCACGGTATCGATCTCCCACTCGCGACCGCCGCCCCGTACGAGCACGCTGCTGTCGGTTCTTGCGACGACGTCCAGGCGACCCCCCAGGACGAGCCCGTCGCGGAGCAGGGCGTCGTAGATCTCGCGCGGCTCGTCCTCCAGGTGGAGGATCTCCACCGTCCGCCCGGGCTGGGCAGACACGAGGTCCAGTCCCTGGTCCGGCGGGATGTCGCCGGCGGCTGTGGGAATCGGGTCGCCGTGCGGGTCCCAACGGGGATGGCCCAGCCGCGTGTCGAGTGCGTCGACCTCGTCGGTCGACAGGGAGTGCTCCATCCGCTCCGCCTCGTCGTGCCATTCCGTGGCCGGCACCCCGGTTCGGTCGGCCAGGTACCGTTCCCACATGCGGTGCGTTCTGACGAGGCGGAGCGCGGACCGGCGGCCTTCGTCGGTCAGGGTCGGTCCGACGCCGCCGGTGTGGGCCAGCGCCATCGCGGTCAGCCGCGACAGCAGACCGGCGGCGCGCGCCCGGGAGACCTCGAGCCGGCCGGCCAGACTCTCCAGCGAGCAGACACGTCCCGTCCGCTCACAGGTGTACATGTGCTTGACGGCGTCCTCGAGGAGGACCCGTTCGCTCAGCAGCAGGAGACGCCGCAGGCGGGACGCCAAGCCGATCCGGGGCCAGAACAGCCCCGCCGCGGTGGTCACCGCGATGCCGAAGACGACGAGCGCGAGCGCAGGGTCGGGCACGGAGTTTGATTATTCAAAAAATGGATCTTGGCCAGTCTAAACCAGTACCGGCGCGTCCGTCCAGCGGAACGGGATGCCGACCTGTTCCCGCAGGGCCGGCGCTCGGCTGGAGGGAATGTTCGAGCGGAACACCTTCTCGAAGGCGGACGCCGACCACCTCATCGCCGAGGGCGTGGCGCTGACGCGCAATCCCGACGGGACCGCTACCGAGGTCAGCTTCGTCGCGCAGGCGGTCGAGCTGCGGAAGTGAACCGCGCCGCCGGTCAGCGTACCGTCACGTCGACGAAGCTCGTCGTCCAGCAGCACTGATCGCCGCCGCCGCCGTTGCCGGAGATGTCGTTGGCGGTGACCATCAGCCGATAATCGCCCGGCTCGCTGAAGGTGGTGTAGGTGGTCGTCTCGCCGCCGGCGAGATCCGCGAACTCGTGGCGGCCGTTCGTCCCGTCCTCGGCGCCCGACTCGAAGATCACCTCGGCGGGTCCCCGGTAGAGGCGCCACGTCAGCGTCAACGGCGGTCGCGGGCGGCCGCGCCGGCGCGGCGGCGGCGGGTTGGTCAGCGGTTCGTCGCGAGCCGACGCCTTCAGCTTCAGGGTCTCGCCGACGGCAGCCGTATAGCTGGCCGAGACCCCCGTCACCGGTGGTCCCTGCAGCTCATCGCCGTCGCCCACCCGCAGCCGCGGCGGCGTGTTGCCGTTCGCACGGTTCAGGAACGGATCGATGAAGTAGGGCGGGTTCAGCCAGAACGAGACCTCCGAACGCTGATTGTTGGCAGCCAGGGTCCAGGTGAGACGCTGCTCGCCGAAGTCGGCCGGGACGTTGATCGAGAACACGCCCCACGAGCGCCGGGGCAGAAAGTGCGTCGGCTGGCCGAGGTCCGGGCCGCCGGGCTGAATCCGGTTGTCGGCGCCGACCGGGATGTCGACCGGGTCGTCGTTCCGGCTGAAATAGCCCAGCAGGATCGTGAACGATCCGTCGGCGTTGCGGTACCAGCCTTCCACCGCCGGAAAGATCGCCTCGCCGCGGCTTCCCTCCGGCTCCAGCGGGAGCGGAGCGCGCGGCGGTTGGGCCGACGCGCCGGCGCCGAACAGGAGCATGGCGGCGAGCGCCGTGGTGAAGCCGACCCGAAACCTGTGGAGCTGCATCGAAATCTTCCCGGGAACGGGGGCGAGAGTCCGGAGCGGGGCGTCGGGCCGCCACCCGTTGCGGCGGCCCGACACCGGAACGCGGCGATGATCAGTCGTCGTTGTCGGTCAGGGACGCGCGCGCCGCGACCTCCGCCTCGAAGTCCTCGTCCGTGAAGTAGGTCACGTTGACCCACGCGTGCGCCATCTCGTCGACCGTCCGGTCGCCGTAGCCGACCCAGACGTTCGGGTCCGGGTTCGCGCGATTGGCGGCGGTGTTGTCGTGCCAGGCGGTGATCTTCACGAGCGTGCCCTTCGGCAGCAGCGGCGCGACGTCGTCGGCGAAGACGTAGGTGTTGTGCCAGTTGAAGTTGAAGTCTCCGACGTGACTGAGGACCTCGCGCCGGCCGGTCGGCAGGATGGCCTCCATGGCCATCGCCTTGCCGCGCAGGTGCATGTGGGGCTGGAAGCTCTCGATGCGCGCGGCGCGCTTCAGCGGGAAGAACCCTTCGGTGACCGAGACGGTGTTCGGCGGAATGTCGACGCCGCCGGCCCCCATCAGGTGCAGCACCTGCCGGTGCTCCGGCTCCTCGCCCCGCGGATAGAAGTAGATGCCGAGCTCGACGTGGTCGGTGATCTCCTCGCCGGCGGCCGAGTAGTGGACGTCCCAGATGATCCGCGAGCCGGGCAGCATCAGCTTGCCGCTGCCCGGACGCATCAGCTCGCCCTGCTTGCCGACCGCCCACTCCATGAAGAGGCCGGAGTTGTTGAGCGGATCGTCGGAGGCGGTGGCCGCCGCGTTCTGCAGCAGCGGGTCGGTTTCCTCCTGCTCGAGGCGCGCGATGGCGTGGTGCGTGACCCGGCGGCCGGCCGTCGTGGCGGGCCGGAGCTCGATCGCCCGCACCCAGCGCGGCTCGGTCAGGCCGGTATCGGAGACCGGCTTCCACCAGGCGTCGTTCGCCTCGGCGGGCATCGTGAAGGGCTCGGACTCGATCACCAGGTCCGGCGGTCCGAACAGCTCCGCGAAGTACCACTTCGACTCGTCGGGCCACTCGATCGGCGACGGCATGTCGGCCGGGTTGCCGCGCGGCGCCCCGCCGTCGACCCAGCGGAGAATGGTGTCGATCTCGGCGTCGGTCAGTGACCGGTCGTTCTTGAATTCGGAGATGCCCACCGTCCTATCGACGTGCCAGGGCGGCATCTGGCGCGTCGACACGCGTTCGCGGATCGAACGCGCCCACGGACGGGACTCCTGGTAGGTGACGAGCGACATCGGCGCGATGGAGTCCGCGCGGTGGCACGCCTCGCACTTCGCCTGGAAGATCGGGGCCACGTCCTTCGTGAACGTCGGCGCCTCGTTCTCGGCGGCGACCGCTGCGCCGGGAGCGAACGCCGCCAACCCGGCGACGATCGCCGGCACGCCCAGGATTCTGGTCCGCATGGAATTCGTCCTTTCGTTCCTTCTTCGCGGCCGCGGCGGCACCGCGGCCCGGCGAGCTACTCATTATAATCGCTGGACGACGGGCCGGTTCCGTGCGCGAGCGCCGGACCGGTCGCCAGTCGCGCAGGCGGCAGTCCGACGGAGACTGCCGGTCACCGGCTCATCCGTGTAGACGAACAGCGGGGGCGAGACGTTTATGCGCAGCACGACTTCGATCGGCGTCGCGGCAACGATTCTCGTCGGCATCATCGCCGTCACGTCCGTCCACGGTCAGCGCGGCGGCGCCTTCCGGGCATCGCGCGATCATCCCGCGATCCTGTACACGGACGGCGCGGTCGACAACGCCATCGCGGACCTCGACCGGCGGCTCGTGGAGGGCTCGGCCTCGCTCGCCTTCGAGGGACGGAGCGGCTACCTCCGCTCGCTGCTCGACGCGCTCGGCATCCCGGTGGAATCCCAGGTGCTCGTGTTCTCGCCGACGAGCTTCCAGGAGGACTGGATCGACTTCGACAACCCGCGCGCCGTCTTCTTCCGCGACGACGTGTCGCTCGGCTGGGTGCGCGGCGCAGACGTCATAGAGATCGCCGCCCAGGACCGGCGCCAGGGAACGATCTTCTATTCGCTGGAGCAGACGCCGTCGGCGGCGCCGCGCATCCGGCGGCGCGAGACCTGCCTCGCCTGCCACCTGTCCTGGGACACGCTCGGCGTCCCCGGCCCGCAGGTCCTCAGCATGTTCCCGATGCCCGACGATCCGAACGCCTACGCCAGCGGGCACGCCACGGACCACCGCAGCCGGCTGGAGGACCGCTGGGGCGGCTGGTACGTGACCGGGTCGCACGGGGGGGTGGCGCACATGGGGAACGTCGAGGTGGAGGATGTCGACGACCCGCATGCGACCTTCGGCGTCGTGCCGCCGGTCATCGAGTCGCTGGAGGGGCGCTTCGACCTCGAGGGTTTCCCGACGCCCTACAGCGACATCGTGGCGCTGATGGTGCTGGAGCACCAGGCCCACATGACGAACCTGATCACGCGCATCGGCTGGGAGGCGCGGCGGGTGGAGCACCGTGCGGAGAACGTGGCCCCCGCGGACCGCGGTCGCTCGACCGACGACGGACGGTTTCTGGAGATCGTCGACGAGGCCGCGGTGGAGCTGGTCGACTACCTGCTGTTCGTCGACGAGCCGCCCCTGCCGCCCGGGGTGGCGGGCGGGTCCGGCTTTGCCGAGGTGTTCTCGGCGCGCGGTCCCCGTGACGGCCGCGGCCGATCCCTGCGAGAGATCTCCCTCGACAGCCGCCTGTTCCGCTATCCGTGCAGCTACATGATCTACACGGAGGCGTTCGACGCGCTGCCGGAGACGGCGCTCGACGCGATCTATAGACGGATGTGGACCGTGCTGTCCGGCGAGGTCACCGAGTCGCCGTACGATCGGCTGGCGCTCGCCGACCGGCAGGCGATCGTGGAGATCCTGCGGGACACGAAGCCGGGGCTGCCGGACTACTTCGCGACCGTCATGCGGTAGCCGGCGCCGAAGCGCTACACGACGCCGAAGCGCTACACGACGCCGTAGGCGAGCATCGCGTCGGCGACCTTGCGGAAGCCGGCGATGTTCGCGCCGCGCACGTAGTCGATGAAGCCGTCGGCGTCGGTGCCTTCCTCGCGGCACTTCTCGTGGATGTCGCGCATGATGGCCTGGAGCTGGCGGTCGACCTCCTCGCGGGACCAGGAGATCCGCAGCGCGTTCTGGCTCTGCTCCAGGCCGGAGACGGCGACGCCGCCGGCGTTGGCGGCCTTGGCCGGACCGAACAGGATCTTCCGGCCGCGAAACGCGTGGACCGCGCCCAGGGTCGACGGCATGTTGGCGCCTTCCGCCACCGCCAGGAGCCCGTTGTCCAGGAGGGTCTCCGCATCGTCGGCGTCCAGCTCGTTCTCGGTGGCGCAGGGCACGGCGAGTCGGCAGGGCACGCGCCACGGCCGTTGCTTTTCGTGGTAGTCGCAGCCGAAGTGTTTTGCATACTCGCGGACGCGTCCGCGGCGCACTTCCTTCAGTTCCTTGAGCCAGGCCAGGCGTTCGGCGTCGATACCGTGCGGGTCGTGGACGAAGCCATCCGAATCGGAGGCGGTCACCACGGTGGCGCCGAGCTCGTTCAGCTTCTCGATGGCATAGAGCGCGACGTTGCCCGAGCCGGAGACCACCGCCGTCTTGCCGGCGATCTCGTCACCACGGGTCGCCAGCATGTTCTGCAGAAAATAGACGGCTCCGTAGCCGGTCGCCTCGGTCCGCACGAGGCTGCCGCCGAAGGCGAGCCCCTTGCCGGTGAGGACGCCGGTGAAGCGGTTGGCCAGGCGCATGTACTGGCCGAACAGAAAGCCGATCTCGCGGCCGCCGACGCCGATATCGCCGGCCGGGACGTCGGTGTCCTCGCCGATGTGGCGGTGCAGCTCGCGCATCATCCCGTGACAGAAGCGCATCACCTCGTTGGCGCTGCGGCCGCGGGGGTTGAAGTTGGAGCCGCCCTTGGCGCCGCCCATCGGCAGGCCGGTGAGGCTGTTCTTGAGGATCTGCTCGAAGCCGAGGAACTTCAGCACGCTCCGCGTCACCGTGGGGTGGAAACGGAGGCCGCCCTTGTAGGGGCCGATGGCGTTGCTGAACTGCACGCGCCAGGCCCGGGCGATGCGGATGCCCCCCGCGTCGTCCTGCCACGTGACGCGGAACGTGATGATCCGGTCGGGCTCGGTGAGCCGCTCCAGGATGCGCGCCTCTTCGTACTTCGGATGCGCCATCACGAACGGGATGACGCCCTCCGCCACTTCGCGCACCGCCTGGTGGAATTCGGGCTCGCCCGGGTTGCGCCGGACGAGACCGGCCATGAATTGCTCCAGCCGTTCGTGAACGCCCGCAACCCGGTGCATGCCCCTGTTCCTCCGCTTCCGCTCCGTCCGAGTTTCTTCATCAACAGCCGCAGCGCAGCTTCACTCGCCGCTACGTGGCTTCCAGCCGCGGCATGGCCTCGTTCCCCGTTGCGCGGCTCCTCGTTCAGGCCGCGCGCGCTCTACCCCACGCAACGGCCTCCACTCGCATGCTCGCGCCCGTAATCGTCGCCGTCTCGTTCAGGCCGCGGCGCGCTCTGCTCCACGCAGCGGCGGGCTTCGTCAGTCGCTGCGCGGCTTCCGCAGAAGCGCCGCCAGGTCGCGCGATGTGCCCGGCAGACGGTCGTCGCCCAGCGACAGCATCCACGCGGGGTACGGCGCCGGGGTCGCGCTCACCTCGTCGAGGCGTTCGAGCTCGTCGGCGGTGAGGGTGAGCTCGACCGCCCCCAGATTGTCGACGAGCTGGTCCATCCGCTTCGCGCCGATGATGACGCTGGTGACGGCGTCCTTCGCCAGCAGCCACGCAAGCGCCACCTGCGCCACCGACGCGCCGTGGGCGTCGGCGATCGGCCGAACGACGTCGAGAATGTCGAAGGCCTGTTCCTTGTCGAGCGGCGGGAAGTCGAACGCGACGCGGCGCGCGTCGGCGTCGCGGGCCCCTTCGCGGGTGAACTTGCCGGAGAGGAAGCCGCCCGCCAGCGGGCTCCAGACGAGCAGGCCGAGACCCTGGTCGCGAATCAGCGGGATGGTGTCGTGCTCGATGTCGCGCCCGGCGAGCGCGTAGTAGGACTGCGTGCACTGGAACCGCTCGAAGCCCCGCCGCTCCGACACGCCCAGCGCCTTCATCAGCTCCCACGCCTCCAGGTTCGAGCAGCCGATGGTGCGCACCTTGCCGGCGCGAACCAGGTCGGTCAGGGCGCCCAGCGTCTCGTCGATGGCGGTCTCGGGGTCGGCGCGGTGAATCTGGTACAGGTCGATGTAGTCGGTGCCGAGCCGCTTCAGGCTCGCCTCGCAGGCCTCGATGATGTGCAGCCGGGACAGCCCGACCTGGTTGGGGCCGGGGCCCATGCGGCCGCGCACCTTGGTCGCAATCACGACGTCACGGCGGCGGGCGGCCAGGGCGCGGCCGAGGATCTCCTCCGAGTCGCCGGTGGAGTAGACGTCCGCGGTGTCGAAGAAGTTGACGCCGGCGTCGAGCGAGCGTCCGACCAGCGCGTCGGCCTCCTGCTGGCCCAGCGCGCCGATCATCTCCCACTGCGTGCCGAACGTCATCGCTCCCAGGCAGAGCTCCGAGACGTAGATCCCTGTCGTGCCCAATCGCCGGTACTTCATCAGACCATTCTAGCGGGCGGCGAACTTCGCCGCGTCATGATCGTCGCTTCGCTTCGTGGCAGCGTATCGCGGCGGCGGCCGGCGCTCCGTCGCCGAGGGGCAACAAGTTGTTGTATACTACAACTCATGCTCACAGTCCCCGAAGCGGCACTGCGCACCGGCAGGCATCCGGAAACCGTCCGACGCTGGATCCGCGAGGGGAAGCTGCCGTCCCGGAAGGTGGGCACGCAGCATCTCATAGACGAACAGACCGTGCTGGACTTGGGCGCGGCCGAGGTCGTTCCGGCAAGAACCGAGGAGGGGACGCTGACCGGCGAGCCGATGCCCAACTTCGTCGCGGCGCTGAGGCGGTCGAGACCGTCCCGTCGAGTTCCGTGATCGCCGTGATCGACGCCAGCGCGGCGCTCCACGCCGCGGCCTCGGAGCGGGGGTTCGATGGATTCTCCGCGATCCTCGTTGCGCCGGCTCTCCTCTGGTCGGAATGCACGTCCGTTCTGCGAGAGATGCAGTACCGGGGCGAGATCAGCACGGCGCTGAAGGAGGCCGCTCTGGCGCGGCTCGTGGACGGTCCCATCCGGAGGCGCTCTCCGCGCCGCCTGTACATCGAGGCAAGTCGCCTTGCCGTCGAGCTGGGATGGGCCAAGACATACGACGCCGAATACGTCGCACTCGCACGCATGCTCGATGCGCCGCTGTTGACTCGCGACGCTCGTCTCGTACGCGGCGCCGGCCGCGTGCTGTCCAGCGTGAATCCCTATCACATCTGACCGTACGACGTTCGAACGAGCCTGTCGAAGCCCGGGCCGGCGGCTTCGGACGCCGCATCACCGACTCAACGGCCGTTCCACTGATCGAGCATCCAGTCGCCGGCATCGCGCAGCGAGCGGACGTAGCCGCCCATCGCGTAGTGCCCTACGCGGTCGAGGGCGGTGAAGGCCACCGTGCCGCCGGCTTCCTCGATCTCTCGCGCCGCCGCCTCGGCGGGACCGAACGGCACCACGTCGTCCGCCCGGCTGTGGATGACGTGGACCGGCATGCCGCCGAGCGCGTCGAGCGGCTCGTCGCCGGGGCGGCCGGCGATGGGAATGGCGCCGGTGAAGAAGTCCGGATGGCGCGTCGCGAAGAACCACGTTCCCCGCCCGCCGAGGCTGAAGCCGGTGACGAGGACGCGCGCGCGGTCGATGTTGTAGGTCTCGAGGATCCGATCGAGCAGCGCCATGACTCCCCGGTCGGAGACGTCGCTCGTCCAGCGCCGCGTCGGCACGTCCGGGGCGACGACCACCGCGTTCAGGCCGCGCAACGCCGGCTCGAACATCTGGCGCATATGGAGGCTGCCGTAGTACGACCCCTGCTTTCCGCCCGGATGCAGGGCCAGGATCAGGGCATGCGGCGTGGCCGGGTCGTAGCCGGCCGGCACCGACACCGCGTAGGGCATCTCGCCGTGCCCTTCGATCTCGAACGTCAGGTGCTCCACGTTCGGACGTCCTCCCGCCTGGGCCAGCAACTCGCCGCCGGCGCCCGGCAGCGTCCCGAGTCCCGCCAACGCCGCCACGACTACCGCCGTCGCTAGAGCGCGCATGTTGAAATCCTCTCTGCCGTGCAGCGGCGGCAGCCTGCCGTGCACCGGTGCCGCCATAATATCCGACGATGTCCGTTCGCACCCGATTCGCACCGAGCCCGACAGGCTACCTCCACATCGGCGGCGTCCGCACGGCGCTGTTCAACTGGCTGTTCGCCCGCCGGCACGGCGGACAGTTCATCCTGCGCATCGACGACACCGACCGGGAGCGCAACGTCGAGGCGGCGCTGCGGCCCATCCTCGACGGCTTCCGCTGGCTGGGCATCGACTGGGACGAGGGGCCGGAGGTGGGCGGTCCGTGCGCCCCGTACTACCAGTCGCAGCGGACCGGTCGCTACCGGGCCGCGGTGTCGGAGCTGCTCGACCGCGGGCTGGCATACCGCGACTACGCGACGGCGGAGGAGACTACGGCCGAGCGCGAGGCGGCGCAGCGCGAGAAGCGGCGGTTCATCTACAGCCGGCGCTGGATGGCGGAAACCGACGCCGACGCGGCGCGCTTCGAGGGCGAGGGGCGCACCGCCGTCGTGCGGCTGAAGATGCCGCGCGAGGGCGCCTGCCGCTTCGACGACCTGGTGCGCGGGCCGGTCGCCTTCGACTGGGCGCTGGAGCAGGACCACGTGATCCAGCGGGCCGACGGCAGCCACCTCTACCATCTGGCCAGCGCGGTCGACGACCACGACTTCGGCATCTCGCACGTCATCCGGGCGGAGGAGCACCTGTCGAACACGCCGCGCCAGATCTTCATCGCCGACGGGCTGGGCTACGAGCGGCCCCGCTACGCGCACCTGCCCTACGTGGCAGCGCCGGGCGGCAGCGAGAAGCTGAGCAAGCGGAAGCTCGGCAGGTACCTGTCGCAGCCCGAGTTCAAGAAGGTGTACGACCACGGCGCCGGCATCCTGGCCGCGCTCGGCGACGAGGTCGTGCCGGAGCGCTTCAACCCGGTGCTGGTGGAGTTCTACCGCGAGGTCGGTTACCGGCCGGAGGCCCTGGTCAACTACCTGCTGCTGCTCGGCTGGTCGCTGGACGACCGCACGGAGGACTTCACGCGGGAGGAGATGATCGAGCACTTCTCGCTGGACCGCGTGAACCGGTCCGCCGCCAGCTTCGATCCGCAGAAGATGATGGCGTTCGAAGAGCGCCGGATGAACGCGCTGCCGGTGGACGACAAGGCGGAGGCGGTCTCTCCGTACCTCGTGCGGCTCGGGCTGCTGGGAGACGAGCGGACCGAGGCGGAGCGGGCGCGCGTCGGCGGGGTGGTCGCCGCGGCCGGCGACCGGATCAAGGTGGCGGGCGACATCGTGCGCTACGCCGAGTTCTTCCAGGACGACGCGGCGTTCTCCTACGACGAGAAGGCGTTCCGCAAGCGGGTCGGCGCGCCGGGAGCCGCGGACCGGCTGCGACGCTTCCGGCCGGTGCTGGAAGCCGTCGAGCCGTTCGACGCCGGCACGCTCGACGCCGCGCTGCATCGGTTCGTGGAAACGGACCAGATCAGGATCGGGCAGATCATCCACGCCGTCCGGGTGGCGGTAACCGGCAAGGGCGTCGGGTTCGGCCTGTTCGATGCGCTGGAGATTCTCGGCCGGACGGCGTGTCTCGCTAGAATTGACCGGGCGATCGAGGCCGCGGAGGCCGGCTCCGGCGCCGACTGATTCATGAGCCGGGAGTCTGCGCCGGGGAACGGGGCAGACTCCCGGAGGGGCCTGGTTGGGCGGAAAGCGGAGCCGCAAGGCGACGACTTCCAGGCGAGGACACACGTGTGAGCATGCCCGAGACAGAAACCGCCGGACTCGACTTCATCCGGGAGATCGTCACCGCCGACAAGGCCGCCGGCCGGCGCGGCGGGCGGGTCCACACCCGCTTTCCGCCGGAGCCGAACGGCTATCTCCACATCGGCCACGCGAAGTCGATTTGCCTGAACTTCGGCATCGCGCACGAGTACGGCGGGCTCTGCAACCTCCGCATGGACGACACGAACCCGGAGACGGAGGACGTCGAGTTCGTGCGGGCGATAGAGCAGGACGTCCGCTGGCTCGGCTTCGACTGGGAGGACCGCTCCTTCTACGCGTCGGACTACTTCGAGCGGCTCTACGAGTGCGCGGTGACGCTGATCCGCAAGGGGCTGGCCTACGTCGACGACCTGCAGGGTGAAGAGGTGAGCCGCTACCGCGGCCGCTGGGACGAGCCGGGCCGCGACAGCCCCTGGCGCGACCGCCCGGTCGAGGAGAACCTGGACCTGTTCGCGCGGATGCGGGCGGGCGAGTTCGAGGACGGCGCGCGGACGCTGCGGGCGAAGATCGACATGGCGGCGCCCAACATGAACATGCGCGATCCGACCATCTACCGGATCCGCCGCAGCCCCCACTACCGGCAGGGCGACGACTGGGTCGTCTACCCGACCTACGACTTCACGCACCCGCTGTCGGACGCCTTCGAGCGCATCACGCACTCGCTGTGCACGCTGGAGTTCGAGGACCACCGGCCGCTCTACGACTGGTACCTGCAGGCGCTCGACTTCGAGGATCCGCCGCGGCAGATCGAGTTCGCCCGGCTCAACCTCACGCACACCGTGCTCAGCAAGCGGAAGCTGCTGGAGCTGGTGGAGGGGCAGTACGTCGACGGCTGGGACGACCCGCGCATGCCGACCCTGACCGGCATGCGGCGGCGCGGCTATCCGCCCGCCGCCATCCGGGATTTCTGCGACCGGATCGGTATGGCCAAGGCGAACAGCGTGGTGCAGATGGCGCAGCTCGACGACGCCGTGCGGCAGGAGCTGAACCGGACCGCCCTGCGGGTCATGGCGGTTCTTCGGCCGTTGAAGGTGATCATCGAGAACTACCCCGAAGACCGGGTCGAGGAGATGGACGCGGTAAACAACCCCGAAGACGCGAGCGCCGGGACGCGGAAGGTGCCTTTTTCGCGCGAGCTCTACATCGAGCGGGACGACTTTCGGGAGGATCCGCCGAGGAAGTTCTTCCGGCTCGCGCCCGGCCGCGAGGTCCGGTTGCGGTACGCGTACTTCCTGACCTGCCGCGACGTCGTCAAGGACGGCGACGGGAACGTCGTCGAGCTGCGCTGCACCTACGACCCGGAGACGCGCGGCGGTTATGCGCCCGACGGCCGAAAGGTGCGGGGGACCATCCACTGGGTCTCGGCCCGCCACGCGCTGACGGCCGAAGCTCGGCTCTACGCCCACCTGTTCACGGCGGAGTATCCCGAGGACGTGCCGGAGGGCGGCGACTACAGGGACGGGTTGAACCCTGGATCACTGGAGAAGCTGACCGGCTGCCGCGTCGAGCCCGGCCTCGCCGGCGCGTCGGCTGGCGCGCGTTACCAGTTCGAGCGGCTGGGATACTTCTGCGTCGACCCCGATTCGGCCCGGGAGGCGCTGGTCTTCAACCGGACGGTCGGGTTGCGGGACACGTGGGCGAAGATCGCAAAGAAACAGGGTCGGGGATAGTTAAGGTGGTCGGTTTCTCGCTGGTTGTGCGAAGCGTTAGTACCTCGACGCCCTGGAAGCGGCGTGCCAGGGAGACCTGTGGCATCTGGTCGACTGACCAACTCTAAAGCATTGAAATGAAGTCTGAAAATGAGAAAATTGCTGACGCCGCTAGAGGCTGCCCATCATCTCGGAATAACAACTGAGCTCTTGTTTCAATTCACGAAACGGAAACTCGGTAAAACGAGAGGTCTAAGGCCGCTCCCAACTGTGGAGCAAGATGGTCAGACGCGCTTCAGCCGGCTAGACTTAGATGCCTTCGATTCCATGCTCCGCGGAGAATGGTGCGATCCCTCGGAAGGTCGTCTCTCTATCCCGAAGGCGATTCTTGACCATCTTCGTGCGGAGAGCCGAAACCAATGTGCGCGTTGCGGAAGCGGTGTCGGTGTGGAAACGGCACACATCCGCCCTTGGGCAACCAGTAGATCGCATCACCCTCATAATCTCCTTCGTATCTGTTCAGCGTGCCATCGGGAGCATGATGCACAACACAGTCTTACGACGGAAGACTTGCAGGCGATAAAAGACTGTTTGATTGCTCGAACGCGTGCAAACCTAATGGAGCGAGCGCAGCCATCGCGCAAGCATCTACGATCCCCGCGAGCCTCTCAGGACTTCGTTGGCAGGGAGAAGGAGCTTGAGGTGCTCGTAGATGCTTTGCGGTCCGGACGCTCTGCGGCGGTTTATGGTGTCGCTGGTATCGGGAAGTCAGAACTGCTTTTGCAGGCAATTAGCCGATGCAACACCGGACGTCCCGTCCTGTGGTGCAACGTCGAGCAGTGTCGTAACGTCGCGGACGTTGTATCGGCGTTACGCGCAGCGCTCGCTATAGGTGGTTCGGAATATGATGTTGAAGACCTCCCTTCGCGGCTGGATGCCGCTCACGTATGTGTGGTCTTCGATGGCATCGAACAAGCTATTCTTGATGATCTGGACAAATTTGAAGACACCGTTCATGCGCTGTTCCACGCCACAAGCGACACACAATTCGTGTCAACGAGCCAAATCTTATTGCATCGGCTACCCGCGGAGGCACAATTGAGACTCGGAGGACTCGCAGGA
Source organism: Acidobacteriota bacterium (assembly GCA_011523845.1). Classification (GTDB taxonomy): domain Bacteria; phylum Acidobacteriota; class Vicinamibacteria; order Vicinamibacterales; family UBA8438; genus WTFV01. Next base: position 39,983 of record WTFV01000093.1, on the reverse strand, counting down.
TCTGCCAGCCGGTCCCTACTGAGGCAATCCTGTCGCGTTGGTGGGGACACTATCCAAGGCGATACCGATGAGTTGCTGAGTTTCTGTGATGGGCACGCCTTGACGATCAAGCTTGCCGGGGCGTTGACTCAACACTACGGCAGCGCCACTGCCGCGCTGAATGCCATTCACCGCCTTGGTACAGAATTCGTCAACTTTCCTGGGCGAAAACACCATACGCGCCAAACCTCTCTTGAATTGTGCCTTCAAACGGCCTACAAGGCGCTAGCGGGCAGCAGTCGACAACTCCTTTGGGCGCTCGCACAAGCACCAGCAGGTGTCTTGACGAACTATATCGAACGGCAATGGCTAGAACTCGACGACAGTGCCGAGGCCTTAGCGTCGCTACGCAAATGGCATCTTGTCGAATTGGCCGTTGTCGACAAGCAACTGAGTCGCACGCGGATGCTGGCTCCGGTTCGCCGGTTCGTGACCGAACGCGGCAGCGCGGAAGAACCGAGGGCATTTGAGCAAGTGGTCGGGCGGGTAGTTCAAGGTTTTGGCATGATGGTGGCTGTTCTTCAACTGGAGTACGATACTTTCGAGGAGACTCCTTATGCCCTTCGGCGGTTTGGGGACGAGCTTCCCAATTTTCTGCATGTCTTGGAGCTGGCTCAAGAACGGCAGGAAGATGAACATCTTGTGGCAACTGCGCTGTCGATCGTTGGATCCTTGATGCGGTACTTCTTCGTTCTAAGGCTGGCGGAGCAAGGCGCTCAAGTGATGTTTCGCGCGACTGAACTCGCATTTCGAACGCGACGGTTGGAAGAGGCGAGTGGACTGGCAATGCAATTCCTAGCCTTGGCACAGCGCGCTCAGGACGAAACACTGGTCACCAGTGGGTTAGGAATAGCCAATAGAATCGCCAGCACCTCAGATAATCCGAAGGTGCTTGCAGGTGTGGCCATGTGCCGGGCAATGGCGGCGCAGGAGGCTAGAGACTATCCGAGAGCGGAGAGGTACGCCCGGCAAGCATTTGAAGGTTATCGAGCGTTATTGTCGTCACTTGAGGACGAAACAAGCGTGGATGCAGAACTCGAACAAGACGAGCTACAGAATGACCTTTCAAGCGCCCTGGGTATGCTCGGTTTCTCTCTTCTATCCCAACGAAAATATGAAGAAGCTGCGAGAGCATATCGCCGTTCTTTGCAGCATGAGCGGGGCGCCGCAATTGGGGTAAATCGCGGACAGGTGTTGCATCAGATCGGGAATTGCGAGAGCAACCTTGGCAACTATAGGGTCGCTGCAAAGCTTTACGTAGAAGCTGCCAAGATCTTGCACTTTATTGGGATGGAAGAATATCTGAGCAATGCGTTTGGTGAGTTGGGGTACACTCTGCTCGACGTCGACTTCACTGAAGTTCTTGATTTGGATGACAAAATCACTGATCGCTCGTTGGTTGACTTGAGCAAACACGCCGAACGCATTTTCAATCCAGCGCGACCGCTAGATCACAATCAATGCATGGGAATGATCCGAAAACTGTTTGGCATGGTGATCCTCCTTAGTCTTACCGGATACGGCGCAAAGCTCGGGGCATTTTGTGTAAAGATGGAAAACGAAGCGGTGGGAGAGGTTATACATCAAATGGATGCCGGGACCGGTAGCGCCGGGGCCAGTGCTAGGGAGGAGCTGTTGCTCATTTTGATGGTCGATGTTTCACTTCGTCTCGGCGTGTTAGTTGCTGAATGCGAAAGGGACCTTGGGAAGAATGGCAAAGTAGCGCATTGCACCCTTGAAAAGATTCTACGGATTGTTTGTGGGGCCAACGAACGGACTCAAATTACCATGCGGTTACTCGACTGGGTTGCGGTGTACCTTACTCGACGATTGAAATTTGGCGGGATCGACGCTGCTCGCATTCGAGAGGTAGCCAGGAATTATAGCGAGGAAATTGAAGACTGCCTGGATCGAATAAAATCAAGCTAGTGTCCTGTTCTAATGGTTCGTGACATATGTCCGGGAGCCTGTATGAGGCTCAGCATGCGCTGAGCGAACCGCCCGACGCTCGCGAGGATCGTCGGCGGTCTTGGTTGTGCGCGGCGATGAAGTCGCGAATGGCAGCTTCCAGCGCGCGCACGCTCCGATACACGCCGCGTCGCAGTTGCTTTGTGGTGAGCTCGGCAAAGCAGCGCTCAATGAGGGTTGAGCTGGGAGCCGTGGGTCGGGGTGAAGTGAACGTGGAACTGGGACCGCTTGGCGAACCAAGAGCAGATGAGCAGCGTCTTGTGCGTCCCGTAGTTGCCCATGATGATGTGCACGGCGAGGTCGGAAGGCGCGCTGACGTCGACGCGGTCGAGGAACTTGCGGAACTCGATGGCCCGATGGCGGCGATGCGTGTCGCTGGTCACCATGCGGGTCTTCAGGTCCAGCGCTGCAAAAGCGACGTGGTGCCGGGGCGCCGATAGTCGTGCGTGCGCCGTTGGGCTTGCCCGGGTTGCATCGGCAGCAACGGGGCGGTGCAGTCGAGGGGCTGAATCTGGGATTTCTCGTCGACGCACAGCACCACGGCATGGTCGGGCGGACCGACATAGAGGCCGACGATGTCCCGGACCTTTTCCATCAGCACGGGTCGGGCGACAGCTTGAAGGTCTCGCTCCGATGGGGACGCAATCCGAAGGCGGGAGATGCGATTGATGGTCATGCGGCTCAGACGGGTCGCGCGAGTAAGCGACCGGGCGCTCCAGTGCGTGGCGCCGGGCGGAGTCGTCTCCAAGGTGGCGATGACCACCTGTTCGACCTGCTCGTCGGTAACGGTTCGTGGCGCTCCCGGTCGTCGCTCGTCCAGCAACCCGTCGAGCCGGTCCCGCACGAGGCGCGCGGCACTTGCCGACGGTCGGCGACGAGAGGCTCAGGCGCCGGGCGACGATCTTGTTGTTCCCGGCGGCGCAGGCGAGGACGATGCGCGCCCGCCGCGCCAATGCGGGCTGTGCGCGATCGTCGGGCCAACGACTCCAGGTGCATTCGTTCGGGGTCAGTCGGAACGATGGCAACTATTTTGAGAACCCTGGTACTGTTTGATGCATGCATGCAACCCGATTGCGAGGGCGGGACGGCGACTTCAGGCGGCGTGTCGGAGACTGGAGGGTCGTCTGTTCGCTCGAGCCCGAGCGGAGAGTCATGCTGGTGGCCGTGATCGATCAGAGAGGGCAGGTGTATCGATGACGGAACGCAGGGTGCAGACCATCGAGAAGGACGGTGAGCCCGAATACGCCGTTGTCCCCATCGAGGAGTACCGGCGCATGGTCGCCGCGTTGGAGGATGCAGCGGACATCGCAGCGATCGGATGCGCGTGGGACGAGGACGCGGCTGGCGAGACGGTGCCGGGCGAGGTCGTGAACGCCATGCTGGACGGTGCGACGGCCCTCCGAGCGTGGCGGCTGTACCGCGGGCTCACGCTCGACGCGCTGGCGGCGCGAGTCGGTGTGTCGAAGGGGTATCTGTCGCAGATGGAGAGGGGACGCAAGCCCGGCACACTGGGCGTGTTCCGCCGGGTGGCTGACGCGTTGGATGTGTCGATCGACGACCTCGCCGGGTGCGAAACCGACGCGGAGGTAGAGTGATCGTCCCCTGCTCCCTGGCGTCTCCTCCGACAGCCACGACGAGCGTCCGCAGGACGAAGAAGGGTCGCCGATCCGGGCACGGCGTTTCATCCGTCCCGTAGCTCGTACGCCACCGCGGCCGAAAACCGCCTTTCTCCAATATCCGTCAGGCGCCAGGACTTCGACCCTCCGTGGCGCGGAAGGATCGTCCCGGAGAGCGCGCCTCGGAGTACGCCCGGCGGCACCTCGAACGCTGTCGGGTCGCACGAAAAGCCGGTGCCGAGCGCCTTGAGCAGCGCCTCCTTCAACGTCCAGATTCGATAGAACAGAGTCGTCCTGTCCCGGCCTTCGACTGTCGCCAGTGCCGCCCTTTCCCGCGGGCCGAAGACCCTCGCGGCCATTCCGTCGAGGTCGCGACCTGGTGCTCGCTCTTCCACATCGACCCCGACCGACTCGCCTCTCGCGAACGCGATCAGACCGTGCGCGCCGCCGTGGCTCACGTTGAATCCGTACGGGACGGTCCTTCCGTCGACGGTCGCGAAGGGCTTGCCATGTCGGAGCGCGCCGAAGGCGAGCCGGCGATTCGAGCAGTCGAGCCGCCGGCCGAGATGAAGCCGAACGGCTGCGCGGCAGAGCGCGAACTCCCGGCGCGCGCGAACGCTCCTGAGCCGCATCCGGCGCTCTCTCTCCGACGCGTCGAGCCAGGCGACCGCGTCCGCCTCGCGCTGTTCGTCGGCGCGGAGATCGATCTCGACGAGGTCTATCCGACCAAGGGTCGCGAAAGGCCTGCTCCAGGCGACGTCAGGCGGCGCCGTCATGGCCGTGTCCGCGTCGCCGCGGGTCCCGGGGCAAATTGTCCCCGAGCGGCAATGAAGTCGAGATACGGCTCGAAAGCGGCGTCGACTCCTTCCGCCGTCAGGCCGTAGTCCTCCAGACGGTACCGATGCCGCTTTTCCCGGCGCCGCCGCTCCGCCTGCCGCGACAGCCACGCCTCCATCCGATCGACCGCCGCCTGCTCGAGCCGCCAGCCGAACCGGTCGTAGATCGCTCGCACCGCGGCCAGGGGGTCCCGGACCAGATCGACGTACGCGATGTCGACCCACCGGTCTTCCAGCTCCGCGCGGCTGCTGCGAAGCCGCGTAGCCCGGTTGAGCATGCTGCTCATGAAGTCGAGCTGTTCGGGGCCGATCTCGTGCCGCGGAGGCGGCTCGACGGCGGCCGAACGGGCCCGTTCCACCAGGCTGTTCCACGACCCCATGACCTCGGCCGGCGCGCGGTGGGTCTGGATGAAGAGCGCGTCGGGGTAGGTCTCCAGCAGCGTGTCCAGCTCCCTGAGATGGAAGGGCATCTTGAAGAGCCACTGTCTCTCGCCCCCGGCCCCCGGCAGGCAGCGCTGCCAGGTGAAGCGCTGCACGATGCGCCGGTGGTGGGCGTACGCGTGCTTCGACCCGGCCGCCGCCAACCAGCGGCCGTAGTCGGGCAGACCGAACCGAACCACCGAGGTCCACGTTGCGAACGACAGCCGCAACAGCGGGAAGTCCTCCTCCGGCTCGTCGATATCGAATTCGTGAACGCCGCTGTAGTTCTCGACGGCCCCCGCCGCTTCGAACATGTCCTCCAGGGCCGCCCGGCGGATGTCCCCGGCGCCGCCGGCGGGCCCGCCGTCCTCCTTCGGCGGGACCGCCGGTTCGAAGCACTCGTAGCCCCGCAGCGTCCAGAAACGCGGATCCCGCGCCATCAGCCGATGCAGAAGCGTCGTGCCGGTGCGGTTGATCCCCACGATGAAGACCGGCCGGACGACCTCCTCCCGTTCGATCTCCGGATGTTCCCTCCGCTCGCGGGCGAGCGCCGCGTTGTTGCGCAACAACCGGCTGAGCTCGAAGACCAGCAGGCTCCGCCGCTCCTCCCGCAACCGCACCTCCGGCGCCTTCAGGCACGCCACCAACCGTTCCAGACCCCGGCGCATCCACGCCGGATACGCCTGCTCGAATGGCACGCCCGCCCGCTCGGCGTGGCGCCTCGCCTGCGAGATCAGGCAGTCGAAGTCCAGGCGGCCCTCCGCCGCCGGATACGGCCACCGGTCGCGACGCCGCCCCACCCACTTGCTCGTGCGCGCGAGCATCGTCAACAGACCCGGCCACTCGATCGCGAGGGGACAATCCTCCCGCATCGCGCGGTCGCAGACCGGCAGGGCGCCGCGCGCAGCCCTGTCCCCGAACCAGTACGGCGCGACGTGGTCGAGCAGCGCCCAGTGCCCGTGGAGGGCCGATCGTTCGCCGCGCGCCTGGCACGCCCGCTTGAACGAGCGGTAGGAAACCTCCGGCCAGTACCACCCGAAATCGGCGGGCTCCACGTCGTGCAGGGCGGGACGCGAATCGCAGCACTGATAGATGGTGTGACGGCGACGCGGGTTCCTCGAGATGGCCGCGCAGATCCGCGTCAGCACGTCGACGGGCTCGTTGACCCGTATGGAGAACCCGTGCGGCACCATGCCTGCCTCCACCAACGCCGCGATGAACCTCGTGAGGAGGTCCTCCGCCCTGACGACCCCCGTGCTGGCCCCGCCGGTAGCCGGCAACCGGAAGATTCCCACCGGCAGGCCCGCCGCGGCCGCGAACAGCAGGGCCTGCTCGACCACCAGCTTGCTCCACGGGTAGCCGAACATCCCGACCGGGAACGTCCTCTTCAAGTCCCCGAGGTCCGGTTGCATCTGGTGCTCGATGCGACGGTTCGCGAATTCCCCCCCGAACAGGAAGAAATACTGCGGGAACACGCCCATCGACGAAGTGAAGAACAGGTGCTTCAGGCGCGTGCGCAGACACAGTTCCAGGACGTTGCGGGCGCTGAACGTGTTGACCCTCCTCAGGTCGAGGTAGGGCACCGTGAGGGCGACGTCGGCCGCGACGTGGTACACGGCGTCCACGCGACGACACAGCTCGTCGAAATCGCCCCCCTTCAAGCCGAACCGGGCGTCGCCCACGTTCCCGACCACGACGCGCAGGCGGTCGGCGAACGCGTCCTCCCAGACCTCGGCCTCCTCGAGGGCCGCACGCAAGCGCTGCAGACCATGCTCCTCGTCTTCGGCCCGGACCAGGCAGTGCACGACGAGATCGTCGTCCTCCCGCAAGAGGTCGCGCAGCAGGAAACGTCCGATGAGACCGGTCGCTCCCGTCAGGAAGACCTCCCGAAAGGACGCGGGAGACACCGCATCCGCCGGCGCTCCCCGGCCCATGGCCTCCTGAACGAACCGCCGGAGGGTCCCGAGATCCCTCTTGCACTGGAGCGGTAACGTGCCCACCAAAGGGGCCACTGACCCCACTGACCCCGTGTCCACCGTGCTGCCGATCATGTGCTCCATCTCCGGGAACGGGAACTCACTAGCCGGTTCTCACATCGCCGCCGGGTGGACAGGCTGTTCCCCGACCCGTTCGTTCAAGGCGGACCTGAAGCACTGCAGAGCGTCCTCGACACCGTCCCCGAGGTAGCGGAATTCGTCGGGAATCGCCCGATAGCGGAGCTCGATCCTCCCGAACGATGCTCGCCGCCGGTCCTCGATTGCCCGCTCGTCGCGGTCCCGGCTGGTCGCCGATTCTTCGAAGCGGGTCAGTTCGGCGGCGAGGAAGTCCTTGAAGTCCTGGATCGCAACCTGTTGGCGGGCGATCTTCTCGAAGTGGTAGCCCAGCGCGGCCAGGTAGACGGCTCTCGGGAGCATGCGGGGATGGTGTTCGGCGACTTTGGCAATGAACTCGAGGAACGCCGGCTTCTGAGCATCCGAAAGGAGACGACGCAGAGCCATGACGTCCGCATAGATCGCGTTCCTGCTCCTCGTCCTCGTCACGTGCGGCGAGGGTTCGAGGTGCTCGAACAGAGTCAGGCAGCGCTCGAAGTAGGTCTCGAGGGTCGGCCCGTAGAGAGTGGTCGTCACGCGCCGATATCCGGCGAGCAGGGTCTTCGGGTCCAACTGCGTCCTGAAGTTGAGAGTTGTCGCGCTGGTTCCGACGGGCACTTCCACGAGCCGGTTCTCCGCCTTCAGCCGGTTGTACATGTCCGTGCCCTTCAGCGCCGTCAGCAGGTATATCGCGGCCGCGGGAATGCCCGCCTCCTGAATGAACTCGATCTGGGCATCGAACACGTCCTCTCCGTCATCGTCCAGACCCAGGATGAATCCCGCCTGGACCTGCATCCCTCTCCGCTGAATCCTGCGGACGGCGTTCAGGAGGAAGTTCTCCTCGCGCTCGTTGACGTTCTGCGGCTTCCTGGTCTTGAGCAGGGCCTCGGGCGTCGGCGTTTCGATACCCACGAACACGGTATCGAAACCGGCCTCGCTCATCGCCTCCATCAGCTCGTCCATCCGGGCCAGATTCACGCTGGCCTCCGTGGAGAGGGTGAAGGGATATCCATGGGTCTTCTGCCAGTCCGCCAGTACCGGCAGCAGATTCATCGCATCCCGCTTGTTGCCTATGAAGTTGTCGTCGACGATGAAGACCTGTCCGCGCCATCCCAGTCGATAGAGCGCCTCGAACTCCTCGACCATCTGATCCGGGGACTTGGTCCGGGGCACGCGTCCGTAGAGCTTGGTGATGTCGCAGAATTCGCAGTCGAACGGGCACCCCCGGGAGAACTGCACGCCCATCGTGTCGTAGTTCTTCAGGTCGACGAGGTCGAAGCGCGGGACCGGGGTCCTGGTGACATCCGGTTTCCGCGGCTCGCGGTAGATGCGCTTCGCGGAGCCGCTCTCCAGATCCGCGAGGAAGCCGGGGAAAGTCTCCTCGACCTCATCCAGCACGAAATGGTCGACGCCTTCGATTTCCTCGTGGAACGTGGTGGGGTGCGGTCCTCCGGCCACCACGGGAACGCCGGCCCGGTTGCAGCGCTCGACCACGGCTTGCAGGGAGACGCGCTGCACGATCATGGTGGAGGTGAACACGATGTCGGCCCATTCCAGGTCGGCGTCCTCCAGCGGGTTCACGTTCATGTCGACGACACGGAGCTCGTATTCCCGCGGAAACATCGCGGCCACGGTGAGCAGGCCCAGCGGCGGGAAGGCAGCCTTGATTCCCGTTATCTCGAGAGCGAAATTCGCGCCCCAGTAGGTGGGAGGGTGTTCCGGATACACGAGAAGCGCATTGGACATTGTGTCCTTCCCCGTCCGGCCAACGTGGTCAGTGGGCTGTGAGGACCTCCGATTCGACACCGCTCCCTTGCGGAAAGTGGTCCTTGAGGGCGTTCGCGAATGCCGACGGCGCACGACGGGCGCGCGGCCGGTCGGCGAGGGAAGCCTCCCCGGTACCGGTCGCATCGGTCTCGGCCCGGTCCTCCTCGGCGTCCTCCTTGCCGTGGACGATGCCCTGCGCCAACGACAGGGCCGACGCCGTGGTCATCAGCTCGAGCGCGCTCACCCGGTAGTTGAACTGCGTCTGGATGAACGTTCCCAGCTCGGCGACCGAAATCGACGTGAGCCCGAAGCTGGACAGCGGCTCTTCCACGCCGCCTTCTTCGTGGCCGCAGAGCTCCGCCACCTTGGCGGCGATCTGCGCGACCACGCCGTCGACCGTCAGCTCGCCGGCCGCGCCGGCCGCGAAGGCGTCCTGGTTGCGCATCAGGCGCCCGACGCGCATGTAGTCGGGAGAATCCACCGTCCACGACGGACGCTCGAACAGGGCGGTGACCAGGTGGTCCTGGTCGGACATCGCCCGTAGCGCGTAGTCGAGGTTGGCGATGGCGAAATCGCTGCTCACCGGGGGCACGCCGGCAGCCCGCATCATGCGCAGCACGGGGAGGCTGCGGGAGGCCATCCCGGCGTCGGCGACGGCCGCCATGTCGTATGCCAGGCAGGGCAGGCCCTGCCGGCGGCGGCTGGCAGCCAGACCGTCCAGAAAGCCGTTGGCCGCGGCGTAGTTGATCTGGCCGGGATTGCCCAGCGCCGAGGCGGTGGACGAGAACAGCACGAAGCAGTCGAGCGCACTGTCGAGGGTGGCCCGGTGGAGATGGAGGGCGCCGTGGGCCTTGGCTGCGAAGACCCTTGCCACGGACTCGGCGGACAGGTCGTCCAGCAGGCGGTCGTCCAGCGTGCCGGCGAGGTGGAAAACGCCCTTCAGCGGACGCCGCAAGTGCGCGACGCAGCGCTGGACGTCCTCTTCCACCGCGACGTCGCCCGTCACGATGTCGAGCTCGATCTCCTCGTCCATGTAGGCCAGAGCACTCGACCGGCGGATCCAGGCGGCATCCCGGCCGCGCTCGGGAGCGCGATCCAGCAAGGTGAGATGGCGCGCCCCGGAAGCCACCAGGTAGGGCAACAGCCGCAGGCCGAAGCCGCCCAGCCCGCCGGTCACCAGGTAGGTCGCATCCGGGTCGAACAGCGGCCGCACGTCGGCGACCGGGAAGTCCGGGTCCGAGCCGGCCGGCGGCGCTCTCAGCACCAGCTTTCCTTGGTGTTGCCCGGTGGTCATCAGTCGGAGGGCCCTGGCGTAGTCCCGGTACGGAAAGACGGTGACGGGCAGGGGCGGCAGCGCTCGCCGGTCGAGCAGGTCGAGGCACGTCTGTGACAACTCGCGTGCGAGCAACGGGTCGTCGACCATGAGGCGATCCACGTCGATGGCCGCGAAGCGCAGGTTCTTGCGGAAGACGCGCAGGCCGATGTCGCTGTCGGCGAAGACATCGACCTTGCCGATCTCGCAGTGCCAGCCGCCGGCGCGCAGGGCGCGCAGGCACAGCTCGACATGGCGTCCGGCAAGGGAGTTCAACACGGCGTCGACACCCTCGCCCGCGGTGGCCGCCATCAACTCGTCGTACCAGTCGAAGCTGTGAGAATCGAATGCGGCCCTGACGCCCAGCTTCCGCAATTGCTCGCGCTTGCTCTCGGTGCCCGCGGTGGCGTAGATCTCGGCCCCGGCATGCCTGGCCAGGGCGATGGCGGCCTGTCCGACGCCGCCCATGGCCGAGTGAATCAGCACACGCTGTCCCTTCCGCAGACGGGCCAGGTGAATCAGCGAATAGTAGGCGGTGACGTAGACCGACAATACCGACGCGGCTTCGTCCATGCTGAGGCAGCCGGGCCTGGCGAAGACGCGGTGCTGGTCGACCACCGCGCGGTTGGCGACAGAACCGCCGGCGATGGCGGCCACTTCATCCCCGGCCCGGCAGTGCCGCACGCGTGGCCCGACGCGGCGAACGATTCCGCTGGCCTCCATGCCGACTTCCTGCCCGAGCGCCGAGCGCTCGTAGGCCAGTGCCGGCAGGAGACCCAGCGTGACCATGACGTCGCGGAAGTTGAGCGCCGCCGCGCGCACCTCGATCTCCACATCCTCCGGCCCCAACGCCGGGAGCTCGCAGGTCTTCATCTCGAGACCCGCGATCTGCCCCGGGTTGTCCAGGGCAAGCCGGTACACGGCGTCCTCTCCGGGGGCGAGACGCGAGTACCGCTCGCGCACGCTGACCATCCTCGGCGCCCATATCCGCTGCTCGCGAACCGCGAGCTCCCGCTCGCGCAGATCGCATCGGGCGAGCCGGGCCAGCGTGTCCAGATCGGCGGCATCACCCAGGTCGACCAGTCGGAAATCGATCCTGGCTTCCTCACCGATCTCCATGGCCATGCTGCGGGCCGCGCCCCAGAGCCCGCTGCCGCGCGGGTTCTCCACATCGTGGGCGGCGCGGCGGGTCACCACCGTCAACCGGCACCAGTGGCGCGCATGTTCGATCCGGTGGGAGACCAATGCCTGGACGAAGGCAATGAACCGCGATGCCACCTTCTCGCCCGTCGGATCCCGAGGGTCGGCGCCACAGAAGAAGTCGACGGCCCGCAGCTCGGCGGCGCCGGGCCATTCGTCGAGCGAATGGAACGCGGCGGCTGCGAGGTCTTCTGCGGAGACCGTGTATACCGCCTCGGGCGCATCGAGCAGCGACACCCAGTCCGAAGACCAGCTCTCCGGCTCGCCCAGCACCCACCTGGGGCCCGGAAGCGCGCCGGTCTCGGGCATGTCCGCGCGGGCAGGCGACGCCTGCAGCAAGGTCGTTGTCCGTCCCGCGCGAACCGTTGCCCAACCGGGGCCCGGCTCGACTGCGCCGCCCTCGTCGTGACGGACCAGCAGCAGGCCTCCCGGCACTGCCAGCCGGCGCGCCAGCTCCCATTGCGCCGGCCCGAGCGGGTCGTCGTCTCCATGCAGGAAGACGATCTCGGCGGCGCCCGCACGCAGCAATCCGGCCTGCAGCGCAGGGTCCGCGGAAGGGTCGACGCTTGCGAAACGCAGGGCGCCGTCGCGCAGATGGAACGCGTCGTAGAAGGTGCGGGCGGCTTCCTCCCCGTCTCCCACGAGCCAGTACTCGGTCTGCCCGTCCGGCAGGGAGAGGTAGTCGGTGCACTCGTCGAGGATCGTGCCGTCCGGCTCCCGGTTGCCGGCCAACTCGACGACGTGACAGGCATAGCGCCCGGCGCCCCCTTTCGGCCGCTCGAGCGCCGCGATCAGCGCGGCGGGCTCGATCTCCCCGTCCGGCAATCGGTCGGTCAGCGGTTGGCCGGCGGGAACGAACTTCGGTTGCCAGTGAATTCGGTGCTTGCTGTCGGGCAGGTCGTTCCAGCGCGGGTTGGAGGTGAAGTACGTGTACTCGCCGATGTGTGCGACGAGCTCGCCCGTGTCGCCGTCGTAGAAGCTGATGCTGCCTCCGGATCGCTCCCCGCGACGGACGGAATACTGTCCCCTCTCGTTCGCGTTCATCCAGTCGTCGCGGGGCTTCGTAACGTGACAGGTGATCCGCGGCCCGCTCGGCGGACGAAGGAACGTCATGCCTTCGGCCCGCTGGGGGATGGCAAAGAGATCGGCGGCGGTCAGCAGGTGATGCAGGAATATCTGCAGACCGCCGTCGAGCAACGGGGGGCACGAGACGTAGCCTTCCGCCCGACCCGTCGTCCACAGACCCTCGTCCATCTCCACGTCGAACAGGTAGGCTCCGGCGATGCTGTCCGCCTGTACGCGCCGGATGGTTCTGAAGAAGGGACCGTACTGGAAGGTCTCGCTCAGGACCGCTTCGAGGCGCTCGTAGAAGTCGCGATCGTCCGCGAGATACGAGGATCCGAAGCGGGCGGTATCGATGTCCGCAAGCCGCTCAGGCACGCCCGCGACGCGCTCCTCGCCCGCCAGTCGGACCTTGCCGCGGCAGTGCAGCTCGCTCCTGGCTTCGACGTCGTACGACCGGGAAGAGATCGTGAAGGTGAATTGGTCCGTGTCGGAACCGACTGGCTGCAACGCGGTCTGCAACCGCACCGGCACTCTCGGGACGGGGCAGGGCTGGAGGAACTCGAGCACTTCGAAATGGACCGGAACGCCCCCGAGGGCCTCCAGGATCAACTCCATGTAGCCGGCCGCCGGCATGATTGCCGCGTGGTGGACGCGGTGGTCCGCGAGCCACGGAAAGTCCCGCTCCGAGAGGCGGGATTCGAACAGCATGTGCTCGGCGGGAACCCTGTGTCCCACCAGCGGACCGTGCGAGTACTCGCCCTGTCGGACGAACATTTCGTTGTCGCACATGAGATCCATGGCCGTCTGCTCTTCTCTCGGATGCCCCGGGAGGAGGTGGGCCACGGGCCTCGGCCGCGGATACTGGGCCGCGAAATCCAGGTCCCAACCGGCCCTGAAGAGCGCACCGAGCGCCTCTTGACAGCCAAGGCAGGCATCGCAGTTGCGCATCAGGGTCGGAACGCGGACCGGCGCCCGGACGTCGCCTTCCGTGCACTGTGCGATCGTCGGCTGCAGAGCGCTGTGCGGGGCGATTTCCAGAACGATGTCGGGCCGGTATTCGCGCCGGGCGGTTTCCATCGCCGAGGCGAACAGAACAGGCCGGCGGATATTGGACCACCAGTAGGCGCTGTCGAGCCGCTGGGTGACTTCTCCGGTCACCGAAGAAATGAACGGCGCATCCGCGTCGAAGGCGCAATCGTCGAGGAAGGCGAAGGCTGCCAGCGCGTCGTCCTCGATGGCGTCCATCACGGCGGAATGGAAGGCGATGTTGCCCGGCAGCAGCACGTGCTGCAGGCGGCGCCGTTCCAGCTCGGCGACAACCGGCTCCAGGGCGCCTTGCTTGCCGCAGATGACGGTGTTGGCCGGGGCGTTGACGCAGGCGACCTCCACCCCGCCCGCCCTCTCCTCGTCGGCCCCGAGAGGAATGCCGGCCTCATCGAGCAGCTCCTCGACGCCCGGGCGGTCGAGGCCGATGGCCAGCATTCGACCGGAGCCGGCCGTGCGCTGCTGCAGCGTGGCGCGGTGAAAGACCAGACGGGTGGCCTCGGCCAGCGACAGGGCCCCGCAGGCGTGGGCGGCGGCGACCTCGCCCGAGCTGTGGCCGATCACGCAGTCCGGATAGACGCCCCAGGTCTTGAACCATTCGACCAGCGCGCACTGGATCATGAAGATGACGGGCTGGGCCAGCCGCACTTCGTCGAGCTCGTCCTGCGGAGCGGAGAAACAGGCCTCCCGGAGCGAAGTATCCGAATGCTCCCGCCATTGCTCCTCGATGGCGTCGACGGCGCGGCGGAAGACCGGGTCGGCGTCGTACAGCTCGCGGCCGCAGCCCGCCCACTGCGTACCCTGGCCCGAGAACACCATGACCAGCCGCCTCGCGCCCTCGTCCACCGTGGCGGTCGGCGTCGGGTCGGCCGCGAACGCATCGAGCGCGTCGGACAGCTCCTGCCGGCTCCGCACCGCGAACGCGGCCCGCGTGGCGAAATGGGTGCGGCGGCGGCCGAGATTGCCGGCCAGCGTATGGAGATCGAAGTCCTGCTCGTCGAGCGTGTCCCGGAGCCGTTGCGCGCTCCGGGTCAGCGCCCCCGCGGAGCGGGCAGACAGCGGGATCATGAAGCCCCCGGCCGGGGCCGGCGGCACGGACCAGACCCGCGGCTGCGACGGGCGGTACTCCCGCACCACGCAATGCCCGTTGGCCCCGCCGAAGCCGAAGGAATTGATGCCCACCACGACGGGGCGCTCGGGAAAGGGCTCGCAGGCGGTCTGCACCTGCATGGGGCAGCCGTCGAAGTCGATTTCCGGGTTCGGCGCCAGGAAGTTCCCGGAGGTAGGGGCGAACGTGCGATGCCGCAGCATCAGGATGACCTTGAGCAGGGCGCAGTGGAACGCCGCCGCCTCCATGTGGCCCACGTTGCTCTTGACGCTGGATATGCGCAGCGGCACGTCGCGGTCGACGCCGCCGAACGCCTCCGTGATGGCGTTTCCCTCGATGCGGTCGCCCACGACGGTGCCCGTCGCATGCGCTTCGATGTAGTCGAAGTCCCGCGGTGCGCGGCCGGCCCGGGCGCAGGCCGTCCGCATGAGCGCCGCCTGTGCGTGACGGGTGGGCGCGGTGATGTAGCGCCCCTGGGCCAGGCCGTCGGCGCCGTCGGCCGCGCCGGCCGCATTGACCGCGGTCGCCTCGACGACGGCATGAATGTGATCGCCGTCTCTTTCGGCCGCGGCGAGCGGCTTGATCGCATAGCAGAACGCGCCCTCCGAGCGCATGTAACCGTTGGCGTCGGCGTCGAAGGAGTGGCACCTGCCGTCCGGGCTTATGACGCCCAGGGCATTGAAGGCGATGCTGAGCCGGGCTCCGCCCAGGTAGTTGACGGAGCCGACGAGGGCCTGCTCGCAATCGCCGCACTGCATCGCGTTCAGCGCCGCGTGCAACGCGGTCAGGCTGGCGGAACAGGCCGTGCAATGGGTGATCGACGGCCCCATGAGATTGAAGTGGTAGGAGATGCGGTTGGCCAGCATGGCCAGGCTGATGCTCGTGACCGCGAACTCGTTGACGCCGCCCAACGGCCGCCAGTTGGCCACCGAGGGAACCTGCCCGCCGATGAAGACGCCGGTCGGGCTGTTGCGCAACGAGCGCAGGTCCCAGCCGGTTCGCTCGATGGTCTCCCAGGCGCACGACAACATCATCCGCAACTGCGGGTCCGTCGCCATCATCTCGTTGTGCGACATGCCGAAGAGACTCCGGTCGAAGAGCCTCTCCTCGTCCTCGCGGATCAGTCCCTCGAAGGAGCTGGCGAGCCTTCCGGGGCCGGAAGATCCGCCGATCGGGCGATACCCCCTGCCGTAGCGGTCGACAACCGGCTCCTGAACGATCTCCCGGTCACTGAGCAGGCGCCAGAAATCCTCATCCGTGCGGATGCCGCCGGGCATGCGGAAGCTGTAGCCCACTATCGCCACGGGGACGTGCGGCTGCGGTTGCGCAGTCGAGTCCCTGCAATCGCCCGACACGACAGTCCTATTCCCTGGCGCCTTCGGCCATCATCACCAGCGTCGGCAGGATGAACAGAATGAACGCGCCCGACAGGATCAGGCCGCCCACCATGCTCACGACGAACGGCACGAGGAAGATCAGGTCGTCGCTGCGCTCGTAGAGCAGGGGAGACAACCCGAGGATGGTGGTCGCGCTCGTCAGGAACACCGCCCGGAAGCGGTGCCGCGCCGCCGCCGAGGCCGCGGCGATGGCCGGCAGCATCTCGTTCTCGCGGCGAATCACGTTGTAGCGGTCCAGCAGCACCAGGGCGTCGTTGACGACCACCCCGAAGACGGCGATCAGCCCGAACAGCGACATCGCGGTCATGTCCCAGCCGAGCACCCAGTGCGCCAGGATGGCGCCGGCGAACGATATCGGGAACCCGGCCACGGCGACGAGCGGCTTCCAGTAGCTCCGCAGAAAGGCCGCCATCAGCGCGTACATCGCGATCAGCACCACCGGGACCAGCAGTCCCAGCGTCTCCAGCATGGCGCGCTCGTCCCGCACCCCGCCTTCCGGCTCGATGGTCAGGCCGGGGTACTTCGCGAGCAACTCCGGAACGAACTCCCGTTCCACCCGCCGCCGGGCCTGGATGGGCGTGAGTACCGCGACGTCGGCGCGCGCGTTCACCGTCGCGGCCCGGTTGCCGTCGATGCGCGTCAACGTCGCCTGTTCACGGCTCTCGGTCAGATTCGCCACCACCGACAACGGCACCTCGCCGCCGCCCGCCCGGCGAACGCGCTCGCCGGTCAGCTCCCGCAGATTGCTGCGCCGCTCGCGCGGGTAGCGCACCATGACCTTCAGCTCTTCATGGCCGCGCTGAATCCGCTGGACCTCCACGCCGTGAAAGCTCGCGCGCAACTGCGTCCCGATCGCGGCCGGCGTCAGTCCCGCCGCCTCGCCCAGCGGCGTGAGCGCGATCTCCAGGTGCCGCTTGCCGAGCACCAGGCTGTCGGCGATCTCGTAGACGCCCGGGATCGTCGCCAGGAAGGACCGCAGCTCGCCGGCCGCATTCCCCAGCGTCTCCGCGTCGTCGTGCTTCAGCGCATAGGCGACGCTCGGCCGGGGTCGCACGCTCGTGGTCTGGAACTCCATCCGCTCCACCTGCGGGAGCTCGCCGATGTTCAGTCGCCACGCGCGCTCGATCTGCGCGGGCGACGCCTGCCGGAGCGGCCGCTCGTTGAGATGGACCCGCACGCCGGCGAGGTGGCTGCCGTTGGACTCTTCCGTGCCCGTTCGCGAAGAGACGATGTTGCCGGCGAGGACGCTGACCGCATGGATCGACTCTCCCGGAAGCTGCTCGTGCATCGCGTTCGCGGCGCCGGCGACCCGCTCGGCCGCGGCCAGTGTCGTCGCGAACGGAGTACCCGCGGGCAGGTGGAGGTCCACCTGCACGTTCTCGGGCGGATTCAGCTCCGCATCGAAGAGGATGACCCGGACCGCCTCGGAACCGACCAGCAGCAGGGAGAACAGCACCAGCGCGGCGCCGGCGGCGAGCGTCGACGAGCCGTGCCGCACGGACCACGACACCGCCGGCACCACGGTGCGATCGCGGATCCGGTCTATCCAGACGCACACGCGGTCCTGCAGCGTGCGCAGCGGTTCGAGGCTCCAGCGCCCCTCGTGAGAAAGGTGGGCCGGCAGAATGAAGAACGCCTCGATCAGCGACACGGAGAGCACGAAGAGCGCGACATACGGAAACACGTTCACCAACTGCGTGACCGTGGCGGTGACGAAGAGAAACGGCACGAACGCGAGGAGCGTCGTGCACACGCCGATGGTTATCGGGCCCACCACCGCCCGGGCGCCCGCGGCGGCCGCCTCGGCCCCGCGCTTGCCGCGGTCGCGTTCGGCGGCGATGCTCTCGCCGACCACCAGGGCGTCGTCCACCACGAGGCCGACCATCAGGAAGAAGCCGACCAGCGTCCCCATGTTCAGGGTCAGGTTCGCCGGACCGAAGAACATCAGCGAGCCGATGAAGGACAACGGGATGCCGACCGTTATCCACGTCGCGGCGCGCAGGTCGAACACGAGCAGAAGCAGCAGGAACACCAGCACCGCGCCGGCCAGGCCGTTTCTCGCGACGCCCGACAAGCGGTCGATGGCCGGCTGCGCCCGGTCGTTCCAGACGCTGATCCGGATATCCCGGGGAGCGTCGTAGCCGGCGAGCCAGCTTCGGATGTCACCGGCCATGTCCGCGATCGACTGCTGCTCGGTGGCGTCGACGCGCACGAAGACCGCCGGCGTGCCGTTGACCTCGGAGACGATGTCGTCGTCGACGAACCCGTCGCGGACCTCCGCCACGTCACCGAGCGTCACGATGGTCCCGTCGAGCCGCGTGATGAGCGGAATGCCCTCGAACTCCTCGCCGATGCTGCGCTTGGCGACCGTGTGCAGCACCACCCCGCCGGAGTCGGTGCGCAGCTCCCCGAACGTGAGATTCAGAGAAGCGCGCTGCGCCGCGTTCGATACCTGGGTGATGGTGAGGTCGTTGCGGCGCAGCTCCTCCTCGCTCAACTCGATCGCTATCTCCCGGTCGCGCGTTCCCCTGAGCGTCACCAGCGAGACGGACGGCAGCTCCAGCAGCTCCCTGCGCACGGCCTCGGCCGCGAGCCGCAGCTCGTCCTCGCCCGCCACCGGCGACGAGACGGCCAGGGTCATCGCCTCGATGGACAGGCGCGCCAGCTCTATCTCCGGCCGTTCCGCGTTCAGCGGCGGGAAGTTCTCGATGGCGTCCACGCTGTTCCGCACGTCGTTCAGGACGGCGTTTGCATCGGCAAAGGTCGCCAGCTCGATGCGAATCTGTCCGCGCCCTTCCGTGGCGGTGGCCACGACCCGCTCGACGCCGGCGAGGCCGATGACGGCCTCCTCGACGCGGCGATTGACGTCCTGCTCCACCTCCTGCGGCGACGAGCCGGGCGAGCTCACCCGCACGGTGATGGTCCGCAGATCGATTTCCGGGAAGTTCTGCACCGCGAGCCCGAACCCGGCCGCGATTCCGCCCACGATGAAGACCACCATGAGCAGATTGGCGGCGACCGGATTCGCTGCGAAGTAGCCGATCAACCCCTGTCTCGCAGGGGCAGCGGGCTGTGCCGTCCCCTGGGTGTCGGTGGTGGTCATGCCCATGGCTCCTTCAGTTGGACGACGGCGCGGCGTCCGTCGCCTCGACCGCCAGCCCCTCACGGGCTCCGGGCAGCACCCCGACGACCACGCCCTCGCCCGCGTCGAACGCCCGCACCACCCAGCCGTCCGCCGTCCGGCCGACGGTCTCCGGCGCGAACGCGCTCAGCACGCCGTCCCGGACCACCCAGACGCTGTCGCGCTCCTGCAGGACGGACTCCGGCAGCACGTACACGTCCTCGTAGACCGGCCCCGCGATGTCGACCTCCACGAACGTGCCCGGCGCCGGCAGCGAGTCCGGGTGCGCATCCTCCGCGAACTTCAGGAAAACCGACGCCAGGCGGGTTCTCGGAGCGACCACCGAGGAGACGCGCGCCACCCGGGCCTCCCACGTGGCCATCTCTCCGACCACCCGCGCCGCGCGGCCGATCACCGGATCCAGGTACTCCAGGTCCCGCGGCTCGATCGGGACGGCCACCTGCAGCGCCTCGGTCCGGTACACGATGCCCAGGCGTGACGCCGGCCTGTCGACCCGGTCCGCCGGCCCCACCAGCTCTCCCACCTCCACGTCCGAGGCCGTCACCCGGCCGTCGTACGGCAGGGAGATGCTCGTGCGCTCCAGGTGCAACTCGGCCAGCTTCAGGTCGGCCTGCGCCCGCATGAGCCGCGCTTCGGCCTCCGCAATCGACGGCAGGCGGCGGACCGACTCCGACGGCTCGGCGCCCGGGTTCTCGCGCTCGAATGCCCGGATGTCCTCTTCCGCTCCGGCTCTCTCGACCCACACCCGGGCCTCTGCCTCCCGAACGGCCATCGCCGCCGCTTCCACCTGCAGCTCGAACTCGGCCGGGTCTATCCTGATGAACGGCTCGTCGGCCCTGATCGACCCGCCGTTGCTGAAGTCGGGCGAGACCCAGGCGATGCGGCCCACGACCTCGGACGCCACCCTCACCCGCTCTTCGAGATTCACCGTACCCGTCAGCTCGACCGTCAACGCCTGCTCGGTCGAGGCCGGGTGAATGACCCTTACGGTGGGCCGGGCGCTCTCCGACGCCGGGCCGGGAGCGGCGCCGCGCTCCACGCGGCCGGGCGCCCGTGCGAAGAACAGGGCTGCCGCGATCAGGAAGACGATCGCGGCCAACTGCGCGTAGCCGCGCCATTCGGTTCCGCCGGCGTGGTTCCCGGAGCGGTTCGGTTCTTCTGCCATTTGCCTGTTCCTCGGCTCGAGCCAAGTCGTTTCGCCGGAGGGGGCAGCCGCAAGTGCGACTGTCTCCGCTACGGTCCGCCGTGTCTCAGCGGACTGCACCGGGTTCTACTCGCTACAGGATATGCCCGTTCGCGAGTGCTCGCCCCAACCGAGCGTCTGCGGCTCGCAACTTGACCTTTCTCAAGCGATAATGGGATTCTGCATGCGACAATGCGGCAAGTCAACGTGACTGCCCGAATTGTTCAGGCTGGAGCCGGCCGTCCCCGGAGAGGAGGGTTCCGAAGGGCGTTTGCGGGGCACGCAGACCGCTTCGCGTTTGCACGAAACCCGCCAGGGAGATCGCCGTGAACCGCGCGATCGGCTGGCTCGCCCGCAACCCCGTCGCCGCGAACCTCCTGATGGCTCTGATCGTCGCGAGCGGCCTCATGGGCGCCGCGACGGTCACCGAAGAGGTATTTCCCGAGCTCGATCTGCGCCGCATCCGGATCCAGGTGCCCTACCTCGGGGCGGCGCCGGAGGAGGTCGAGTCCGGGGTCGTCGTCCGTATCGAGGAGGCCGTCCAGAACATCGACGGCGTCCAGCAGATCGCGTCGACCGCGTCCGAGGGCAGCGCGTCGGTGATCGTGACGCTCGAGTCCGGCGCCGATGCCCAGCGGGTGCTCGACGAGGTGACGAACAACGTCCAGGCGATCACGACGTTTCCCGTCGAGACCGAGAGACCGATCATCCGGGAGCTGGTCACCCGCAGCCAGGTGACGGACATTGCCATCGCCGGCGCCACCGACGTCGCGTCCCTGAAATCGATCGCCGAGCGCGTGCGCGACGGGCTCGTCGCCCTGCCGGAGATCGGACAGGTGGAGATCGTCAGCGTCCCGCCGTACGAGATCTCCATCGAGGTATCGGAGGTGGCGCTGCGCCGGCACCAGCTCACGTTCGACCAGGTGGCGGACGCCGTGCGGCGCTCCTCGCTGGACCTGCCCGGGGGCTCGGTGCGCACCGCGCGCGGCGAGATCCTGCTGCGCACGATCGGACAGGCCTACCGCGGCGCCGACTACGAGAGGCTCGTGCTCTGGACCCGGCCCGACGGCAGCCGCCTGCTGCTGGGCGACGTGGCCACCGTGGTCGACGGCTTCGCGGAGACCGATCAGCGCGCCCGCTTCGACGAGCTTCCGGCCGTGACGGTATCGGTGTACCGCTCGGGCGAGCAGAGCGCGCTCGACGTCGCGGCCGCCGTGCGCGACTACGTCCGGCGCGCGGATACGTGGTTGCCCGAGGGCATCACCCTGACGATCTGGCAGGACCAGTCGCAGGTGCTGACCGACCGGCTGGCGATCATGCTCACCAACGGCGCCGCCGGGTTCGTGCTCGTCTTCGTCGTGCTGACGCTGTTTCTCGAGATGCGCCTCGCGTTCTGGGTCAGTCTCGGGATCCCGATCTGCTTCCTCGGCGCTTTCGCGCTGATGCCAGGCCTGGACCTGAGCGTCAACATGGTCTCGTGCTTCGCGTTCATCCTGGTGCTCGGCATCGTGGTCGACGACGCCATCATCGTCGGCGAGAACATCCATCGCCACCAGGAACGGCACGGCGACGGCCTGCGCGGCGCCGTCGAGGGGGCGCGGGAGATCGGCAAGCCGGTGGTCTACGCCGTGCTGACGACGGCGGCGGCGTTCGCGCCGCTGCTGCTGGTGACGGGTGCGTTCGGGCAGATGTTCCAGGTCGTGCCCCTCGTCGTCGTGCCCTGCCTGCTCTTCTCGCTGCTCGAATCGCTCGGCATCCTCCCCGCCCACCTCGCGCACGGCCGGCGGCGGACCCGGGCCGGCTTGTGGCGCCGGCTCCAGCAGCGTGTCGCCGGCGGCCTCCTGTGGTTCGTCCGCCACGCCTACGAGCCGCTCCTGGACGCGGCGCTCCGCTGGCGATACGTCACGGCGGCGACGGGCCTGTCCACGCTCGTGCTCACCGGCGGCGTCGCGCTGGGCGGCGGGACCAACTTCCAGTTCGCCCCGTCGATCGAGAACGAGTTCATGACCGCCTCGATCACGATGCCGCTGGGCGCCCCGGCCGAAGTCACCGCGGCGGCGGTCGCGCAGTACGAGGCGGGCGCCGCACGGCTGCGCGCGCGGCTGGAAGCGGAGGCCGGCCTGGACTACTTCCGGCACGTGGCGACGACCATCGGCGACCAGCCGGTACAGGCACGGGGCGGCGGCCGGCTGGGACGCATCGACGCCGACGTCGTGGCCGCCTCGAACATAGGCGAGATCACCGTCGAGCTCGCGCCCGCGGAGACACGCTCGTACACCAGCGAACAGCTCGGCATCCTGTGGCGCGAGGAGACCGGCCCGGTTCCCGAGGCGGTCGCCATCGACTTTCACACGTCGCTGCTGAGCTCCGGGGAGGACGTCGACGTGGAGCTCTCCGGGCGGGAACTCGACCGCCTGCGGGCCGCCGCCGACGTGCTCAAGGGCCGGCTGGCGGAGTACGCGGGCGTCTACGCGATCGCCGATTCCGTTCGCACCGGCAAGGCGGAGATGCGGCTCGACATCCTTCCCGCGGCCGAGACGCTCGGGCTGACGCTGCAGGACCTCGGACGCCAGGTGCGGCAGGCGTTCTACGGCGAGGAGGCGCAGCGCATACAGCGCGGGCGCGACGACGTCCGCGTCATGGTGCGCTACCCCCGCGAGCAGCGGCGGTCGCTCGGCAACCTCGAGAGCATGCGCGTACGCACGCCGGACGGCGCGGAAGTGCCCTTCAGCCAGGTGGCGTTGGTGGAGCCCGGGCGCGGCTTCGCCTCGATCCGGCGCATCGACCGCAGCCGCGCCGTGAACGAGACCGCGGCGGTCGACCCGCAGGTCGCGTCGACGGCGGCGCTCATCGCCGATCTGCGCGGGCGGATCCTCCCCGCGGTGCAGACGGAGTTCCCCGACGTGTTCTACACGTTCAGAGGCACGCAGGAGGCGCAGGAGGAGGCGATGAGCGGCCTGCGGGTGGGGTTCGTCCTGGCCCTGATCTCGATCTTCGGGCTGCTCGCGGTCCCGCTGCGGTCGTATGCGCAGCCGCTCATCATCATGGGCGCCATCCCCTTCGGCCTCGTCGGCGCGCTGTGGGGCCACCTGCTGATGGGGCTCGACGTCACGTTCATGACACTGCTCGGCCTGGTGGCCCTGACCGGCGTCGTCGTCAACGACAGTCTCATCATGGTGGATTTCATCAACCGGGAACGGAGCACCGTGGGCGAAGCGGTACAGGGGGAGGCCGCCCCGCCGGGTGACGACGCGCCCGCCGCTCAGGAAGAGGCCGTCCCGCCGGGTGGCCAGGCGCCCGCCGCCGGCGGCCTGGAGCGCACCGCCGGCGGCCTGGAACAGGCCATTCGCCAGGCCGGCAGCCAGCGGTTCCGCCCCATCGTGCTCACCTCGCTCACCACCTTCGCCGGCCTGGTGCCGATGATGGCGGACCGCAGCATGCAGGCGGCCTTCTTCATTCCGATGGCGGTCTCGCTGGCCTTCGGCGTGCTGTTCGCGACCGTCATCACGTTGCTGCTGGTACCGATCGCCTACGCGATCCTCATCGACCTGCAGGGGCTGCCGCGACGGCTGCTCGCTTCGGTCGCGCCGGCGCCGGATGCGGGTCGGGCCGGCGCCGCCCTGCAGCCGTAGCGCCTTATGAGAGTGGTGTCGCGCGGACGTTCGCCGGCTCGTGCTCGCCCGGCGCGGGGGCCGCACGGCCTTCGAGAATCAGCAGCTCGCGCGGCGTCACGTCGGGGGGGTGATAGCGCCACGTGCCGTCGCGGTCGCGAGCCGTCACGCCGCCGTTGCCGTGGCGCCGGCGGTAGTTTCCGCGCAGGACGTTTTCTGCCGTGAGGATGGCCGAAGCGGTGTTCATCACCGCGAGATCGGCCAGGAAGTCGATGAAGGTGCGCAGGGTCCCCCGGTCGGCTTCCTCCAGGCTCAGGATGTAGTGTTCGCGCCGCTCCAGCGAGATGACCGGCGGACACTCCCGGTTGCGCGCGAACACGTAGGCCACGAGCAGCCGCGCCATGCGCCCGTTGCCGTCCTGGAAAGGGTGGACGCGGACGAACTCGTGGTGCAGCCACGCCGCCTCCACGTCGGTCGGCAGATCCAGGTCGCGGTGGGCGCGGTGCATCTCCAGCAGCCGGTCCATTTCGCTGCGGGTCTGCTCCGGCGGGCAGTATTCGTGGACCACGCCGTCGTGGCGGCGCGGGTTGTTGGGCCACACCTTGTAGTCGCCGCGGCGCAGGGGGATCTCCACGCGCCTGCCGTCCCGCACGCCGGGAGCGTATTCCTGGTGCCGGGTGAGGAGCTGGTGCCAGCTCTTGAGCGCATGGTGGTCGAGGCCGCGCTGCCCGCCGGTCGCCTCGAAGACCAGCTCGATGGCGTCGTGCTGATCCTGCAGCAGACCCCTGAGGGTCTCGTCCGACAGGCCGGGCTCGACCGCGTGGACGGCGCGCACCCCTTCGAAGCCCTCGGCGATCAGTTGCTCGGTGACGCCGCGCCGCAGGGTGTACAGGCCCTCGATCTGTCCGGTCTCGATGGCGAAGGCGCGATTGCGCTCCCGCAGCCAGATGTCGAGGAGCGTGCGGTCGATGGCGGGATCCTGGAGCCTGCGGCGAACGTCGTGCCACCGGGCGGCGCGCTCGCGGTAGTGCGCCGATCCCCAGCCCGCGGCGCCGGCCGGCAGGTTCTCGACTGGTCGCCAGACGGTCTCGGGCGGCTTCCGACCCTCCATGTGTCCAGCGTAGCACGCCGCAGGGATCTCGGATGCCGGTGGCCGATCCGAGTCCCCCTGGCGCGCCGCTTGACCGTGTAGCGACGGCCCGTGTCGCGGGCGTACGGACTGACATCGCAACGCTCGACGCGCGGCCGGCAGTCGGGTTCGCGAGAGGTCGATTGGGGTGGCCGCGCCGCAGAGCGGCGTCGGAGCAACGGGCGCTATGTCCCGGATCGGGCGCTCGGCCCCGACTTGGACGCGGCCGCCGCACCGCAGAGCGCGTATGCCTCTGCCAGCCAGTCGGTGATGGGCGGCTCCACCTCGTCCCGGTGGCGGACAGGAATCGTGTGCCGCAGCTTGGACTTCGACACCCGGTCCACACGGCGTACCTGCGGGGCCTCGACGGCGCGGCCGAGGAAGACGCACAGCTCGAGGAAGGTCCGCTTCGGTCGTACGAAAAAGTAGCAGGACTCCCGCGCGAACATGATCGACTTGTGCGACGCGTAGATCCGCTGGTCGCCGAACTCGGCCGCGGTCTCGCGCAGCCGCTCCCAGGCCTCCTGCAGATCCTCCGAGAGGTCGGCGGTCAGCGCCGCCTCGGTCGTCGTCCAGCAGTCGTGCGCCTCGCCTTCGTCTACCCACTGCTTGCAGTGGTAACACTCGTGGCCGCTCATGCCGGGATTCTACGCTCCGTGCCGGTATCCCAAACGGCTGTGAACAAGTGCGAGCAGCGCGGTCCGATGCTCACGAGCCCGAACACCCTCGTCCCTGCGGCTACAGCAGCCGCTCAGGACACAGCCGGCCAGCTCTGGGAGGGAGTCTCACAGGCGGCCCGGTTGTGAATGAACACCCACCCTCGGATTGGTCGGATATTCGATGCCCTGCGCGGCGCACAGGCGCCTTCAGTTGACGGCCGGGATTTCGGAGGTTCGGCGCACCATGCGGTCGAAACCCGCGGCGTCCGAGATGGCGAAGTCTATGGGGTCGGCGAACGCCGGGTTACCCACCGCGTAATCTCTCTGCGCATCGCGGCGGACGTGGGGTTCGGTGCGAACACCACGTTTCACGGTCGGCTCGACAACCGGGTGGACACGCCGCCGCCTGCAACGCGGGCCCGCGCCAGCGCAGAAGGCGAACACCGCAAGAACGCGGCACAGGAAGCCACGGCGGCCACTGAAGACGCGCAAACCGGCGACGCGCGGTGGGGGGGCGCACTTGCATGTTGCGGTCCCCCGGTCCAGCGGGGAATGAGGCCGCGGAGACACAAGGCGGTGACCAAGGCGCTGAAGAAAAGGCTGGCCCGAACCGCAGGGCCGCGTGATCGTGCGGGCGGTCGACCCGCTGGGCGAGGAGCGGATCGTCGCGGCGCTGCTGGGTGGCGCAGCAGCCAGGCCAGATGCACGTCCGAACCGGGATCGGGACGCAGAAGCAGCCGGCGCGCGCGAAAGGAGAACGGAGGAGGCTCCACGAGACGGGGCGTACAACAAGGGGCCGGACAGGGACGGGCCGGGGCCGGACTCCCGGGAGCGCCTGAACATCGTTTCCGCTACGATGGCTTGAAGGGGCGGGCACGCAGCGAGCCGGAACAATGGCGTCGATGAGGAGCGCCACCGCCGAGCCCGATGTGGCCAGGTCGTCAAGTGCCGCGCGCACTTGCCGGAGACCGCCGAGGGGAGGCAGGAGCCGGAATCGACAAGGAACGACGGGCGCGAGGGATCCAGGCCCAACGACCGGGACACCGAGAACCCGAGAGAGAAGGACGATGGCAAGCAGCCAACAGCAGCCCGAACACGACGATCTGGGACAGATCGACTGGCGGCACTGCCCGCACGTAGAACGCGATCCGGAGGTCATGAGCGGCGCATGGTGCTTCGAGGGAACCAGGCTGCCGGTGTCGGCGCTGTTCACCAACCTAGCATCCGGACTGAGCATAGCGGAGTTCATGGAACAGTTTCCGAGCGCCAGAGCCGAGCACATCAACGCTGTGCTCGAGTTCCAGGCACAGCGGCTCGACGCCACGAGCAGCCGATGAAGATTCTGTTCGATCACTGCACGCCGCACGGGCTGCGGGACCACCTGCCGGAGCATGAAGTACGAACGGCCAAGGACGAGGGTTTGCACCGGATCAAGAACGGCGAACTGATCAGGAGCGCCGTCGACAGGGGCTTCGAGGTATTGATCACCGCCGACAAGAGGATGCGGAAGCAAGAGGTGATCTCCGGATTGCCGCTGCGAGTGGTCGTGCTGACACGGCCGGACTGGCCCGCCGTGAAAAGCCAAGTCGGGAGAATCCAAAGGGCCGTACGAGAAGCGAAACCAGGTCGGTTCACCACCGTGACAACGAACCCGGGAGGGGGACCGCCGCCGGCACGGCCGCAACTCGGCCGGCCACCGCCACTGGGCGGCGGTCGATCGCGCGCACGGTAAGAGCGGCAACCAGCACGGTGACGGTCGACTTCGCCGGCAATTCGAGCGAAATGGAGGTCGCGAGCATCAGACCCACGATACCGCATCGGACACGTGGCCGTCGCACGTGGCGCACGTGGCTCTGGTCAACGACTGCCCACGACGGCCGAGCGCGTGCCGTGGACCGCCTGCCTCGGCTTCCCACCGAGGACGCGGAGCTGATGGTCCGCGCCATGCAGGGCCTGACCGCCGACGCCTCGGCGCTGAAGGCGCTCGCCGGCATCTGCGCCCGCGAGCACAAGCTCAAGAGGCCGTACACCCATTTGGTGCTGAGCTGGGCGGAAGGGGCCGAGGCGCCGTCCCAGCAGCACGTACTATCGGCGGTCGCCGGCGCTCGAAGAGTCTTCGCCTCGACCCGCACTACGGCGTGACCGCCGCCCACACCGACACGGCCTGCCCGAACGTATACGTCGCCGTCAGCCGCTTGACTCCAAGACGGACCGGGCCGTCTACCTCGACGCGGGGGCCACCAAGCGTTTGAGCCGGTGGGCCGAGCAGTACGAGCGCGACCGCGGCGGCATCGTCGTGCCCACGGGCGTCGAACGGCGCAAGGCGAAGGTGGACCCCCGTAGGCTCGAACGCCGCTGACGGCGGCGCAGCCGAGGCGTCGGGCCAGCGAGACGCGCTCGGCAGCGTGAGTCTTGCGAGCGGACTTGGCCGTGCAGCGCGCGGCGGCTCCGCGGGGCCGCCGTCGTCCACACGCTGTTCCGGCGAGTGCCGGACGTCGACCTCCGCGTCCTCGCCGAGACGCCCCACAGCATCGCTTGCCGACTCCGGGCCATCTCGACACCGCGTGGTGGGATGCCGATTGGGGTGTTGACCGGAGGCCCGGCAAGCAGAAATTGCAGAGGCCCGTGTTGAGGAACGGGAATGCGGGCGGACCGCTCAGCGGACTGGTGGCGGCCTTCGAGCCGCCGTCCAGGTCAAGCCCCAGGTCGTCGAAAACCGTGTGTCCAAGATGGCAGCCCCCGCATCGTGCCCGACGTGAGAAGAAGAGCGCCATCCCGCGACGGGCCGACGGAGACAGCGCGGCGTCGTCTCCATGGAACCGGTAGCGGTCGTAGGGCGACCGGAACGAGAACTCGGCGAAGCCGAACGGCTTGACGATACGGTCGTCTGCGCCCGCGTCGAGGCCGGCTGCGCGAGCCGGCCTCCTACCGGTCCTACCGGCCTGCTTCCCTGCGCAGCGCGGGCGTCACACCGCCCGTGAACAGGCGCGCTCCCTGCTCGATGCGCTCCGTCATGTTGGCCGTGTTCGTCATGGCGACGGGGAGGCCGAACTCCTTCCCGGCGGCGAGCACGGTATCGCGATGGCTTGCGCCACGGCCTCCAGGCTGCCGCCGTGCGTGTTCAGCATGTCTCCGCCGGTCTCGGAACCGGCGAACAGTACGGCGCCGATGTTCCGGTCGCTGAGCTGACGGGCGATCTCGCGCACGTTGGCCACCCCGAGCGGGCTCTCGATGAGGAGCCAGGGCAGCAGGTTGCCGTTCGGCGGATCCAGCCGCCAGACGTCCGCCCGCTCGATGTAGTCCGGAACCGACAGGCCCCAGTAGCGCGCCGCGAGCCGGGGATTGGTGCCCCGCAGCCCCGCCGGCTCCCGGTCCGGCGCACCCAGCCGCTGCGGGTAGCGCATGGCGCGGATGGCCAGCAGCGCCTGCTCCGGGGTCTCGACCGTCGGGAAGATGATGCCGTGCGCACCCACGTCGAGCACCTGCTTGACCATCCAGATGTTCTGGTCGAGCTCGCGGCCGGTCGCCGGAATCCGCACGATGACGGCCTTGCCCGCCATCGCGTCGCCCGTCGCGGCGATCGCGGCAGGATTCACGAGCCACTGCATCCACGTCCGCAACGCACTGACGTCGTAGGGGCCGTGCTCCATGTCGAAGAAGACGAAGTCGATATCGTCGTTCGCCGAGAGAGCCACGGGGTCCGCGCGCGCGTCGACCGTGACGCCGAAGGCCAC
Source organism: Acidobacteriota bacterium (assembly GCA_011523845.1). GTDB lineage: Bacteria > Acidobacteriota > Vicinamibacteria > Vicinamibacterales > UBA8438 > WTFV01. The sequence goes on along the minus strand of WTFV01000093.1, from coordinate 10,663 downwards.
CTGGTCCTCGTCGAGCAGCCTGACGAGGCCGGCCTGGGGCATCGCCTCCGGATTCTGCTGGCCGTGCACGACGGGCGCGGGCGCGGCCATCGCGAGGATCACGATGAGTGCAAGCCGAGAGGGAATGGTTCGCATGGGTTCTCCTTGCCTGACGCTGTCCCTCGTAGTGCGCCAGAGAGTGCGTCCCGGTTCCGGCAGCAGCAGGCCGGCGTCGGTCATCGTTCGTCGATTCCGGGCTGGCCGGGGTAGATTGCCCAGCGGTTCAGGGCGGCCGCCGCGCGGCACCGCGACAGGCCGGCCCGGTGCAGCGCCGTCGCGAGCTCGCGGAAGGTGTAGGCGTGCTCGGTCCACGCGGCGAGAAGCTCCTCCCACTCGGCTTCGGTCGCCCATGTGTCGAGTATCGCGCGCTGCCGTTCGGTCGGGGCCGCGGCGCGTACCGCTTCGTAGAACTCTTCCGCCGTCGGCCGCCGCCGCCAGCCGGAGCAGCTCCGGGCGAAACGCAGAGCGACGCTTCTGCTCCGCTCTCGTGTCTCCTCCGGGCGGGTTGGCGCGTCGATCATCCGGCACTGCCACGCCGCGGCCGGTGCATCGCTGAAACGCTCTGCAGGCAGCAGCTCGGGATCCGAGGGCCGGTACGCGGTTCGCTTCGCCAGCGCGATCATCTCGGGGGACAAGTCGTCACCGAGGTCGATATCGTCCGGCGGAGGCTCCCGGGGCCTCTCTCCTCGTATGGGGAACATCGTGCCGGGCGAGTTCCAGTCGATGTAGTCGTGCTGCTTGATCCGCATGCTGCTGACCGCCTCTGGCCACGATAGCATTCCCGCGAGCCACAGCCCACGCCAGCGCCCAGCGGCGGAGAGAGGCAGACAGACTCCCGCAGGTGCTCGGTGAATGCGGGGATTTCGGAGTTCTTCGGACGGCTACGGATTACTCCGGCGTTCCGGCAGCACGAAGGCCACGTAGGCGTCTCCCGATTGGATGCCGATCTTCCCGCCTCCCGCCGCCTGCACCACGAACTACCGGCCGTCCACGGCGTAGGTGATCGGAGTCGAGTACCCCGCCGCGGGCAGGGGTGCGTGACATGCGGGTTCCTCGAGGTCAGATGCCGGTCGCCGAGCCGAGGTCCATCGCGCGGCGCCACGCGGTGATCTGTCCCAGGTGGCTTCCCTCGTGCGACGTGATCAGGAAGACGGCATAGTCGCCGAGGGTGGGGAACCGCTTGCGGGCGCCCTCGCTGGGATGCTGCCGTTCGAACAGCTCGGGATCGGCGGTCGCGAGCAGCTCGGCCACGCGCTCGTGCTGCGCGGCGAGCTCGGCCAGCAGCTCTTCCTTGGAGGCGAAGTCCGCCGCATTGCCGCTCGGCGTGCCGCCGCTCTTGAAGGTGTCGCCCCAGGCGGCCGGGAACGTCGACTCGAGGCCGAGCATCTTCGCAAGCTGGTTCGACGTGGCGGCGAGATGGCCCAGGAGCCACGCCGGGTGGTTGACGAGACCGTGCGGCTGCCGGGTCATCTGCTCTTCCGAGAGGTCGCGGACGAGCGTCCGGGCCCGGTCCAGGTTGAACTGATACGTGAAGATGAGATGTCGCAGCATCGGATTGCTCCGGGAGCCGACTGCGGCGCAGACTCCCAGCGCCGCCAAACCGGTCGCCAGGGCGCCGTGTTCGGCCCCAGCCCCCACCGCCCCAGGGGGCTTCGCCGCAGAACTCACTCCGTTGCGTTCTGCGGCGCTGACTCCTAGCCGGCGGCGTTCGACGGGAGCCCCATCGCGCGGCGCCACGCCGCGACCTGCCCGATGTGATTGGCTTCGTGCGCCGAGAGCAGGTAGTCGACGAAGTCGCCGATCGTCGGGAAGTACTTGCGCGTCCCCTCGTCCGGGTACTCCTTCGCGAAGATCGCCGGGTCGGCGTTGGCCACGGCCTCGGCCACGCGCTCGTGCTGCTTCTTGAGCTCGGCCAGCAGCGCGTCCTTCGACGGGTACTGCGACGCATCGGCGCTGGGCTCGCCGCCGGTTTTGCCCGCCGCTTCCCATTCCGCGGGGAAGGTCGACTCCAGGCCGAGCGCCACCCCGGTGTGGTTGGCTGCCGACGCGAGATGACAGAGGGTCCAGGCCGGGTGGTTGACCACCCCGTGCGGCTGCTGGACCATCTGCTCGGCGGTCAGGTCCTCGACCAGGGACTCGAGATGACCGAGGTTGAACTTGAACGTGAATAGAAGGTGCTCGCGCATGGGTGCTCCAGGCAGTAGAGGACGGGCGTGGACGTTCGGAAGAGAATCGGCCGCCCAGTATACTCCCAGCCGCGGAGTCCGTACCGCAGACGAAAGGGATCGATGACCGCCGCCTCCTCCACGGTCGCGGCGTTCGCGACCGCCGGCGAGAGTACCGCAGACGAAAGGGATCGATGACCGCCGCTACGAACCGTCAGGTCCGCCTCGCCGCCCATCCGGTGGGCTTTCCGACGGAGAGCGACTTCTCGCGCACCGAGACGCCCGTTCCGGAGCCGGCGGCCGGGCAGATGCTGTGCCGCACCATCTACCTCTCGCTCGATCCGTACATGCGCGGGCGAATGAACCCGGGGCCCTCCTACGCCAGGGGGGTCGATATCGGCGAGGTGATGGTCGGCGGCACGGTCTCGCAGGTGGTCGAGTCGCGGCTGGCCGGGTACACCGAAGGCGACATCCTGCTCGGCGCGAACGGCTGGCAGGACTACGCCCTGTCCGACGGGGCCGGCGTCCGCCGGCTGGACCCTGCCGCCGCGCCGATCTCGACCGCGCTGGGCGTACTCGGGATGCCGGGTCACACCGCCTACGTCGGGCTGCTGGATCACGGGCGGCCGCAGCCGGGCGAGACGGTGGTCGTCTCGGCCGCGTCCGGTGCCGTGGGATCCGTCGTGGGGCAGATCGCGAAGATCAAGGGCTGCCGGGCGGTGGGCATCGCCGGCGCGCCGGAGAAGTGCGCGTACGTGACGGACGAGCTCGGCTTCGACGCCTGCGTCAGCCACCGCGGGGACGACCTGCCGGGCGCCCTGCGGGCCGCGTGTCCGGACGGCATCGACGTCTACTTCGAGAACGTGGGCGGGAAGGTCTTCGAGGCGGTTCTGCCCCTGCTCAACGACTTTGCGCGCATCCCGGTCTGCGGGCGCATCGCCAACTACAACCTGACCGGGCCGCCGCCCGGGCCGGACCAGGTGGCGCGGCTGATGGGGCTGACCCTGGTGCGCCGCCTCACGTTCCGCGGGTTCATCGTGTTCGACCATCTGGACCGGCAGCCGGACTTCCTGCGGGATGTTGCCGCATGGATCCGGGACGGGCGGATCAAGTACCGGGAGGACGTGGTGGACGGGCTCGACCGCGCGATCCCGGCGTTCCTGGGCCTGCTGCGGGGCGAGAACTTCGGGAAGCTGCTGGTGCGCGTCTCCGAGGATCCGACCCTGTAGACCGGCGAACGCCACGTCAGGTCAGGAGCCCGTGGTGAAACGCCACGTGGCACCGAGAGCGGCGCGGCGCCCGCGTGGCGAGGTGCGACGAGGAGGCATGTTGGGCATACTCGACCGAGGAGCAACGCCGTCCACGCGGAATGCATCGCCGCTCGAATGCAGCGAGGCTCCTGCCAGGGGCGTCCGGCTCGCAACACTGCGAAGGGAGAACACGTCGTGAGCCGGCGCCGCCGCGTTCCCGATTCGCTCGTCCTCATCTTCGCGCTGATCGTGGCAGCGCAGCTCGCGAGCTACCTGCTGCCGGCGGGCGAGTTCGAGCGGGACGAGCGGCGGGTCGTCCCCGGCACGTGGCGTGCGGTGGACGCCGAGCCGCTGCCGCCCCTCGCCTTCCTGACGTCGATTCCCGCGGGGCTGGCCGCCGCGCAGGACATCATCTTCTTCGTCTTCATCGCCGGCGGGATTATCGCCGTCGTGCGGGCCACCGGTGCGATAGATGCGGTGATCGGCGCCGCCATCGGCCGGCTGGCGTCGAAGCCGGGGTGGCTGGTCACGGGGATGGTGGGGCTGTTCGCGCTCGGCGCCTCGACCGTCGGCATGGCCGAGGAGTACATGCCGTTCGTGCCGATCCTGGTGACGCTGTGCCTCGCGCTGAAGCTCGATGCGATTGTGGCGGTCGGCATCATCTACGTGGGCGCGGGGGTCGGCTACGCGTGCGCCGCGCTGAACCCGTTCACGGTGCTGATTGCCCAGGACATCGCGGGACTGCCGCTGACCTCCGGGCAGTCGGTGCGGTGGGGACTGCTGGTCGTCTGCGCCGGGGTCGGGATCCATCACATCCTGCGCTACGCGGTGCGGCTCCGCGCGGCCCCGGCGTCGAGCCTGGTTTCCGACGTCGACTACTCGAGCGGCTTCGACCTCCCGGCGGACGTGCGGTTCACGGGGCGGCGCATGGCGGTGGTGGCGGTGCTCGCCGGCGGCATCGGGCTCTTCGTCTACGGCGTGGCGGCGCGGGGCTGGTACCTGGCCGAGCTGTCGGCGGTGTTCCTCGGCATCGGGCTGCTCGCGGCGGCGGCCGGCGGGCTGGGTCCCGACGCGGCGGCCCGCGCGTTCATCCGCGGGGCTTCGGAGATGACCGCCACGGCCCTGCTGATCGGCTTCGCCCGGACCATCCAGGTGGTGCTGGCCGACGCGCAGGTGATCGACACGATAGTGAATGGACTGGCCGCCTCGCTCTCCGGCCTGCCGGCGCACGCCGCGGCCCTCGGCATGCTCGCCGTGCAGACCGTCTGCAACCTGTTCATTCCCTCCGGGTCGGGGCAGGCGTACGTGACGATGCCGATCATGGCGCCGCTCGCGGACCTGACCGGAGTGACGCGGCAGACCGCGGTGCTCGCCTACCAGTTCGGCGACGGCTTCACGAACATGCTCGTCCCGACCAACGCCCTTCTGATGGGGATGCTCGGGCTCGGCCGGATCCCCTACCAGCGCTGGGCGGCCTTCGTCGTGCCGCTTCTGATCAAGCTGTATCTGGTAGCCGGCATCGCGCTCGTCGCCGCGGTGGCGCTCGGCTATCGATGAACCGTCGCGCGATGCGCGCCTGCCGCCGCCGGCTTGCGCGCCCAGGGAATCATGCGAGGACGCACACCCGAGCGGGCAGTGTCGCAGTTCGAACCGAGACACCGCCCCCGAGCGGTTTCCCGCGCATTCGGCCGTCTCGGGCGATACAATGGACCGTTCCGATCTGCAAAGGAGTTGCCGTGTCCACTCGCCATCCCGCCGCGGTGCTCGTAGTCGCGATTCTCTGGGCCGCCGGCTGCGGTCCGTCGCCGGTCGACGCCCCGGGCAGCGACTGGACGGGCGGCGCGCCCGGCCCCCCGCCGCTGTTCGACACGCCCGACGGCGGCGTGACGCTGCGCTTCGTCGACGCGCCGGCCGAGGTTTCTCCGGACCTGACGATGGAGACGCTCGACGGCGAGACCATCTCGATGGCCGGGGAGCGCGGCAAGGTGGTGCTGGTCAACTTCTGGGCGACCTGGTGCGGGCCATGCCGCGAGGAGATCCCGTACCTGGTGCGCCTGGCCGAGCGGTATCCGGACCAGTTGACGGTGATCGGCGTGTCGGAGGACCACGGATCGCCGGACAGCGTGGCCGCGTTCGCCGGACAGTACGGCGTCAACTACCCGATCGTGATGTCGACCCCCGAGATCAAGCGCGCGTTTCCCGGGGTGTTCGCCCTGCCGACCTCGTTCGTCGTCGATCCCGAGGGACGCATGGTGGAGAGCCACGTGGGGCTGATCAGTCCGGTGATCCTGGAGCAGGAAACGCGCTATCTGGCCTCGCTGACCCACGACGCTACCGTCGAGACGGCGCCGTCCAACGATCAGATCCGGCTCGCGAACGCCGCGCAGGCTACCGAGATTCCCGGCGTGGACCTGTCGGTGCTGACGCCGGAGCAGCGCGAGGAAGTGCTGCGCCGGGTGAACGAGGAGGGCTGTCCCTGCGGCTGCTCGCTGACGCTGGCGCAATGCCGCATCAACGATTCGTCCTGCGGCATCAGCCCGCCCATCGTCGAGGAGCTCGTCGCCGAAGTCGCCGGCGCGGAGTGAGCCGCCGGCCCGACCCCTCCCGGCCGACTCCTGCCCGGCCGCGGACGGGCACGCCCTGGATGCCGCGCCGATGCAGCGTCGGGACGCGCTCCTGCCCGGCCGCGGACAGGCACGCCGGCAGCCGGCGTCGACGCGTGGAAGGCGCCGGCTGCGGCCTGCGTGACACTGAGCGGTCTCGTCCCGCCGCGACCGCGCGCCGTCAGGAGGACGCCTCGGCGACCCGCGCGGTCGCGGCCGCGCCGCCCTCCACCGCCACCCGCTCGTCTTCCTGGTCCACGGGCAACCCTGTCGGGTCTCCCGATCCGAAGATCCGTCGCAGCGTCCGCTGCACGTCGTCGAGAATCAGGTACGAGGTCGGTACCAGGATCAGCGTGATGAAGGTGGCGAACAGCACGCCGAAGGCCAGCGACACCGCCATCGGCACCAGGAACGCCGCCTGCATGCTGCGCTCGATCATGAGCGGCGCGAGACCGAAGAACGTCGTCAGCGACGTGAGCAGGATCGGCCGGAAGCGGTTGCTGCCCGCTTCCCGGATCGCGAGCTGCAGTCCGGCGGACTCGAACTCCCGCCGGTCCGTCTGACGGCCGCCCGACTGCCGGATCCGGCGGCCGAGATCGGTGTGGACGGCACGCGCGCGGTTGATGAAGTCGACCATGACGAGGCTGTCGTTGACGACGACCCCGGTCAGCGCGACCAGGCCGAACATCGACATCATCGTCACGTCGAGGCCCATGATGATGTGCCCCCAGATGGCGCCGACGAGACCGAAGGGAATGGCCGCCATGATGATCAGCGGCTGCATGTACGAGCGCAACGGGACGGCGAGCAGGGCGAAGATCATCAGCAGGGCGAGCAGGAACCCGCGCTGCAGGCCGCCCACCGCGTCCGCCTGCTCCGCCTGCATGCCCTCGAAGGTGAAGAACACCCCCGGATAACCGGCGAGCACTTCCGGCAGGATGCGCGTCCGGAGGTCGGCGATGACGGCGCCCGACGACGTGATCGCGGGGTCGACCGAGGCGGTTACGTTGACCGCCCGGTTGCGGTTGACGCGCTTGATCGACGCGAACCCCCGTCCCGGCTCCACCTGCGCCACCTGGCTGAAGGGCACCTCTCCGCCGTTCGGCGTGCGGATGCGCATGTTCTCCATGTCGCCGAGCGACCGGCGATCGTCCCGGGGATAGCGCACCATGACGCGGATGTCGTCCCGCCCGCGCTGGATGCGCTGGGCCTCCTCGCCGTAGAACGCCTGGCGGACCTGGCGTCCGAGGTCCTGCAGGGTCAGCCCGAGCGTCTCCGCCGCCGGCTTGATGCCGAGCTGCATCTCCTCCTTGCCGGCGCGGAACGAATCGGAGATCTCGTAGACGCCGGCGTACTCCGCCAGGCGCGCCTTGATCTCTTCGGCGGCGGCGCGCAACCGGTCGATGTCGGGTCCCGCGAGCTGCACGTCGACATCGTCGCCGGGATTCATCATCGACATGTCGAAACTGATCTCGACGGCTTCCGGAATCGCCTCGGTGGCCTCCCGCCACATGTTGCCGAGCTGTTCGCTGGTGTAGCTGCGCGTCTCCGCCGGGGCGAGCTCCACCGTCACCTCGCCCACGTTGGCCGCGGCCACCGTCTCGACCGGACCCATCGGTCCGCCGCCGCGTGACAGCATCGGCTGGTCGCCTACCGCGGCCGAGACGTGCCGGAAATAGTCCATCCCGGTTTCCTGCTGCAGTCGTGCGCGCAACCGGGCGGCGCCTGTCTCGAGCTTGTCGATCGCCCGTGACGTCACCTCGACCGGGGTGCCCTGCGGCATCGTGACCGACGCCGCCATGAAATCGGCCTCGATGGACGGAAAGAAGTGGAAGTTGGCCCAACCGCCCAGCACCATCCCGCCGGTCAGAATCAGGGTCGACAACCCGATCGCCGCCGTCACGTAGCGCCACTGGAGCGCCGTTTCCAGGATGGGCGTGTAGACCCGCTTGATGAACAGCTTGAGACCATTGGAGAAGAGCCCCTGGAAGCGGCGCCACGGGCCGGGCGCGCCGCGCCGGGGGATGTGCGACAGGTGCGCGGGCAGGATACCCAGCGATTCGATCAGGGAGAAGAGCAGGCACGGAATGACGACGAGCGGAATGACCCGGAAGACCTTGCCCATCATGCCCGGCACGAACATCAGCGGCATGAACGCGGCCACCGTGGTCAGGACGGCGAAGGTCACCGGCTTGCTGATTTCGCGCGCGCCTTCGATTGCCCCGCGCAACCCTTCGCCGTGGTTCTCCTGGTGCCGGTAGATGTTCTCGCCGACGATGATGGCGTCGTCGACCACGATGCCGAGTACCAGGATGAACGCGAACAGCGAGATGACGTTGACCGAGACGTCCAGGCCCGGCATGAGCGCGATCGCGCCCAGGAACGAGATCGGGATGCCGAGACTGACCCAGAAGGCGAGCCGCAGCTCGAGAAACAGCGCCAGCACCACGAAGACGAGCACGAACCCCGTGGCCCCGTTGCGCAGCATCAACGTCAGGCGGTCGTTCAGTACCTCCGCCTGGTCCTGCCAGATCGTCATGGAGACGCCCTCGGGCAACTGGGGCCGGGCGCGTTCGACGTAGCTGCCGACCGCGGCCGCGATGTCGAGCGCGCTCTGGTCGCCGGTGCGGAAGACCGACACCAGCACCGTCGGCCGGCGATCGAACCGGGCCTCCTGGTCGGTCTCGGCGAAGCCGTCGACGACCGTCGCCACGTCGCCCAGGCGCAGGCGGCTGCCGTCGGCCCGCGTCCACAGGACGAGGTCCTCGTACTCGTCGCCGCGGTAGGCCTGGCCGATCGTGCGCAGGAGGATCTCGCCGCCGTCGGTGCGGACGGACCCGCCGGGCAGGTCCAGCGACGAACGGCGCACGGCGTCGGCGACCTGATCGAAGGTCATCCCGTGCCGCCGCAGCGCGACCTCCGACACCTCGACCGAGATCTCGTAGGGCGGCGCGCTGACGACGTCGACCTGCGTGATCTCCGGCATCGCGGTCAGCTCGTCGCGCACCCGCTCGGCGAGGGCCTTCAGCGCGAAGATGTCGGTATCGCCCGAGATCGAGATATCCGTGACCTGATTGCGGGCGGTCATCTCCCGGATGATGGGTTTCTCGGTCTCGATCGGGAACGTCGTGATCGCGTCGACGTTGTTCTTGACCTCGTCGACCACCCGGCGGGCGTCGGCGCCGAGCTCCAGCTCGACCATGACCGACGCGCTGCCTTCCGAGGCGGTGGACTGGATCTCCTTGATGCCGTCGACGCCCTGAATCGCCTCCTCGATGCGGATGACGACTCCCTCTTCCACCTCTTCCGGCGCCGCCCCGAGGTAGGGCACCTGAATGCTGATGCGGTCGAGCTCGATCTCCGGAAACACCTCTTCCTTGACCGTGGTGGTGGCGATGAGGCCGCTCACCATGATGAAGACCATCATGAGGTTCGCGGCCACCGGATTCCGGGCGAACCAGGAGATTCCACCGTTGTTCATGACCGTCTCGCTTCCTGCCGCGGCGCGGCGTCGATTCCGGGACCCCTGGCGACCGACCGGCCCGACAGCGCGTCGCGTACGCTCTCGATCATCGCGGCCGCCACGCGCGACTGCAGGTCCGCGAGCGCCTCGACGGAGCCGTCGATCTTGACCGCGGTGACGACCTCGCCGCTGCGCACGTCCATGAGCCGTGCGGTAACGCGCACCAGGGACCCGAGCCTCTGGATGCCGCCGCCGATGGCCCACGCGGCTTCGTCGCCGGGCGTCACGAGCGCTACTGCCTGCAACGTGGCGACCCGCTCGGCGACCGCCTCCGTTATCGCGGTACCCAGGTCCACGTCCGGGCCGGGCGCGGCGCCGGCGCTCAGATCGTCGAACGGCAGCACGGCCAGCGCGCTACGCGTTCCCCCGGCCGTCGCGGCGCCGGGCGCGGCCGACAGCGGGGCGGTCGATGAGAGCGAGACCGAGAGGTGTTCGACGATGGCCGCCGCGACGTCCGCTTCCAGGGCCGGACGATTCTCCGACGTGCCGTCTATCTTTGCCGCGTGGACCACCGCGCCGCCCGCGGTGTCGACTATGCGCGCGGTGACTCGAACCAGGGGGCCGACCTGCTGGATGCCGCCGCGGACGACGTACCGCGCATCCGACTCGTGCTCGGCCAGCGTGAGGCCGTCGGCGGACGCGAGACGGGCGGCCACCGCCCGGCTGAGGGCCGGGCCGAGCCCGCGTGCCCCCCCACCTTGATTCAGCATTGCGAACGAGGCGACGGCGACTGCGTTCGGATCGGCTGGCCGTTCGACGAAGGGTGCGGCTGGTGCGGCGGGCGGCGCCGCGGCGCGCGCGGGGGCCGCCGGCCGGGGGGCGCGGCCGACGTCGCGTTCGGGCGCCGCCGGTTGCGTCCGTGCCCGCGTGGAGGCCGGCTCGAGTGACCCGCCTCGTGCCCGCGCGGGCGCACGGCCCTCCATTGCCCGCTCCTCCGACGGGCGGCTTTCCTCCAGAAAGGAGGCAAGCCACGCCGGGCGCTCGCTGCCGCCGCCGGGCGGGGCGCTCCCGGGCCCTGCGTCACCGGTCGCGGGTCGCTCCGCCGGGACGATTGCGGCACCCGCCGGCGGCGCCGCCGCGGGG
>WTFV01000076.1 GCA_011523845.1 Acidobacteriota bacterium | reverse complement strand
GCGGGCGACCCCGGACGACGCTCCGGCGCGTGAGCCGCGCGGCCGCAGACGAGAAAAGCACGGCCGCAAGGACGGCCGCTTCCCACCATCAGCTCATGGCAGCAGACAGCCAACACGCCGAGACCTGGATCTGCCCCGGCCCGGAATGGCCTCCCGAGGAGGAGACCTGCGGCCGGATACTCGACCACGACGGCCGCTGCGAGGAATGCACGCGGCGGCGGACGGCGTTGCGCAAGGAAGCCGCCCGCGTCAGGCGCCGGCTCGCCAACCCCCGCGAGGCGACGGCGCAGACCGCCGGGCGCGGGGCGGCCTGACCCGCCGGAAGCAAACACCGGCAGCGCAGACTGCCCCCGCGCCTCTCGGACATCGGCGCACACAGGCACACGAGGGGAAGACGCCACGGTGCGACAATCAGTGAGTACCGGCCCGGACCAACGGCAGGAGCCGCGGCCGCACCACACGACTTCGTCCCCACGCACCCACGCATGAACGGGCAGGCCCGCCCGGCAGCGCCACGCCCGCAGCGCCGGCGGCGCCCGATGACCGCGACGCGCGGTCCGTACACTCCCGCCAGTGCCGAACGCGCAGCCGAGACGCTGGAGCGACCGCGACAGCCACCTCCACCCGGTCCTGGAGGACCGTACTTCCGCGTTCGTTTCCGCGAACCCCGACGACTGGACCCGCGACGCCGAGCCGGTCCCCCGGCAGCCGCTCTACGGCCACCAGCCCGAGCTCTTCCCGCGCAGCCCCGCCGGGGGCGCGCACACCTGACCAGCTGCGGCGCGGCCGCCCCCGGACCCGGCCGAGAGCCCGCCGCGGCGACACGCAGCACGCGGCGCAGCCGCCGTCCCCACGGACATCCGCCATGGACAACGAGACCCCGACCAACGAGACCCCGACCAACGGCTCGGCCGCAGGCCCGGCACCGAGCGAACCGCGAACCGACGGCATCGCGCTCGCCGAGACCGACGTCCACGCGGGCGGGACGCTGACCAACGCCGACGTCGCCGCGCTCTCGCGCGAACGGCTGCAGACGCTGCTCTCGATCCTGCCACCGGCCGTGGCCGCGATCCTGATCACCAACCGGCCGCCCATGCCGCCGCACGTCGAGTACGAGGCGCACAAGAAGCTCGTCGCCGCCCTGGCCGGGGCCCGCGCGAACATCCCGTCGGTCCCGATGGACAAGAAGGTCGACTACGTGTCGAAGCGTACCGGCGAGCACGTCCACTACAGCTTCGCCAGTCTCGACTCGATCCACAAGACCGTCACCGGGCCGCTGTCGGAGCACGGACTCGTGCTCGAGTGCATCTTCAACGGCGACGTAATCGTGGTGCTCCTCAGCCACGACGCCGGCGGGATCCACCTGTCCTGGCTGCCGCTGCCCGCCGAGAACGACATCAAGGACCTGGCCACGCAGATCACGATGCGGCGGCGCTACCTGACCACGCAGCTCATCGCCATCGTCGCCGACGAGGACACCGGCGAGCGCGACATCGCCGAGCCGAAGAAGGGCGCCGGGCAGCGCAGGACCCCGCCCGGCCAGCAGCGCAGGCCGGCCGCCCCCGTCACCGGAAGCGGACGCCCGCCGACCGGCGGCCGGCAGCAGACCCCCGCCGGGGCCGAACAGCTGGCCAACCGCACTGACGCGCTGCTGGCGAAGCTCCCCAAGGACGTCGCCGACAAGCTGCGCAAGCAGTGCACGGACGCGAACGAGCTGCTGCGGCGCACCACCGAGGAGCTGAACCGCCGCAACGCCGCGAAGTCCCGCGGCGATGGAGCAGCCAGCGGCGGCGCGTCCGGACCGGCTCAGGATCCGCCCGCCGACGAGGCGCCTTCCAGCGAGGCAACCGGCAGCCAGCAGGCCCGGCCGCCCGCCGACAACAAGGTGGAGAAGCTCATCAACGACGGCATGCGCGCGTTGAAGCTCAGCGCCGGAGAACAGACCGCGCTGCGCAAGCAGTTCCAGGGAGACCGCCGCGGACTGCTCGAGCACGTCAAGGCGCTCTACAACGCGGAGCACGGCGGCCAGGACGGCTCCTGACAGCGGAGACGCTGGGCGGGGAAACGCCCGCAAGAGCGGCCCGCCCCGGGCGCCGGAGCCAACTGGAACGGCTGGCCGCGATCACCGCGCCGGAAACCCGGCCCGGAGCCGAATGAGCCCCAGCAGCACCGAGCGCACGTACCCGTGCGTCTCCGGGAACGGGGGCACCCCGCCGTGCTCGCGCACCACGCCCGGCCCGGCATTGTAGGCGGCCAGCGCCAGCACCGTCCCGAACTCGTCCGCCAGCCGCCGCAGGTATGCAACCCCGCCCTCGACGTTGGCCCGCGGGTCGAACGGGTCCGAGACCCCCAGCATCCGCGCGGTGCGCGGCATCAGCTGCATCAGGCCCTGCGCCCCGTCCGCCGAAACCGCATCGGGCCGATGCTCCGACTCGACCGCGATCATCGCATGCACGAGCAGCGGATCCACCCGGTACCGGGCGGCCGCTTCCGCGACCAGTTCGCCGTACGGCAGCTCCGCAGCCGGAGGCTGGGCCAGGGCCGGCGGCGGATGAAGGACACCGAGAGAGGCGCACAGCGCCGGCAGAACGGAAACACGCATGATGAGCACAGGAAGAGCTTGCACCAGCAGCGCCGCGGCAAGCAGACGGCTTCGACTGGGTCGAGGCCCGGTTGAGGTGCGGCGTCGCCGCCCCGTTCCTCGAGCTCCGCGAAGCGGCAGAGCAAGACACCGACGCCCGCAACCGGCTGGAGACGACGGCGAAGTTCAAGCTCGAACACGACCGGCGACACCGGGTTCGCCGTCACGCGGTGCAGGCCGCACGAGGCGTGCGTGAGGTTCACGCGCACGGCGAGTCCGCCCCGGATCCGGATCAGCGGATACGGAATCCCCGAAGACCTGGAAGTCCGGACGGTCCTGAACGCCTCCGGGGAATGCGACCTCGTCCTCGGAAACGACCGCAGCTACTCGAACAGATCCGGACCGATCCCCAACCGTCGCAGGTCACCCCGAAGGTGGTCGATCCGCTCACGGAGCTGCCGATCGAGCCGCAGGACCCCGCAGAACTCGTCATGCGTCGGCCAGGGCTCGACGACAGACTCCCCATTGCTCAGGCCGCTCTCGCCAGCAAGCGCCAGCTCCTGCGCCTGAGCGCCAATGCCCGCAAGGACGCGCCGGAAAGTCCGGACGTCCCGGGCGACGAGCGCCGCTTCCTGCAACGCTCGACGCAACTCGTTCACGAGCTCGCGGACCCTGCGGTCCATTTCCTCATCGCTCACAACGATCATGACAGCCCCCACGGCTTGCAAGCGGCACCACCGCACGCGGGCGCAGACCGCCCCCTCTCCGGGGTCGAACGGACGCCCCACGCCGCGCCACTCCGTGCACGGAGATCACCCCTACAGCCTGACGATCGACGTCCCGCTCGGAACCACCTCTCCGCGCACGCGGTCGACCCGCATCCCGACTGTTCCTCATCCCTCCGCGCGCGCACGGACAACCCGGCAACCACGCGCTCCAACTCCGGCCGGGCCGACCCGGCCCTTACACTCGGAGCACGACGATGGCGAGACCCACGACCTGGTTCACCCCGCTCGACCGCCCGCCGTTCGTGGCCGAGCATCACGATGCGGCCGGCGCTCCCGCTGGCCTGCAGGTCCTTGAGATCAGCAGCCGCAGCGACGAACCGCTCGGCCGCGGCCTGAGCGCCATGCGCCTGCGCGCCGCGGACACCGACGACGACCGCAACCTGCCGGTCGAAAGCGTCTACCAGGCCGCCAAGTGCTACGGGGACCGCGGGCCCGACGGCTCGCCGCTGCCCAACGGGTTCGACGCCAAGCGCCGCGACCGCGGGCGCCGCGCCGCGGGGCCGCTGACCGGGTTCCAGCACGGCGGCACGTTCTGGCCCGCCGCCTCGGGCAGCGCCTTCTACGACCGCCTTTGGATCAAGGCCGCCGCAGCCGCCCACCCCACGGGCAGTCTACACGGCTACACCGCCTTCAGCGACCAGTTCCACCGCCCGGAACAATCGGTCGCCTGCCAGGCCCGCGCCGCCGCGATGCTCGTGGGACTCGACCGCGCCGGACAGCTCGGGACGGTCCACGACGTCGACAAGTGGGCCGCCACGCTCGGCCTGCCGCCGCACGCGCGGCCGGAGCCGGCCGGCACGACGCCGAGACCGGACGCCTCATCGAGAGAGACCCCGATGCCCGAACAGAACCCCGCCGCGCCGACGCCGGACGTCGAGGCGCGCGTGCTGGTATGCGGAAGCCGGGACTTCACCGACCGCGGGCTCGTCGACGCCAAGCTGGACGAGGTCCGCCAGCGCCTCGGCGGCATCCCGATGCGGGTGGTCTCCGGAGCGGCGCGCGGCGCCGACAGGCTCGCCGCCGACTGGGCGAAGCGCCACGGCGTCCCCTGCGACGAGTACCCCGCCGAGTGGGACCGCTACGGCCGCTCCGCCGGCTACCGCCGCAACGAGCGGATGCTGACCGAGGGACAGCCGCAGCTGGTCGTCGCCTTCCCGCAGGGCGAGTCGCGCGGCACCCGCATGATGATGGACATCGCCGCGAAGGCGAAGGTCGCCGTCGAGGAGATCGACCCGGTCTCGCGCACCACGCTCACCGATACCGGCCAGCTCCACGACGTCGCCGCCATCGCCCGCCGGTCGGCCGCACGCGGACGGCCCGCCGGCCCCGTCGAGGCGCCGGGCATCGGCCGCATCGCCAAGCTGCCCAACAACGACCCGCACACCCACGGCGAGGCGCGCATCGTCATCGGCGGCGTCAAGGCCGGCGCCGAGCAGCGCCTGGTCCACGCCAAGCTCGACGAGGTGCTCGCCAGGGCCCACCCGGCGGCGCTGCGCATCGCCGTCGCGATGCAGCCCGGCGGCGAGGACCTGTCCACGGTCGCCGCCTCGTGGGCGAGGCGCCGCGGCGTGCACTGCGACCAGTACCGCACCGCCGACCCCGACGAGGCGCACCTGACCCGCCTGCGGATGATCGCCGAGCAGAAGCCGCACGCAGCCGTCACCTTCCCGCGCGGCGAGCAGTCCGTCGAGCGGCTGGCCGCCACCGCGAGACGGGCCGGCGTCCCCGTCGAGTCGGTCGACGCGCGGGGCGTCAACCACACCCCCACCGGAGAGCTGGCCGACCTGCAACACGCCCGCCGGAGCCGCGAGCAGGCCGACCCGAACCCGGCGTGGGTGGTGCCCGTCGAGGGCCGGACGGCCGCGGCGGCGAGCCGGCGCCTCGGCCGGAAGGCCGCCGACGCCGCGTGGGCGCAGGCGGGACATGCGCCCGCCGAGGCGCCCCCGACCCTGAACCTGCGCGAGCGGAGCGCCTTCCACGCGGTGCGCTCCGGCGCCGCGGTGCGCATCGACCGCAAGACCGACTGGGGCAACCCGTTCCCGCTCCGCGACCGCAACGACCCGGCCGAGCGGCACGAGGTCCTCGAACAGTACCGCAGCTACCTGGCCGACGCCATCGACTCCGGCAAGATCGACCTCGACAGGCTCGCCAAGCTCGACGGCAAGCAGCTGGCCTGCCACTGCGCCCCGCAAGCCTGCCACGGCGACGTGCTCTCGCAGGCCGCGAGCTGGGCCGCCGGCATCGAACGCGAGCGCGAGCGCGCCGAGACCCGGGCCCAGTCGCAGGCGCAGCAACAGGGGCAAACACCCGGCCGCGAGACCGGCGCCCCCGTCGACACGCACGTCTTCGACCCCGGCGACGACGACTGGGACCACGCACCGGCGCCGGAAGAGCGCGAGCCCGTCGAGCGGCCCGGTCCCGACCAGCCGCAGCATCCCGACGACGTCGCCGCCGACCGGCTCGAGGCCTACCGCGGGAAGATCGCCGAGGCCGGCGCCAGCGACGAGCAGCTCGCAGGAATGGACGAGAACATCGCCGCGCTGCGCGCCAGCGCCGAGCACGCCCGCGCCGAGCGGCGCAACGCCCCGGACCGGCCGATGCCCGCCGACATGCGGCAGAAGCTCGACGAGCACAACCGCAGCGTCCGGCACGAGATCACCGAGCCCGACGGGACCTTCCGCGCACCGGTCCAGCCACCGCTGCCCGCGCCGCCGCCACCGCCGGCAGCCGAGCCGACACGCGAGGTGCGCGTTCTGGTCACCGGCTCCTGGAAGCACGACCGGCCCGCCGATGTCTACGGCAAGCTCGACGAGCTGCGCCGGCGCATCGCCGGCGCCCCGATGCGCATCGTCACCGGCGACAGCCGGGGGGCGCAGGCGACAGCGGCCAACTGGGCGCGCGAGGCCGGCGTGCCCTGCGACGTCTGCAGGACCGACTGGGACGGCGCGAAGGCGCAATACGAGGCGGACGCGGCGAAGGCGAAGAACTACGACGCCGAGCGCGCCGCGATCGACCGGCGGTACCCGCCGCCGGCCGCGGCGCCGGACCACGGTCCGGAGCACGCGGCCGAAGACGCCGGGGACCCCGCCCGCCGCGAGGCGCTCGACGAGCTCGAGACCGCGAAGGAGTGGCACGAGAAGGGGCCGCAGGCCTACCGCCGCGAGGCGATCCGGTGCCGCGACGCCGACATGCTCGACGAGCGCAAGCCGCACCTGGTGATCTCCTTCGCGAAGGCCGGGGACCGCGGCGGCGACGACGTGCTCGAGATGGCCAGGGAGCGCCGGGTCCCGTGCGAGCAGGTCGACCGCCACGGGCGGACGGTCACCCCCGAGGACGAGCGCCCGGACCTGCGGGCCATCGGCCGGCGCAGTGCAGACTCCGACGTCGGCGCCGTCCCCGACAACCCGCCGCGCCCGCCGTCCCCGGCCGCGGGCGCGTGGAAGCAGAGCGCCGACCTGAACCGGCTCCTCGACAATACGTACGACGCGGCGGCGACACGATGATCCACCAGCTGGACCTGAACGACCATCCCCACACCGGCGCCGGACGCACCGTCGACCCGGACACCCCGGAGTACGAGCAGCTGTGCGAGCTGCTGAGCGACGAGGGCCACCTGCTGGCCGAGCTCGGCGACCCCATCACCGGCCACCTGCTGTGGCTGCCCGTCGAGCGGATCGACGAGTTCCACCTGCCCGAAGACGCCGCCGCCGCGGTCTACTGGACCAACGGCTGCGACGAGGCCGACAACGGCAGGCCGCAGTGGCGGGTGCAGGCCCTCACCCCGATCGAGGCCATCCGCATCCTGACCGAGACGATGAGCACCGCGCTCGACCACGTGCTCGCCCGCTGCGAGCCGGAGGCGTCGAGAGACCACCCGGTCCGCCACCTGCTCGCGCTCGACGCGGCGCGCCGCAACGTCGTCAGCGTCCTGCAGACGCTCGCGGGCCGCTGAGCCGTACGGCGGGCACAGACACCAACCCCGGAGCGCAGCCCTGGCGCGCCGGCGCCGGTCCGCCTGCCCCACGCTCTCCCCCGGAGGGCCCCATGGCCATCAGAACGGCGCGCCCGCGCCACGAAGACGAGGATCCGCCGGAGGCGGACTACGGCAATCCCGCGCACGCAACGCCCGCGTTCCTGCGCCCCGAGACCCACGAGCCCGACGCCCGCGACGACCCGCTGCCGGAATGGACCCGCCCGCCCGCCGACTGGCGCGAGGAGCACGACCTGATCGCCGGACGCATCCAGCTGCGCGGGCTGACACCGCCCGGCGCGCCGACGGCGGACAACCCCTGCGCGCTGCGCCTGAAGCTGCCCGGTCCGCACGCCGCCGCGCAGCCCGTCGAGCCGGGAACGACGCACGACGACCGCGCGTACATAAAGCGCCCGCACCTGTTCATACCGCGCGAAGACGGCGGCTGGAACGTGCTGCTGAGCAGCTCGAACCGGCAGGTCGGCACCCTCGCCGACACCGGCGAGCAGATCGAGATACGGCGCGCCGACCAGTGGTCCACGCTGCTGGCCGTCGTCCCGCACTCCGGCACAGAGCCCTTGCTACAGCCGCCGCTGCTCGGCCGGGCTCTCGGAGTCGCGCACCTGGTGTTCACCGCCCGCTGGCCGCCGGGACCACCCACCGTGCGGCTGCCGGACGAGTACCGGAACCCGAGACAGACGGCCCGAAAGGACCAATGACCCCGACGACCCGCTACACGACACTCATCGAGACCATCACCAACCCGGACGGATCGAGAACCGCCATCGCACAGCCCCCCACGCTCGTCGTCGAGACCTCCGACGAGGACACCGCCGCCCGGCTGGCCGCCTGCGCCTGGGTCGAACACCTGAACACCCTGCCGCCGATCGGCGCGACGATCCACGTGCACGTCTTCCGCCACTACCAGCTACGGCCCCGGATCACCACGAGGCAGTGGACCATCGACGTCTACGTCGACACCGCGGGGCAGACGCTCCATTGAGACCAGGGCCATCCTCCCGAAGAACGCCATGAACCTGACGACACCGCCGCCCGCCAAGCTCTCCGACCTGCTGGAGCTCGCCATCGCCGACGCCCGCAGGCTCGACCACGCCCTCTACACGCCGATGTGGATGACGTGGCACCGGCCCCGTCCGCTCGACGGCAAGTGCATGGTCTGCATCGCCGGCGCCGTCATCGCCGGCACGCTGGGCTGTCCGGCCGGGACCAGCATCGACATCGCGACCAGCGACAGCACGGACCCGCAGTCGACCACGATCACCGACGAGCGGTGGCGCCGCGCGCTCTGGGCGCTCGACTTCGCCCGCGAGGGACACTGGCTCGACGCTTTCCAGGCGCTGCACGGGACCTGCCCGGACCGCCTGCTCCACGAGAGGCTCGAAGCGCTCCCCGTGCCGGCCGAGGTCGAGTTCCACGACTGGAACCAGCTCGCCACCCACCTCGTCTCGCTGGCGTCGTGCGCGAACGAGCTGCGCGAGCTCGGCTTGTAGACTCCGCGCCGACGAACCACCTGAAGGGAACGCCCATGACGACGACCACCGACACGGCGGCCGGCGGAACCGAGGACGCGCCGCGCCGCCTGCGCTACATCACGAACATCGACAAGATCGACGGCCTCAGCCCTGCCGAGCGGCGGGCGCTGGCGCCGGTCGCCGACAGGTACGCCTTCCGCCTCAACGACTACTACCTCGATCTGATCGACTGGTCGGACCCCGACGACCCGATCCGCCAGCTGGTCATCCCGCGCGGCGAGGAGCTCGAAGACTACGGTGAACTCGACGCCAGCGACGAGGCTGCGAACACGGTCGCGCGGGGCGTCCAGCACAAGTACGCCGACACGGCCCTGCTGCTGTGCAACGAGGTCTGCGGCGCCTACTGCCGCTACTGCTTCCGCAAGCGCCTGTTCATGAACGACAACGACGAGGCGAACAACGACGTCTCAGCCGGGCTGGACTACATCCGCAAGCACCCCGAGATCAGCAACGTCCTGCTGACCGGGGGCGACCCGCTCCTGATGAGCACGCGGCGGATCGCGGAGACCCTCGAAGGGCTCGCCGGCATCGAGCACGTGCGCATCGTGCGCATCGGCTCGAAGATGCCCGCCTTCGACCCGTGGCGGCTGCGCCGCGACCCCGAACTGCAGGAAGTGCTCCGGGACCACCCGCAAGACCGCCAGCGCATCTACCTGATGGCGCACTTCGACCACCCGCGCGAGCTGACCGCCGAGGCGCTGGCCGAACTCGAGGCGTACCACGCCGCAGGAGTAACGACCGTCAACCAGTGCCCGCTGATACGCGGCGTCAACGACCGGCCCGAGGTCCTGGCCGAGCTCTGGAGCCGGCTGTCGTACGCCGGCTGCCCGCCCTACTACCTGTTCCAGGGACGGCCCACAGAAGGGAACGCGCCCTACGAAATCCCCATCGTGGAGGGCTGGAAAATCTTCCAGCAGGCGCTCTCGCGCGGGTCGGGGCTCGCGCGGCGGACGCGCTTCGTCATGTCGCACGCGACCGGGAAGATCGAGATCCTGGCCGTCGACCGCGAACGGATCTACCTGCGCTACCACCAGGCGAAGGACCCGGGCGACCTCGGCCGCTTCCTCGTCGCCGAGCGCGACGACGAAGCCGGATGGCTGGACGACCTGCGCGTCCACCACTGGACGAGCGCGGACCTGCCCGCGGGAAACACCGCGCGCGCCACCCGGTGGCCGCAGCCCCGGCCGGTACTGACGGTGGCCCGCAGCCCCCTCCAGCTCAACGACCACGGACGCAAGCTCGCAGCCGACGTCCGGGCCGACGAGTGGGCTGCCGACGTCGCGCCCAGCCTGAAAGACCGGGCAGCAATCCTGCCGCCGTACAAGGTCGACGCCCTGTGCGGCAGCTACATCGAGCAGTGCCTCGAGATCCACATGCGCGACCGCGTGGCCGAGAACGCCTACGAGCGCGGAACCGAGCAGAGGGACGTGCTCGCGGTGCTGCGCATAGTGCTGCGCAACCGCCTGCTGGCCGAGACGGGCCGGGACCCCGGCGCCACAAGAACGAAGAACGAAGAGCAGGCCGCGACCGGCCGGCGGTGAACACGGCGCAATGTTGGCGCACGCTGGCGCCACGGGAGACGGCGCGCGCGGGTTGGAAGGCACGGATCACGGCCGGCATGAAGCCGGCCCCCCACGACCCGCCGCCTGGCCGCTGGGAACGCGCGCGCCGTCGCTCGTCACATGAACGAAGCGGAACCGCCAACGCAATCGAAAGACCCGCTTCCCCAGCGCCCCGATGAACGAAGAGGATCATAGTAGAATCGAATCGAAGCCGATTCCCTACCCCGAACCATGACGAACCCAACCCCGACGTCGCGCTTCGACGAGGGACCCGTTCCGTGCACCGACCCGTGGGACCCTGGGTACGACTACGAGTTCGAGCGCAGCGGAATAAAACGCGCAGACATCACCGTCCTGCCACCGGAACGCTTTACTGACGAACCGATGCCCGAAGAGAGGAAGAAACGCCTCCGCGGACCCTGGTACGAGAAGGCCAGAGAAGCTGGGCCTCGGAACTCACCGATCGTCGCAGGCAGGTTCGCCCAGGTCTGCTGCGGGTGGCTCCGGCCACCGACGGCAGAAGAGCTCTACGAAGCCGTGCGAGCGATAGACCCCACCCCCCGCCAGCGAGCCGTATTCACGACATGGCTCTGCGAATCTCCACCGCACGAGCTGCTGGAAGCATGGGCCGACGGCGTATACACGATGCGCGAGCTCGTCGCCGCGATGTACGCACACGGCTGGGAGACCGGCCCCCGAAGCCAGTACCTCAACAACTTCGCGCAGCCGCCAGGCGCTCAATGACGAAGAAGACCAGACACGTAGAGCTTCTCGAACCCGCCAGCAGGATCTGGCAGCACGCCACTACGTTGGTCAACGCCCTGCTCGAAGAGTGCAAGACACTGGAACACGACAGATGGTATCTGGGCGGAGCAACGGCGCTGGCCGCCGACTGGCGTCACCGGCACAGCTTCGACATCGACATCCTCATCGCACCGGGCCTCAGCATGGCGGCACTACACGGCAAAGGACACCAGCGCCTGAGCAAGCTCATACAAGCAACGAAGCGACAGCAAGTAGACGCCCCCGACCAGAAACTCAGCATCGCCTATGGCAAGAACGGCAAGGTCGACATCTTCAGCAGCGGACGCCAACTCCCCGGGCACGAAGAGCCGATTGAAGTGGCGCGACAAACCACTCTCAGGCTGAGCAACGCACAGATCTTCAGCGGAAAGTTTCGACGAGCCATCGACCACCACGTTGCAGCACGGGACCTCTTCGACATCTGCCACGCAGCACGCATCAGAAGCGACGCCGGCATGCACCAAGCACTGAATGCGCTCACGGAACCTGAACTCAACCGGATCAGAGAGTTCTGGCACAATAGCCGTGCGAAAATCGAGGAGGAGGAGGCCCAGACGAAACTGTCCGGAATATCGGCAGAGAACTGGATCGACCCGAAACAGCTGGTCGAACGGGCCGCACGCACGACGGAGACGCACCGCTACGCAGAAGTGCTCATCCAGGCATCCCACGACCGAATCACGATACGAACAAGAACCAACGGGTTGCGGACCAACGAGTATCACTCGACAAGTAATGAGATCGAACGAGACCTCCACGGCCTCGGAATCGCCCGCTACCTCGGATGCCACAACATCAGCGCACGCGACGTGATCCGGGATGCGCGCCAAGCAATGACACAGAGCAACCAACAAACCATTGCGCATATAGCCCGACCCGACGACCCGACACGTGGACTCTTCGAACCACCCGACCCGCCAACACCACCGCCACCTGCAGCAAGCGCCGCAAACGGGCAAGACCGCAACAAGAATCCCTCTCGAGGACGGTGAAAAACCACGGTGCAGTCAAGCCAGCATTCCCCAAGCAAGACAACGTCACTCGCGACCGCACGCCCCCCTGCGGGAACCCGTCACAGCCTGCCGCACGCCCCCCTCCTCCAGCGCTCCCGCCGACGAGGATGACTGCACTATCCTGTTCGAAACCGTCGTCACTGCGCACCAGTACGAGACCATCGGCAACGAGGATTGAACCATGACCGACAGCACCCGAAGCAGCGAGCAGCCGATGTTCGAGCCGAGTCTGCGCTGCCTCGCGCGGCACGCGATCCACTTCACCCTCATGTTCATCGTCATCGGCACCGTGAGCTCCTGGGTCACCGGCGCCGAACCGTGGGGGCCCGATCTGGTCGGAGCAGTCGTCGTCGCCATGATGGTGCCGACGGCAATCGCCTGTTTCGGTCCCGAACGGGTCCGCAGGTGGGCGAACGACCTGTTCAGGTAAGCGCGCCGGGCTCCCCGGCGGACGACACGGCGGCGGCCCGCGGCCCCTACACTCCCGCACAACGTTCCGGCCCGGCACGACCCGCGGCGCCGGAACGTGCAGGCACATGCCGATCCTGGTCCGCCCGCTGCTCGACGCCTCCGACCACCCGGTGCTCTGGGCCGCGGCCGGGATCGCGCTGCTCGCCCTCTGGATGTTCGCCGTCCGCGGCTTCCTCGCCACCGTCAGCGACGTCGCCGCCGCGATCGCCGCCTGGCGGAAGGCGCCGCCCGACAGAAAGACCATGACCATCGCCCAGGTCAAGGCGGACAGCGACTACCTCGCCGCCGACACGCGCCAGCGCGCCGGGCTCGGACTGCTCGACCCGGCCACCGAGCTGGTTCACGAGTCCAGGTTCCAGGGGCACTGCGCCGCCGTCGCGCGCGGCATCGTCGGCGAAGACCGCTGCAGGCAGTGGCCCTACCGCCACATCAACCTCGAAGAGGCCGCCGAGGACCTGCGGGCAAGCTACCGCCCCGTCCGGCTCGGACCTGCCACCTACTGGTACCGCTCCCGGACGCCGTAACGCACGTCAGGCGCATCCCGGCATGGAGAACGGAGCGGACCTGCCACTGCTCGAAGACTCCCGCACAGGCCCCGGGATCGGGAAGATCGTCGACGCCACCCGCACCGCCTGCCGCGACCTGCTGCGGGCCGACGGCGACGACGGCTCCTGGATGCATCCCGACGCGGCCGACACCGTCCTGGGACTGATCGGCATCTGGGGCGTCCCGGTCCTCGACGCCGCCCGGCTCGACGCCGAACGGACCTGGCTGTGGTCCGACCTGCACCTGCGCGACGCGGCCTCGGTGCGCTGCCACCGGCGGCCCTTCTGGTGCCGGGCGACGCACGACCGCGCGCTCAGGCGCCGGTGGCGCCGCGCCGTCGCCCCGACCGACCTGATGATCCATGCCGGAGACTTCGCCCCCGAGTCCGTCGGCGAGCGACCCCGGCAACGACTGCTCCAGGGACTCCCCGGCCGCAAGGTCAACATCCTCGGCAACCACGACGTCGCCGCGCCGCACGCCCCGCTGACCGACGGCTGGGACGCGAGCTTCGGAGCGCTGGTAATCACATCGACGCCGCCGCTCGTGGTCACCCACTGCCCGATGCGCAACGTGCCGCCAGGGGCCGTCAACGTCCACGGCCACATGCACCGCCGGCGCGACCGCACGGACGACCGCCGCATCAACGTCGCCGTCGAGCACACCGGCTACCACCCGGTACGAGCATCGGTGGTCATCACCGAAGCCGCCCGCCGCCTCGCCGGCGAGGCCCCGAGGCCGCTCGACACCTGCCGAACGGCGGCGCCGAACCGAACGTGATGCACACACCGGGTCCCGAAACACCGGGTCCGATCCGCAAGACTCAGCCATGCCCGACAACGCAAGCCCGCAGCCGCTGTGGTCGTGGCCCGCCTCCGCGGGACGGACCGCAAGCCCCTTCGAGCGGCTGGCCCTCGAACCCGTGACGCTCGACGGCGCCGCCGCGCCCCGGCAAGGCATCCCGACCGAGGTCCTGTGGGCGGAGCTCATCGAACAGGAACGCTCCGACCTGCACATGGTGACGTTCTCGAAGGACCTGGCGCCGCGCGCCGCCGACGGCAGCCCGCTCGCCATGCACCAGCGCGTCGCCATCGAGGCGACACAGACGAGAACCTCCACCCCCGGCGGCGAGTACGTCCCCGCGGCCCTCGGGCCCGGGACGGACACGACCGTCGCAGTGCCGGGCAGCCCCGCCCACGACACGCTGATCCTCGTGCGCCGCGTCCATGACGACGAGAGCTGCCCCGATCCGCGCGGCATCGACGACTACGGCAACGACGTATTCCTGGCACGGTGCATTGACGTCCTCGCCTCCAACGCCGACCCCCGGATCCCGGACCTGGAAGCCCGAATCGAAGCCCTGAACACGCTCACCGCGCACGCCGGCGTCGACGTCGCAATCCACGACCGGCGGACCCTGCGCTGCTCCGGCGACAGGCAGAGCGTCGTCATCCCCGACCCGGGACGCCTGCCTCTGGACCAGGCGATGCACAGGCTGCACGGCGCGACGATCGGCCTGACGCGCCGGATCGCGAACGACTCCGGAAAGACGCCCGGCGACCGCGACCTGGCGATCCTCGCGGCCGGTTGGACGGCCGCGCACACCACCCAGGCCGCCGCCGCCGGCCTGCACACGCTGCGCTGCGACGAAGCGCTGGCCGCGGCCGCCGCGAAGATACGCAACGATCCCGGGGCGTTCCACCACGCGGTCGAGCTGGCCGCGGCCACCGAAGAACGACTGCTCGCCCCCGCTCGCCGCGACCGGCAGCGCGAGCAGACGCACGAGCGGGCGCGGCCGCACGCCGACCCGCCGGTCTCCCCGCGCTCCGCCTCGGGAACGGCGACCCGCCGGGAACAGGCGCGCGGCTAGACGGCTAGACCGCGCCCTCCCGCTGAACGGAAGGAGACATGTTGACAGGCTGGATAGTGCCGCTGAGCGGCAGAACGAGACGCCAGGTCCGGGTCTGCGCCGCCTGCGAGCGCCGGGACCCGCACATGGTCCACATCGAAGACCGCGGCGCCGGCGTGCATGCGGCCCCCTGGGACCGCTGGCGGCGGACGGAGATCGACGCCTGCGAGCATCCCGCCCATGCCGAAACCGCGCCGCCGCGCGGGAAGGGGCGGGGCCCCACCGCAGGATCCCGCCGAACGGAAGGACAACGCCCGTCATGACACCGGAGTTCACCGACGCCGAACGCGCCCGGCTGGAACCGCGCTTCACCAACCCGGACCGGCCCTGCTTCGCGCTGCGCAACCTCCCCGAAACGGTCAAGGGCGCCCTGTTCGCCCGCTACTCCCGCTCCGCGAAGCCGCTGCGCCGGCTGTACCTCGACGAGTTCGACGCCGACGTGCCGCCGACCTCCGGCACGGACGGCGCAAACGAGGCCACCGGCCGCGCCGCCGCGCTCTACGACCGCGTGCTCGGGCAGTACGGAGACGACTCGGTCGCCCAGCTCGGCAGCGCGCACGTCGCCTGCGAGGGCGTGTCGAACGTGCTCACCAAGGTCCTCGAGCGCGGGCGGCTCATGTCCTACCTGGAGCAGTCCACCCGCTACGTGCCCTGCACCGAGCGCCCCGGGGGCCGCTGGAAGTACGTCACCCCGGCCGAGATCGCCGACCTCGCGGACCGCCGCCGCTACCGCGAAACGCTCGACAACGCCTTCGAGACCTACGCCCGCTTCCTCGGCGGCGCCGACGCGCACTTCCGCCGCGCGCACCCGCGTCGCGCCGGCGACGACGAGAGCGCCTGGAAGCGGGCGGTCCGCTCCCGCGGGCTCGACACGCTGCGCGGCCTGCTGCCCGCCGCCACGCGCAGCAACCTCGGCATCCACGGCTCCGGACAGGCCTTCGAGGCGCTGCTGCTCCGCCTCGGCGCGCACCCGCTGGCCGAGGCGCGGGCAATGGCCGCAGCCATGTTCGCCGAGCTCGAGCAGGTGATCCCGGCGTTCATCCAGCGGGTGCACCGCGCCGACCGCGGCGGCGCGTGGCGCGACTACCTGCGCGGCCAGCACGCGGCCGCCGCCGACGCGGCCTGCACGCTCCCCGACGAAGACTGGAACCGTTCCGGCAACGCCGGCAACGACGTCCGCCTTATCGACTGGACAGGCGACGGCGAGACCGCCGTGCTCGCCGCAGCGCTGTATCTACAGACCGAGCACACGCTGAGCGGCGTGCGCCTGCTCGTGCGGCAGATGCCGCAGGACGAACGGTTGCACACGATCCGCAACATCGTCGGCGAGCGCGGCAACCGGCGCCACCGGCCCGGCCGCGCCTTCGAGCACGCCGACTACACCTTCGACGTCACCGCCGACTACGGCGCCTTCCGGGACCTGCAGCGACACCGCATGCTGACCATCGACTGGCAGCGGCTGACGACCCGGCACGGAACCGAGGAGCCCGACGCGCTCGACGACATCCCCGGGCTGCGCCCCGCATGGAACCGCGTCATCGACGAGTCCCGCCGCCTGTACGAGCACCTCCGGCAGCGCTACGGCGCCGACACCGCGCAGTACGCAGTCCCGATGGCCTGCCGCATCCGCTTCACCATGCGCATGAACGCGCGCGAGGCGATGCACGTCATCGAGCTGCGCACCCAGCCCGCCGGACACCCCTCGTACCGCCGCATCTGCCAGCGGATGCACCGGCTCATCCGCGACCAGGCCGGCCACGAGGCCATCGCCGAGGCGATCCGCTTCGCCAACCACGAGGACGCCGGTCTCGGCCGCATCGACGCCGAGAACCGGCAGGAACGAGCCGCCGCACAGCACGCACCGACGCCGGCGGCGTAGCGCAGGAAAGCGACACCAGACATGACTCCGAACGAACGACGGGCCGTCGAGGCGCTGGAGGCCGACATCGACCGCGAGCGCGCCCGCGCCGACTGCCCGTGCGTGCGGGCGCTGCTCGTCATCCTCTCGAAGGGACTCGCGAACATCGCAGAGGCGGGCGGACAAGCCCGGCGGGCCGCCTAAAACCGGACATGACGATGATCATCGAGACGCGCCAGATCGCAACCGTCGACGAGATTCGAGGCATCGAGCTCGAGTGCCCCAGGCACGGCTGCGGAGGAATGCTCGAGATCGACCCCCGGCCGGGCCGAAGCAACGCCGAGGAGCAGTACCCGCGCTGCAAACGCACGTGGTGGACACCTGACGAGTGGACCACGACGCTGGAACTCGTCAGGACGCTGACGGACATGCGGCACGCGCAGCACACCGACCCGGACGCCCCGATCGTCAGACTGATCCCCCCCGAGCCGGAAGGGAGCGTGGAATAGCGCTGCCACACCCCCTGCATGCGGGCGCAGTCTGGTCATCCTCTCGAAGAAACCGCCGCCGGCGGCCGGCCACCGGCAGAACACACCGTACAGCTAACACGGAGAAGCAGAAGAGCAAGACACCGATGCCCGGAACGACGCTGTTGCTCCAGCTCGACGGGAAGATTCCCAACCTCGCACTGATGCGCATAGCCGCCGCGCGCCGGACGGCGGGCGACCGGGTCACACTGCGCCGCGCGGGCAACGCGCAAGCCATCCAACGCCAGCTCGGCGAGGAGGCGCCCGAGCGTGTCTATGCAAGCGCAATCTTCACGCGCACGCGGCCGCTGGCCGAGCTCGTCCGGAAGGCCTACCCGCAGGCAGTACTGGGCGGAACCGGATGGTCGACGACCACAACGCTCGCCGACGCGGGAATCGAGCCCAACGGACCAATCGACTACAGCGACTACCCGCGCTGGTCGTCGTCAATCGGCTACAGCCAGCGGGGATGCCGGCTGCGGTGCCCGTTCTGCATCGTGCCCAAGGCCGAGGGCGCGGTCTCCGAGACGGCGACCATCGCCGACATCTGGCGCGGCGGAAAATGGCCGCGGCACGTGCTCCTGCTCGACAACGACTTCCTCGGTCAGCCTCGCTGGCGCGAACGAATCGAAGAGCTGCGCACAGGGCGCTACCGTGTCTCCTTCAACCAGGGAATCAACGCGCGGCTGGTCGACCGCGAATCGGCCGCCGCGATAGCCGGCGTCGACTACCGCGACGACGGGATGCGGCACCGGCGGCTCTACACCGCATTCGACAACGCGAAGGACGCCGAGCGGTTCTTCCGCGGCGTCGGCGCACTGATCGAAGCCGGCGTGCGGCCACACCACCTGTTCGTTTACATGCTGATCGGGTACTGGAAGCAGGAGACGCACCAGGAGCGCGACTGGCGCAGACGCCAGATCCGATCGCTCGGAGCCCTTCCCTACCCGATGCCCTTCCGGCGCACCCCGGAACTGATCGGCTTCGCACGCTGGGTCATCGGCGGCTACGACCGCACGGTACCGTGGGAGATATGGGAAGCGGCACGCTACCAGCCCGCAAGGCTGCGGCTGCACCGCACGCACGAGCGGGCGCTACCGCTCACAGGCGAGACGCAGCAATGAGGCTGCTGGTTCTCTCGGTAGCCTCACGCGCAACCGTGGAAGCGCTGGAAGACACCGAACAGCGAATGCGACGAGGAACCGCAGAATGACAGGAGACGAACGCGCCGCCGTCAAGACGCTTCAGGAGGAAATCGACCGCAAGCGGGCGCGCGCCGACTGCCCGTACGTGCGGCTGCCGCTCGTGATCCTGTCGAAGGGACTCGCCAGGATCGCAGAAGCCGAGCAGCAAGACCGGAACGCAGCCCGAGAGCATTCCACGCACGACGCCACAACGACGAAGATGCCAGGCCAGGATGGCTCGACCAGAGCAACCTACCGCTGGACGCTGAAGCGCGACCGACGAGATTCGAGGGATCAAGCTCGAGTGCCCCAGGCACGGCTGCGGAGGAATGCTCGAGATCGACCTCCGGCCGGGCCGCAGCAACGCCGAGGAGCAGTGCCCGCACTGCAAACGCACGTAGTGAACACCTGACGAGCGGAACACAACACTGGAACTCGTCAGGACGCTGACGGACATGCGCCACGCGCAGCACAGAGGACCCGGACGGCCCGATCGCGGAAAACGCGCGGTCGAGGAACACGGCCCGGCAACACCGCCCCCAGCGAACGGGAAGGAGACTGACGACGCGCGATCACGACGGCGGCCGCGTTCGCGAGGTTCCCCAACCACGGAGATGAACCGATGGGCCACGCCGGCCCCCCGACCCGCGCCTCGTGTTCCCTGCACGCGCAGGGAACGGCGGCGGAACGCCGCCGAACGCCGCAACGGCGGGAGCAAAGCGGAGAGCGTCGGAACACAACGGGCGGGGCCGCGCGCCCCGCCACAGCCGCGAGAGAACAACGCAAACGCGGACAACGAAGGGAGCGAACCGCATGCAAGCGACGATGCGCGAAGGAACACTCGGTACCGATCACGCCAGCTGCCACGTTCTGCAGATCGAACTGCGGGACGACGAACCGCCGCCGGCACCCGACGAACTGCGCGCCGCGGTGGAAACCGTGTGCGACAAGCTGAACGAGGCAGGCAGCGACGTCGCGATCACGAAGAGCAACGCCGTCGTGCTCGAGATCGCCGAGGCAGCGCGCATGCCGTGGGCAGCCGGGGTTGCGACGGCGGCCATCGGGCGCGACCTGGAGTACCCGCGCGCGGCAGTGTTCATGCCCGCCGGCACCGCTGGCGAGGCCGCCTGCCTCGGGTACGGCGACATGGAGCACTACCGCGGACAGAGCTTCCCCTACGCGGCCGGGCCGAAGACCCTGGCCGCCTGGGAGAGCGGGCGGACGCGGCCGTCCTAGCCGCTGCGACGCAACAGCAGCGAAGGAGCCGGACGATGCTGAAGAACGCGACGGTCCGCCGCCCACAACGACGCCACACGACGAAGATGCCAGGCCAGGATGGCTCGACCAGAGCAACCTACCGCTGGACGCTGAAGCGCGACCTGGGCGACCTGCTCGCCCCGAAGAAAAAGCACGTCCTCGTCTGCGGGCTCAACCCGTCGACGGCCGACGCCGAGCGCGACGACCCCACCAGCCGCCGAGTGATCGGCTTCGCCCGCAGGGAAGACGCCACCCGCCTGACTATGGTCAACCTCTACGCGGCCAGGACCACCGACCCGAAGGGGCTGAAGGACTTCGACGACCCGGTCGGCGCCGCCAACGACCACGTCATAGCCGAAGCCGCGCGCGGCGCCGACCTGATCATCGCCGCATGGGGAAAGCCGTCCCGCAAGGCAGGCGAGGCCCGCGCGAGGCGCGTGCTGGAGCTGCTGACCGCCGCCGGCGACGTCTACCGGCTCGGAGCCGCGACCAGGGAGGGGCACCCGCCCCACCCGCTCTACCTGCCGCAGAGCGGCCTGCGAACGCCACTCCAGCTGCACGCA
Organism: Acidobacteriota bacterium; assembly: GCA_011523845.1. Taxonomy (GTDB): domain Bacteria; phylum Acidobacteriota; class Vicinamibacteria; order Vicinamibacterales; family UBA8438; genus WTFV01. The sequence continues at coordinate 46,031 of WTFV01000076.1, read as the reverse complement.
GCGAAACGCGCCCCGGCCCGCTGACAACGCCCCGGGCGGCCACGCCGCCCTAGACATGTACCGCAATGCGCAACCTGACCACGAGCTCCGTCATCATCGAACACCCCACCGGCCAGCGCACGCTCGTCGAGGCGTCCAAGCACCGGCTGGACCTCGCGGACCTGTACAACGAGCAGGAGACCGCGGTGCGGCTCGGTCCCGGGCAGCGCCCGATCCGCGTCCGCAGGCGCCGGCAGTGCAACGCGAGCGAGCGCGAGCGCCTCAACGCCGAGCTGCTCCGCCACGTCAACGACGACCGCGAGGAGACCGGCGACGGCATCGTGCTGGTCGAGCAAGAGCTGCTGCCCCTGGTCGAGCACCACCTGCGCGACAACGTCTTCAGCCCCGAGCCGGCGGTCAGCAAGCTGAAGGTCAGCCCGCTCGTCCGCTGCCTGATCGGCGCAGGAGACCTGCCGTGAGACCGCCGCACGGCCAACCCGCCGAGCGCCGCGACCGCGGCCCCGGATACCAGCAGCTGGTCAGCGAGGAGAGCGTCATCCTCGACATCACCGAGGCGCTGGTCGAGGGCATGAACGAGGCCGGCATGACCCGCGAGGAGATCGCGGCCCGCGCCGGCGTCAACCCCGGCGCACTGCAGCGCGAGCTCGAAGGCGGCGCGCAGATACCGCTGCGCGACCTCATCCGCATCGCCGCCATCGTCGGCCTGAAGCCGAAGCTCGTCCGCACGCAACAACCGCGGTGACGAACGGCGCCCGCTGACAACGCGCTGACACACCCGGTATCCCGAACGGCGCACGCCGCCCTGCCGTCAACCTCGGCCCCGCACCCTGCAGGCCGCGATCCTCGGCCTTCGGTCCGGCCCGTGCGAAACCGCCGCCCTCGAGCACGTCCGGGACCACACCGCCGAGACCGGCGACGAAGGAAAGAGCGGCCGGAACGGGAACAGGAAAGCGCCCCGGCCGCGACTCCCGCACGACCCGGAGGGATAGCGGGCCGCCCGACCAGCGGGAGCAGAGACAGCGTACAGGGTCCGCGCCACGCACATCCGTATCCGGGGCAGGCCCGATAAACGCCCGTACGGCACCCGGCCCGCACCGCAACCCGCGCGATCAGCGCGGCACAACCCTCCGCCCCACCCCGGCGCGTCCGCGACGCGGACCCGAAGGCCGCGCGCCTTCCCTGCGCCACCACTCCGGAGCCCGCCACGTGGACCCGAATGCCGACGCCATCCCTTACGCCCCCCGGCCGCTGCCCGACGGCGAGACGCTCTGCCGCCTGGCCGCAGAGGCCGACACCTTCTCCTGCCGCCATAGAGGCGGGCTGCGCGCGCTCAACTACGCCTACGTGACCGGCGACCCGGAGCAGTTCCGGTTCCCCTTCTCCGAGATGCGCGGCCTCATCGTCAACGAGGGAGGCGAGGTCGCCGCCCGCCCGTTCCACAAGTTCTTCAACTGGCAGGAGCCCGGCGCCGCGGTCTCCGCCTGCCCCTGGGACGGCGGCTGCGAGATCACCGCCAAGATCGACGGCTCGCTCGTCTACCCGGCGCGGCGCGCCAGCGGCGAGATCGCCTGGTGCACACGGAGCGGGCCGACCGACATCGCGCAGCTCGCGGTCGACTTCCTCGAACGCGACCTCGACGACGGCGAACGGAAGCAGATGACCGCCATCCTGCAGCAGACGATCTGCGACCAGGACGGCGCACCGTGCACGCCGCTCTTCGAGTTCTGCTCGCCCGACAACCGCATCGTCGTCCGGCACGAGCATGCGAGTCTCACACTGCTCGCCGTCCGCCGCATCGACGACGGCCACTACTGGTCCCACGACCAGCTCGCGGAGACCTTCCTGGCCGCCTGCGCGGACACGGGCGCGCGCTCCGGGCGCCTGCGCCTGGTCGAGACCTTCGTCGCGAGCACCCGCACGAGGGACGAGCGCGAGCGCTTCGTCGCCGCCGCCCGGCGGCTCGACGCCGACCACGAAGGCTACGTGGTCTCGTTCCCCTCCGGCCACCGCATCAAGCTCAAGGGCGAGCAGTACGTCACGCTGCACCGCGGCCGCGACGCCTACGCGCGCGAGACCCACGTGCTCAAGGCGGTACTGAGCGGCGGAATCGGCGACCTGACCGCGATCCTCGACGAGGAACGCGCCGCGCGCGTGCACGAGTACGGCCGGACGGTCCTGGAGCGGCTGGCCGCCAGCGGCCGCGGCATAGCCGCCCGGATGAGCGCCGTGCGCGACACCCACGCCACGCGCAAGGCGCAGGCGGCCGCCTGGATCGCGGCCACCGCGAGAGAAGCGCAGCTCCGCCCCTGGGGGTTCGTGTGGCTCGACGAGAAGAACCGGGGCAGCGGCGACCCGGCCGGCGTGATGATGCGGAAAATGCGCGAGCACGCCGTCCGCCTCTGCTCGAGCGGCACGAACGTCGAGCAGCGGGTGCTCCCGTTGCTGGGCGAGAACCCGCCCCGCTGGAAGCCGGCCGACCAGTTCGAGGAGTGACCGCCGGCAAACAGCCGGTCCCGGCGCCGCACGAGACGCCGCGGGCCGGCTCCACGGCAACCGAAGGAGACGAGCGCCCGACATGGCGAAGCAACCGATGCACTACGGCGCAACCATCACCTACCGCCCCGTCGCCCCCGATCTGGTCGGCGACGAGCCCGACACCCGGCCCGTCGACCGCCTGCCCTCGCTCGGCATCGCCAACGAGGACACCGCGACCGAGCGCGACCGCTCGCTGACCCGGGCCTGCGGCGATCTCGAAAGCCAGGGCTACCGGATCGAGAACGTAGAGCGCTTCGAGCACTGCGCCCGCTGCCACGGCGCCGGCAAGGTGCGGGTCAAGCCGCACGGCTGGCGGCGGCGGACCCAGCCGCCCTGGTACCTGATGCGCACCGTCGACTGCAAGGACTGCCCCGGCGAGCGCCGCGAGCACGGCACGATCCCGGCTCCGCCGAGGCAGGCACCCGATCCGCGGCCGGCGCCGGCAATGAAGCCACCCGACAAGGCGCACGCCCCATGCCGGTGAAGCTGAGACGCATCGGATCGAGCTACGACGCCTACGTCGACGGCGCCAAGGTCGGCGAGGTCTACCGCAACCTGGGCACCGGCCCCCGCTGGCGGTTCGTCAGCCCCGCAGGCGCCACAATCGAAGCTGACTCGCTTCCCGTGCTCCGTACAGAGATCGACCAGGCGGTCACGGACCGGTAGAACAGCCTGCGAGGAGCACAGAGCAAGAACCGCCCCCGGACGCAGGAAGGACCGCAATGACGCAACCTTCCACGCATGGCCGCAAACCAGCAGCGGAAGAGCACGCCAAGGAGACGCCGAACCAATGGCGCGGGGCACGGGACCCGGCAGCAGCGCCGCGCAGGGATCAGGGACGCGATGAGCGGCAGACCTCCGTCAGGCAGCCCACCGACCCGGCTACCGGGACGGAACCCGACGCAGCCAGAACAGCGAACTGCACACCCGCCGGCCCGCGGGGCGAATCCCCGACAAGGACGGCGACGGCCACACACATCCCCCCGCCGCGGCCCGAACACCGTCCGAGGTGAAACATGACACTTGATGAAGAACGGCAGATCCTGGCGACGGCACTCCTCGAGGTTCACGAGAGCAAGCGAAGCGCACGGCGGAACGCCGCGCACGTGGCCATAACCGCCGACCAGATGAAGGAAGCCGCCCAAAGACTCGAGGAGCTCGCCGCGACCCCGACTCGGCCGACAGCGGTCCCGCGACGACAGCGCTCGAGAGGTTGCCGGACGCCGACGCGATCCGGCGCGCCGTCGCCGAGCTGATCAAGGAACGCGCACGCGAATCGGCAGCCCGGAAACGGGCCGCCCTCCTGGAGCTCGCAGACTGATGGACAAGAAGACCGGCCCGACCGCGAAACCGCCCCTGGTCCCCGACACGCTGACCGTCGTCCTGATCGACAACACGCCGACCTACATCGCGATCGTCCACGAGAACGAGTGGCGGCCCTACGGCCGGCGCACCGTCCAGATCAGGCTTACCGACGAGCAGCGCCGGCAGATCGCCCCCCGCGAGACAGGAATGATCTCCGGCAAGCACACCCACGAACAGATCCTCCACGCATGGCTCGAACCGGCGACCGAGCCGCTGGAAGAGAACCCGTCGTAACGACAACCACGCCGCCGCCGACCACCGGAGCGCCCGCCGACTCCAGACCTGGAAGGTGACGGAGCGCCACACCCCGACCACGACCATGACGCTGTTCCACACGCACGAACTCAGGCACCCGACGGCGCGGGGCCTGCTGGCCGCATGGCTGGAGCTGAAGGACCTGAAGGTGGGAATACTCCCCACCATAGCCGAGCAGCTGGCGCCGACCAGCGCGGGCGCGATCGCCTCGGAAGCAAACCTGGCCGCGAACCTGCTCGAGCACCACCGCGCGCGCGGAGCGATGCACGCGGCCAGCCAGCTCGCCGAGGAATCCTGGTGGTGGAAGATGTGGAACGACGGCTCCAGCCCGTACGTCCTCATCCGGCCGCCGCGGATCTACAGCGACCAGGCCGTCCAGCTGCTCGACGAGATCGACCCGCGGGGATTCCCCGGCTGCCGCCCGGACGAGGTCCGACGCAGCGCCGACGCCAGGATGGTCTGCGAGACCATCGCGCTGGAAGCGTGGCTCTGCCTGCGCACCGAAATGACGGTCATCGACCACATCGAGGTCAACCGCTGGGCGGTGGAAGCCGGACACCGCGGAGAGCACACGACCGGCCTGGTGCTGTACGACGCCGACGTAGCGATGCTCAACTGGACGTACAAGCCCCACGACATCCAGCGCTGGGCCCAGGCGGGCCTGCTCGCCTGCTGGCCGGGAGACGACGGCGCGCCCGCGACCGACATCCTGCGCAACACGCGCCGCCACATCGGCGCGATGGCGCTGAGCGGGACGCTGCCGGCGGCCGGACAGCGGCTGCTCAACTGCCTGGACACCCACCCGGACCCGATCGGCCTGGTCGAGGAGACCCGCACACGCCTCCCGAGCCCCACCGTGGAGGCCGAACGCCGCCACCCGGGCCGCCACGCCGGACCGCCGGCCCCGCCCCTACCGCCCGAGGCACAGGATCCCCGAAGCCGCAGGACGCAAGAGCGCGAAACAGCCGGCGATGGCAACGCCGAAGAAGACTGAAGCCATGGACACGGAGACCGCCTACGGCGAACTGCTGTTCGCCGCCCGCCGCTCGGTGCGGTACCACCGGCACCGGCAACGCTTCCTCGACCGATGCCACGACACCGGAACGCTGCTGACGACCTGCGGCGGACTGGCGACCATCGCCGCGGCCACGGCCGCGCCCGACGCAGAGTGGACATGGCTGCTGCCGGCCGCGGCAGCCATCGCCACACTGGCCGCCGCGCAGGAAGCCGTGGTCGGTCCTGCCGGGGGAACACGGAGACACGAAGCGCTCGCATCGGACTTCGCGACCCTCGAACGCGACCTGCTGTCGATCGGACCGAGCCCCAACGTCGAGTCGCTGCGCGATCTGCAGACCCGCCGCCTCGAGATCGAGGCGACCGAGCCGCCGGTCTACCGGGTGCTGGACCCGACGTGTCACGACGAGCTGGTAACCGCGCTGGGCCACGACCGCAGGCAACGCACCAACGTCACACGGCTGCAGCGCCTGTGCCGCCAGTTCTTCGACCTGGCCCCGCACCGGATCCACAAGCACGCCGAGTGAACCAGACCGGAACACACCGACCCGTCCGCAGGCCCGAACGCCACCACGCCCCGCCGCAACACCGAGCCGCCGGTAACCGGTGGCGCCCGGAGCCGCACCCCCCGACCGGCCCGAAAACACCCGATACGCCAGGAGAGACGATGCCCGAGAAGCTGCTTCCCGCAACGATCCGCACCCGCGTCCACGAGGACGCCATCAGCCGCGTCACCCGCTTCTTCAACGCCACGACCGTCGAGACGCTCAACGAGCTGTTCCAGAACGCCCGCCGCGCCGGCGCAACGAGGGTCGACGTCACCATCGCCGGCGGCGAGGTCCTCGTCCGAGACAACGGCGAAGGGATCACGGAGCCGGCGGCGCTGCTCGCCTTCGGCCGCACCGGGTGGGACTTCGAGACCACCCGGCGCGAGGACCCTGCGGGGATGGGAATCTACTCGCTGGCCCGCCGCCCGAAGGTCACCATCCGCTCCCGGCCTCAGCCCGTCGGCGGAACGGCACTGCCCGCGTGGCAGGTCCACCTGACGCCGGAGCACTTCCTGGGCCGGCAGACCGCCGCCGTCGAGGTGATCGACCGCGACAGTTTCGCCTTCGGCACCGAGGTCGTCTTCGAGGACGACAACGCCAGCACCGGCAACGTCAACTGCGCCGCCCGGTACTTCCCTCTGCCGGTCACCTGCAACGGAAAGGACGTCGACCGCATCGAGTTCCTGCACGGCGCGGTCCACACCGAGGAGTGGCGCGGGATCCGCCTGGGCGTTCACGCGACGCGGTACACGCCGGGAAGGCGTCCCGAGATCAACTTCCACGGCATCCTCGTCGAGGACGCGGGCCTGCCGGTCATTAGCTCGATGGCGTCCACCTGGCACGTCAGGGCCGACGTGATCGACTGCGCCGAGCTCGAGCTCGTGCTGCCAGCACGCAGGGAGATCGTCGAGACGCCCTTCGTCGAGCAGCTCCGCACCGCCTGCCGGACGGCGATCTACCGGGGGATGCTGAAGGCGGACCCGGCAATCGACGTCCCCGCCGAAGTGCACGCGGATGCGCTGGCGCAGGATGTGCGACTGCCGATCGCGCGCGCGGAGCTCTCGCCCTGGAGACCGAAGTACAGCAACGAGTACTCCACCAAGGGAGAGCGGCCGGACCGCAGGGCTTTGCCCGACGAACCCATCGTCATCGAGGCCGACATGCCTCCCTGCGACCAGCAGGCGCTCTGGCGCGCCGCGCTGCGCGCGAATAGCTCGCACCGCCTGTGCGCGGAGGAGCCCCGCTACAACGGCTATCCCTGGTACGACGGCCTCCCGAAGGCGACGAAGCTGGCCACCACGGCCGCCCTCGACGGGGAGGAGATCCGTATCGAGGAGCAGCGCATCCGCAGGAACCCGCCGAACACCGGCCGTCCGGACGGGATCACATTCACGCTGGAGACCGTCGGACGCGACGGCGCAACCCGTAGCGTGCGGATCCGCGGCGACGTCGCGTTCCCCGACGACGACATCGGCTGGGCCGAGGACCTGAGCGTGCTCGTCACCGCCGGCAGCACGATCACGCCCGGAGAACTGGCGGACCTGATGTACGACGCGTTCTTCACCCCATCGGACCATCCCGAAGCCGACAGCTATGAGACACAGGTCGACGACTACCGACAGGCGGCGTTCGCCAAGGCGCTGGAGGTGCTGGCCTCGGCCGAGGAGGCGATGCTCTCGAACCTGCGCACCGCAGTCGCACGCTGGGTCGCGCCGTACCTGCCGCAAGGCCGCGACGCAATCATCCACATCCGCGGCGACAAGCCCATCGAGGTCACGATCGAGCCGGACGAAGGCAAAGACGGCACGGGCTGACCACTTCATCGTCCGCGGCGTCCTCAATCCCCTCCACGCACAGGTAGATCACCCCCATCGAGCCCGTTCCACCGGAAAGGGCGCCCCGATCCCCTCCACGCGCGCATGGATCACCCAGCGCACCGGATCTGGTGCACTCGACGGCCCCCTCCACACGCTGCGTGGATCACCCTGAACCGGCACGCGACGCCGAGCCGATGCGGAGGTCCCCTCCACACGCGCGTGGATCACCCACAACGAGAAAACCGGCACACCCGCGCCGAATCCCGGCAGAACCGCAAACGATCCACAGACTGGAAGGAGATGCAAAACATGGAATGGAACAGGATGCAGGTGACCATCACCAACGAGCACGGCGAGATCTTCGCCGAACTCGAGCTGGGCCCCGTGGCGGCATCACAGCTGCACGAGTTCATCGACCACGCGAAGGACTCCGTCCAGAACGACGACGAGCCCGTCGTGCACGACCTGCTGCACAACCTCGAGAGCGCCGCCGACAACGTGCGCCGCGGCGCGGTCACCGACGACACCAACCTGATCATCTCCGAGAAGGGCTGAACGGCCCACGGACCGCTACGGTCACGCAACAAGACATCCCCACCGCAATGCGATTCGACCTGACCGAACCCTGCTCCCAGTGCCCGTTCCGCCGGGCAAGCTGCCCCGGCTGGACCGGACCGTGGACGCCCACCGAGTTGCTCGAGGCGATCCGCGAGCGGCCGTTCCCCTGCCATCCGACGATCTCGCACGACGACCAGCGGATCGAGGACGACACGCTGCAGTCCTGCGCCGGAGCCGCGATCGTCCTGAACAACAGCGGAGAAACCTGCTACACCGGATGGACGCGCCGTCACCAGAAACAGCTGCTCGCAGCGCCCGAAGCAGCGCGCAAGAGTGTCTTCGACACGCAGCTCGAGTTCCTCACGCACCACAGCCGGCGGCCCGGCGGCGACCGGGACCGGAAACCAAACCCGTAAGCACAACTCCAGTCGCACACGCGCCCGGATCACCCACCGCGTACCGGACGATTCCAGAGCGGTTACCCGGCACCGGACGAACGGGATCCACCGTACTTCGAGACGAGGACGTTCGTAGCCTCCCGCAGCCCGCGCCACAACAGCCGCACGGGACCGCCCGTCTCTGCCCCGACACGCGTGCAGAGCAGCGGCCGCGGAGCAACCCCTGCGCCACACGCACGCGGATAACCCGCTTGCGGCGCATACCGCCGCTCCAGGCCGGACACCCTCGACGCCGGAACGCGATCCGTACGCTGGGACCCGACGCCGAACACACACGAGCAGCGCCGCAGCGGACCAGCAGGACACGAACGCCACGACTCAACCGACGAAGCAACACCGATGGCAAAGACCAGAACAGGCACCAACGGCCCGGCGAAGCCTCCGGGACTCACGTTCCCCCGGACGTTCACGAAGGACACGCCGCCAGCCTCCGTCTACGACAAGGTCGAGTGGGAAACCCGCACCGCCGCGATCGAGAACACAAGCGGCAAGTCCGTGTTCCGACAGGAGGGCATCGAGGTCCCGAAGGCCTGGTCCCAGCAGGCCACCAACATCATCACCGACAAGTACTTCCGCGGCAACCCGGGCACCGACGAGCGCGAGCACAGCGTCCGCCAGCTCATCTCCCGCGTCGCCGACACGATCACCCGATGGGGCGAGAACGGCGGCTACTTCGCCACCCCCGAGGACCGCGAGGCGTTCGGCGACGAGCTCACCTACCTGCTCCTGCACCAGAAGGCCGCGTTCAACAGCCCGGTCTGGTTCAACTGCGGATGGGACGAGGACCCCCAATGCAGTGCGTGCTTCATACTCAGCGTCGAGGACTCGATGGAGTCCATCATGTCCCTCGCAAAGACCGAGGGCATGCTGTTCAAGTACGGCTCGGGCACCGGCACCAACCTCTCCCCCATCCGCTCGCGCCACGAGACGATCACCGGCGGCGGCATCCCGTCGGGGCCGGTCTCCTTCATGAAGGGCTACGACGCCTTCGCCGGCGTCATCAAGTCGGGAGGAGGGAGGCGTCGCGCAGCGAAGATGAGCATCCTCAACGTCGACCACCCCGACGTCCTCGAGTTCATCAACTGCAAGGCCGAGGAGGAGCGCAAGGCCTGGGCGCTGATCGACGCCGGCTACGACGGGTCGCTGACCGGCCCCGCCTACGCCTCGGTCTTCTTCCAGAACGCGAACAACAGCGTCCGCGTCCCCGACCAGTTCATGCGCGCGGTGGTCGACGACGCAGAATGGGTCACCCGCGCCGTCACCGGCGAGCGCCGCGTCATCGACACCTACCGCGCCCGCGACCTGATGCGCGCAATCGCCGAGCGGGCGCACGAGTGCGGCGACCCGGGAATGCAGTTCGACACCACCATCAACGACTGGCACACCTGCCCGAACACGGCCCGGATCAACGCGTCCAATCCCTGTTCGGAGTACATGTTCCTCGACGACTCGGCCTGCAACCTGGCGTCCCTGAACCTGCTCGCCTTCGTCAAGCCCGACAACCCGGAGGAGTTCGACGTCGACGCTTTCCGCGCCGGCGTGCGCACGATGATCACCGCCCAGGAGATCCTGGTCGACAACGCGAGCTACCCGACCGAAGCGATCGAGAAGAACTCGCACGCCTACCGGCCGCTCGGGCTCGGCTACGCCAACCTGGGCGCGCTGCTGATGTCGCACGCCATCCCCTACGACTCGGACGCCGCCCGCCGCTGCGCGGCCGCCATCACGGCCGTGATGACCGGCGAGGCCTACCTGCAGTCTGCCCGCATCGCCCGCGACTGCGGCGGCCCGTTCTCCGGCTACGAGCGCAACGCCGAGCCCTTCCTGCGCGTCATGCGCAAGCACCGCGACGCGCTCGGGGGCGCGGACCTGACCGAGGAGCAGCACCGCCGGATACGCGGGATATGGGACGAGGCGATAGCGATCGGAGAGGCCCACGGCTTCCGCAACGCGCAGGCGACCGTGCTCGCGCCCACCGGGACCATCGCCTTCATGATGGACTGCGACACCACCGGGGTCGAGCCCGACATCGCGCTCGTCAAGTACAAGCACCTGGTCGGCGGCGGCACGATCCGCATCGTCAACCGGACGGTATCCACCGCGCTCGAACGCCTCGGCTACGACGCCCAGCAGATCGAGAACATCGTCCGCCACGTCGACGAGCACGGGACCATCGAGGGCGCACCCGGGCTCGACCCCGGCCACCTGCCGGTGTTCGACTGCGCCGACAAGCCGCCCGACGGCACGCGCGCGATCCACTACGCGGGCCACGTGAAGATGGTCAGCGCCGTCCAGCCGTTCATCTCCGGAGCGATCTCGAAGACCGTCAACCTCCCCAACGAGGCGACCGTCGACGACATCGAGGAAGCCTACCTGGACGCCTGGCGGCGCGGCGCCAAGTCCGTCTCCGTCTACCGCAACGGCAGCAAGCGGACCCAGCCGCTCAACACGGGGCTCGGCGGCCCCGGAGCGCAGCCGCGGCCGGTGCGCCGCAAGCTGCCCGACGAGCGCGAGGCGGTCATCCACAAGTTCGACATCGCCGGCTACAAGGGCTACATCACCATCGGGCTGTACGAGGACGGCAGCCCCGGCGAGATGTTCCTGGTCATGTCCAAGGAGGGCTCGACGATCTCCGGCTTCGCCGACTCCTTCGCCCAGGCGGTCTCCTACAACCTGCAGTACGGCGTGCCGCTGCAGACGCTGGTCGACAAGTTCAGCCACACGCGGTTCGAGCCGGCCGGCCTGACGAAGAACCCCAAGGTGCGCATCGCCAAGTCGATCGTCGACTACGTCTTCCGCTGGATGGCGACCCGCTTCCTCTCGCCCGAGGCGCAGATCCAGGCCGGCGTCAACCGGCCCACCGAACCCGCAGCCGCCGGCACGGCCGCGGGCAACGGCGCCGCCCACGCCCCGGCGAACGAGACACCGGACGCGGCGCCGTCAACGCCCCGGCCGACGTACAGCGACGCCGACGCGCCGCCGTGCGTCATCTGCGGAACGATCATGATCCGCAACGGCGCCTGCTACAGCTGCCCCAACTGCGGGGCGACGAGCGGCTGCGGATGAGCAGCCACGCTGCGCCGGCGGTCCCGGAAGGGACCCGCGGCAAACCCGACAGGGACGAGGTCCTGGCCAGGCTCGAAGTCGCCGAGCGCACGGACCACATGCGCTGCGCCGACTGCGGGCGCTTCGTGCCGAGAGCGCGGTGGACGCCGAAGCTCAAGGAGCAGCGCAGGAACCCGAACGCGAGGATCGTCACGCCGCTGTGCGACGGCTGCCACGAGGAGCACGACCCGCCCGAGTGGTAGGAGCAAGCACCCAGGCTGCGCCAGGCGCGCCGCCGACGAGAGTGAGGAGCGAGCCGCCCTTGCGCCGGGGATGGTTCAGCTTGAAGCAGGCCGGTCAGGAGCCGATAGCCGCTCCCCGCTCGACACCGCGTCGATGCCGAGCCGGTCGAGTGGAGGAAGAGGCTCGCACGACCACGGCAGGTAGAGACCGGGCCTCCAAACACCGGGACAGCACCAGGCGCATCACCGGGAAACACCTGGGACCGACACGAACCCATGCCTGAAACGAACCCGCCCGACGCTGACCCCATGTTCCAATTCGCCTGCCAGCTATGCACCGTCTGCACCATCGCCATCCTCAGTCTGGCGCTCGATGCGGCGCATCCCAACGACCCGTCGCCGCTGGCGCTGCTGCCGCTGGCCGCCACCACCCGCTGGGTCGAGAAGTTCACCAAGCGTGACTGCGTGATATCGACAATCGTGCTGGACATCGCGCTCGGAATGATGACAGCCGATATCATTGCATCCTGGACGTGAAGCCCCGAGCACCGGAGAACCCCGCCGCAAGACGGCCGGTCCGCCTGAAGCTGCAACAGAACGGCTTCCTCGACGGAAGACGTTGCGCAACGCTGGGGATGACCACCACCAGCAACACCGACGCGAACGAACTGCTGACGCAGACATGCAAGGCCGCCAGGCAACTGATCGTCCCGAACGACTTCCACGGGGACGCAGCGGCCCTGTGCTCCGCACCGGCCTGCAGGACGGCAGGCTGGCGAACCTGCAGATCCTGGCGCTCGCGCTCGCCGGGGAGATCATCTGCAAGCGGCACGCGAAGCGCTACCGCAACGCAGAACCCACGACCGTATGGGCGTGCGTCCCGGGCGGGCAAACCAGCGGGGCAACGCGGATCCACCGCTGGCAACCTCGCAGAATCGAAACCCGCGAGACGGCGACGTTCCTGCCGACGGACGACAGAAACTCCGACGCAGACAACGCAGGCGGCGACAGCCGCCACCGAGAAGCACGAGACCCCGATTGACGGCGGGATCGACCGACACGGCCCCGCGCCCGGCGGCAACGCCCGCAGCGGCAAGAACACCGCGCGAAACCATCGTCGAGAAGGCGGGCGGAAAGGCACGGCACGGGCCAGGACCGAACCGCGCCGCAGCATCACGGAGCGAGTCGGAACGCGCGGCGAAACCACGGTCCAATCCCGTATATTCCGGCCTCACCATGACAAACAACCACACCAGCCACCTCACGCTGTACATCCTCGGCGCCATCGTCGGCGCGGTCGGGCTCGCGTTCCTCAGCCCCGAGACCGCAATGCGGCTCGAGGTCGGCGGCGACATCTTCCTGCGCCTGCTCACCATGATGGTCGTGCCGCTGGTGATGGCCAGCGTCATGAGCGGCATCATCGGCCTGGGCGACGTCCGCAAGCTGGGACGCCCCGGCGGCGCCGCCGTCGCCTACTACCTGACCACCACGGCCCTGGCCGTCGTCGTCGGCCTGATCATGGTGAACCTGATCCGGCCGGGCGTCGGCACGGTCGACCCGGCGACCCTGGAGGCGATGGCGGCCGAAGGCGAAGGCATAGCGACGCAACAAGGAGACACGACGCTCGGCGGCATCTTCCGCAACCTGCTGCTGATGCTGTTCACGGACAACCTGATCGCCGCCGCGGCCGAGACGAACCTGCTGGCGCTGATCGTCTTCGCGATCATCTTCGCGGGCATGCTGACCACGATGGGCCAGCGCGTGTCGGCCCTCTGCCAGATGATCGTCCAGGTCAACGACGCGCTGCTGTCGTTCATCCTGCTGCTGATGCGGCTCGCGCCGGCCGGCATCTTCTGCCTCGTCACGGCCCGGTTCGGGGAAGCCCAGGCAGAGGGCAACCTGATGCTGGTGCTGCAGCAGACCGGGGCCTACTTCCTCACCGTGCTCGCCGGACTGGCGGTGCACGCCCTGCTCACGCTGCCGCTCATCCTCTGGGTATTCACGCGCCGGAACCCGTTCCGCTTCACGTACCAGATGTCGCAGGCGCTGCTGACGGCGTTCTCCACCGCGAGCTCGACGGCGACCCTGCCGGTCACGATGGAGTGCGCGGTGACGAAGGCGGGGATCTCGAAGCGCTCGAGCGAGTTCGTGCTGCCGCTGGGAGCGACCATCAACATGGACGGGACGGCGCTCTACGAAGCGGTCGCAGCCATCTTCATCGCCCAGGCCATCGGCTTCGAGCTGGGCATGACGCAGCAGGTGGTCGTGGCGGTCACGGCGACGCTGGCGGCGATCGGAGCGGCCGGGATACCGGAGGCCGGGCTGGTAACGCTCGTGATCGTGCTCGGGGCGGTCGGGCTGCCGATCGAGTACATCGGGCTGATCCTCTCGGTCGACTGGCTGCTGGACCGCTTTCGCACCGCCGTCAACGCATTCGGCGACTCGGTCGGCTCCGCGGTGGTGGAACGGACCTTCGACACATGAGGGTCGGCCGCGGACAGCGAGCACAAGCACCTCGACGGGAACGGCAGAAGGCGGCCGCGGCGGCGTTCACCCGGGCGGGCAATGCGCCAGCATCGCCTCGGCGGCAGGTGCGAGACCGCCAGCCCGCGCGAAGCGCGCCGAGATCAGTGTCCCGGAACCCTCCGCACGCAGGCCGAGCGCAGACGGACGGGCGATCATGGAAAGCACGTGCCCGGCCGGGAGCCCGGCAACGCGCATCGGCAGCCGACCCCCGAGGTCGTACACGCGAGGGTTCTCCAGGACGGCATCGAACGGCGCGGACAGACCGGTGAGCGAGACCCGCACGGGAGTCCGCCCGACGCTGTTCCCCGTCAGACCGAGGATCCAGAACATGGGGTGCAGAAGACCGTACGTCGCGCGGGCGGCCGGATGCCGGCGCACCTCCAGAACCGCGGTCGCGGCAGCAACGCCGTAACCCGGCCGGCCGTTGTCCGCACGGCAGCCGACCCGCAGCTCGGTGCCCGCCGGCACAGGCCCGGAGCGGTGCAGGGGAAGGCCGGGAAGCTCCACCGCATGCTCGGCGGCGGGCCAGTGAAGCGACACGGCCCACCGGTCGTTCGAGAAGGTGACTCCCGGCAGACCTTCGAGGAACGCGAACGGCGAGAGCACCTCGACGGCGGGGCCGAGGGACACGGACGGTACCTGCCCGAGCGACGCGACACCGAGGCCGAGCATCCACGCGCACAAGCGGGTCCAGGAGGACGCCGTCAAACCCACCGCCGCCAGTCTCCGAGCTCGGGGGGATAGACAATCGGGTCCAGCCACTCGCCACGCCGGCGCTCGGTCGGCGGAATGTCAGCGAACAGCCGGTCCCAGCGGACCACCAGCGGCAAGCCGAGGGCGCCGGCGACGTCGCGGGCGTACCGCTCGGAACGACCGAAAAAGAACTGGTCCTCCTTCAGAGCGACGACCACCTCCTCTTCCTTGTCGCCGTCGCCCGGCGGGGCGCCGACGAGCACCAGGTCGTAGACCATCGACCCCTTGCGGTCGACGTGCCCGTCGCCCGAGGCACGGGCCATCCACTCCGGCCGCAACTCGACACGGCGAATCCGCATGGGCGTATCGGACGCGGACAACTGAAGACCGGCAAGGCTCCACCGGGTCCGGACGCGGCCCGCGTCGCAGTCGACGTCCACGGACTTGCCACCCGTCAGGTAGAGGACCGCGACCAGACCGCAGAGCAAGGCGAGCGGCACGCCGCCGGAAAGGAGCGCGACAACGCACCCGGTGACCGCTCCGACCTGAAGCACCTTGCTCTTCGGGCGGAACGTCCGAACCGCTCCTTGGGTCATGTTCGTACTCCTGAACCGGCACAACAGACGGACAGACACGGCGAGGGAGGCAACAACGGCAAGAGACACCGCCACCCGGGGGACGGGATCGAGAAACCGTAGCGCGGGAGTAGCACGACCAAGGAAATCACCCGTCGCCGGTCGCGCCGCCCAAGGCGTCCTCGGAGTCCATGAAGACGGCCTTCGCCCTCTCGGCCGACGGAGCCGCGACCGTCCCGCATCGAGCGTAGCCACGCGCCATCAGGTGCGCCTGCCTCCAGGCGTTCCCGCAACGGCCGAACGCGACAGGGACACCGAGACCCAGCGCCGGGCCGACGACGAACACCAGCGGAAACGGATCGACGCCCGCGTTGCGCAGCGCCCCGAAGACGTGAGAGAGCAAGGGCGGGGCCAGCATGCCGCCAACCCACACGCCAAATGCCAACAGCCACATCCTGTGCCACAGCGCCCACAGCACGTTGAAGAGGAAGCCGGGCCAGCTCCACCCCTGCTTCACCACGTCGACCTCGCCGCCGTCGTGGCGAAAGACCGCAAACCGCTGCATGACGCTCAGCCTCCCCGGAAGCTCCAGTCACGAGAAGCGTTGAAGTGAAGACGACCACGGGGTCTGCATCCGACAGGGAGTGTAGAGGTCCAGGGCCAGATCACGCGCGGCAGGCGTCCTCCACCAGATCACGGCCAACACCCGGAGAGGACGAAGCCGGAAGGGCGCACCGAACAACGGCAGCGGCCGAAGCCGCACTTGCCCGGCACTGCCGGACAACCCTGCCAGGTGCGCCAGCCGGGAAGACAGGCGCGCGCGACAGCGTCCCCGGCGACCTCGACCCGGTAGCCTTCCCACGCGAAACCCGCGGCGAGCGCGCACACCTGGAGGAGCCGATGAACGAGATGAAGAGCAGGAGCCGCGGCCTCGGATTCGTGGAGGTTCTGGCGCTGACGACGGCAACGTGCGCACCAGCCAGCACCGCGGAAACGGCACCGGAGTCCCGGTCGGAGCAGCTGCTCGCCATCAGCAGCGGCGCGAGGCGTGTAACCGAGGCAGAGCAGCTTTCCCGCCGCGGAAACGCGCAGTGGATGGTCGACTTCGGTGACGACGCGAGCAGATGGGCCCGGGACGGCGAATGCGACGACCCGCGCTTCGAGGGCCGCGACATGACCGGCACGCTGCTGGAGGGCGACCGGGGGCACGACGCCACCGACTGCCGCCGGCTGTACGAGGCAGGCCACATCCGGCTGTTCGGGGTCGACCTCATCTCCGGGCAAATCCACTTCGGAGACGACAGCAGCGAGTACGCCCGCGACGGCGAGTGCGACGACATCCGCTTCACCGGCAACGGAGTGGCCTGGATACTCATCGACGACGAACGCGGCCGGGACGCCACCGACTGCCGCCGGCTGTACGAGGCGGGCCGGATCCAGCTGTTCGGAGTGCATGGCCGCTGACTGCGGCAGCGCACCCCGTGCGCGGAAGCCCGTGCGCGCAAGGCCATGCCGCCCTCACTCGATGCGGAACATCCCCCAGCCGAGGAGCGCATGTCAGAACCGCACGGCCTCGTGCGTCGGTCGCCGGTTCCTGCACTCCGGCTACGACACCAGGAGGACGAGATGATCCGAAGCATCGCCGCAGCGTCGCTGTTGCTGTTGACCGCCGGGACCGCCGACGCCCAGTGGCGGACCATTCGCACCGTCGACGACGCCACGGGCCAGCCGATGGTGCTCGCTCGGGCCGAGGGCAGCTACGGGCGCCTTTCCGTGCTGGTCGACTGCCAGCGAGGGTTCCACATCCTCGCCATCGGTTTCACCGGGGACGCCGTCTTCGCGAACGGCGCCGTACGCCTGGTGTGGAACGACGGTCCGGGAGCCGAGCAGCACTACTGGGAGCCGGACGACGACCACGAGGTGCTCTACGTCGCCACGTGGACCGAGGAACGCGGCGGCCGCGCCCGGTACGACCCGGCGGGCCTCGCCTTCTTCGACAACCTGCGCCGTCACACCCACTTCTGGGTCCAGGTCACGCCGCGCACCGGCGCGCCCGTCACGGAGCACTTCGGACTGACGGGCGCAGCCCAGGCGCTGGAGGCGCTGAATTGTTCGCGTCGCTGACTGCAACCGAGCGCGCAGCGATTTCGGGGCCGTCGGCGGCGAGATCGTCCAGGCCGCCGCCACACTCACCTGGCGGCTCGCACGAGTGCAGGCCGCAATGATCATGCGCAAGGTAAATGGCCCATCGAGGCAGACGCCTGCAGCACCGCGTACTCAGCGCTCGGCCGGGCTCGCGCTGTCGCCGAGCTTGCAGCGAAGGCCCCTGACGAAGGTACGCACCAGGTTCGCATCGGCCTTCTCGCGTCTGGGCCACACCCGGCGCAGCGTGTCGAAAGGTACGACCCGTCCCGCATCGAGCGAGAGCACGCGCAGCAACTCGTAATCGGTGGCGGTCAGCTCAACCGCCTCGCCGCCCACCGTTTACAGATCGCGAGCGCGGTTCTCCCAATGAATACGGGATCCATTCGTCGAGCCAGGGCCAGCGGCCGACCACGAGCAAGCCGCAGCCGGGTTCTTCGCTAGACACCCAGTGGTCAGCGTAGCCATCTTGGGCGCCGTCGGCGGCTGTGCCTACGGGGCCGCGGTAGGAGCGAGTTCGCGCGGCGACATCACCGCGGCCGACTCGTCCGTGGCGAACGCACTCGCTTTCGGCGGGATCCGTCTCCGGGACCGTTGCGTTCGCCCCGCTGGTACAAAAACGCGGCACCGTAGGCAACCCGGGCAGACGGTCGTCGCCGATCGTCATTCCAGTCCCGCCGGACCTCTCGGCCGCAGATCCGGCTGCCGCGTGCTGTCTCGACGCGTTTCAGCGATGCGGGCGCGCCCTCGTGTTCGTATTCGGGGGAGTCTCAGCGGATGGCGAGGACTGGCCCTTCCGGATGCTGCGGCGCCAGCGTTCGGCTTCTGCAGTCGGCGATCAGGTCGAGTGCTTCGAGCACCAGCTGACCGATCAGGACCTCGCTCCCGGCCGGTCCCACGATGACCTCGGTCCACGTGGCGAGGTTTCCGATCTCGATCCTGACGTTCGTCACGGGCCGTCGTTCGCGGCGCTCGTCCGCGTAGACGACCGTTCGCGTGCCTTCGTGCCGGAGCCCGAGCTCTGTGGCGATCTCCTCGGGGATGACGAGACTCACCGCCCCGGTGTCGACGACCCCTTCGACCGTCGCTCGCCGGATGTCCGCCTCGGCCCGGTCTCCGCGGTATGCGTACTCGCGGCCGCCGCTGTTCTCCAGCATCACGCTGGCTCGAATCTCTGCCATCGTCACGGTCCTCTGACGCGCGCGGACCTGCGGGTCCAACGCGTTCTCGTTGCCCTGCTATCGGTCTCGTGTTGTTGGCGGTCGGCGTTGTCTCCACCTTCCGGCCCGACTGGCCGCCTCTGTCCGACCGCCGGTCGGATTCATTCTCGACCGACTCTACCTGTCTTCGGTACTCGCGGCCCTTTCCAGTTGGGTCTCTATTGCGTTTCTGACAACCCGTTCCGCGCGGCCCTTCTCGTCGCGCACTCGACGGATCGCAATGCGGGTCTGTCCTCGCTGTGGCCGTTTCCTACCGTTGAGATTCTGCTGCGGCGGGGGCGGGACTACCGCTCCCCGGCCCTGGGCATGCGGTAGCCGACGCCGCGCACATTGCACACGTAGGCCGGGTTGGCCCCGTCGTCGCCCAGCTTGCGGCGCAGACCCCTGACGATCGCGCGTACCAGCTTCGGGGCGGCGGAGCCGCGGCGCCGCCTGCCCCACGCCTGGCGCAGCAGCGAGTCGTACGTCACGGCCCGCCCCGCGCTGGTCGAGAGCACGCGGAGCACCTCGAACTCGGTCATCGTCAGCGTCAGGGGGCGGCCGGCGACGGTGACGCGGCGGTCCTCGTAGTGAATCGCCAGGTCCCCCAGCAGGAAGGGTTCCGGCTCGGCGCGGCGCCGCAGGACCGCCCGCACCCGCGCCGTCAACTCCGACGGCGAAAAGGGCTTGGCGATGTAGTCCGCGGCTCCCGCATCGAGCGCCCTGACGACCGTCTCGTTCCTGTCGTAGGCCGAGATGAAGATGACCGGCAGGTCCTCGAGCTCGCGCAGGCTTTCCATCAACTTGATGCCGTCGGTGTCCGGCAGCACCAGGTCCAGCAGGACGAGCCGAGGCTTGTGCGTGCTGAGGAGCTCGGGCAGCTGCTCCGGGTCCCCGGTCACGACCGGGGCGTAGTCCGCCTCGGCGAGGACGTCCCGAACGTGGCGCAGCGTGCGCGGGTCGTCGTCGACCACGAGGATGCGCGTCCGCTCCTCCCCCTTGCGGGGCCGGCGGGAGCGGCGCGGCGCCGCGCCGGCCGCGCCGGCGGCGTCCTCGGCCACCGGCAGCGTGAACGTGAAGCGGGTGCCGCGCCCCGCCCCGCCGCTCTCCGCCCGGATGCGGCCGCCGTGCGCCTCCACCAGCCCCTTGCATATCGACAGCCCCAGGCCGGAGCCCCCGAGCCGGCGCTCCCTCTCGCCGGCGGGCGCGCCGCCGTGCTTGCGGAACAGGTGCGGCAGCCGGTCCGGCGGGACACCCCGGCCCCGGTCGGATACCGATATCGCCACGTGCAGGCCGTCCCGGGCGGCGGCGACGCGGATGGGGGACGACTCGGGCGAGTGCCGGGAGGCGTTCGAGAACAGGTTGTTGAGGACCTGCACGATCCGCCCGGGGTCGGCCATCACCCGCGGCAGGTCCTCCGGCAGGTCGATGCTGAGGGCGTGCCCGCCGCCGCCGCCGAGGAAGGTGCTTCTGGCCTGATCCACCAACCCGGCCACCTCGACCGGTTCGAGCGAGACCGACAGCGTGCCGGTCTCGATGCGCCCCTGGTCCACCAGGTCGCCGAGCAGGCCGAGCATCTGGTCGGCCTGCTCGTCAATGACCCGGAAGAACTGCCGCGTCTCGGCCTGATCCGGGGCCCGCGAGGCGCCCAGCACGGCGACCGCCGAGCCCTTGATGGAGCTCAGCGGCGTGCGCAGCTCATGGCTCACCATGGACAGGAACTCGGCCCGCTGGCGCTCCAGCTCCTCCAGCGGCGCCAGGTCCTGCAGGGTGACCACCATCGACTCGACCGCGCCGTCGGCCGAACGGATCGGCGTGGCGTTGACCAGCGTCGTGACGCGCCGGCCGTCGGGGACCGACAGCGTGATCTCTTCGGCGCGCACCGTCTCGGCGCTGCTCATCTGCTGCGCCATCGGGAACTCGGCCAGGAGGACCTCGCGCCCGTCGCCGCGGCGGCAGGTGACCATGTCTAGCAGCTCCTCGAGCGCGCCCCCCGGCGTGCGCAGGGGCTCGACGATCCGCCGCGCCTCCCGGTTGAACGACACGAGCCTGCCGCTTCGGCCGTCGAAGACGACGACGCCTACCGGGCAGGTCTCGACCAGCGCCTCGAGATCGGCCCTGGCCCGCCGCTCGTCCCGGTGCGTGCGGGCGTTGGCGATGGCCGTCGCCGCCTGCGACGCGAACAGGACCAGGACCTCCTCGTCGGCGCTCGTGAACTCCGGTCCGCCCTCCTTCTCGCCGAGGAAGAAGGTGCCGACGTGAACGTCGCGGTGCCGCATCGGCGTGCACTGCATCGTCTTCGAGACGATCACCTCCGTCGAGAAGCCGAGCCCCTCGACATAGGCCGGCAGGTCCGCCACGCGCAAGGGCTCCTGCTGGTCCCGGAAGTGCGCGAAGAGCCGCGGTCCGTCGGACCACGCGGCCATCACCGCGTGCTGTCCGGGTTCCAGGCCGGCGGTGACGAAGTCCTGAGGCTGCCCGGCGTCGTCGATGGTCGTGATCAGGCCGTAGCGGGCGCCGGTCAGCGCGCGGGCGCTGTCGACGATCTCCCGCAGGACGGTCTCGAGGTCGAGGGTGGCGCTGACGCGCAGGACGGCCGCGCTCAGGCTCGAGATGCGGTCCTCGAGCATCCGGTTTCGTTGCCGCAACTCGTCGGCGCTCTCCTGCACCATTCCCTCCTTGCCGGACACGGCGCGAGGCGCCCCGCGAGCAGGCGGCGGCCCATGACGCAGCTCAACGCCGCAGATTATTGCATCTTCACGAAATCATGACCGTATTCGGCCTTTTCATGACCCACACATCACACGAAATTTGAGACACTGCACCCCTGCTGATGAAGCTAGCAGGAGTGTGCCTTTACGGCCGTCCGGAGCAACGGATCGTTGACATGATGGTGACACCGTGGTAGGCCGAGCCGAGGGCGGTGTGACTCGCGTCCGGCGCTTCGCCGGCGCGCACCCTCCGGCCCCTTCGGCCGGGTCTCTGCGCAATCCTGACCCGCGCCCCGCTCTCCCCGCACCCGCCTCGCCTTTACTCACCCCCGCGCTCCTTGCGCTGCTGGCAGGCGCGCTTTTCCTGCTCGCCGCGGCGCGCAGCCTGCTGATGGCGCACCAGGACAGCCGCTACGAGGAGTGGGGCTTCACCGGCTCGGTGCGCTTCGACCCCGGCCTGTCGGGCCGGGGCCTGTCGCTGACGATGACGCCGTCGTTCGGCATGGCATCCCAGGGCGCTCACCGGCTGTGGGCGATGCAGGACATGGGCGGCCTGGTCCCGCACGGCGCGCGCCCGTTGGACATGGGCGGCCAGTTCGCGGCGGACGTCGGCTACGGAATGGCGGGACCGGGCGGCCGCGGGACGGGGACGCCGTACGCGGGCCTGACGCAGTCGGCCGTGGGCTACCGGGCGCTACGCTTCGGGTGGCGGTGGACGGTGGACCAACGGTTCAACGTGGGGGTTGAGGGCGTGCGGCAGGCCGCCGTCAGCGGGACGTTTGACGGCGGCAACAGCGCAGCGGGCCTCGGCCGCAGCGGCGATGCGGCGCACTCGGTGCAGGTGCGGGACGGAGTGTCGTTCTGATGGGCGGGAGCGAAATCGACCGCTCGACCCGCTCGACCGGCCGCCCCCGCAAGGGCTGCCGCAAGTCCCGGAGGAGTGGATCAACGGCTGCGGTCCGTCGGTCCGGACAGCCATTCTGTGTGCTGCCGAATGCGCGGCCAGCGCCGTTCGTCCGCACTGCCGCGCAATGGAGCTTGACCCCATGCTGAATCCCCTGGCGCGCCGAGCGCCTGCCTCTGTGATCCCCGCCACCCTGCTGGCAGGCGCGCTGTTACTGCTCGCCGCCGCTCCGGCCGGGGCCCAATCCGGCCGGACCGTCTGGTACGCCACGCTGACCGTGGACGTGGAAGGTCACTACGCGGGCTGTGCGCCCAGCATAACGAACCTCGACACATGCACCGCAGCCCTGTCGGACACTGACTTCACCCTCAAGGACGGAAGAAACTATGTGATCACGGGTCTCTACATCTACAACGAGTCGGGTTTCACCCCTGGTCTCACTCTGGCTTTTCAGAGCGCTCAACCTGACCAAAGGGAAGAACTAGGAAAGCTAACGCTGCTGGTGGACAACCCCCCGGACAGGTTTCCTGTTGCCAACGATGACGCCGGGTCCAATCAGACGTTCGCTCAATGGAACAATCCTGGCGTGACTTGGTCCGCCAATCAGAAGGTTCTCGTGTCCCTGGTCGAGCCCCATACGCATGATCCGTCCCCCGGCAAGCCGACGCTGACGGCGACGAATCAGACGGCGACGACGCTCAGCTTCAGCGTCGGGTGCGTGACGCCGGGCAGCTCGCCGGTGACCAACTACCAGGTGGAGGCGCAGAAGACGTCGGACGGTTCCGTCGTGAACCACACCCACAAGGTTCCGTCGCCATGCAGCACCGACACGGTGACGGTGCCGGGCCTCGCCGGCGGGACGACGTATCAGGTCCGGGCGCGTGCGCGCAACCTCTGGGCCCGGACCGGCCCGTGGTCCGACTGGGTCCAGTCGACGACGGACGCCCAGCAGGTCCTCGGCGGCGGCACCCGCGATCCGGACCCGACCGACCCGCTGACGGCGTCGTTCGAGCAGGTGCCGTCGGACCACGACGGCAAGGCGGCGTTCAGTCTCCAGGTGCGGCTGAGCGAGACGGTGGGCAACTTCAGCAAGTCGCCGCGCGCGTCGTCGTTCCAGGTGACGCAGGGCCGCGTGCGGAGCGTCAAGCAGGTCGAGGCCGGGCTGTGGCGGGTGCGGGTGAAGCCGTCCTCGTGGCGCGAGGTGACGGTGAGGCTCGCCGGCGGCCGGGACTGCGCCGCGAAGGGCGCGGTGTGCACGCCGGACGGGCGGGCCCTGACGAACAGCTCCCAGGCGTCGGTCGGCGGCCCGGTGCGGATCCGCCTCGAGGGCGGCAGGGCGCGCGAGGGCAAGGACGCCGGGGTGGACTTCGCGGTGACCCTGAACCGCACGTCCGCCAGCGCAGTGTCGGTGGACTACGCAACCGCCGACGGTTCGGCGAAGGCGGGCGAGGACTACACGGCCGTGTCCGGCACCTTGAGCTTCGCCGCGGGCGAGACGGAGAAGACGGTGCACGTGCCGGTGCTCGACGACGACGTCGACGAAGGCAGCGAGAAATTCCAGCTGCGCCTGTCGAACGAGAGCGGCGCGTACTTGAGGAACCGGCACCGCAAGGCAACGGGGACGATCCGGAACACGGACCCGATCCCGGCGGCGCTGCTGGCGCGCTTCGGGCGTGCGACGGCCGAACAGGTGGTGACGCACATCGAGGAGCGGATGGCGGCGCCGCGGCGGCGGGGCTTCCGGGCGCGCTTCGCGGGCCGGGAGCTGCGGCCGGGGCAGGAGGGGGACTTCGCGCTCGGCCTGGTGTCGCAGTTCGCGCAGCCGACGGGCATGGGTCCGGCGGGCGCGGCCCCGATGGGGATGAGCTCGCACGCGGCCGGCGGCGCCGCCTTCGGTATGAGCACGTCCGGCATGCACGGCCTGGGCGCCGTGGGAGGCGCGATGGGCATGGGCGGCATGCCGGGTGCGATGGGCACAGCCCGGCGGCAGGCGCCGATGGGCGGCTACGGCCCGGCGCGCGCCGCGCACGGCGGCGGCCTGTTCGACTCGATGGGGATGGGGGGCAACCTCTTCTCCAACTCCGAGTTCGAGCTCAGCCGCGAGAGCCGCGGCGGCATGCTGTCGGTCTGGAGCAGCAGTTCGCGGTCGCACTTCAGCGGTCTCGACAACGCGTTGTCGCTCGACGGCGACGTGCGGACGACGATGTTCGGGGCCGACTACTCACGCGGCGCGCTGACGGTGGGCCTGTCGGTGGGCCGCACGCTCGGGACGGGCGGCTACCGTGGCACGGGCGGCGGACAGATGGGCACGTCGATGACCGGGTTCTATCCGTGGGCGGGCTACCAGGTCAGCGACCGCGTCTCGGTGTGGGGGGTGACCGGCTACGGCGCCGGCGCGCTGAGCCTGACGCCGGACGGCCGATCGGCGCTCGAGACAGGCGTGTCGATGGCCATGTCGGCCGTGGGCACGCGGGGCGAGCTGATCGGTGCGCGGGCCACCGGCGGGTTCGCGCTGGCGTTCAAGGCCGACGCGCTGTGGGTGGGCGCGGCGAGCGATCTGCTCGACGGTCCGGCCGGCCGGCTGAGCGCCTCCGAGGTGGGGGTGACGCGGGTGCGCACGGCGCTGGAGGGCTCACGGGGCTTCACGCTGGGTGGCGGCCGGCTGTCGCTGACGCCGAGCGTCGAGGTGGGCCTGCGGCGCGACGGCGGGGACGCCGAGACGGGGGCGGGCATGGACGTCGGCGGCGGGCTCGCCTTCACCGACACGGTCACGGGGCTGTCGCTGGACCTGCGGGTGCGGACGCTGGTGGTGCACCAGGCCGACGGGTTCTCCGAGCGCGGGATGTCGCTGTCGTTCGGGTGGGACCCGACGCCGTCGAGCCCGCTGGGGCTGACCGCGCGGGTGGCCCCGTCGTGGGGCGGGCAGGCGCAGGGCGGAGCCGAGGCGCTCTGGAGCAACCAGATGGCCTACGGCATGAGCTCGCACCGGATGTACGGGGCCGGCGACCGGGTCGACGCGGAGGTGGGCTACGGGTTGCCGGTGGGCGCCCGCTTCGTGGGGACGCCGCGCGTCGGCCTGACGACCTCGCGGTACGGCCGGGACTACCGCGTCGGCTACGGCCTCGGAGTGCTCGACCGCAGCAACGTGAACTTCGAGCTGGGCGTCGACGCGCAACGGCGGGAGAGCCCGATGCACGGCGGGGCCAGCAGCGGATTCACGGGCCGGGGAACGCTCGGTTGGTAAATGCGGCGCAGGAGCTGATGACGCCCGCGTCGCGCCCGCGTGGCCGATCCGGCTGAAGAGTCCGCGCGTCCAGCAGCAGATGGCCCACCAGAACCTGCAGGTTCCTCCCTGCCCGCGACGGGCCAGCGGGCATGTGTGGCGGCTCGCACGCAAACGCTCGACGAACGACTGCCGGGCGGACGTGTGCAAAGCCTGCGGGCTGGTGCGCATGACGTCGTACCGGACCGGACAGGTCGTGCGCTACGAGACAAGCGAGGACAAAGCCACGACGACACTGCGGGCGGAACCTCCGGACCACGCAATCCGAGACGGCGAGCGGCAGCCGTCGGGTGTTCACGACCTGCCGTCGGTCGCGCTGACGACCCGGTTCCTGGCCCTGTGTCGGGAGTACGGCGCCGAGCGGCTCGCCGTCCGCATCGTCGCCACCGGAAGAAGCACCGGGGCGCCCGGGTTGCCGCAAGGCAACGACTGGACGGCGTGGGACGCCGACGAGATGCGCGCGGCCGCCGACTACCTGGAGCGGAAACGCGGCGGCCCGGGATAGTAGGCCACCTCGGACGGTGGACCAACGAGAACGTGCTCGAAAGTGTGCTCCCAATGGACGCTCGCCGCGGGTGAGCGAAGGAAAGTAACGGCGCGCAACTGATCGCGTCAGCCTCGCCGTCAGAGAACGAACCGCCAAGTGAGGCGGGACGGACTCCGACATGCAGCGGGGATCTGCCGGGGGAACCCTCACGCCGGGAATGTCCCGTTCGTTGTTGAACTTCGGGTGACGGACTCCCGGTCTCCCCTACGAGGTCATCATATTACGCCACGTCAGCAACCATGCCGTCAGGGGGACGCATCGCGTCGAGGGCGCGGACCAAGTGCGGACCAAGTGCTGCAGGTCACGGTAGCCCCGGACGCGCCGGAAGCGCTTCTCCGCCTCGACCAGCGCGCTCGCCACCCAGCGTTGAATCATCTGACCACCGCGCCAGCGCTTCACGTTGCGCGAGTAGCGCTCGACGCTGCCGTTGAGGTTCTCGATGATGTTCGTCGTCCGCAACGTACGCTGCAGCGCCCCCGTCAGACCGAGGCGTTGCACGATGACGAACAGCACCGTCCGGTCCGTCGGCAGCCCGCGCGTCACCAGGTCGCCCAGCAGGCCGGTGGTGACGGCCGCCGTCTCGGTGGCGCCTTCGCGCAAGCCCAGCACGTGTTTCCGGCCCTGGGTGTCGATCCCCAGCGCGATCACCATGCAGTGGTCCCGGAAGACCTTGCCGTCGATGCAGACCACCCGCAGGTCCAGTTCCCCCAACGGCCGGTCGAGAAACGCCTGGAGGCGCTTTGTCGACAGCGCTACGAACCGCCGCGACACGGCGCTGCTCGACGTCGCCCGCTCGGTCACCTCAGACGGTACCGGGTCCAACGTGCTCGCATACCGGCGTGTCGACACCCCGGCGGCGACCGCGGCCAGCGTGTGCTCGTCCAGCGGGTCGGTGGCCGCCGCCCATTGGAAGCTCGCCAGGGGAACTTCGCCCTCCGCGCTCCGCACCCGGAGCCGTGCACGGATCTCCCGTCGTGACCGTCCAGGCGCTCGCCCCGATCTCCGCACGCCCCATGCAGAGCACACGCCCTGTACCCGCTGACCCGCGGATCTCCTGCACTCGCCGACAAGCGCCGGACACGCCGGCGATTCTTGACACACGACCGCCCCTACGCTTCCAGCAGCCCAGATGACACAGATCGCACCGCCCCCGCCGACAACGACCCACAACCCGCCCGAGACGCTGCTCGACGGCCTCAACGACCAACAGCGCGCCGCCGTATGCCACCCGGGCGGACCCCTGCTCATCCTCGCCGGACCCGGCTCTGGAAAGACCCGCGTCATCTGCCACCGCATCGCCTGGCTCGTCCGCTCCGGGACCGTGCCGGCCCGGCACATCCTCGGCATCACCTTCACCAACAAGGCCGCCAACGAGATGCGCGCCCGGCTCGTCCAACTGCTGGGAAACCGCGGCCCGACCGCCCTGCTGTCCACCTACCACTCGTTCTGCGCCCGCATCCTGCGGGCCGACGGCCGGCACGTGCAGGTCGCGCCGAGCTTCACCATCTACGACACCGCCGACCAGCTCAAGTCCGCACGCCTGGCGATCGACGAGCTCGACTACGACAAGGACTCGCTACCGCCGCGCAGCGTCGTCTGGCAGATCGGCCAGTGGAAGAACAGGATGCTCACCCCGGAACAGCTGCGAGCCACCGAGGAGGGCTACCGCAACGCGCAGCTCGTCGACTGCTTCGAGCAGTACGAGAAGATCCTGCGCCGGGCCGGCGCACTGGACTTCGACGACCTGCTGCTGCGCGCCGTATCCCTGCTGGGCCACCACGACGCCGTCCGCGAGAAGTACGCCGCCCGCTACCGCCACGTCCTCGTCGACGAGTACCAGGACACCAACCACGCCCAGTACCGGCTGACGTACCTGCTCGCCCGCGACCACCGCAACGTCTGCGCCGTCGGCGACCCCGACCAGGCCATCTACGGCTGGCGGGGAGCCGACATCGGAAACATCCGGACCTTCGAGGCGGACTTCCCCGAGCACACCATCGTCAACCTCGAGCGCAACTACCGCTCGAGCGGCAACATCGTCTCCGCCGCGGCGGCGCTCATCGCCCGCAACAAGGACCGCGCCGACAAGACGCTGTGGACCGGGCGCGCACCGGGCGCCGAGGTCGAGCACCTGCGCACCGAGTCCGACCACGACGAGGCCGACGCCATCGTCCGCATCGTGGCCGCCCGGCCGAACGCCCCGCGGCAGACGGCCGTGCTCTACCGGACCAACGCGCAGTCGCGCCTCGTCGAGGACGCGCTGCGCCGCGCCAGGATCCCCTACCACATCGTCGGCAACATCCGGTTCTACGAGCGCAAGGAGATCAAGGACGCGCTCGCCTACCTGAAGGTGATCGTCAACCCGCACGACGACGTCAGCCTCCGGCGGATCATCAACTCCCCGCCCCGCGGCATCGGGCCGCGCAGCATCGACAAGGCGGCCGGACCGCCGGTGCGCGAAGAACCGGCGGGAACGCTGTTCGCACCCCCGCAAGACGAAGCGGGCGAGCGGGCGTCGCTCTGGTCCCGACTGAACGCCGGCTGCGCCGAGCGCAGGCTGACGGGCCGCGCGGCAGCGAGGATGTACGCATTCATCGAGCTGATCGACAAGATGCGCGGCAACGCGGCCGGCGCCGCCATCGGCAAAACCGTCGAGGACGCGATAGGCCGCACCGGGTACCTGAAAGTTCCCCGCGACGGCAACGTCGCCGAGGCGGAGGACCGGGTCGACAACCTGATGGAGTTGGTCGCCGCCGCCGACGACTACGAGCACGGCGCCGAACAGCCGACGCTGGCCGACTTCGTGAACCGGCAATCGCTGCTGTCGGAGGCCGACGAAGGCGACGGACCCGGCGACGCGCGCGTCTGGATGATGACCCTGCACGCGGCCAAGGGGCTGGAGTTCCCCACCGTGGTGATCGCCGGCGTCGAGGAGGGACTGCTGCCGCACAGCCGCAGCCTGGAGACACGCGAGGGCATCGAGGAGGAGCGGCGCCTGTTCTACGTCGGCATGACCCGCGCGATGGACCGGCTCGTGATCACGACCGCCGGATTCCGAAGACGCCACGGCGGAAACGTGAGCCCCGAGTCACGCTTCCTCAACGAGATCGGCCTCGACGACCCCTGGGACCCCGACACGCCGGACGACCAGATACCGTAGAACCGGGGCACCCGAACGGATCGACCGATTCCGCCAACGGCGCGGCCGACGAGAAGGTGCTGCGGCGGGTGCTGGAACGACAGGGAGTGGCGGCCGCGCCTCACACTGGGCACCGGAGTGACACGATCAATCCTCTCCATCGCGCCGGTTCCAACCGATAACGCTGCTACGAAGAAGAAACTCTTGACATCCTCCCCGCCCTAAAGGGCGGGGATTCCCTCTGCAGGATGGCGATGCCCCGCCACGAGAATGTTCCGTGCCGCATTGACATCCCGGTCATGCCGGGCGCCGCACTCGCTGCACGTCCACTCTCTTATTCGGAGTCCTGCCCTACCTCTCGGACTGCTGGCGGGAACACTCCCGCAACACGAACAGGTCCGGGTCGAATCGCGTTCGGGGACCACCACGCAACGGATGCCGGCGTGCTCGCTCTTGTATCGAAGCATCGTGCGCAACAGGGTCCACCCGGTGTCGTACACCGACTTGGCGAGCCGCGTCTTGCCCACGGCAGACGGGCAAACATCGCCAACCACGATCTCGGAGCACCGGTCGACGGTGCTCCTCGTCCACTTGTGCAAGGCGTCGCGACGCTGATTGCGAACCTTCGCGTGCAACGCCCGGACGCGGCCACGCTTTCGGGCGCGCGCGGCACGGCCCACCGCCTCCTGGGCCTGACGGTACCAACGGCCATGCTCGAGACGGTCGGCGTCCGAGGTGACCGCAACGGCCTTGAGGCCGAGGTCAACGCCAACAGCAGCGCCGGCATGGCCGGAACACACCTCCACCTCCACCTGGAGGCAGAAGTACCAGCGGCCGCGGGCGTCCTCCACGAAGGCCCCCGCACGGAAGTCGTACCCGCCAAGGCTGTAGGAATCCCAGACGCCGAAGTCGATGCCGGCGAAGCGCACGGCGTCGCCCGTCCATCTGGTCGCCCGGCGCTTGAAAGGCACCCAGCCGAGCGACCGCCGGCGGCCCCCGCTGCGACGCCAGCGCAAGCGCACCTTGCCGGCGGCACGGCGCTTGACCGCGTACTGATCGCGGATCTCGTCGATGGTCGACGAGCCGATCAGTTCGAACTCGGCGCTGGCACCGCGGACGAACGGCGCGAAGTCGAAGCCAGACAGCAAGCGACCCTCACGCCGGAAGACCTCGAGCTGGTGCTGGTTGCAGACGTTCCAGACGGCATTGACCTCGCGAGCCATGCGGCGAAGGACGGGAACGTGACGGTCCCTGACACGGACCTTCAGCGTCTTGACGGGAACCTTCGGTGGGCGAGAACGCAACGCCACCCGCTAATTATAAGCAAAGGGAAAGCGAAGACCCGCCTGAAGGCGGGAGTAATGCTCCTCCCCGCCGTAAACGACGGGGTTTCCGAATTACGGAGAAGCTGATGATCGCCGACAGCCTCTGCCCCTGCGAATCGGCCGGGCCCCGGCACCGGGTCACCACGCCGCAAAACCGAGGTTTCATGACTACGGGGTCCGGCGCCGCCGGGTGGCGAACTACACAGACCCAATTGCCGTCGCCGTCTCCAATGACCCACGAACGGAGAACACCATGACCATGAGGCCTCCGAACCGGATGCATCGCTTCCCGCTGACCACCGCTCTCCTTGCGCTCCTGGTTGCCGGGTGCGGCGACGGCGGACCGACTGCGCCATCGGCGTTCCCGCAGGTCGCCGGAACCTACAACGGACAGATCGCGCTAGCCTCGTCGCTCGCCCCGGAGGAGACCTTGACGGGACAGATGCAGCTGGTCGTGGTCCAGGACGGCGCGCAGCTCGCGATCACCGGATCGATCACGTTCTTCGGCGAAACCACTGAACAGCCCGCCATCACCGGTACGATCGACGAGACCGGCTCCTTCACGGCCGCATCTGGCGAGTTCGCCGGCACCGACGTCGATCCCGAGTGCGGGAGGAGCACAGTGACCAGCTTCTCGTTGATGTTCTCGGGCTCCACGGCAAGATTGCAGGTCACCCTTGCGTCA
Source organism: Acidobacteriota bacterium (assembly GCA_011523845.1). Taxonomy (GTDB): domain Bacteria; phylum Acidobacteriota; class Vicinamibacteria; order Vicinamibacterales; family UBA8438; genus WTFV01. The sequence goes on along the minus strand of WTFV01000076.1, from coordinate 14,465 downwards.
GACTCCTGTGGCACCTTCACGCTGGACGGGGAACTGACACGCTGACCGCCGGGGGGTTGCGCTGGCGTCGATCCTGTCACCGTTGCAAACCAAGTGCATATGAGTTTCAGATGCACTTGTCGGGAAGACGCGTCTCGCCAAGTCCGTCTACGACAGCGGGTGGACCATGCTGCGGTCGATGCTCAAGTACAAGTGCGAGCACGCCGGCATTCGATACGCGAAGGTCCGCGAGCGGAACACCACCCGGGCCTGTTCGTGCTGCGGGGCGATCCCCGCCAGCAGTCCGAGAGGTAGGACAGGACTCCGAATAAGGGAGTGGAACTGCAGCGAATGTGGAGCCCGGCACGACCGGGACGTCAACGCCGCACGAAACATTCTCGAGCTGGGGCATCAGCTTCCTGCAGAGGGAATCCCCGTCCGTCGCGGGACCGCGGTCGGCGTCGACGCGATCGGCGCCGGGCCGACAACGGGCACGGACGACGCTCCGCGACAGCTTTTAGGACGGGGAGGATGTCAAGCATTCACCGCCGTCCGTGTTCGATGTCCGCTTGTCGCCTCGCTATCGCTGCGGATGTCCACGTTCTGGCTCGCCGCCTGCTTCGTGTTCGAAGAAGAAGTGATCCAGTGGAGCGGTTGGGGTTGGCAGGGTCCGGCATCGTCGGACAAATTGCCGGTCTGGAGCACGCACGGAGCCAGTGTCACGACCCACAGCCCGCCGCCGGCGCGGGTCGCCGCGACAGCGGCAAGCCTTGACACCGGTGAGCACGTGCGGATGCTGCGCTGACCGACGATGCCGGTCTGTGGCCCCCGCGCCGCCGCGTGAGCACGCGGCGACGCAACGATGGGTGGTGTCGTCTCCGTCTGACTTCGTCAGGGGAGATTCCCGAGCCCTTCAGCAGACCCGTAGCCGATTCGGGCGAACCTCCACGGCCTGATAAGGAGCGAGCACCGCTAACCGTACAGTACCCCTTCGGGGAGGGCGAGTGCTGCCGTTGCTGGTCACCCGAGATGGGCATGCGACGGTCACCGACTCGTGCTGGAAGCCCCGCCCGCTCGGCACCGTGAGAATCGCCGAGCGGAAGTCGTTCTCCACCGCGGCCCTCGGCGACGTCTCCCATGGGGTCAACCGGGCGCTGCCGACCGCTCGCAGGCGGATGCGGTAATCGCCTGCAGCCCACGGCCGGTCCAACTGGATCTCCACGGTGCGTACCGTGCTGGCGGGGTCCCAGTCGTTCGGTTCGTTCGGGAACAACGGATACTGTGCGCTCCCCGGCCGTCCGCCGTCGGTGCCGTACGTCGCCTGCCGAGTCCGAATCCACCATCCGACGTGGTTGACGAGGTTCGGGAACGTGGAATCGCCCTGAGCGTTGTTCCAGTTCAGCACGTGCCCCAAACCGTAGGACTGGTTGGGGGTCCAGGGGGATGCGGACGGGGGCGCCTCCAGCGTCACCCGGAGCGGATCGGGTTGGGTCAGTTGCGCATCGTCGTCGCTGACGATCAGATCCGCCGACACGCGGCCGGCCCGGAACCGGATGCGCCGCGGCTCCTCGGTCGTGATGCTGTTGTCGACCGGCGAACCCCAGAGGTTGGCCGGACTGTCCGCATACGTGCGCCGGCTGCGCCGCGTTCCACCCTTCAGCTCCAGCGACCCGAGCAGGTCCACATTGCGCACGCTAACCGACTCGGCGCACGCATCCGATGCGGTCAGCAGCGCGTCGACGTGCTCGCCTTCGACGAGCTCCATCTCGGTGCCGCCGGCGCTGATCACGCCCTGGTTCTGTGTAATCACGCCCTGGTTCTCCACCGTCCAGCCCGACGGTGCAGGCTTGTGCGACCACCGGAGCGTGCACACACCGGGCGGCGCCGCCCCCAGATCCGCGCCGGCACCGGGCGGAACCGGGCCCGCGCCGCCGTCATGCAGTCCCGCCGCAACGCCCGGATCGGCCACGGCGGACGGCGCCAGGGGGTTCACGTTGTCGGAATCCTCGCCGCACGCCGCGACGAGCAACAAAAGAACGGCCGAGATCCTCTTCATCGTCGCAACCTCCTCGAGCCTGTGTGGGTGGTGTCAGTGCGTGACGTCTCCGAGATTGTACTGCTCGGGGTCCAGGGTAGGGGTAAGCGTCCTCGCTGTCGGTGGTGACGGCGGCATCACGCCGGCGGGCGTGGACGGAACCGTCGTCGCCGGTTCGTCGTCGTGGAAGAAGATCGTCGTTTCGGTGATCCGGATGCGGTTGTACTGGCTGTCGGCCGATGCGGCGCTGTGCCCGACGTAGTACAACCGCAACGGGATGTCGATGCCGTCGTTCGAGCCGCGGGCCATGAACACGTACACGTCCTGCGGCTCGCTCCAGTTCTACACCTCCTGCTCCGCAAGCGCGTAAGTGCCGAATCTCTGGGCCATCTCCACGGCCGAACTCTGGGCGTGCGCCAACGTCGGCAGACACAACGCCAACGGACAGAAGCGGGAGTACGGCGGAACCGTCTACGCGGAGGCGGGACCGGCCGCGAGGCGGGATAGAACAAACGGAAGGGTCAGAAAGAGCAGTTAACCGGGCAGAGTCGGCGCTCGGCGCTCGGCGCTCGGCGCTCGGCGCTCGGCGCTCGGCGCTCGGCGCTCGGCGCTCGGCGCTCGGCGGAAGAGAAACACGCCCGGCGCGCATTGTCAAGCTCCATGCCCCAAAAAGCGCACTCCCGCCTCGGTTCGGAAGACGCCGCAACGAAATCACCATCCAAGCCCACGTCCCAAATCCGACACACAGGGAGAGTCCCTATTCTCGCCGCGAAGCGGACAGATGGCAACCCGACCGGAGACCGACCGCAGCGCCCATGCAGATTCGTCCACGAGGAATGCACCGGGTCCGCCGGAATCCGAACCGCAAGGCGGTGGGCAACGAGGGGAACGCCCCGACCGGCCAACCCGAATTCCCACCCAACCTCCGCTCGACGCCGCCGGTGCATCGCATCGCCCGACGGCCCGGGTCCTCAACACTTCTCCGTCATGAGAACAACCGCCACACTCGCGTTCGCCCTCGTGCTCCTCGCAATCCCCGCCTTGCCGGCGGCCCAGCCGCAGACGTTCGTTTCCGGCATCGTCGAAGGCTACTTCGATGCCCCCGTCTCCGAAGCCTCCGTTACACTGGTGTCACCGTCGGGCTACCGGGTCTCCGGCGCCACGGACCCGACCGGCCGCTTTCTGATCGGCCCTCTCGCCGACGGGCTCTACGAGCTGCAGGTACACGCCGGAGGCTACCTGCCTCGAACGGTCAGCGTCCGGACTTCTCCGGACACCACGGTACGGATAACGGTCCGCCTCGCCCCCGAGCGCGAGTCGGCGCTCACCGGGTCGGTGCGAGACCCGCAGGGTCTCGCCCTGCCCGGCGCAGTCGTCGAGGCCACCGGGCCGGCCGGCGAGGGCGCGGAAACGGTCACCGACGGGGCGGGCCGCTTCCGGTTCGCGCCCGCGCGTCCCGGCGCATGGACGGTGGCCGCCCGCATCGACGGGTTCGTTCCCGGCACGCGAGAGACCGAAGTCGTCTTCGGTCAGACGGCCGACGCCACCATCGCGCTGGCACTCGACTACGGCATCGCCGAGACCGTCGTCGTCGTCGGGTCCCGCCGGACCGACCGACAGCGTTCGGTCACCGAGTCGGCAGTGCCCATCGACGTGCTGTCCGCCGAGGTGCTGAGCGAGCAGCCGAGCGCCGACATCGTCGAGGTGCTGCGCACCCTGGCGCCGTCGTTCAACGTCAACACGCAGCCGATATCCGACGCCGCGACCGTGGTCAGGCCGACGAACCTCCGGAACCTGGCCCCCGACCACTTCCTGCTGCTCGTCAACGGCAAGCGGCGCCACCGCAGCGCGGTCATCACGTGGCTGGGCAACGGCATCGCCGACGGCTCCCAGGGCCCGAACATCTCGGTCATCCCGACCATCGCCGTGCGCCAGATCGAGCTGCTGCGCGACGGCGCGGCGGCGCAGTACGGCTCCGACGCCATCGCCGGCGTCGTCAACGTGCAACTCAAGGACGCGCGCGAGGGCGGAAGCCTGGAGATCCGGACGGGAACCTACCGGGACGTCAACGCCGGCGACCGCGCGACCTGCGGTCCGATGGCCTCCTGCGCAGCCATCGGCAACCGGGCGGCGGCGCACTCGGTGGCCGGCAACGTCGGCCTGCCGATCGGCGCCGCCGGATTCGCGAACCTCAGCCTCGAGTACGGCGGCGCCGGACCGACGAACCGGGCGGTGCAACGGCATGACGCCAGCCGGCTCACGGCCGCCGGCGGACCCATGCCGCGGGACACGGCACAGGTGTGGGGCTCTCCAAACGTCGAGGACGACCTGAAGACGTTCGCAAACTTCGGAACGACGCTCCCGTCGGGCCTACGGCCCTACGGCCACGCGAACTACGCCCGCCGACGCGCGACCGGGGGGTTCTACTACCGGCACCCGCACACGCGCGGCGGCGTCTTCCGGGGGCCAAGGCTGGACGACGGCACCCCAACCCTGCTCGTCGGTGACCGGATGTGGGCCAACACGGGCATCCCGCATGCCGGCAACTGCCCCACGGTCCCGATCATCAACAGCGTTCCCGACACGGGGGCCCTGGCGGCCGTAGAAGCCGACCCGGAGTGCTTCACCCTGTACAGCCGGTTCCCCGGCGGGTTCACGCCGCAGTTCGGCGGCGACCTGCACGAGCACGGGCTGGTGACAGGACTGCAGTCCATCTCGCCAAGCGGCTCCACCTGGGACGGGTCCGTATCGATCGGGCGTTCGCGCATCTCGCAGTTCATCCACGACACGGTCAACGCCTCGCTCGGCTACGACACGCCGACGTCCTTCAGTCCCGGCGAGTACCAGCAGGACGAGATCAACTTCAACTTCGACGTCGCGATTCCGATCGGCGAGCGCTTCCACTTCGCCGCCGGCGCCGAGCGCCGGACCGAGACGTTCACGATCAGCCCCGGGGACCGGCCCTCATGGGAAATCGGGCCCTACGCCGAGCAGGGCTTCAGCTCCGGCTCGAACGGCTTCAACGGATACCGCGCCGACACGACGGCGGGCCGCTGGGCGCGGTCGTCCGTCGCGGTCTACGCCGACGGCGAGATGGGATCGGGGGCAAGCAACGCCTGGTCGGCGGGCGCCGCGCTGCGATACGAACGCTTCGAGGACTTCGGCGACACACTGAACGGAAAGCTCTCGGCCCGCCGCAGTCTGGGCGCAGGGCTGTCGGCGCGCGCGGCGGTCAGCACCGGCTTCCGCGCGCCGACCCCGGGCCAGCAGAACGCCTTCAACGTGACGACCGCATTCATCGACGGCGAACTCGTCAACAACGGCGTCGTTCCATCGACCTCGGCAGTGGCGCTGGCTCGGGGCGGCCAGCCTCTGCAGCCGGAGCGGTCGATCAACTACTCGGGCGGCCTCGTCTGGGAATCGGGATCGATGTCGGCAACGATGGACGCCTTCCGGATCGACGTCGACGACCGGCTCGCCCTCTCCCCCGAGATCCGGCTACGACCCGGCGAGATCGACGTCCTCCTGTCCGAAGGGATCCTCGAGGCGAGAAACTTCCCCGTGTTCCGGTTCTTCCTGAACGACTTCTCCACCCGCACCGAGGGCCTGGATCTTCTCTGGTCCTGGACGGCCGGGCCGGCCACGTTCACCGCGGCCTGGAACCACACCGTCACCAGGGTCGGCGACCTGCGCACGTCGGTCATCGACCAGTTCCGCGTGCAAACACTCGAAAAGGGACTGCCCGACACGCGCTGGAACATCTCGGCGCAGTACAGTCCCGGCGCCTGGGCCCTGCTGGGGCGAGTCCACTGGTACGGGTCGTACTGGGACAGCGAAGACGGACGCAACGCCCATGCGCTCGGGCACTACCAGACGCCCTGGAGCTATCCCGCATACTCGGGCAAGGCCCTGGCCGACGTCGAGCTCACGGTGCCGCTCCCCTCCGGAGCGACGCTGGCAATCGGGGTCCAGAACATCCTGAACCAGTATCCCGACGTCAACCCGTTCGCGGCCGACACGGTCGGCAACCAGTACGGCCAGTTCTCGCCGTTCGGGTTCAACGGTTCGTACTTCTACGGCCGCCTGACGTACCGCTGGGGCCTCTGAAAGGACCCGCATCGGTAACACTCTCCGCCATGCAAACCGACACCGCACACGCCCGCCCGCCCGGCGCGGACTACTGCATCGACGAGATGCGCATGGAGCTGTGTCCGCGCCTGTCGGCGATCTGCGGCCTCGTGGAGACGATCGAGGCGTTCGGGAAGGAACACAACATCCCCGACGCGCAGATCTACTGCGTCAACCTCGAGATCGACGAGCTGATGGCCAACTACGTGGCCTACGCCTTCCGCAAGGTGGCGCGGCCGCGCATGAACGTGGTCCTGCGGACCTTCGCGAACAGGCTCGTGCTCGTCGTCGAGGATAGCGGCCCGCCCTTCAACCCGATCGAGGCGCCCGAGGCGGACCTGACCTCCGGCATCAACGAGCGCAAGCTCGGCGGCATGGGGCTGCACCTGGTCCGCAAGTACGCGGACCGGATCGACTACCGGTGCATCGACGAGCGGAACATCCTGACGCTGGAACACAATTTCGGCAACCCGGAAGGCGAGTAATGCAACTGCAGATGCGAGAGCAACGACAATCCGGAGTCATCATCCTGGCGCCCGAAGGCCGCCTCGACTCCGGAAAGATAGCCGAGTTCGACAAGGCCATCCAGGAACGGATACGCAGAGGGCACCACCGGCTGCTGATCGACTGCACCAACCTGACCTTCGCCGCCAGCTCGGCGCTGCGCGTCCTGCTGATCACCGTGCGCAAGCTCAACGAGGTCGGCGGCAAGCTCGTGCTGTGCAACATGAACCCGCACGTCCTCGACATCTTCGAGACCTGCGGGTTCACCAGGCTGATGAACATCCGCGAGACCCTCGAGGAGGGGCTCGCCGAGGTGCGGCCGGCGGAGGCGGACAACGAACCCGAGGCGCCGCCGCGCTCGGAAGGAACGCCACAACACGCAGCGGCCGGCGCCGCAACCGAGACCGCGCAGCCGCGCGACGCAGCTCCATCCACCGCCCTCGCCGGCATCTGGCCGCGCACGGCGGCGGCCGTGATCGACATGGTGATCGTACTGACCAGCACCGTGCTTCTGGACACCGCGAGGAACGTAAGCGGAATCGGAGCCGGATGGTCGAACGGGACCGTCCTGGGACTACAGGCGGTCCTGGTCTGGCTGTACTTCGCGGGGATGGAAGCATCCGGCGGCGCGACGTTCGGCAAGATGGCGCTGCAACTCAGAGTCGCACGCAGCGACGGAAAGACCATCGGCTTCGGCCGGGCCTCCGTGCGGCACTTCAGCAAGCTGCTGTCGGTGCTCGCCGCGGGCATCGGGTTGCTGATGATCGGAATCACGGAACGCAAGCAGGGGCTCCACGACAAGATCGCAGGCTGCGTCGTGATCGCACACCGCTGACCGAACAGCCCAAGGCTGCGCGGTCCCGCCGGCGCCGCACGACCGCGCGCCGGAAACGGCGCCGCGCCGCGCCGGACCGCAAGGCGGCGTCAGGCGCCAGGATCCCGATCCGGCGCGATCGCGTCCGCCTCGGCGCCGCGGCGCGAGGCGGCAGGCCCGGCATACTCGGCCGCCATCATCATCAACGCTTCGGGCGGACGCTTCCACTCGACCGTCCCGCCGACGCGCCCGGTCCAGACCTTCGCGGCACCGGCGGAGCGGCCGGCAACAGAAGCGGCGTCCTCAAGCACCACCGATATGGCATTCCGGTCAAGGTACCGAGCGACGCCGGTCCGCTCCGCCTCGACCGCCGTCTCGGCGGGCAGCCACCGCAGAGGCGGGAGCGGCCCAACACCGGTGACGCGGTCGACCCGAACCAGGCCGTTGTCGACACCGACGGTCACCTCCCGGTAGAGACAACGATCAATGGCGTCGCCAGCCTCCTGCGCAACGATGCGCCCATCACCGGGAGCAAGTACCGCAACGGTCGGGAGGACTTCGTCGATCTTCCTCCCAATCGCCGCCGCGTCCGAGCGAAACGCCTGCGCAAGCTGGCGCATGGCGAAATCGGAGAAAGCGTTGACGGCTGCCACAAGCTCATCCGCATCGCGACGACCTGCATCCCGAATATCGAAAATGTCCTTGGGCGCAAGAACGCGCAGGCAACGATCGAGCTTGCCCCAGAGAATCTGCCGGGTGCCGAGCGTCCTCGTCGGACGACCCTCAAGCTTCTGTATTCGCTCGGAGTAGCCGGGCGGAGTCTCCGCCTCGGCGAAGAACTCGAGCTTGTCGGACATGGCCGAGTCTGCAGTAGGCCACGTTATGCGAACCGCATGAAGGCGCGGCACCCACAACACCTCTGCCCCACGGCGTCGAGCAAGGTCGTCCAACGCCTGCTGCGCCCGCAGCATCTGCCGGTAAGCAGTCGTCCCCTGAACTACAACATCCACATCAAGAGAACGCCGATGGCCCCAGCGTGCCGCCAGCACGCTGCCGCCACCCACGGCGACTTGCCCAGCCGCAAGACCGGCAGCGGCAGTCCAGGCGTCGATCAAATCGCGTTCGCGCAAGTACAACGTCCGGGCCGGCTCCGGCAGCTTCACAATCAGGTCCCCGGGATCAATATCCCACAGCGCCGACGCCTCCGCGAAAGCGCACCCGCGCGCCCTGACGCAGCGCAACTGGTCCCGGAGACCACGAACCTTGAACCCATGCTCCACGGCCCTGGCGACCGCCTGCCGAGGCGTGTACGCGCCAGCGGCCCAGCCCGCCATCGCCTGGTACGGCGAACGCGGAGCAAGCAGGTACGAAAGCGCCATCAACACGTCCCCGGCATCACCGCCGTCGGCAAGCCCGCGAGCGACGACTTCCATCGTGGGAACGATCCGGTACCCCGCTGCAGCCGCCTGCATCGCCGAGACAGCCTCCGGGATCAAGCGATCGTCGGACGGCAGGGCGAGCCGGCGCTTCAACCAGCCCGGCATCGGACAGTCGGGGTACTCCGACGGATCCCCGTAGTACTCGGCGGCACTGCACGCCGTCTCAGCTGCCGCCATCTCAGCCGCCGCCAAGGCCTCGTCGATCCGGTCCATCGGTCCCTCCACCAACAACCCGGCACAGCGTACGCACCGGGCGTCGGGAAACGGCCCCTACACGCGGCCCGCGCCTCCCTAGACTCCCGCGTCCGCGTTCCGCCCTATCCGGAGGCAAACCCCGATGCTCCCACGCTTTGCAGCCTCAAGAGCCGCCGCCACGGCCGTGTTCCTCGCGCTCGCAACCGCGCACGCCAGCGCCGCACAGCCCGCGGACGTCGTCCTCGGACGCGTCACCGACGGGTTCGGCGACCCGCTGCCCGGCGCCGCAGTCGAGGCGATCTCGCCCTCCGGCTACGTCTCGGCGGTCCGCACCGGCGGCGCCGGCCGCTACGAGCTGCCCCCGCTGGTCGCCGGTGCCTACCGCCTGACGTTCTCGCACGACGGCTACGCCGAACAGAGCGTCGCGGTCGAGGTCGCAGCCGGCGCCACGACGCGCCTGGCCGTCTCCCTGCAACCGCTGATCCCCACGCGGATCGCGGGAGCCGTGGTCGACCAGCAGGGCCTCGCCCTGCCCGGCGCGCTCGTCGAGGCCGCAGCGGCGGACGCACCGCCGGTGACAGCCACCACCGACGCGGCCGGCCGCTTCGCCTTCGGCCCGCTGTGCCCCGGCCGCTGGCGGCTCGCCGTGACGATGCCCGGTTTCGCCGGCGCCGAGATCGCGGTCGACGTCGCCTTCTCCGAACAGGCGGACCTGCGCGTGCCGCTCGCGCTCGACTACGCGCTCAGGGAGGAAATCGTCGTCGTGGGCTCCCGCCGCCGGGTGAAACAGCGCACCGTGCTCGACTCCCCCGTCCCGGTCGACGTGCTGACCGCCGGGGAGCTGGCCTCCCAGCCGCGCACCGACATGGCCGACCTGATGCGCGCGCTCGCGCCGTCGTTCAACGTGACCCGGCAGCCGGTGGCCGACGGCGCGGCGTTCGTCCGGCCCGTGACCCTGCGCAACCTGTCGCCCGACCACCTGCTGGTGCTCGTCAACGGCGAGGGGCAGCACTCCCTCTGGCCCTCGGCGCAACCGGTTCCCGAAGGCTGGAGGCGGGAGGGGCCGATGGGACCCAGGGAGGAGTGCCTGCAGTACGTCGACGAGCACTGGCTGGACTTGCGTCCGGCGAGTCTTCGGCGAGCCATGGCCGAATGCGACGCCCGCGCCGGCGTCCCGCCGGACGCACCCGCCTGAACTTGTCCGGCCCCGACTCCGCGCTGTACGTCGTGCGCCTGCCGGGTCCGGAAGGTCCCGGTCCGGCCTTGGCGGCACGGTGGCTGGCGCGAGCCGAGCGCGAACGCTTCGAGCGTTTAAGGCACGCGAGTGACCGGTGGCGGCTGCTGTTGGGGCGCGCCCTGGCGCGCCATGTCCTGAAGGTCCGCTACGGAGTATCGGATCCCAGGATCGCGTTGTCGAAGCGCGGCCGACCGTTTCTTGAGAACGCCGGCGTCGCGGGTCTCGACTTCAGCATCACCCACGCCGGGGCCTGGGTCGGCGTCGGTGTCACCCGGGCGGGCGCGATCGGCGTCGACGTCATCGGCGAGTCGGAGCTGACCGACTGGGGGCGCCTGGCCGCGCACTTCCTGGCGCCGGACGAACGTCGCGAGATAAGCATGGCCCCGTCACGCAGCCGGCGCGGTCTGGCCGCACGCGCGTGGGTCGCCAAGGAAGCAGTGCTGAAAGCCGCCGGATACGGACTGGAGATCGACCCGCGGGCCGTCACGCTGGAGCTGGAACCGGCGGTGACCGTGCGCCGGCTGCCGTGCCCGATACCCGAGTCTGCATGCTTCCATCTGCACGAACCCCGGCTTCAGAACGGGTACCGTGCCGCCGTTGCCTGTCTGGGCAACGACCGGTGCCGCTATCGGAACGAGGTCACCGAACTCGACTCGCGACGACTCGTCGGCTGACAGGACGTACACGATCATGAACGGTGCGGGAATCGCCTGGCTCGCGCGGAATCCGGTGGCCGCGAACCTCATGATGGTCTTCATCATGGTGAGCGGCCTGATCGCCATCACCACGGTCAAGGAGGAGATCTTCCCGGAGGTCGAGCTCGACCGAATAAGCATTCAGACGCCCTACCTGGGCGCGGCGCCGGAAGAGGTCGAGGAAGGCGTCGTCATTCGCATCGAGGAGGCGATCCAGGGCGTCGACGGCATCAAGGAGATCCGGTCCACCGCATCGGAGGGCAACGGGTCGGTCATGGTCGAGCTCGAGCTCGGCGCGGATGCCCGCCGGGTGGTGGACGAAGTCAAGAACAACGTCGACGCGATCACGACGTTTCCGCTCGGGACGGAGAAACCCATCATCCGGGAGATGACCGCCCGCAACCAGGTGACCGACATCTCCATCTCCGGGGAGACCGACATCCTCGCCCTGAAGGCGCTGGCGGAGCGCGTTCGTGACGAACTGACCGCGATGCCGGAGATCACGCAGGTCGACATCGTGAGCGCACCGCCTTACGAGATCTCCATCGAGGTCTCCGAGGTCGCGTTGCGGCGGCACAGGATGACGTTCGATCAGGTCGCGGACGCAATACGGCGGTCGTCGCTGGACCTGCCCGGCGGCTCGGTCCGCACGGACGGCGGCGAGATCCTGCTGCGCACGATCGCGCAGGCGTACCGCGGCGCCGAGTACGAGGACCTCGTGCTCTGGACGCGCGCCGACGGCAGTCGGCTGCGTCTGGGCGACGTGGCGACGGTGGTCGACGGCTTTGCCGAGAGCGATCAGCAGGCCCGTTTCGATCGTCGGCCGGCCGTGCTCGTGTCGGTCTTCCGCACCGGCGATCAGAGCGCGCTCGACATCGACGCGGCGGTCAGGAGCTACGTCGAACGCACGCAGGCGCGGCTGCCGGAGGGCGTCTCGATGGCCGTCTGGCTGAACCAGGCGGAGGGGCTGACCGACCGCCTGACCCTCATGCTGCGCAACGGCGCCACCGGGTTCGTGCTCGTCTTCATCGTGCTGGCTCTGTTCCTCGATCTGCGGCTCGCCTTCTGGGTCAGCGTCGGGATCCCGATCTCCTTTCTGGGCGCAATCGCGCTGATGCCGGGACTCGGCGTCTCCGTCAACACCATCTCGTTGTTCGGGTTCATCCTGGTGCTCGGGATCGTGGTCGACGACGCGATCATCGTCGGTGAGAACATCCACAGGCACCAGGAAGAGCACGGCGAGGGGCTGCGCGGGGCCATAGAAGGGTCGAGAGAGATCGGCAAACCGGTCACCTTCGCGGTCCTGACCACGGTGGCTGCGTTCATGCCGCTGATGTTCGTGCCGGGGATGACCGGAAAGATCTTCCAGGTCATTCCGCTCGTCGTCATCCCGTGCCTGCTCTTCTCCCTGATCGAGTCGCTCGGCATCCTGCCCGCGCACCTGTCGCACATCCCCCGGCGCGGCAGGCCCGGTCCGTGGCGCCGCTTCCAGGGACTCTTCTCCGACGGCCTGAAGGTGTTCGTCGCGCGCGTCTACACGCCGGTCGTGGAGACCGCTTTGCAGTGGCGCTACGCGACGGCGGCGATCGGGCTCGCGACCCTGATCCTGACCGGTGGTATGGTGCTCGGCGGCTCGACCACGTTCCGTTTCCTTCCGTCCATCGACACCGACTTCATGTCGGCGTCGGTGACGATGCCGCAGGGCACCTCCGTCGAGGCGATGTCGCGCGCCGTCGCCAGGCTCGAAGCGGGCGCCACCGGGCTGCGTGCCCGGCTGCGGCGGGAAACGGGAGTCGACTACTTCCGGCACGTGTCGACCGCGATCGGCGACCAGCCGGTGCGCTCGCGGCGCGGCGGGCCGTTGGCGCCCATGGATTCCCTTGCGGCACCGAACGTAGGAGAAGTGACGGTCGAGCTGCTGCCGGCCGAGGTGCGCGGGTACACCAGCGAGCAGCTCGGTAACATGTGGCGGGAGGCGGTGGGAGCGATCCCCGAGGCCGTCGAGGTCGCATTCGACCTGTCGGCGGTGGACGTCGGTAACGACGTCGACGTGCAGCTCGCGGGGCCTGACCTCAACCGGCTGCGCGCCGCCGCCGAGGAGGTCAAGGCGCGCCTGGCGGAGTACGCCGGCGTCCACGGGATCTCGGATTCGTTCCGCGCCGGGAAGGAAGAGATGCAGCTCGGTATCAAGCCGGCCGCTCAGCTGCTAGGGCTGACCGTCGAGGACCTCGGCCGCCAGGTGCGACAGGCGTTCTACGGCGAGGAGGCCCAGCGCATTCAGCGCGGGCGGGACGACGTTCGGGTCATGGTCCGCTACCCGAAGGACGAGCGCAGGTCGCTCGGCGATTTGGAGAACATGCGCATCCGTACCCCGAACGGCGGGGAGGTCCCGTTCAGCCAGGTGGCGCAGGTGGAGCCGGGGCGCGGCTTCGCCTCGATCAGGCGGGTGAACCGCTACCGGGCCGTCAACGTGACCGCTTCGGTCGACCCCGCGCTCGCGTCGGCGGGCGCGGTCGTCTCCGACCTGCGCACGAGGATCCTGCCGGAGGTGCTTGCCGGCCATCCGGGGGTGTTACATACGTTCGAGGGCGTCGAGGCGGAGCAGGCCGATGCGGCCGGCGGCCTCCTGCGCGGCTTCGTCCTCGCGCTGCTGGCGATCTTCGCGCTGCTGGCGGTGCCGTTGCGGTCGTACGTGCAGCCGCTCATCATCATGGCCGCGATCCCGTTCGGCCTGGTCGGCGCCGTCTGGGGGCACATGATCATGGGTCTCGACATGACCATGCTGTCGATGCTCGGCCTGGTCGCGCTGACCGGCGTCGTCGTCAACGGCAGCCTCGTCATGGTCGACTTCATCAATCGGGCGCGGAGCGTCCACGCCGACCTCGGCCGCGAGATCCGCAGGGCGGGCGGGCGTCCGCTGAGCCGTTACGAGTTCGAGTCCGCCGGGCTGAAGCTCGCTATCCGCGAAGCGGGCAGCAACCGCTTCCGTCCGATCCTGCTGACGTCGCTGACGACGTTCGCCGGTCTCGCACCGCTCATGGCGGAGCGCAGCATACAGGCGGCGTTCCTGGTTCCCATGGCGGTATCGCTGGCCTTCGGCGTGCTGTTCACCACGTTCATCGCGCTGATCCTGGTGCCCGTCTTGTACCTCATCCTCGACGACGTGCAGCGGCTGGCCGGACGGATGCTCGGGATTGGGGGCTCCGCCGGAGCCCGGGGACGAAACCGCCGCGGTTGACAGCGCCGCTGCGACTTCCGTTGTCCTGTTCGCGCTGACCGGTGTTGCGCCGGCTCTCGCCGGGTCGCAGGGCAGGGCGCTTTGCGCAGTACTGGCAGGTCGTGGTCCGAGACTGCATGGCAGTGGAGGGTGGGGCTGGCCGCTTCGGGGCGGGCCGCGCCTGCCGGAGCGGGACGGTTTCGCCGGGGCCGCGGTCTACGG